>DKUB01000067.1:41596-47985 GCA_002490465.1 Lachnoclostridium sp. UBA7215
CAGGTGTCAACGCCACCACAGGTGGCGATAAAATGCAGCAATTTAAACAAATTCTGGGGCGGATTGTCAGTGACGCTATCCGCGATAACTCGACAGAATTAACAACAGATATCGCTTCCCATGTGTCAGATCACGTAAACAAGGAGTTGGATTTCCTGTTTCGTGAAAAAGAGGAGGCCGACGAGCGGAGATTCCGGAATCTGGATGAAACAATGCGGAATATTATGAAAGCACGCCAGGAAGCCGCTGCTGCTGAAATCCCTGCCCGCAAGGCAAAAAACAGGCGAAAATTTGGCAAAAAGTAGTCGCCCTAAATTCCTGAATACCTCTTGATTTTCCCATGGTAAAATGGTATAATATGTTCACGCGAAGCGTATCGTTTTTGTGAAATATTCACAAGAATAATTTATTAAAAGGAGGATTTTGGAATGTTTAAAAATGTTTCAAAGAAAGTTGTTGCTGTTGCCTTAGTTGCTACAATGGCTGTTACAACAGCTGCTGTTGCCAGTGATACAACTGCAGAAGCTGCCGGCGTTAAATTAAACAAGACTAAAGCTTCTATTGTACAGTCTAAAACAGTTAAGCTCACGGCTAATGCAAAGGCAAAATGGACAACAAGCAACAAAAATGTGGCTTCTATTTCAACTGCATCCGGCAAATCTACAACAGTAAAAGGGGTAAAAGCCGGAAAAGCTACTATTACTGCTACAGTTGGAAGCAAAAAAGCAACATGTAAAATTACTGTAACAAAAGCAAAATCTGGATTTATGATTTACAATCTTGCAAAAGAAACCGGTACAAATCCAGAGACAGGTGAATCTTGGGCACCTCCAGTGGTTTCCAAATACGAAGAGTTCAAATACAGCTCTTTTGCTATCTGGCTTTGCCGTGCAACATTATATGATCCGGCAAACGGTGGTGTGGATTACCGCGGAACAAAATTGAAAATTTCCCTTACCGTACAGAATTCTGGTAAACGCGACCTTCCAGAGCTCGGTGTATGCTTCAACTACACAAAGGGCGGTACGGACGGTGCATACCCATTTGCACTTCATGTTTCTGAGAAGAAACTTTCCGCTAAGGTTCGCAAGGACAAGACACACAGACACACAACTTACAAGGTTCAGAAAATCAAAAAAGGTAAAACTTATACCTGGAATTTCACCTTCACAATTCCTAAGGATGCTATGAATGGTGACAAAGATGAGGAAACTGGTTTGAACTATCCAATCATGATGTACATACCTAACTTGAAAGATTCTGGTCCTTACAAACCAGGTGATGCAGTTACTGTTAAGAAATGTACCATTAAAGTAGCTTAAACATTGACATGTAGTAAAGAATAGCAAAAGCAAGAAAGACATCGGTAAAAGCATTTTTACTTTTCCCGATGTCTTTTTCTGTCTTTATCAAGAAATATATTGCACATTCGCATAGAAAGGGGCTTCTCAAAAACGGTCAATGGAATTAAAATAAGATTGACCGAATCGGTTAACGGAGGTTATGCTATGAACGAAAGATTCTATTCACTGCCCGCAGAAAAGCAGCATGCTATCATAAATGCAGGATATCGGGTATTTTCCCAAAACTCTTATAAAAACAGTCCTATGAGTGAGATTGCGGATGCTGCCGGAATCAGCAAATCTCTGCTCTTTCATTATTTTCACAACAAAAAAGAGCTGTATATTTTTTTATGGGACAAATGTGCAGAGACGACTATTGAGTATCTGACAGAGTATGGCTGCTACGAACAAAAAGACCTGTTTGAAAGTATGGAAAAGGGGATGCGTGCTAAGATGGAAATCATTCGTCTCTATCCCGACATGGCGAATTTCACCATCAAGGCTTTTTACGAAAAGGATCCGGATATTTCCGCCGCCGTTCAGGAAAGCTACCACAAATACTTTAATCTGAAAGCGGATAAAACACGGTTAAATATGGATCCGAAACAGTTTATTTCGGGACTTGATATCCCGATGATGTACCGTGAAATGTATTTGGCGTCGGAGGGCTATCTTTGGGAGATGGTTCAGCGTGGCAATGTAGATATGGAACAGATGGAAAAGGATTTTGGGAAGCTGCTGAATTTTTGGAAGAGTGTTTATCTTCGGAAGGAGTGACAGAATATGGAGATCATTAAAACAACAAAGCTTACAAAATACTATGGTAAGGCAAGAGGTATCATTGACCTTGACCTGACGGTAACACAGGGCGAGTTCTTTGGCTTCATAGGTCCGAACGGCGCAGGAAAGTCCACAACAATCCGAACATTGCTTGGGCTGATTGCCCCCACTACAGGCAGCACAATGATTTTTGGAAAAGATATTACAAAAGAAAAGGAAACTGTTTTGCAGGATATCGGCTACCTCCCCTCGGAAACATTGTTTTACCAAGGAATGAAAGTGAAAGATTTATTGAAACTGTCCGCAGATTTGCGAAAAAAAGATTGTACCGCCGAATCAAGACTGCTCTGTAAGCGGTTACAGCTTGATACATCCCGAAAGGTCGATGATCTGTCATTTGGTAACAGAAAGAAGGTTGCCATTGTCTGTGCGTTACAGCATCAACCAAAGCTGCTTGTACTGGACGAGCCGACCGGCGGATTGGATCCGCTGATGCAAAAAGAGTTTTTTGACATTCTACGGGAGAGAAACAAGAAAGGCACAACGATTCTCTTATCCAGCCATGTTCTCTCAGAAATTCAACGCAACTGCACCCGTGCGGCAATTATCCGTGACGGCAGAATAATAGCATGTAACAGTGTGGATGCCCTCTCGCAAACAAATACAAAACGTATTACTGTTCACGGTATTGTAGACATTGAACACCTGAGCGGTATTCGTGACAGAAAAAAAATGAAAGACTCTGTCAGTTTTCTTTACAGCGGAGATATGGGCAACTTACTGCGTACACTGTCTTCAGGTCAGGTTGATGACCTTACGGTTACGGAGCCAGATCTTGAAGAAGTATTCCTGCATTATTATGAGAAGGACGGTGAGATAGTATGACCCTTGTAAGACACGAATTGAAGCAAGGTAAAGTTTCATTTATGATATGGACGACCGCTATTGGCATTCTCCTTGCAATCTGCATTTTTCTGTTCCCAGAAATGAAGGGGCAGATGGACAGCGTCAGCAATATGTTCTCCTCTATGGGGTCTTTCACCAAGGCGTTCGGTATGGATCAATTAAACTTTGGAACGCTTATTGGATTTTACTCTGTTGAATGCGGCAATGTTTTAGGTCTCGGCGGTGCATTTTATGCAGCACTTTGTGCAGTAGGTATTCTCAGCAAAGAAGAAAAGGATAAAACTGCAGAATTTCTGCTGACTCATCCTGTCAGCCGCAAAAAGATTATTACAGAAAAGCTAATTGCTGTACTGATTCAAATTACAGCTATGAATATCATTATCAATACTATTTCTGTCGGCTGCATAGCCGCTGTTGGTGAGGTAATTCCCCTAAAGGAAATTAGTCTATTGCATCTCGCCTATTATCTGCTCCAGCTTGAGCTTGCAGGAATTTGCTTTGGAATTTCGGCATTCCTCTGCAAAGGAAGTGCAGGGATAGGACTTGGTATTGCCGCAATAATGTATTTCCTGAACCTGATTGCAAACATTGCTGATGCCGCTGAATTTTTGAAGTACATAACACCATTCGGATATTGCGAAGGTTCTGATATTGTGGCGCACGGTAAATTGAACGTAGTAATGGTTGCCATCGGTGCTGTCATAGGAATTGGTGGAATCATGATTGCATATCTGAAATACACAAAGAAAGATATACATTAAATAAACGCAAATTAGGCAGTAAAAAATACTTCATAAGTATCATACCCATCAGCCTAAATTTGCGTAATAAAAAACCCAGTATAGATTCATTATACCGGGTTTTCTCAAAAGGCGACTACCAGATTTGAACTGGTGATCAGGGAGTTGCAGTCCCATGCCTTACCACTTGGCTAAGTCGCCATATAATTTATTATATGCAAAGAATATTAAATGATGCCTTTTTTAAATGACTCCAAGGGGATTTGAACCCCTGTTACCGCCGTGAAAGGGCGGTGTCTTAACCACTTGACCATGGAGCCTTAGCGTGAATGCTGTCAGCTTGTTAACAGCCTCAACGCTGAATATATTATCATACTTTCAGAGATTTGGCAATAGGAAATTTCAAATTTTTTAATATTTTTTATTTTTCTTCTTCCGTATCGCAGTCAATCGGCGAGATTACTGACAAAGTATTGACCATGGTATCGTTATAGAAACAATACTGCCCTCTGCCTGCGTGTTTCGCCGCATACAGCGCCTGGTCCGCGTACTGGAACAGCGTTTCATAATCGTTTACTGTCTCGCTTTTACGGGCAATTCCCATGCTGACAGAGATTTTAAAGCCTCCGTATTCCCCGGAAAGAGAATGGAAAATACGGTCCACTGCCAGTTCAAAACCTTCTTTATACTGTAAAAAGAGCAAAAACTCATCCCCGCCGACTCTGGCTATGATATCCCCGCTGCGGACACTTTGGCGCAGCTTTTCCGCAAAGTACTGCAACACATGATTACCGAATATATGGCCATACTGATCATTTGCAGTTTTAAAGTAGTCCAGATCCAGAAGGAACATGGCATACTCTTCATCCGGATACTCCCGCAGTTTTTCCTGAATCACTCCGGGCGCAGCCGCCTGGTTCAAAAGACCTGTCAAACCGTCATGAGAAGATACCCGCTCCAAATCCGTAATCCGGGTATGTTCATCATGAATATCAACTGCTTTTCCGATCACTCCCTGATATTCAGGTTCCTCGTCGGAAGACCACATGGTACGGCTTACGATCCTATACCAACGAAGCTCTCCTTTTACGCAGATCTGACACTCACATTGTACTACCGGGTTCTCGGGCGTAGTTTTATGAAGCGCCTCTCTTAAATTTTCAATCGTTTCCCTGCCAAGGCTTAAGAAGGTTTCATCGTGCAGCGGATCCATAATAATCTCTTTGAGCCCCAACTGCTCCGCACCCCAATCCGACACGGTAGCCATAGGAGGTAATGTCGTATACTCAAACTGGATTTCATTGGACATGGAAGCAAAAAACTGATATTTAATGCGCTCATGCTCCAGAGCACGCAATGTTCTGTCCGATGTGGCCAGTTCTTTATAGTCCAGCATTTCTTCAGCGATATTACGGATCTCCTTCTGACTGATATCGTTCCTGAGGGTGCTTCCGGTTAATGCGTCCTTAATATCGTCCGCCACATCCAACAGACAATCAAGAAGGATCGGATTAAAAGAGCCGCACTCCCCATTGACAATCATATCCTTGGCTTTTTCATGAGAAAAAGCCTTTTTATACACACGCTCGCTGGTCAGCGCGTCATACACATCCGCCAACGCGACAATCTGAGCAGAAACAGGGATCTCGTCACCTTTGAGTCCGTCCGGATAGCCTCTGCCGTCATAACGTTCATGATGCCAGCGGCAGATCTCCCGCGCCACCCGCACAAGAGGTTCATCCTGCACAAAAGGCACCTGCTCTAACATACTGTCTCCAATCGCAGAATGCGTCTTCATGATAGCAAACTCTTCATCTGTGAATTTACCCGGCTTATTCAGCACCTCCGAGGGAATCGCTATCTTGCCGATATCATGAAGAGCGGAGGCTGTGCAAATCAGTTCTACTTCCTCGTGAGACAAAGGATATTTATCCGTCTTTTGCAAAACACGCTTTAGCAACAGCTCCGTGATCGCGCGGATATGCAGCACATGCATCCCGCTCTCGCCGTTTCTGAACTCTACGATATGGCTTAAGATATCAATCATCAAAGTGCTTCTTTTTTCCTTCTCCAGTATCTGATCCGCTACCAGATCCATCAGACGTTTCTGTTTTGCATATAAAAGGATCGTATTGATCACTCTTCTATGTACAATTAATTCGTCGAACGGACGACTGATATAGTCGGTAACACCCAGCTCATAAGCATGTTCCAAAGAAGAAGACGATGTCTCTGAAGATATGATAATCACCGGTATATCTTCAATCCAACGGTATTTGTTCATCATGGTAAGGACTTCAAATCCGTCCATTTCCGGCATTACGATATCCAGAAGCACGAGAGCAATCGTCGAGCTGAGTTGTTGGAGCAAAGCCACTGCCTGAGCGCCATTCTCTGCTTCTACAATATCATACTCTTCTTCCAGCATATCCATCAGAATAGAACGGTTCATCTCCGAATCGTCAGCTATTAGAATCAGCGGTTTCTTTTCCTGTTTCATAATGGTACACCTCTTGCCTGTATGGTTAAATATGTCTAATACGCAAAAAACCTCCCTCTCCATACAGAAAGGCAGGATTACATATAACAGCTCTTTTCAGCTCCCCGAGTAGGGCTCGAA
>DKUB01000066.1 GCA_002490465.1 Lachnoclostridium sp. UBA7215
GATATTTTAAATTGTATATTAAATCTAATATATGTTAATTTATATTTTCATAGAGAGGAATAGGGATGAAAAACAAAAAATTGGTAAAAATGTTTTCTGTTATTCTTGCACTGATTATTTTCGTTGGAAATCAGGGGGGATGGGAGGTCTGTGCCGCCACATCAAAAACCCCGGCCATGCAGAAAAAACTCACTATAAAAAAGGGGAAGAAAAAAACATTAAAAGTAAAGGGAAAATACATCAAAAGCTGTAAGTTCAGCAGTACAAAAAAAGCGGTCGCATCGGTCAGCAAAAAGGGGAAAGTCCTGGCAAAGAAAGCTGGAACATGTACCATAAAGGCGGTTGTCCGCTACAAGAAAAAGCCAAAGGCAAAAAAGCAGCTCAAAAAGGTTTTAAAGTGCAACGTTACGGTTAAGCCGGACGGCTCTGGAAATACAGAAATAAAAGACCCGGATTTGCCTGCGCTGCCGGATAACTTTGTGAAACAGAATGCAGAGTTTTCCGTTAATCTGGCGAAAAAAAGCATGTCGGAGGCAATTCGAGAGGGAAAAAATACCCTGGTATCCCCAGCATCTGTTATGCATTGCCTTGCGCTTGTATTAGAGGGGGCAAACGGCAGGACACAGGAACAGTTAAAAGAAAACCTGTGCGGGGATGCAGATGTTACGGAATTTCACAAAAACCTGTCAGAGTACAGTTCGTATCTTAAAAATTCACAGAGCATAAAATTTCATCTTGCCAATTCGATTTGGATTCGGCAGCAGGATAATCTGACCGTGAAAGAAGATTATTTGCAGAGAATGAATGAATATTACGGTGCTTCTGTGTTTAAGCGGATATTCGATGAAGACACGGTGAAAGAAATCAACCAATGGGTAGATAACAACACGGCACATATGATACCGGGAATTATCAAGCAAATTTCTCCAAATGATATGTTTTATCTGATAAATGCACTTTCCTTTGAGGGACAGTGGCAGTCGCTATACGGTGAGAGCAATGTTCATCCAGGGGAGAACTTTACAAATGCAAAGGGAGAGAATGAGAGCGTCACCATGCTCCACAAAACAGAATATCGGTATGTCGAGGATGAAAATGCGACAGGTGTAATAAAGCCATATAAAGGGGAACGCTATGCCTTTATGGGAATCCTTCCAAAGTCTGGCGTAACCTTACAGGAATACGTTGGGGATATGACAGGAACAGAGCTTTTGAGCCTCTATAAGACGCGTCATTACGAGGAAGTAAAAACGAAGATACCTGAGTTTTCTTATGATTATTCCGCAAGTCTTCTGGAGCCGATTAAGGCAATGGGGATAACGGATTTGTTTGATAAGGAGAAGGCGGATTTATCAAATCTTGCCAGCGTTGAGCAGAAAAATTTATATGTGGATGATGTCATCCATAAGACGCATATAGAATTAGACCGCAATGGAACAAGAGCTGGGGCTGTGACGGCAGTAAAGTCGAAAGCAACGGCTATGGCGCCGTCAAAGAATCCTAAGGAAGTATATTTTGACCGTCCATTCCTGTATGCAATCGTAGATACAAACTCTGGCCTTCCCGTGTTTGTAGGGGTTGTAAATTCGGCAGCATCAAAATAAAGACAGTAAAATTTTACTTTAATAAAAAAAATTCAATAATTTGCAACTTTCCTGCCCCAGATGACGACGGAAATAGTGTAGATAAGAGCATTCAACATATTTATACTATTGATAAGAGTATCTTTTCATAATATAATGATTTCTCAGGATTTTTAGGTTACGATAAATTAAATAAATATAGGGAGGACAGTGGTAAAATGAAACGAAAAGTATTGATTAGTTTATTGCTGATGTTCACTATCTTTACAAGCAGTATCATCTGCCTGGCAGAAGCAGATGACGGACAGCCTGGGAAAAAAGAAGTGGGGAGCAATCAACCATCCTGGCCATGGGGAAAACAAATATGGAAGACCCCATTGGGCCCAATCAGAGAGTTGTCTTCTGATGATATTGGCAAAATGCCAGATAAAAGAATGACATTAACAATACCAGAAGGAACAGAGATTTTGAAATTAGCAGATATACCCAAGGGAATTGAATCAATTTTAGAAGTTAAACTGCCGGAATCCCTCCGGGAAATAGAGGAGGGCGCTTTAACCGATTTATGGTACTTACAAAGCATAACAATTCCCTCCGGCGTCACAAAAGTCCCCCCTGTTATGTTTGAGGGGTGTGATACTTTACGCACAATTCATAATCTGTCTTCCCAGACCTTGCACCTGCCGGCGCCTGACATACCAATAGGACACTGGGGAGAAGATAGTCAATGGAGGGCTTGCGTTATACCAGGATTGGAGTACTATGTAGATGGCGTAAAAGTTACAGAAATACCTCCTGGAAAAACAGCCATCGGCAAAGGGATAAAATTCAACCTGTCATATAAACTGAATGGTGGTAAATTGGTAGGGAAAAAAGTAAAAACTTACCAGTATGGCGAGCCAGAGACAAAACTTCCAAAGGCAAAAAGAAAGGGGTATATTTTTTTAGGGTGGTCCTTTTATAAATGGAGAACTTACCACAAAACCTGGAAAAGTTTATATAATGCAAATGGGAAAATAATTGGCGATAGAACCCTTACCGCACGATGGAAAAAAATCCGGGTAAAGAACACAGAAAAACAGACAATCCAAATCCGGATATATAACCGAGATTATGAGGATGAATGGCCAATTGCATGTCTATACTCCACGAAAAGAAATATGGAGGGGGCAAAATTTGTATGTCTGGATGACCAGTTTAAAAGTACAAAAAAACGGGGAAAGATTCGTGGAACACGGACAAAAAGATATGTTGCGAATTATTATCCGAAAAAGAAATTGCTTACCGTAGATTTAAAAAGTCTAAAAAAGGGAAAGACCTATTATTTACAATTTCGACGTATGTGCCGCTGGTGGGATCTATACAGCAATTATCAAACCGGAGATGGGTATCTGTACAAAACGGCACTGAAAACGGTGAAAGTAAAATTAAAAAGTTAATCTTTATAAGGAAAATAATTCAGTAGGACAGAAAACTGTAAATCCTGAGATTCTTCCGTAACGTCAGGATTTTGAAAACTCGGGGTTGCTTTTTGGTGTACGGCCGTCTATAATTTATAGTATACAATAACTCTTTCGGAAAAGGAGGGAAGAGTGAAAAATAAATTGTTTCACAACGCAAACGTAGTTTGTGTTGCAAGTTTGTGTCTGCGCTGCGACACAAACATTGCGTTATGCGCAAAGGCAGCGCAGAAATGAGGGAATCATGAGAATAAATGCCGTGTCCGGTTATGGTGCTTTCTCCCCTGTTTACCCAACCACGGCCATTAGCCCCGTACGCGCTTCGCAGGCGGTAACCCGTGGTACGGACGGAACAGCGCAGGCGGCAGTTGACGGTGCAAGGGATGCTGCCACAAAAAAGAACGGACGAGTAGAAAAAGGCGAATGCCAGACTTGTAAAAACCGCAAATACGTTGACGGTTCCAATGAAGCCGATGTCTCTTTCAAAACACCGGCTCACATTAATCCAAACAATGCCGCTGCCGTTGTAATGGGACATGAACAAGAACACATGTCAAATGCCATTGCCGAGGGCAGCAAAGATAACAAGGAACTTCTCTCTGCATCTATTTCGTTGAAAACATCTGTATGCCCGGAGTGCGGGCGCGTTTATGTTTCCGGTGGTGTCACACGCACCACCATGCGGACAACGAAAGGCGGAGACTCGGCGCCCCAGAATCCTTACGAAAAACGACAGGCGGATTTGAACTATCTCATGGCATCCGGGGCCAACTTCGATTTGAGCGCCTGACGCAGACGCTCGGAAGTAAAATACAACAAAGCAATCAGGATGGAAATAATACCTGCAACAAATCCAGCGGTTACGCCCGGCGATGTATAGGAGAAACGGATTTCATGCTCTCCCGCCGGGCATTTTACTGCCATAAATGTCTCCGCAAACATTTCGGTATCTGCCCTCTCCCCATCAATCCACACACTCCATCCCTCATCATATGGGATAGACGTCATAATTTTCTGCCCATCTTCCACATTAATTTTTCCGGAAAGTTTTCCCCCTTTATGGTGTGTGACCTGCATTCCCGCCTGACCTAATTTTTCAAGCACCGGGGAAACCAATTCCATGTGCAGCTCCGATATCTCACTGTACAAAAGATTGACAGCCTCTCCTTCTGCGGTCTCTACCCTCACATTGACCGTTTCACCCTTTGAAAAATTTCCAAGAAAGAGTGTCCCATTTGTCTCATTGGAAAAATAATTACCAACAAAGACGTCATTTACAAAAACATTCGCATAGCTTGTTCCATCAGCCCTCATATAGAGATAGACCGGATTATCCGAATCCGCAGTAAATTCATAATTCCAATTCCCATTTTGGGAATACCCATTTTGGGTATATCCATTTTGGGTATATCCACTTTGAGAGAAACGATATTCCAAAGAAGAAAAATAATTATCCTGTGTCCCTGCTATCGCCTGCAAAAAGCGGTTCTGGTTTACAAAAGGACTGACATCTGCCACCTCTGGCGTCATAGTAGAGGGAGCACTTGCATAAACAATCGGCAGCGCTGACGGATTGGCATAAGCAGCTGTTCCTTTACCGCTGTCATTTATTTTCGTATAACTTGCAGGCACTGTTTTGTCTGCCAAAATATATTTAACCGCAAACAGACTGTCAAGCATGGCATTGGAACCGTAACCCGAATTCCAGAAATATCCCTGTGATATACCAAGTCTCGGCGTAAGGCTGTTGACTGCGGCATTAAAGGTAGAGGAGTAATGTGTCATTCCGTGATAACCAAAAAGCATGGCATCATTTTTTGAAAACTCATACCCCTGATTGATTCTGTAAAGACTGTCGTCCTTTTCTTTTATCCCATCTACAAGCGGTTTCGTCCTGTCTACAATTTCCTCATATCGTGAAACCGGCACATAAGCAAACTCACCATCTAATCCCGCCAGCAGACTCACGGCATTGCTATCCATTTCTACTGTCACAAGAATCAAAAGCAGTACCGCCCCTGCCATCTCTGCCGGCTTCCTCCACTTTTCCGGTATCCTTGTTTTTTCCGGCAGCGAGGTAAGCGCACGGCATGCCATGTAGATAAGGGTAAAACTAAACAGAAAAGCATAACGGTATGGAAACCAGTTCGGAACCTGAAACCCGTGCCACGCCGTATCAAGAGAGGTATAATAAAGACTTGCGGACAGGATTCCAATTATTACAACCATTCCGATTTTTTCCCGCAGCCGGATATTGCGGAGAAACAGGAAAACAATGGCAAGCGCAAGAACAAAATAACCGCAGTAAATTGCCGGAAGTCCGCTGTTAGTGATACTGTCATAACTGCCATTTATGTATTTTCCAATTAAATCTCCTAAAGATGAAAAATTTGTCTGCGAAAAATCAAGAGAATACGCCGAACCGCCAGCGGCAAGCTTCCCCTGTGTCAAATCCTTCCACGACCCAAAAATCACTGGAGCTGCCGTGCCAATAGACAAAAGGGACAACACTGCAAAACGCAGTACTTTCCAAAGGCTCTCTCTCCATGTCTCTTTTGTAATTGTAGTGAATATCCGAAACAGCATATACATTCCGGTATAAAGTCCCACCATATATCCGGTATAGTAATTACTGATCAGCAGCATAGAAAGAACAATAAAATAAAAGATCCCTTTTTTACCATCCAGTATTTTTTCCACGCCAAGAAGAATGAGCGGAAGTAAAATCACACCATCCAGCCACATAAGACTCAGAGAATAAACCATGTTATATGACATAAAGGCATAGCAGACTGACAGAATTAAAAGCAGAATCGGCATTCTCACCTGTGAAAACAATTCTGCTCTCCTCTTCGTTAAATATCTGCCGTAAATAAAAAAGCTCAAACCACTAAGACCAATTTTCAGTACCGTAAGAACTTCAATGGCCACCGGCATATTCTCGACGGAAAAGAACAGGGTAATAAAAGAAAGGGGGCTGGATATATAATAGGTGAAAATTCCCCAATAATTTCCTCCCATAGAACGGCTCCACGAATAAAACAGGGAATCATCCCCAAACAGGGCATCCCGAAGCGAGGTAAAAAAGGCAACATACTGGTCCCTCATATCCATAATCAACATTGTTTTTTCACCAAATGGATAAAATTCCCCGCCCCATAGCACGGCAACAAATATTGCCATTGGCAGCACAAAGGCTGCTCCCAGGCAGATATACCAACTTTTATACTTTAACTTATTTTTCATATTTCTGTCCACTCCTATTCTTTAGCGTTTTTAATTTATCAGAGAAATATCGTCAATATTACTTTTGCCAATAATATAATGGGGTCTTTTCTTTACTTCCATATAGGTTTTGGCAATGTACTGCCCCATAATCCCCATACAAAAAAGCTGAACACCACCAATCAATATAATGATACAAACCATAGATGGCCATCCGGCAACCGGATCTCCAAAAATCAGCTTTCTCACAACAATAAAGATAATAAAGAAAAAGGCAATTGCTGTCATAAAAATTCCAAACCATGATGCGATACTGAGAGGCATCTGCGAAAAATTGATAATACCGTCCAGGGCATATTTTACAAGTTTCCAAAATCCCCACTTGGATTCCCCTGCCACCCGCTCTTTATTTTCATAGGGCAGCCACTGTGTTTTAAATCCTATCCATCCAAAAATCCCTTTGGAAAATCGGTTATACTCTCCCATTTCCACAATAGCATCTACCATCTGACGCTTCATCAGTCGAAAATCCCTGGCTCCGTCAACAATGTCCGCATCTGAAATCCGGTTAATAAGCCGATAAAAGATTCTTGCAAAAAAACTCTTAATTGCCGGTTCGCCTTTGCGGCTCACACGCCTCGTCGCCACACTGTCACACGACCCACTCTGAACCATCTGCATCATTTGGGGCAAAAGAGAGGGAGGATCCTGTAAATCAACGTCCATTACTGCCACATACTGTCCGACTGAATTGCAAAACCCGGCGTACATCGCTGCCTCTTTTCCAAAATTTCGCGAAAAAGAAATATAATGTACGTGACTGTCCTCCCTGGCAATATTTTCCATAACAGACAATGTTCCATCCCTGGAACCATCATCAATAAACAATATCTCGTAACTATATGGCATCTCTTCCAATACTTTTTTTATCTCTTCATAAAAAAGAGGTATTGCCAACTCTTCCTCATAACATGGCACAATTATTGAAATTTCTACTCTTGTTTTTTCCTCTTTCATCGACATCCCCCATCTCACAGTATTCCATTTCATTTTACTTTTTTCCCATAAGAAAGTCAATAAATGGATTCCTGATATCTTTGCTGACAAATGCAAATGGACATGCCATTAGGCATACTGGGCATTCCCTTTTTATTTTGTTTGTGATAAATATATTACTTAATTAATGTTAAGGAGGGGAAATATGTCTACAAGAAATAGTTTTAAAAGCGGATCCTGTGAGATGCTCGTTTTGCATATTTTAAAAAATCACGGAGATTGCTATGCTTATCAGATTTCACAATTAATTACAAAACTCTCTGATAATCGTCTTTCATTTCCTGAAGGTTCGCTATATCCGGCCTTTTATAAACTGATTGATAAAGAACTCATATCTGATTATAAAAAACAGTCCGGAAAACGTTTGATAAGAGTATATTATCATCTTGAACCAGCCGGCGAAGAGCGGTTAGAGCAATTAATTGAGGAGTTTTATGCTACCACACAGAGCATAGAAGATGTATTGAATTATGATTTTTCAAAGTTAGAGGATTAAGCGATGTCTGTCGGCAGATTATCTGCCGACAGCTTTGCCAAAATAGCTGTGTCTGTTATTTCATTTTTGATTTAAATACAAGACTGGCAAGATATCCCATAATCAGCGCTCCGGCAATACCAACGGCAGCGCTTTCCAGTCCACCGTAAAATGTTCCAATAAACCCTTGGGAATCTACTGCCTCTTTTACTCCTTTAAACAACAGATGTCCAAAACCGATCAGCGGCACTGTTGCCCCTGCCTTTGCCCAATTTGCAAATGGCTCATATAAGTGGAAGAAGCTCAATATTGCCCCTGTGCAGACTAAACCTACCATAATGCGTCCCGGTAGGAGTTTTGTGTTGTCCATAATTATTTGCACAACGGCGCAGATGGCGCCGCCAATCAGAAAACTAATCAAATACTGCATTTATTTCACCTCCATATGAGAACCGGACACTGCTTCTAACATAACACCATGGGCAATTCCCGGAATAGAATTTCCCTCATTAAAACTGACAGTTGATAAAAGTGCCCCTGTCGGTACAAATAACACGCGTTTCCATTGATTTTTCCTCATACGCTGCAAAATGTAACCACAGAGCGTGATTGCACTGCATCCGCAGCCGCTTCCCCCGGCGTTGGTATCCTGCTCTTCGTTATAATAAATCTTTGTTCCGCAGTCAAAGTATCTGTTTTCTATTTCATATCCATAACCCCGAAGCATATCGATAAGGATTCTCTGTCCAATTGTACCCAGATCCCCTGTTACAATCCTGTCATAATAATCCGGCCCCACACCGAGGTCTTTGAAATTATTTAATATCACATCACAGGCGGCCGGGGCCATACAGGCTCCCATATTCATACTGTCTTTAATTCCGTAATCAGTTATGATTCCTGTTGTAATACCAGCCACTTCCACATAACCGATTTCTTTGCGTTTCCATTTTGCTTCCGCAGATGCAAGTACGACAGCGCCACTTCCGGTTACTGTCCATGTAGCCGAGTACGGCCGCTGGCTTCCATAGGCGAGAGGATAACGAAACTGCTTTTCTGCACTGGCAAAATGACTGGACGTTAATGCCACAACATAGTCGGCGTAACCACCGTCTACCAGCATAGAACCAATCGCCAAAGATTCTCCCATTGTAGAACAGGCACCATACACACCAAACATCGGAATATTAAAATTCATAATACCAAAAGATGTAGCAATCAGCTGACCAAGCAAATCCCCCGCCACCAGATAACGTACCTCTTTTGGCTCTAATCCCGCTTTGCGAAGTGCTATCTGGGTTGCCATCTGCTGCATCCGGCTCTCTGCCTCCTCCCACGTCTGTGCGCCAAACAGGGGATCTGTTTCAACCATATCAAAATAGCGGCCAAAAGCACCCTCCCCTTCTTTTTCACCCACCACGCTGCCGGCTCCAATAATGACCGGAGGACAGTCAAATACGACACTGCGTTTACCTATTGCTTTTTTTCTGTTCATTCTGCCTATATCTCCTATCGAATTCAGATATAGATATGATTTCCAGAAAAAGTATTTTTATACATTTTTTCCTTACAATAGTCCTCTCTTTTTCAGCACTCTGTGCTCCCACATACTGAATACCCCTTTGTCAATAAGGATGCCGAGAAAAATAATAACAAGAATAATCGTCATTACCTGATTAATGTCTGCCAGGTCCCGTCCGACCATAAGGGTATAACCAAGTCCTGTAATAGCAGACATAACCTCCCCGGACATTAGCGCACGCCACGCAAAGGACCATCCCTGTTTTAACCCGGACAAAAGTGCCGGAAGCGCTGCCGGAAAAATCACTTTCTGATACATAAAGGACGTAGATACACCCATCGTTTTCGCAGCTTTTATATATATGGGCGGAATATTCCGGATAGCTCCCTCTACGGCAAGGGAAATACTAAATGCCGACCCCATCACTACGACAAAGATTATCGCACTCTCGCCCAGACCAAACCAGAGAATGGCAAAGGGAACCCAGCACACACTTGGCAGCGTCTGTATACCAAGAATCAGTGGTTTAAGATTTCTCTCCAGATACTTGCTTTTCAGAATGAATAAACCAAAAGAAACACCAATTATTACAGAGATGGCAAAACCAACCAGAACACGCAGCATGCTGCTGATTATGGCAGAGAGCAATGTCCCATCCTTTATAAGATTTACAATTGTCTGACATACGCCCAGAGGATGAGGAACCGCATATGGCTTAGCCCAGCCAAACCAGTCTGTTGAAGCAGCATACAGCAGCTGCCACAGGACAACAAATCCTATTACAAATAAAATGCTTCCCATTAGCTGTTTCGCTTTCACAAAACTTCCTCCTCATCATACTCATTTTTCACACTCTGCTTTACACTGAGCTGTACTTCATTCAAAATCTGTCTGCGCAGCGCTGTAAAGTGTTCTTCCTCAATGTCGCGCGGACGTGGAAGGCCAATAGGAATAATGGAACGGATATGCCCCGGATTTTCAGACATGACCACAACACGGTCCGCAAAATAAATTGCCTCCTCCACACTGTGGGTAACATAAAAAATTGTCTTCCCTGTCTTTTCCCATATTTGTTCAAGCTCTGCCCGCAGGAGATTTATGGTCTGCTTATCAAGCGCAGAAAACGGCTCATCCATCAACAGTAATTTACTGTCAAGCGCCAGCGCCCTTGCCAGGGCAGTCCGCTGCTTCATTCCGCCGGAAATCTGGTGAACCGGATAATCCCGATAATGCCAGAGCTGTACCATCTTCAAATATTTTTCTGCAATCTCCCTCTGCATTTCCTTTGACACTCCTGCTGCCGCCAGACCAAATTCCACATTTTCTATTACATTCAGCCACGGATAGAGCGCCGCCTCCTGAAACATTACAACACGATCTCTTCCGGGGCCGGTAATCTCCTCCCCGTCCAGAAAAATACTTCCCCCTGTTGGCGTATCAAGCCCCGCAACCAGATTTAACAGCGTAGATTTCCCACAGCCGGATGGACCAACAATACAAATAAATTCTCCCCTCTCTACGAAAAGTGATATATCACGGAGCGTTTCTTTTTCTGTATCTTCAAAGCTCTTATCAATTGATTTCAGCTGCAAAAACATCATCCACCTCCGGTATCCGGCCAATAAATCCCTCTTCTTTACTAAGCTTTGCAAATACCATAATTGCATCCTTATTCAGCGTAGTATCCATCTTTATCCGGGCAAATGCACTTTTTAATATCTCTGTATCAATCGCCTTTCCTGTTGTGCTCTCTATCTCTTTATTTACAATTTCCTGCGCTTTATCACTATTTTCATTAATATAAAGTGTTGCTTCCTCGTGCTCCTGCAAAAAATCTTTTACAATATCCGGATGTTTCTCCAAAAAATCACTGCTCGCCACAACGACAGCTGCCGGATAATTTCCCTCTAAAAACACTTCATCATAATCCAGCAAAACATCTGCATTTCCTTTACTCTCTATCGTTGTCGCCCACGGTTCCGGAACAAATGCGGCATCTACATTGGCATTATCGATTAAATTTAATATATCTGCATTCGAGCTTGCAGATACTTTTACATCTCCACCTTTATCACTTGTCTGCAAATTATTGTCATGGAGCAACCCAAGCAGACACAAATGCTGCGTATTACCAAGCTGCGGTACAGCAACCCTTTTCCCTGCTAAGTCTTTTATTGATTCTATTCCGGCATCTTTTCTGCGCAAAAGAACTGCCCCGGCATTTACCGTATTGGAAATTATTTTTACATCACCATTTGATTTTACATTGGCACTGAGTGCCGGAACCGGCCCGATATATCCTATATCAATCTCACCCGCAAAGATTGCCTCTATCTCTGCCGGTCCTGCATTAAAGGATTTCCATGTCACTTTGCAGGTTTCTTTCCACTTATTTTCCAGGGTTTTCTGATTTTTCATTACCAATGCCTGCGTGTGGGTTATATTGGGAAAATAGGCAATGCGTACCTCTGACACAGAAGTGCTTTCTGATGAGCTACATCCTGTCAGGGCAAATATCATACCTGCTGCCAGAACCCCAGCCATTATCTTTTTTATTTTTTGAAACATGGTTTCCTCCATTTCTCGTAAACGATTAAACTATTTGTATGTTTGTATTATTTTTTCAATAGGACATACAAATTATTCATAATTAAAAAAACAGAGTATTAACTAAGCGCAACATCCAAAACCATCATCAATGTAAATCCAATGGCAACACCAATAACACCAATATCCACTGATTCATGTGATTGCAGTTCAGGAATCAGTTCCTCAACTACTACATAAATCATTGCTCCTGCTGCAAAGGAAAGAAAATATGGAAGAAATGGAACGATAAAACCGGTAAGAAAAATTGTGAGCATGGCTCCCAGAGGCTCTACCGCCCCAGACAGCACACCACATACAAAGGCTCTTTTCCTGGACATCCCCATACCGCAAAGAGGCATAGAAATAATTGCCCCCTCCGGAAGATTCTGAATGGCAATTCCCAGTGCAAGTACGAAAGCTCCGGCCATTGTAATGCCGGTATGCCCAATCAGCGCACCCGCAAACGTCACACCTACTGCCATCCCTTCCGGCAGATTATGAAGGGTCACCACCAGTACAAGCATACCGGTTTTCCCCAGGTGAGACTGCATTTTCATTTGTTTTTCGCTCTCTATTCGGAACTTTGAAATAATTGTATTGAGTAAAAGAAGAAATAGAATACCAATAAAAAATCCTGCCGCTGCTGGAATCCATGCAGGCAGTCCCTGTCCATCTGCCATTTCAATAGACGGAATCAACAGCGACCACACCGAGGCGGCAATCATGACCCCTGACGCAAAACCAAGCAGAAGCTTCTCTAAATTTCTGTTTATGCTTCCTTTCATTAAAAATACGATAGCTGACCCCAGGGCTGTTCCCCAAAAGGGTATGCTTATTCCCAACCAGACCATTCTGACCTCCACCCGGAGAGCCGCCATGGCTGATGAAACAAACGGTACAAACCGTGTCACTATGACGGCATATATCCTGACTTTTCCTTTTATTCTGATATATGCATTTTGTCAAATTGTGTCACTTGATATCTTTACTTTGGCCTGTTTCTGAAAAAAAGAAATCCCATAACAAAAAATCTGCGTATAGCCATAAAGCCCCTCTGCATATTTGTTCGCTATAATTTGGTTTATTGCTTCATCACAATCCTTATCCATATCGGGTTCTTTTTTTGATTTCTTAGCTTCTATAATTATTGCCCTGCGATTTCGTTTATCTTTGAGCAATATATCCGGTCTTCCCAACCCTTTCTCTTTATTTGAGTCAACATTGTATCCACGCCCTACAAATATCCCGGTCAGAAATGCATGATAATAATCCTCATGATAATCATTGTAACTGATTGTATACCACAAAAGTTCTGACAACCGTTTAGTTGCACCGGCCTCATCACTTTTCCACAGTGCATTTATAAACTCATTTAATTCCGTTACATCTACCGTATTCTTGAAAAACACAACTACGGTATCCTCAAATATAGAGGCGATCTCCTTATTGGGAATTTTAAGTGAAACTGTTTCTCCATCCTGCCCCGAATCAGCTTTTGTAAGATATCCAGTCATAAGCAGTATGCTCCAGAGATTATCCTCTGATGCATGGAGAGTATCATAAGTAAGTTCATCAGAAATAGACTGCACTACCGTTCCACCATTTAGAAGTACCTCAAATTTCTCTGTTACATCAAATTCTGTTCGCTCAATAAACGAGAGCAGGATTCCATTATGACTTGTGTCTTTCCAGTAATTCTTTGGTTTTGCATCCCTTCTTTTTTTCAGAGCTGACATATAATTTATGACATCCCAGGGACAATACAAATAACTGTTACCAAATACATATCCATCATACCACTCTTTTATAATACCGGCTTTATCCTTCCTGTCGGCCGCATATAACATTTTTTCCACTTCATTTTCAGAAAAGCCGAAGTATTCAGAAAAATCTTCATCTAACACAGAATACGAAGCAAAATTATTAGTACCTGTAAATATACTTTCTTTTGCAATATGAAGGCAGCCTGTAATTACCGCAAACTCAAGGAATTCATTATCCTTTAATGCCGTACTCATAATCCCTCTTATCACATCCAGCATAGAAAAATAATATTTATTATTTGTTGTGTTTTTTTCACTCGCTCTTGCAAGCGGTACATCGTATTCGTCTATTAATAGAATAACCTTTTTACCATAAACTGCATGCATCATTCGCATGATAGTTTTTAACGAATTCTTAATATCTCCTTGAGAACTCTTCTTTGATTTTAATCTATAAAATGTCTGCCTGTCATCCTTATCAAGCATCTCATTTTCCAATAAATCTACATATTCCTTACATGTATCAGCTATTCCAATTTGCAGCATCTCATAGGCATCATTAAAATTCTCTGCTTCAACATCTTTAAACGAAATAAAAAGTACCGGATACTGATTCATCCACTTCTCGCAAAACTCTTTATGCTCTGTAATTTTAAGGCCTTGAAATATATCCCTGCTGTCTTTTTTTATACTGAAGAAATTCATCATCATACTTATCGTCAAAGTTTTTCCAAATCTTCGCGGTCTGGTAAACAGAGTGACTTTATTTTTCGTATTTTGTATCAGTTCATATATGATATCTGTTTTATCTACATAATAACTTGCCGCCCTACGCAAATCATCAAAATCAGATTCCCCTACACTTACAGAAAATGCCAAATCATCTCCCCTCCTTTTCACCTATATAATTTCCCATAGAAAAATTGTTCCTGAAATGAAGTATCCCCTAAAATTTTTTCATCCGTTATATCCTCTCCATCCAAAGACACAATCCATTTATCCTCCACATCATCAAAACGGTGCCACACGGCTATCACCTTTCCCTCAAAGTGTTTTATTGGTTCATCTGCCCCAAACACATACACATCCTGCTCATCGCCATCTCTGGCAAAAACACCTTCTACATATCCATAATTGATTGGATAAATCATCTCCGGGTGTTTGGGATGGGCAGTCCCTAATGGCCTGTCAACCGTCCCTTTTACCGTTTTTCCAATAATATCACTATAATCCGGCTCATCAGCCCCCATAACACAGAAAAAGTAATCCAATGTCTGCACCAGCTTTTTCTCTTCGTACAACTTTTTAATTTCAGAAACAGTCATCCATTTGCATTCAGCCACCTCATCTGTTGTAGCAGCTTCCAACTGCAATTCCCCATCATAGTCAAAAAGCCACACATCCGCAATATCATTGAATTTTTTACCACCAAATTTATCATATTTACCACGTATTTTCGTAAAAAGAAGTCTTCCGGCCTCCTGCTCTAAATCCAGACCCACTTCTTCTTTTACTTCCCTTACCGCTCCCTCTATACTGCTTTCTCCCTTTATCACGGAACCCCCGACACATTCCCACATAAGCGGGAATGTCGGCCTGCTGGCAGAACGCTGTGAGATAAGATACTCCCCCTTGCTGTTGCGTATCCACACATGCACTACTAAATGGTAAAAGCCCTCCGGAAGCTCTTCTCCCCGGATGTGTTCCTTCCCGGTTTTTTCTCTGTATTTTGTATATAAGTCCCATTTTTCCATAACGGGTTCCTCCTCTATCATCATTGACAAAACCTCATTTAAAATTCCGGCATCTCAATAAACACCACTTTTTCACCATCTGCGATTCCGCCATATATTATATCTGTCTTACGTCCTGCATCCAGATAATGCTCTATCACATATTTAGCTGTAAACGGCATTTCTAATGATGTTAATTCAGACAAAGGAAACCATCTGCTAATACCTTCATTAGAGACAATTTCCTCGTCAATACCATCTTTCAAATCAGCAAAAAAATAATAATTCTGCCGCATCTCTCCTTTCGTTCTCCGCAGTGTTATATAACGCAATTGCAAATTGCTGATTTCTTTCTCCGTAATTCCCAATTCTTCCTGTAACTCACGCAGCACACAGGCCCTGGCATCATTTAGTTCCGGCTCTTCAAAATGTCCGCCTGCTGAACCCACCCATACATCATTGACTACTCTGCCTCCCTGTCGGTAAAGCAGCAGCATTTTATTTCCTTTTGTTATGTATAATGATGTCATGCTTCTTAATTTTCCATTCATGACATTCCCTCCTCACCTTACAGAACCTCCCGATCCTTTTTTCCCTCACAAACAAAAACTATACTAATGCTAAATTTTCCTCTTTAATCCTATTTATCACAGCTTCGTCTAACTCTGTCACTTCTGCTATTTCCTCTACAAAATAACCCTTTTTCAGCACGTTTGCATCAATCAAGCTGCTGTTATATCTCGCGCGTTTTGGAGTAGCACCTTCATCACTTCTTTGGACTTCAATATCATAGTATACCCCTTTTGCATCTTTTGCTAAAACATCGAGTCTGATCCCATGCCCTTTCAAATTTGATATCTCATGCTGCGTATCCACTTGGATTACAATAAGGTCATGCTTATCTAAAATTATTCACAACACAAATTCCGTGCATTTTATATTTTCTTCCAAGCACTTTGTCATAAAGGTATCATCAAACAAACGAAATCTCTTAATTTTATCCAGCATTTTTTTGTAGGATAAAACTCTTTCCGATCACTTTTCATAGTATATCTCCTCGTATTTTATCACAAGAAACTATGATTTGCAATATACCCCGGTTTCTTCCATTTTAACACAAGTTTCTTTATCTTACTCATCCTTTCTATCCTTCCGGCCTTTTCCCTCCAAGACAAAAAGGTCTTTTAAGATAATCCCTAAAAGACCTTCTTCCACTTTTTTAGTTGAATGACAAATCACCTTCAATCTCATCCGGAATGTTCATGAAGTCGTCATCTGCCAACTGACTGCTATTATCAAAACCACTTTGTTCATACTGACTCTTCCTCTTTTTGGAACTTGACCTTGTATGGCTGATAATGCGGGTTCTCACAATTATTTCCCCAAAAAGACAGTATTCCATAATCACGAATTTGTTGATTTCCCTTTAACCACTGCCTGTATACCTGGTCTTCAAACAACTCCCTTGTTTTTTTACACGGAAATTCTTCGCATTCTCCACAAAAATCAATCCCATGGTTTTTCGTACATTCAAGCAAAAAGCATCCTTTGATACTGCAGCCATTATGTTCTGCACTGCGGCAGCCTGAGCAGGAGGCAGCACTATACCTGCTGAGCACCTTTTCAAAGTTTTCATAACTTTCTACTGCATCAGGAATATGTTTCCCGTAAAATTCCTTCATGCCCTCTAAATATTTTAACAAAGTTTTAGAAGACTCACAAATCACACCATTGCGATACCCCGAACAAGTGTGGCACATTAAAGAACAGGGAGCAACTTTTTTCAAGATTTCGTTTTTTTCCATCTTTTATAACGCATCCTTCACAATATTTTTTTCATGTACCCGCATGTAAATGGAAAGAAATCATATTTTTCTGTTCCCATATGCTCTGCTCCATGTGCCTCGTACCATTTCCGCAACTTCACATTTTCCTCCACAATTCCGATATTTACCTGCAAACACCCCATCTTTCCCGCCTCAGCAAAGGCATGCTCTAAAAGCCGTTCCCCAATCTTTTTATGCCGATAATCCTCTAGCACACATAAATTGCTTAATTCACATTCCTTTTCATTTTGTTTCCGTAATGAATAATATCCTGCTATTTTCTCATTCTCATAATACGCAAACATTAGTCTCTGTTCCTGCTCCAAATGATAGAGAAGGCGTTCCTCTGTTGTCGCAAATGCCGTAAATCTTGGTGCATTTTCTACTGTAAATCCAAACTCATCCGCCACGGTCATAAAACTTTTGCAAATAACCTCAACGCAATTCGGTATCTCACTTTTTTTAATTCTCCGAATCATCCGGCATTTCCTCCTGTCGCTATTGTCACATCATGTACTCTGACAAGCATTTTACCACATAACCGCTGATTTATCTATAATTTCCCCTATCCCATTGATAACCTTTTCAGTTCCCCGCTGTCTGTCAGCCTGTCAACGTTTCTTGTAATAACAAAGCCGTCCTCCCTGGAAACCAGCCAGAAAACACATAAATCTACTGTCTTATAATTGTTTCAGTATCTCTCCAATGTCCGCATTGATACAGATGGAGCGCTTTGCAATTTCCTCGGGTACATAGGCTTCCCCATAGTTGATACTGGCATAAGTCGCCTGTCTGTTCGTCTCCATCATCTGCCAGAACGGATATTTAATAATACCAGGGGTGTTATGTTTATTGCGCACCATTTTTATTATTTTATAACAGTGTAGTTGGTGTTTCTTGCTTTTCCATTCCGCTTTAGCAAATTACTTTTTACCATTTTCCTAATGACCCTGGAAGCAGTAGAGGTACTCACTCCAAGCAATGCGATTACATCATTTCTTGTAACGGTACCATGAGATCGGGCATAATCCAACACTTTTTCTTCATTGCTTAGGCTTTTTTCAGCCCCTGCAGCAGAATTTTCGGTTGATTCTGCTTTCGGTACAGAAGCCTTTCTCTTTTCATATTTTGCGTTAATATTAGGCAATATAATCTTAAAGGTATTTTTGGTCGTTACAATCGAAGGTCTTTCTTCCAGATCCTCGTAGGCCTTCATAATCTTTCCTATTCCGGTACCGTAAGCCTCGATTAAGTGCAATCGGTAGAAC
>DKUB01000062.1 GCA_002490465.1 Lachnoclostridium sp. UBA7215
GCGGGGCAAAAATCTGATCATAACGGCAAGACGTAAAAATAATCTTGAAATGCTGAAACGGGAGATTTTAGAGAAGCACCCGGACTTGGATATTGTCATCAGAAGCACTGATTTATCCGTGCCAGAAAATGCGCATCAATTATATGAAGGTTTGAGGGGCTATGAGATTGAGACATGGATTAATAATGCGGGCTTTGGCAACTATGACAGCGTGGCGGATCAGGACTTGAATAAGATCAGTATGATGCTGAATCTGAACATAGCGGCTCTGACCATTCTGTCCTCACTGTATGTCCGTGATTACAAGGATGCAGCGGGAACACAGCTTATCAATATATCCTCATGCGGGGGCTACACCATTGTTCCCACGGCAGTGACATATTGTGCGGCGAAGTTTTATGTAAGTACATTTACGGAAGGGCTGGCAAGGGAACTGGAAGAAACAGGTGCAAAGATGAGGGCAAAAGTGCTGGCACCTGCGGCGACAAAGACAGAATTCGGAATGGTGGCAAACAATGTCAGTGAATATGATTATGACAAATCTTTCGGAACTTACCACACAAGCAAACAGATGGCCGATTTCCTGCTTGAACTGTATGACAGCGCAAAAGTTGTGGGAATAGTAGACAGGGAGAGTTTCAGTTTCCGGCTGGCAGACCCGTTGTTCCCATATGCGGGAAATTCTTCACATAATCAGCAGCGTATGTGAGAACAGATATTTATGAAGAAATACACAAAAGACAAACCGCCGCACTATGGACTTCATCCGCCATATGCGGCGGTCTGCTTTTTTCCCAGGCAGGCCGGGCGGCATGATAACGGAAATTACTTGGAAAGTGGGGAGGTTAGAGTTAATATGCGAGTGGCGGAATAGGCAGAATATATTATCAAAAATAGTAAAATCTGCGATTCACGTAGCCAGATTAACCATTCACGAAGTAGACGTTAGAAATCGCCATGATTTTTCCGATAAGTTAGTTGAAGACTGGAGGTGGCAGATACGGTAAAAATTGCAGTATGTGATGATGAAAAAAATATAAGGTCTTATCTTGTTTCACTTATTAAAAAGCAGGGCAGAGAATGCAGTATCACGGAATATGCCTCTGCCGATGCGTACCTGTCAGATGGTAAAGAATATGACCTTGTATTTCTGGATATAGAGATGGGCGGCTCCGGCACAGGCATGGACGGCATGGGGCTGGCAAGGCATATCCGGGGCATGGAAGCGCAGAAGCAGCCCATCATCATTTTTGTTACAGGATATGAAAAGTACGTCTATGATGCATTTGATGTAGGGGCGTTCCAGTATCTGGTAAAGCCCGTGGACGAACAGAAATTCGCAGAGGTGTTTAACCGGGCGGTGGGGCAGATCATATCGGAGACAGAGCAGAGAAAGAAAAGACTTGTGATCCAGTATGGTGGTGAGGGAAAAGCCATACCGCTGAATGACATTTATTACATGGAAAGCCGGAACCACAATATCGTCCTATACCTGAAAAGCGGAAATATAGAATATTATGCGAAGATCGGGGATTTGGAGGAGGAACTGGCGGGGCAGTTTTACCGCATCCACCGGGGATACCTTATCAACCTTTTTTATGTGGAGGGTTACGATAGGACGGAGGTAAGGATGGCAAACGGGGATAAGCTGCTGCTTTCAAGGTATAAGTATGACGGCTTTGTGCAGGCATACATGGATTACATTTCGGAGGAAAGCCTATGAGCCAGTCAGCATTTGAAATGATTAATAGCGTTTTAGATATATGGAAAATCGTCATACAAGCCATAATGTTCCTTGTTTTATGGGCGGCTGTTTTTAGCGTGAGAAAAGGAAAAAAAGATGGCATTGCGGCAGTTCTGTTTATTCTTGTAAATGTAGGGATAGGGTTTCTGCCATGTGCCTCTTGGGTAAGATACGCTGTGTCGGCTTTTGCAGTATTAGGATATGGTGGGATATGTTATAAAAAGCAGATTGGCAAAGCAGTATTTGTGATACTTGCTTTTTATAACCTCCATTGTCTTGGCTATTTGATGGCGAGCAGTATTTACGAAAAAATAGTAAATGTAATGTTGAAAAGCCCGGATATTATGCAGGGTAGTTATCAGCAGGAAATGAACCGCTGCATGGCGGTTGGAATGCGCTGCTTAGTATTTTCTTACTCGGTACTATTGGCGGCAATGACGTTTATCCTGTGTAGGCTCATCAAAGGGGCAGATTTAACGGCATGGCAGGATGTTCTTCTGCTTTCGGTTCTGAATTTTGTAGGGAGCTTGATTGCTGGAGTAGTCAATGGGCTACTAATTGTAAAAATAAATGAGGGGATTTTTATTCTGTTTGATGAAAAACCAGACTTACTATGGAAATTTCCAATGATAGCGGTGTTGATTTTTGCGGGAGAAGCCGCGCTGATTTATTTTTGGCAGAGGTACCGTGTCCTGCTTGCCGAGAGGCAGAAACATTTTGTGGAGGAACAGCAGGTCAAAGCCATGAAGAAACGTCTGGAGGAGGCGGAGAATTTTTATGGCAGCATCCGCAAAGTAAGGCATGAGATGAAGAACCATATGGCGAACATCAAAGGTCTGGCAGGAGCCGGACAGTATGGGGAGATAGAGGACTATGTACGGCGGATGGATGAGACGATGCAGGAGCTGGAGTATAAGTATGTGACGGGAAATGCGGTTACGGATGTCATTATCAATGATAAATACCGCAGGGCAGAGAAAGCGGGAATCCAGTTTGATTCAGATTTTCGGTATGGAGGGGAAATCCCGGTATTCGATTTAGGGATTATTCTGAACAACCTTCTGGATAATGCCTTAGAAGCCTGCGAGAAGTTGGAACCGGGGAAAGGGTTCATACGCTTTACAATGAAACGGAAGAAACAGTTTCTATTGCTGGATGTCGAGAACAGTTTTGACGGGGCTGTGCCTGTGCAGGCGGGCGGAAAGTTTATTCCACCCACAACGAAACAGAGTACCCTGCCGGGGATTATCACAGAACATGGGATTGGGCTTGAAAATGTGCGTGATGTGGCAGAGAGGTACTTTGGGGGCGTAAACATAAAAGTGAAAGGGGATGTATTCCATGTGACAGTCATGTTACAGCAGGGGGAGGTGGGAGAATGGAAGAAATGACATTGCCTTATCGATAAAAGGAAACTAAAAAATTGTTAGAATGGAGGATTAAAAATGGCTATTAGTGGAGTAGGACAGAGTTATTATCAGAACAATGTGGCAACAGCAAAAAACGTAAATAATACGGAGAAGTTCGCATTGGAGAAAACAGAAAGTACACGGGAATTATCGGAAGCGGAAGAGATGGCAATTTTCAAAAAGGAATTTTATGCTGAAATTGATAAGATACCAAAGGATAGAACAATAGCAAATGTTGCAATCAACATATCAGAAGAAGCATTTAAGAATATGAAAGCTGATCCAAAGTATAGGGAACAAATGTTATCTGTAATTAGACGTGATATGACTGGTTCTGTTGCCCCTGCTCCGGATTGCTCTATGGTGATTACGGTAGGAGCCACTGCTAAAGATTACAGAGCAGATGGATGGTCTGTTAACAATGATTCTGAATTTGATGTGCGTT
>DKUB01000018.1:0-3936 GCA_002490465.1 Lachnoclostridium sp. UBA7215
GCTGTACTCAAAAGTAATGCGCCTCCCCGTACTCTCAAAATACTCCCGGCAGACATCAAAAATCTCATCTACGCTGTAGCGTTTTGCCACCGGCATAATTCCTCTGCGGATTTCATCATTTGGCGCATGCAGGCTTATGGCAAGCGTTATACTGAGCTGTTCTTTCATCAGCTTCCTTATCTGCTCCACAAGGCCGCACGTGGACACTGTAATATTTCTCTGGCTGATACAGAGCCCCTTATCCGAAGAGAGCAGCCGGATAAATTTTATCAGATTATCATAATTGTCAAGAGGCTCTCCCATCCCCATAACGATGACATTTGATACTCTTTCGCCTGTCGCACGCTGAATCTCATAAATCTGCGAGAGCATCTCCCCAGAAGTCAGGTTGCGGGACAGCCCTGACAGTGTGGATGCACAAAAGGTACACCCCATCCGGCAGCCAACCTGGGATGATATACACACGCTGTTCCCATGGCGGTATTTCATCCATACGCTCTCCACCATATTGCCATCAGGCAGGCGAAAAAGATATTTGGCCGTGTCGCCCCGTCCGGAAACCTGTCTGTCAAGCTCTGTAACCCCGGACACCACATACCGTTCTTCCAACTGCTGCCTGAACTTTGCCGGCAGATTTGTCATCTCCTGTATGTCCCTCACCTGTTTTTTGTGAACCCACTCGGCAATCTGCTTCCCGCGAAAGGGCTTTTGACCGAACCCAGCGGCTATTTCCATACATTCTTCTTCTGTACAGCTTCGTAAATCCATTGTTATCTCACATCGCTTTCTTTCTCAGCCTGGCAACAAAAAAGCCGTCGCTCTCCTGAATGCCGGGCAGCATCTGCAGCATCCCCCCGGCTGTCATCCGGTTACACAGCGGCTCCGGCAGATAACAGTCCAGACTTTCTCTCTCAAGGCCAAACCGGCTTTCCAGCCACTGTACATTCTCTTCATTCTCTGCACGGTTTATCGTACATGTGCTGTAAATAAAAACACCACCCGGCTTTAATATAGAGAGAGACGCCTCACAAATCTCACGCTGCAATGCAGCCAGCTCTCCGGCATTCTCCATGGCATGATATTTTATCTCCGGTTTCCGCCCGATAATTCCAATGCCGGAGCACGGTACATCCGCAAGAATCACATCCGCCTTTTCTGCCATTTCCGTATCCGGTCTTCTGGCATCCCATACCTGGGCAGATACATTGTTGTACCCCATTCGTCTTATATTTTCTTTTACCAGTTCCACTTTCTGCCCGCTCACATCACGGGCAATCAGCCGTCCTCTCCCCGCCAGCTCTGTCAGGGCATGGATGGATTTTCCACCCGGTGCAGAACAGATATCCACCACAACATCCCCCGGCTTTATTCCAGCACATGCCACGGGAAGCATAGAACTCTCATCCTGTACAAAAAACAGTCCTTTTTCATAGCCCGGTAGAAGTCTCACGTCCGGCACATGAGATAAAATTCTTGCCTCCTCCCAATACACTCCCTTTCGCCATGCAATACCCTCACGCTCTAACAGAAGATCATAGTCATCTGCTGATATTTTATTTTTATCGAGGTGAATGGTCACTTCACCGCTTTTATCCAGAAAACTTCCGGCAATCTTTTTTGCTGTCTTTATTCCGTACCGGGATACAAAGTGGTCAAACAATTCTTTCGGCACGGATAATTTCTGCCAGGTTTCTTTTATTGCCACTTCGTCCCGGTGGCGCAAATACTCCCTCAGTATGCCGTTTACAAATCCGGTAGGCCGCTCCCCTGCCTTTTCGCGCACAAGCTTAACTGCCTCGTGACAGGCCGCGGCCTCTGTCACCTGTTCCATATAACAAATCTCATACAGTGCCATACGGAGCACCGTCCGGACCGGAGGTTCCATTTTTGGAGTCGGAATTTTGGAAAACTGGTCAATACGGGCATCCATCTCAATGGCACGCTCGATTGTGCCAAAAGACAGCCTCTTTAAAAAACTTTTCTGCTTTTGTTCCAAAAAAGGATTATCCCGCAATACCCCATGAAACAGCTCATCACTGTGTTTATTCATCTCCAATGTTCCGTATACAATATCATAAGCGTACTGTCTCATGTCTTATGCCACCCCGTATCAGTCCCGTTTTCTTCCAAACAGCAGGACAAGACGTAAAAGCTGTAGAATAGAAGCGGCCGCGGCTGCCACATAGGTCAGGGCGGCAGCATGGAGAACTTTGCCGGCCCCTTTTCCCTCATCAGCCCCAAGAATGCCTGTCTGCTGCAAAATAGCCAGCGCCCGTGACGATGCGTTAAATTCTACTGGAAGTGTCACAAGCTGGAATATAACAGCCAGGGAAAACAGCAGGATTCCCAGACTGATTAACGGCTGCATACTAAAGAAAATTCCTGCCAGTATCACAAACCATGAAATACCTGAGCTGAAATTTACAACAGGAACAAGCGCCGTCCGGACAGTCAGGGGACCGTAGGCCTTTGCGTGCTGTATTACGTGGCCGCATTCATGGGCCGCCACAGCGATAGCGGAGAGAGAATGTCTGCCATAGACAGAATCCGACAGCGAAACGGTTTTATTCCGAGGGTCATAATGGTCTGTCAGATTTCCGGAAATATGAACAACTGCCACATCCGTAATACCGGCATAGCGCAATATTCTCTGTGCCGCCTCTGCTCCGGTCAGCCCGCATGCACTGCGCACTCTGTTATATTTGGCAAAAGTAGATTTCACTTTCGCCGATGCAAGAAGAGAAAGTACCACCCCAATTATAATTAATATATAGGTCGGGTCCCACATCATATACAGTCCTCTTCCTATTCCATACCCACCATAATAAGCTATATGCAACATAATTAGCACCTCATTTCCTTAACAGGGCATTCTTTCTGCCCAGGCAAAATGCTGAAGCATTTTACCCTAGCATTTCTGCCTTTTCGATCGTGACACCGCGCAGAAAACTGGCTGTGTCCATTTTCTTTTTTCCCTCGAGCTGAAGCTCTAAAATGCGCAGATACCCTTTTCCGGTCTGAACCGTAATGCTCTCTTTATCTACGGCAGTTATCATTCCCGGACATGCCTGTATTGAAAAAGCATCTTCGGGCAGAATGTCTTCCGAAACTACCTGCGCTTTCCAGAGTTTCAAAGTCTTTTCCCGAAACCGGGTATAAGCGCCGGGCCATGAATTAAGTCCCCGGATATACCGCTCAATCTCAGCAGCATCCCTGTCCCACTGAATTCTGCCGAGCTCTTTTGTTAGCATTTTCGCATAGGTGCTCTCTTCATCCTTTTGCGGCTGCGGCACAAGATTTCCCTCCTGCAGCCGTTTCAGTGTCTCAAGAAGAAGACCGCTCCCAAGAGCCGCCAGCTTATCGTGCAGACTCTCCCCGGTATCTTCGGGTTCTATGTCTACTTCCCGTCTCAGTAGCATATCCCCGGTATCAATTCCCTCGTCCATCTGCATCGTAGTAAGCCCTGTCTTTTTATCCCCTGACAGAATAGCCCACTGCATTGGCGCTGATCCCCGCCATCTTGGAAGCAGGGAAGCATGAACATTCACACATCCATACTGGGGCATAGTGAGAATTTCCTTCGACAAAATCTGCCCAAAGGCAACAACAACAATTACATCACAGGGAATCTCTTTCAGCTTATTTACAAATTCAGAATCCTTGACCCTTTTCGGAGTATATACCGGAATGCCGCACTCTACTGCCAGTTCCTTTACCGGCGTATAAACTAACTTCCCGCTCCGTCCCCTTGCCTTATCCGGCTGGGTGATGACTGCCGTGACTTCATGTTCTTCGGAATCAGCCAGTCCACGGAGCACCGGAACTGCAAAATCCGGCGTCCCCATAAAAATTACTTTCATAGAAATCCTCATTTCTGAGCGACCTGTCGCGAAGAGGCGATGAGAAACTGCAAATGCAGTTTCTCATCTGCCATCA
>DKUB01000018.1:4274-24600 GCA_002490465.1 Lachnoclostridium sp. UBA7215
AACAAATAGCCGTGTGAAAAATAATTGCATCAGCATTATTTTTCACACTACCTCCTTATACATCCTCGTCAAACTCATCGACATCATAAAGGCGCCCTTCTATCTTTTCTACATAGAGATGACCGTCAAGATGCTCAATCTCATGGATTAATGCCCTTGCCAAAAGTCCCTCACCCTTTATTGTAACCGATTTCATATTTTTATCCAGGGCCTTCACATGAACAATGTTGGGCCGGGTTACAATTCCTACCTTTTCCGGGACACTGAGGCATCCCTCACTGCCACGCTGCTCTCCCTCCGTATACACAACAGAAGGATTAATCATTACAATCGGCTGGCTCCTGTCCTCCGTCACATCCACAACGGCAATCCTTTTCAGGATTCCCACCTGGGGGGCTGCCAGTCCGACACCATCGGCATCATACATTGTGTCAAACATATCCTGGATCAGTTCCCTGTTTTTTTCTGTCATTTCTCTTACCGGCTTACACGCCTTAGACAGAATTTCATCGCCCATCACGCGAATATTTCTTATTGCCATTTTTATCCCTCATTTCTGCACGGCGCAGATAACCGCCCGTGCCTTTTAATACCCGGTCATTGGGTTGACATCCATTTGAATGTTACAGGATTTTTCCCATTTCTTATCCCGGCTGAACTCTTCAATTATCCCCTTTGCTGCCGCAAGGTCTTCCTCTCTCCCTTTTATATACAGGACATAGCGGAAACGGTCCTTTAACCGGCTGAGGCCCGCTGCCGCCGGCCCTATAACCGTTACTCCCTGTGCAGTCCTCTGCAGCCTGTCAGATAAAGTCTGCGCACATTCTTTTGCCTGCCTTTCTGCTCCTGACGTTATCAGAACGGCCGTCAGTTCCGCATACGGCGGATAGGAAAGCATACGTCTGTAGGCAAGCTCATTTTTATAAAAAAAATCAGCATCCTGTTTTTGTACCGCCTCAATACAGTATTGGTCCGGACTGTAAGTTTGAATTACCATTTCCCCGGCCTTCCTGCCTCTTCCGGCACGACCGCTCGCCTGCATAAGAAGATCAAAAGTCCTCTCATTGCTCCGGTAGTCCCCGGCGTACATACTGAGATCTGCCGCCAGGGCCGCTACTAATGTAACATTGGGGAAATCATGCCCTTTCACAATCATCTGGGTACCGATTAATATATCGGCCTGCCCCTTCCGGAATGGCTCTAATACCCCCTCATGGCCATGACGCCCGCTCGTTGTGTCTCCATCCATCCGGAGTATTCTTGCCCTCCGGAACTGCTTCTCCAACATCTCTTCCACTTTCTGGGTACCCAGTCCAAACGCCGCAATGTAGGGGGAGCCGCAGGACGGACAGGTCTTTGGCATATAAATCGTATGGCCGCAGTAGTGGCACATCAGCGTATCAATATCCCCCACATGATTTTTGTGGGCTGTCATTGATATATCGCAATGAGGACATTTTAACACATATCCACAGCTTCTACAAGAAACAAAACCGGCATACCCCCTCCGGTTTATAAACAAAATCGACTGCTCACCTCTTTTAAGACGGTCTTCTATTTTTTGCTGCAGGATTCTGCTGAACACCGAGCGGTTTCCCTCTTTCAGCTCCTCACGCATATCTACCACATGGACTTGAGGCATTCGGGCTCCTCCGGCCCGTTCCGTCAGCCGGTACAAATGATACGCCCCCTCCTCCGCCATGCGGTACGCCTCTGTTGACGGCGTGGCCGACCCCATCACTACACTGGCTTCCATAAGCCTTGCACGCTCAAGAGCCACTTCCCTGGCATGGTATTTCGGAGAATTTTCGCTTTTATAACTTCCCTCATGTTCCTCATCTATAATAATCAGTCCAAGCCGGGCAAACGGGGCAAACAAAACAGAACGGGGCCCTACCATAATATCAGTCTCACCGTTTTTGGCACGCTCGTACTGATCATAGCGCTCTCCCTCAGACATGCGGGAATGTAAAATAGAAATCCTATCGCCAAAGCGGCTCCGAAAACGCTGTACCGTCTGAAACGTCAGGGCAATTTCCGGAATCAGCACAATGGCCTGATACCCTCTGGCAAGAACCGTCTGTATCATTTCCATATATACTTCCGTCTTGCCGCTGCCTGTAACACCATACAGAAGATATGGTCTCCTCACTCCCTGGCGGTATTCTTCCCGGAAATGGGATACCACCTCCCTCTGAGCACCGTTGAGCTTTGGCCGCTCCCTGGGAATCTCTCCTTCCGGCACTGGGTTGCGGTACAGACGCTTGTCTGTCACCACAAGAACACCGGCTTTCACAAAACCATCTATCACAGATTTAGTGATATTATATTTTTTTGAGGCAAGCGCTGTTGTCATTTGTCCGCCCTCATCAAACATTCCCTGCAGCAGCCTTGCCTTCGCTGTATAATGGCGTAACCGGCAGCGGTCCAGCTCACGCTTCGCCTCTTCTTTCCCCACAGCAAAAGTAAGCCAGTGCTCTTCCACTGACTTAACCTGCTTCCGTATTGGCAAAACTGTTTTTAAAGCCTCATTCATTGTACCGCCGTACCGTCTGTGAATAAAAGCTGCCAGCGCAAGAAGATGCCCCTCTACCGGGACATCCTTTTCCAAAATCCCTGCCAGCTCTTTTATTTTTGCATCCGGCCATTTCGCTGTATCTGATATTCCGACAACAAAACCGGATATCTCCCTGTTTCCCCGGCCAAAGGGAATTTTAACCGGAGTTCCAATCCGTATCTGTCCCCTGAGGCTCTCCGGTATTTTGTATTGAAAAGCCCGGTCAAGGGCATCTACGGAAATATCTACAATTACATCCGCAAACAAAATGTCTGTCACTCCTTCGCCAGTCCCTCTGCCACTTCCTCCATATGCATACCGCGGGAGCCTTTTACTAAAATCCAGTCCCCGTCTCTCATGTTTTTCTTTACCGTCTCCACTGCCTCCTGATTATTTGTACAGTGTACTGAGAGTATAGCGGAATGTTCTTTTACAACTTCATGAACGGCCGCCATCTCCCGGCCTACCGTTACTAAAAGCGAAAGGCTTCTTCCCTGTCCGGCCTCCTTGGTAATAAACCGGCCGATTTCCTCATGCAGTTTTGAGGACTGTTCCCCTAACTCAAGCACATCGCCCAGAACAGCAATTTTATTTCCTCCCGGATAGGCAAACATTGCTTTGAGATTGCTTTTTATTGAATCCGGACTGGCATTATAAGTATCGTCAATAATGTTTACTCCCGCCGCTTTTTGAATCACTCCCCGCATAGAAATCGGCTTATAGGCAAGAAGCGCCTCTTTAGCCTCTTCCAACGGCACACAAAACTGCTCGGCCAGAGCCAGCGCCACAATCGCATTTTCCACATTATGGCTTCCCATAACCGACAGCTCTACGTTTTCGGCAGTATCTCCATGGCGGTAAACAAAAGTCTGTCCTGTTCCATCTGTTGCGAGCCCCTCTGCATAATAACCATCCGTAAGTTCTGAGCCATAATACTCTGTATCGCAGCCCCCCACACAGCAGTCATATGGAACACAGGCTTTTGACAGCTCTGTCAAATCGCCATTTCCACATACATAGAGCCTTCCGTCTGCCGGAAAATACGTTATAATCTTCCCTTTCTCCCGGCATATATTTTCCCTTGAACCGAGATTTCCAATATGGGATACCCCGATATTTGTCAAAACCGCTGCTGTAGGCCGGGCAATTTCCGCTAAACGCTCCATTTCTCCCGGCAAACTGATTCCCATCTCAAAAACAGCCATCTCTGTGTCTTCCTCCAATTCAAACATCATAAGAGAAAGGCCAATCTGGCTGTTTCTGTTCCCAATGGTTTTTACCGTACGGTATTTTTTTTCCATTACAGCGGCAATCATTTCCTTTGTTGTAGTCTTTCCCACACTTCCTGTAATTCCAATAACCGGAATCTCAAACTGGCTTCGGTACCACGCCGCAAGCTCCTGCAGGGCGCACAGGGTGTCCTCCACATAAATACAGGCCCCCCGGCTGTCCTTAATCCGATGGTCGGAAGAAAAGACAACGGCTGCTCCCTTTTCTAATACATCAGGAATAAAGCGGTGAGCATCCACACGCTCGCCGATAATCGGAACAAAAAGGCTCCCCGGCCCTGTCTCCCGGGAATCAATCGACACTCCCGTCACCAGTTCATCCGCATTTCCCCAGGCGAGCGTCCCTGATACTGCGTCTTCTATGCGGGCAACAGTAATTGGTTTCATACATAACCTCATTTCTGCATACACAGGTATGCATTCTCTACGACTGGTTTGCTGCAATCACATCTGCCATATCGTACCGTCCGGTTGCCTTTCCCTTTAAATATTTAGCAGCCGAAACGGCGCCTTTCCCAAATACTGCCTTGCTGTAAGCAGTGTGGGAAAAAGTAATCACCTCATCTTTTCCGGCAAAAATCACGTCATGTTCACCGACAATGGTACCTCCGCGCACCGCAGAAATTCCAAGCTCTTTTTTATCTCTCTTCTCACGGCGCTGGGAACGGTCATACACATACTCATATGGATTCCCCATCGCTTCATTCACTGAATCCGCCAGGGCAAGCGCTGTTCCAGACGGCGCATCTAATTTCTGATTGTGATGCTTTTCTAATATTTCTACATCATACCCTTCGGCAGCAAACACCCTGGCAGCATCCTGCACCAGTTTTAACAGCGTATTGATGCCAAGAGACATATTAGCCGATTTAAGCACTGCTGTCTTTTCTGACGCGGCCTCAATCTGCGCCAGCTGTTCTTCCGTATATCCTGTCGTACACAATACAATAGGAATTTGTTTTTCTATACTATAGCGCAGCAGTTCATCCAGAATTTTCGGCGTCGAAAAATCAATGATCGCATCTGCCGCAATATCACATTTCTCAATACTCGAAAACACCGGAAATGAATTTGTGCCCTCATCCGACAAATCAATTCCCGCCACAATCTCAGCCTCGCTGTCCTCTTTTACAATATCACGAATCATGTGTCCCATCATGCCATTACAGCCGGTTAGTATTATCCTTGTCATGCTCTTTTATCCTCCATCCGCGCGGGTTATTTTAACTGAATACCCACTTTTTTCATTGCCGCTGCCAGCGTTTTTGTATTTGCCTCTTCCATGTCAGTAAGGGGCAGACGCAGACTTCCCACTTCCATTCCCATAAGATTCATTGCTTTTTTTACCGGGATAGGATTTACCTCACAAAACAGTGCTTTTATCAGTTCAAAATAGCGAAGCTGCAGCTCACGGCTTTTCTCTATATCACCATTCAAATAGGACACTGCCATATCATGGGTCTCTTGAGGCAAAATGTTGGAGAGTACAGAGATAACTCCTTTTCCGCCGAGTGAAAGCACTGGTACAATCTGATCATCATTTCCGGAATACACATCCATCTCACCATCTGCCATACTGAGAATCTGAGCCACTTCCGACAAATCTCCGGTGGCGTCTTTTACACCGACAATGTTGGGCACTTCCCTGCACAGTTCTACAACCGTTTTAGGCTGAATTGTAACAGATGTGCGGCTCGGTACATTATATAAAAGAATCGGCACATCCACACTGGCAGCAATCGTTTTGTAATGTGCCTTCAATCCATTCTGTGTCGCCTTATTATAATATGGTGTTACGAGAAGAAGTCCGTCAACTCCACACTTCTGCGCTTCCTTTGACAGATAAACAGCAGACTCCGTACAGTTTGAACCAGTTCCCGCAATGACCGGAATGCGTTTTTTTGTAACATCATTGACAAAGCGGATGCATGATACATGTTCCTCTTCTGTCAGCGTGGAAGACTCACCCGTTGTGCCGCATACTATGATGGCATCTGTTCCGTTTTCCACCTGGAACTCCACCAGTTCTTCCAATTTATCGTAATTTACGCTTCCATCACTTTTCATCGGTGTAATCAGAGCCACACCAGCTCCTGTAAAAATAGCCATATTCCCTCCATTCTGCAAAAAAAGCCGACACAATTAAGTGCCGGCTCTAACATAAACATAAACTTATGAGTAGCACTCCATCCTTTTACAAGATGACAGTCATACGGCTGTTAACCGCATGCCCAGGAAAAACATCATCAGGTCTGTTCCCCCTTCGGCAGCCTTTCCTTTCCAAAGCCTTCACCCATGCCTGACATGTCCGGCTTTTTACTTATAAAGTCTGCACCTCTACCTATACCATCAAGAATACCACCGAACTGAGAAAAGGTCAAGCCTTATCTTTTGTCAATGTCAACTCACAGATTATGTCAATATACGGAACCAGAGCCTCCTCTAATGTATTTCCGGTAATAAACAGTTTTCTGTAATCTCCCGGATACTCGAGAAGCTCTATTACATCCTTTTTATCTACAATATCCAAATCCAGAAGCCCCAACAGCTCATCCATAATAATGATATCGCTCTCTCCGGTCTCTATCACCTTCTTGGCAAAATGAAAACCGTTGAGTATATTCTGTTTTTCTTTTTCCCTCTCCTGCAGGGACAAATCACAATAACTTGCCTCTAACTGGTCAAAACGGAAAACCTGAACATCCGGCTCAAGCCGTTCTAAAATTTTAAACTCATCTGTCGCCTTTCCCTTTAAAAACTGTATCATTGTTATGTGCTGGCCGTCGCCCGCCTCCCGTAATGCCTGGCCGACTGCCGCAGAGGTTTTTCCCTTGCCCAGGCCATAAAATGCCTGTACAATCCTTTTATCCATCTTTTCCTCTTTTCCTGCTCCATTTTCGCATGTTATATTTCTTTTAAAAAAAGACGGATTATATTATATCATAAATCTAAAAATTTTACAAATCCAGCTCATCCTCCTCCAGAATTTCGGAAGCTGCTGTAATTTCCACACTCTCCTCTACACATTCCAGCTTACTGACCGATATCTCATAAGCAACCCTTGTTTCGTACTGTTCCTCATCAATTTGTTTCTGATATTCTCTGCTCTGGATACGCCCCCACAGCTGGACATGCTCACCTACCTCAAAACCATCCGCATATCGTGCATTCCTTCCCCAGCAGATACACGGAATATAATCAGACTTGCCATAAGGGCGGTTTACTGCCATCAATAAGTCTGCAATTTCACGTCCCAGCGGCGTTTTGCGATAAACCGGAGGCTTACAAAGATAGCCGTCAAGGAATATATAATTGGGCCGCTCACTCTCCTGCTCACTCTCATCAATATGTAAATCCCTGACAAATACGGATAAAACCAAACGGTTATGATTTTCTTCGTGACGGTTATATGAGCGGAACTGGCCGCTTGCCTCCATAAAGCTCCCCCGGTAATCTCTTGTCACATCCAGGAGCCGCTCGGATACCATCAATGGAATGGTATCATATACCTGACTTAAACGCTTCACTGAAAGCTTTACCATATAAAATCCTTCTCCATAAACTTCATGACTGAATGTAAACTCACTGATTACCTCTCCATAAACATTCACCTGATTGTTTCCTAAAATCTTATCTGTCATATAATAATGACCCCCTTCGTTTATTCTCGCCAAATGTAATGCCCCGGCAAAAATGACAGGGTATTTGACTCGCCTGATTATCTTCAGACTTTTTTCTGTACATAGTATATATATGAGTTTACATTCTGATTTAGAACCAAAATTTTTATTTTTATTTTTTTAATATTTTGTTTGTCATCCATTCTAACATATCACAAAATCGTTTTCAACACCTTTAGAACACCATCCTTTTCCTGTGCTTCACATATTGCACTGGCCGCCTGTTTCACTTCATTCCTGGCATTCTCTACAGCATAACTTCTACCTGCCACCTCAAACATTTCCATATCATTCTGATTATCCCCAAAAACCAGTGTCTCCTCCGGCCGTATCCCATAATACTCCTGCATATATGTTACCGCAGAGCGTTTTCCGGCGCTTTCCGGTACACAGTCTAACCACTGTATCCCCGCTAACGTTAACTTCACGCGACTTTCCCATCGGGGGCGAAACCACGGATTGGTCAGCTCCTCCACATGGCTTTTGTGATAAAGGGAAACCTTCATGATGTCATCATCCACAGACAGCAGATCACCCACCGCCTCCATATCAAAGCCGTAACTGTCCACCATCCAGTGATATAATTCACTGTCTTCACTTTTACAATATGCCTGTTTTATTCCGCTCAGCATAATATCTATACCATCAATTTTCCACGCATCCTGAACGATTGCATGAACGGTATCCCCTGGCAGCGTCTTGGCACACAAAAACTTTTCCCCGTCACAAATCATGCTTCCGCCCTCACAGGCATAGGCAATCCGGCTGATAACAGGCTGAAAAAGACGCACAATGCTTGCCCCCTGCCTCCCGCTGCACACCATAAACCGCACACCACGGTCCAAAAGCCGGTTAATTTCTTCATAATAAGCTGGATTAATGGAACCTGCACCGTCCTTAACCATTGTACCATCAATATCAGAAACAATTAATTTCCACATTTTTAAATTCTCCGTTCCGCATGAATTGAGTTTATCTAAACTAATCATTATAAAAATAGCTGGCTGAGAACCGCAGCCATCCGCAATAGCGGAATTTCCCATAAGATAAAAAACTGCCGGTAAGATGTCTTCCCGGCAGTATACTTTTATTTCCATAAGCTGGTCCGCAAAACGCAGCAGCATTTGTCTGTCCCTTCGAGTCATAAACAATGAAATTAGTTATTAATCAGCTTATCCTCGCCATTCCAGCTGTACAGCTGACGAACTTTCTCACCTACTACCTCAGACGAATGCTCAGATGCAAGCTTCCTCATAGCCTTAAAGTGAACCTGACCACCTGCTTCAGACATATCTAACAGGAATTCTTTTGCAAATGTTCCATCCTGAATGTCCGAAAGGATTTTCTTCATCGCTTTCTTTGTATCCTCTGTAATGATTTTAGGTCCGGTCACATAATCACCGTATTCAGCCGTATTGGAAATCGAATATCTCATGCCGGCAAAACCGCTCTGATAAATTAAATCCACAATTAATTTCATCTCATGTATACACTCAAAATAGGCATTTCTCGGGTCATAACCGGCTTCAACCAATGTCTCAAAACCAGCCTGCATCAATGCGCAGACACCACCGCACAATACAGCCTGCTCTCCAAAGAGGTCAGTCTCTGTCTCTGTACGGAAATCAGTCTCAAGAACTCCGGCTCTGGCACCGCCAATCGCAAGCGCATATGCCAATGCCTTCTCAAGTGCTTTACCCGTTGCATCCTGATGTACAGCTACAAGGCATGGAACACCTTTACCAGCCTGATACTCACTGCGTACGGTATGTCCCGGTCCCTTGGGCGCAATCATTGTAACATCCACATCCGCTGGCGGTACAATCTGGTTAAAATGAATGTTAAAACCATGAGCAAACATAAGCATGTTTCCAGCTTCCAAATTTGGCTCAATAGACTCTTTATAAAGCTTTGCCTGAAGCTCATCATTAATGAGAATCATAATGATATCGGCCTTTTTTGCAGCCTCTGCTGCTGTATACACTTCAAAGCCCTGCTCCTCAGCACGCTTCCATGACTTAGACCCCTCATAAAGACCGATAATAACATTGCATCCGGACTCTTTTGCGTTCAGTGCATGTGCATGTCCCTGGCTGCCATATCCAATAACAGCGATAGTCTTTCCGTCCAGCATGGACAAGTTACAATCTTCCTGATAATAAATCTTTGCTTCTGCCATTTTTACTGCCTCCTAATAAAAAATTATTTATAAAGCCTCACTGGGAATGAACCCGTGGTTGGTTTTCTTTATCTGACCGTCGCCGCTTCATCAAAATATCCTCTTGCCAGACCGGAAATTCCGGTACGGACAAGCTCTTTAATCTCATAACCCTCAATTAATTTGATAAATGCGTCCAGTTTTGCCTGGTTGCCAGTCAGCTCAATCATCAAGGAAGAGTCCGCCACATCTACAATTTTAGCACGGAAAATATCAACAATCGCGTTTATGGCCGGCCGGGCCTCACGATCCGCTTCCACCTTCACCAAAATCAGCTCCCGGCATACGGACGCCTCCCCGGTGAGCTGCTTGACCGATTTTACATCCTCAAGCTTATTCACCTGTTTCTCTATCTGCTCAAGTACAATATCATCTCCCGTTACTGATACGGTCATGCGGGAAAAAAGCGGGTTTTCTGTTTCCCCTACCGTCAGGCTGTCAATATTATAGCCACGGCGGCTGAACAGGCCTGCCACACGGCTAAGAACACCAGAAGTATTATTAACTAAGATGGATAAAACCACTTTACTCATGCGTCTTTCCCCCTTAAATCCATAATCAAACAATTCCTTGTCCATTTTAGCAACATAAACCCTGCTTGTCAACTCTTCCCGACGATTTTCCAAGCAATTTTCATAACGACCTGTTACTGGAAAATAAATTTCCTAAGTGCATTTTTATTTGCCGGTAAATCCGGGACAAGGCACTGGCCGCCATTAATCATCTGGCTTGTAAAACCACCCTCAATCGGAATACTAAACTGTTTTAACTCCGTTGTACCCATCTTAATTACAGCCATTAAATAAGAATAAATCATGTTCTTCGAAACGTCCGTTTTTATATTTGGCAGAATTACCTCGGCTAATTCAAGAAGCTCCATTGGCGAAAGGGTTTTTACTTTCTTAAGCACTGCCTGCATCGTCAGACGCTGTCTCTCCGTCCGCCCATAGTCGTCTCCCTTTCCGCTCGCTGTATATACTCCGGGATATTTTCCATCTGCCTGGCGTTTTCCGTGACGGATCCGGCAATACCCAAGAGCCTGGTATCCATTTATTTTTTGAAGTCCTACCTTAACATTACGGTACTTTTTACGTTTAATATAATTTGTATCGTTTAAGTGCTTTGCCTCAGACTCCGTGAGGGTAACCTCAATTCCGCCAAGCTTGTCAATCACGTTGACAAAAGCATCAAAGTTTACTTCCGCATACCCATCCATCTGGATACCGAAATTTTCTGCAATCGTCTCATATAAAAGCTGAATGCCTCCAAAAGAGTATGCCGCATTCAGTTTATTCCCCCCATGACCCGGTATTTCCACGTATAAATCCCGCATTAAGGAAGTAATTTTTAACTTACTGTGCTTGATATCCATTGTGGCAATCATCATGGAATCCGAACGGCGCTCAGCACCTTTTTTATTCTGCTCATCTGCATTTTTATCCGCTCCGACCAGAAGTATATTGACAATTTCCGTATCCTTGTCCAGATCATATTTGGACATATCCATGGTAGAAAGGGATTTATCATCATAATTAATCAATCCCAGCATGCTGTCTCCCTTATGTACGACTGTTGCCGCCATACTGCCAACAGATATAGATAAAATCAATCCCAGGACAAAAAATATCCTTCCTACAATTCTTCCTTTTCCCTTTTTCTTTCCCTTAGCCATGTTTTCCTCCTTATTCCCAATACGCCTTATTCATAGAAAAGCGCCTGACAAGCCTTTTAGGAAGCCTGTCATATCTCTTTCCAAAAAAGAAACCCATATACTTAAATCCACTCTGTAAAACCAAATCCGGCAATAAATACCATTTTTCTTTTTTCAATAAAAAAGCAGCTGTCTGTTTTACCAGGCGTATCCCCTCGGATTCGGAACGGATCCCCTCAAAGACTTCTCTGTACTGGCGCTGTGAAACTGCCAAATCAAAATTCCGCGAAAACTGCTGGCGGTAGGTATAATGGTGGGCATGTTCTACCTTTGCTGCTGCCGCATAAGAAATTTCATATCCTGCCCGTATCACACCGGCTGCCATTATCATATCTTCATTAAATATCGTATGAAGGACAAATCCACCCAGCTGGTCATATACACTGTGCCGGTACATGGCACAGGCATTAGAGCAAAAAAATGTTTTTATACCGAGTTTTTTTAAATCTTGTTTTGATTTTACATATCCCTTTCGTGGATAATTGAAGTTTCTTGTATACTGTTCTATAATTCCCACTTTATGGCCGGCAAGCTGCCTCCCATATGCAATGGCAACGCTCTCCCTCTGCATCTCATTTAATAAAATCTCAATTAAACAGTTGTCCTCCGGTACGACATCCTGTGTGAGAAACAGCATAAATTCTGCCTCTGACATAGCTGCTGCCCGGTTTCTGGTACCGCCATGATCGAACTCCGACCTTTCGATCGAAGTTATCACACTGTGCTCTGCACGTTTTAAAATCTCTCTCACTTTCTTATCTTCACCGGTTCCGGTCAATGTATGCATAAAGAAAACATGTTTTGGCTGCACCGTCTGCGTGTTTAATTTCTCTATCAGTTTTGGAAGTTTTTCATCCGGACGGTATACCGGTATGATGACATCTACAAAACCATTTCCTTTCACTTGAATTATCTCCCTTCAAATCTCATTTACCCAACAGCCGGTTAACAAGTTTTACAGCCTCCCTGGCATCTGATGAATAACCGTCTGCACCAATTTCCTCTGCAAAACTCTCTGTCACAACGGCGCCGCCAATAATAATTTTAGATTTAACTCCCTGTTCCCTTGCCAGTTCCACAACGTTCTTCATTTCCATCATCGTGGTTGTCATAAGGGCAGACAGACCTATTACGGCGGCATTTTCCTCTATGGCCCGGTCAATAATTGTCCGGGCCTCCACATCCTTGCCGAGATCGATCACCTGATACCCGTAATTCTTCAGCATCAGCACGACCAGATTTTTACCAATATCATGGATATCCCCTTTTACTGTCGCCATAACAATAGTATCCAGTGCCTGTCCCCCCCTCTCTTTTTCCAGAAACGGTTCCAGGTGGGCAACGGCCTTTTCCATTACCTCTGCACTGGCAATCAGCTGCGGAAGATAATATTTCTTTTTCTCGAAGAGCTCTCCAACATAGTTAATTGCAGGAATCAGATGCGTGTCAATAATCTCCGCCGGTCCGGCTCCCTCCTTTAACTCCTCATCCACAAGCTCTACTATATGGCCTCCCTTCCCCTTAACTACTGCTACATAGAGAGGGTGGCTCTCCTGTGGGTTCTCTCCCGGTACACTGTTTTCTTCTTTCTTTCCCCCGTCTGACTGCGTTACCATTGCCGCCTGCACACCGTCAATATAACGCAAATCAGCTTCTTCTCTGCATAAAAGCAAGTCCGCAGCAAGTGCCGCATTGGCCAGAAGCGCCTGGTTGGGGTTGGCAATCGCCATAGTCAGACCCTGTCCAATTGCCAGGCTCAAAAAGGTACTATTGATAAATACACGCTCCGGCAGACCAAATGAAATATTGGACAGGCCGCATATCGTGGCAAGTTTTAGCTCTTCCTTACAGTAACGTATCGTCTCAAGCACCTCAAGACCGGCCCGCTTATTTGCTCCAATCGTGGCAACAAGGCCATCCACGACAATATCCTCTTTACACAGCCCGCATTTTTCTGCCTCATCCATCACTGTGTGAATAATTTCTTTTTTCTCATTGATGTCCTCTGGAAGCCCCTTTTCCGACAGGGGAAGTAAAATAAACATCGCGCCGTATTTCTTTGCAATGGGAAGAAGCTTATGCATTTTATCCTTTTCCATTGAAATAGAATTGATAAGGGCACGCCCGGGATAAATCCGAAGCGCGCGCTCTATCACTTCCACATAGCTGGAATCAATGCTGAGCGGCACATCAACAGCCATGGTCAGGGCCTGGACTGCCTTAACCATCATCTCCTCTTCATCAATTCCATTCATCCCCATATTGACATCAAGAACCCGCGCACCATGAGCAGTCTGTTCCTCAGCCATATCCAGAACAAGATCTAATTTCCCCTGCCGGAGTTCCTCCTGCAGGGCCTTTTTTCCCGTTGGATTGATTCTCTCGCCAACTATCGTAAAATTGCCGTCTAAAGAAATCGGAAAGAAATTCCGCTCTGTTGTCAGGGCCCGCACCGCCTTAACAGCTCTCTCCCTCTTTGGTGTGCTGCGGCCATCCAGGGCTTTTCGCAGCTGTCTGATATGTTCCGGCGTCGTACCACAGCAGCCGCCAAGTACCGTGGCACCGGCATCCGCCAGCGGCATCATATGTTTTACAAAGACTTCCGGCTCCATATCAAAAACAGTCACACCGTCCACAAGTTTTGGCAGTCCGGCGTTTGGCTTAACTACAATGGGAATCTCTGTATATTGCGCCATGTTTTTTACAGCAGCAAGCATGGAATCCGGTCCTGCCGAACAGTTAATGCCCACAGCATCTGCCCCCATCGCCTGCATGACAATTGCCGCTGTCTCTGGATTTGTACCAAACAGGGTTCTCCCGTCTTCCTGATAAGTCAGCGTAACGATAACCGGCAAATCACATGTTTCCTTTACTGCCAAAAGAGCCGCCCGGCACTCCTGTAAACTCATCATTGTCTCTATGACAAATCCATCTACTCCCTCTTTTACTAAAAGAGCCGCCTCCTGCTTATACACATCTACCAAATCCTCAAAGGGCAGTGTTCCAACCGGCTCCAGCTGCTGTCCGGTCATGGAAATATCCCCGAGAATATAAATTTTCCTGTCCGTACTGGCACCACTTAACGCAACTGCCTGTTTTGTAAGGCCTGCAAGCCTGTGGACTAATGTCTCCTGCTCGTCTGCCAGTCCGTACTCTGCCAGCTTTATGCTTGTACTGGTAAAGGTCGGCGTATAGAGAACATCCGCCCCAGCCTCAATATAGTTCCTCTGCAGCTCAATAAAAATATCCGGGTGGTCAACAATCCACTGCTCCGGACAGTCTCCGCTCTTCATTCCGGCATTTTGCAGATTTGTCCCGGTTGCTCCGTCCAACACAACATAACCGGCATGTAAATATTCACGAAAATCCACAGACTCCCCCACTTTCCTTTCACAATATGTTTAACATAGCACAAAGAATGCGTTATTGCAAGTTTCTCATAAAAACTTCATCCATGCGGCAGCGGCAGGTAAAGCCCAGAGAGTTTAATGTATCGGTAAGGGCCGCTAACATCTGCCTCACATCATCTATATTGGCACTCTGCCCCATATGTCCAAGGCGGAACACTTTCCCGGCCAGTACATCAAAACAACCGGATATTAAAATGCCATAATTCTCTTTCATTGTCTCTATAATAGCAGTATCGGTCAGCCCTTCAGGCACACGGACAACAGTAACTGTCGCAGCATCCCCGTAATCCAGATAGAGCGAAAGTCCACCCTCCTGTACCGCAAAACGCACAGCACGGGCAATACGCTGATGCCGCTCAAGTCTCCCGCTGTCCTCCCTCACAATCCGGACAGCCTCTGCCATGCCATAGATATCACTGATTGGCATCGTATAAGGAAACCATTTATCCCGATAATAATTTTCAAACATCAGAATATTGCAGTAAAAAGATGCAATCGGTGTCTTTCTCCCCTTCATAACCCGAAAGGCCTCTTTACTCACAGAAACAAAAGCCAATCCCGGCGGGGCTGAGAGAGCCTTTTGAGAACCGCCGCATACAATATCAATCTGCCAGTCATCCACGCACAGCTCTTCGCCAAACATAGCGGATACGGAATCCACCACCGTCAGAATCCCGTATTTCTTCAAAAGCGGACAAATCTCTTTCATATCATTGAGCACTCCGCTCGGTGTATCACAGTGCACCAGCGTAGCATAGGCAAAATCGTGATCTTTTTCAAGATACCGGGACAGTTCCATTACATCCACAGGCCGGTGGTAATCCACCGTATACAATACCGGATCTCCACCATAAATTCTTACAAAATCCGCAAACCCCCGTCCAAAAATACCATTGTCAATAACAAGTACACGGTCTCCCGGCTCTGTCAATGAGGCACATGCTGCCTCCAGTGCAAGGATGCCCTCACCGCCCAGAATATATACTTCATTTTCCGTGTGGAGAAGTTCTCCCAGCTCCCTGCAAAGGGTGTGGTATTCCTCACAGAAATCCTTATCTACATCTGGATTTCCAAAAATACGGCTTCTTGCCTGCATAACGGAATCGGCCACCATCGTAGGCCCCGGCGTCATCATTTTGTACATTGTCTGCCTCCATTTCGTTCTAATGATACGGTCCAGGACTGCCGAAGCAGTTCGGGACGCCCCTCTATATGTGCAAAATCATTAAACCTCTCAAGGGAAAAAATATCCCTCGTCTCATCATAGATAATTTCTGTCAGACTGGTATTTTCTATGTCAATGCCAAATTTCAGCTTGTTCTTCTGTCCTGCCTGCAGAATTTCAGCACAGACCGACCGAATCACTCCCCCGTGGGTCACAATCCCCACACGGTCTTCCTTTTTTTTGCAAATTTCCCGAAGTACCGGCATCACCCGGCGCACCACATCGGCACCGCACTCTCCTCCGTCCGGATAGGGGATATCCTTTAAATGAAGAGAACGCTCCTTCTGAAAATCGGCATACTCTTTTCGGATTTCCTCATTTGTTTTCCCCGTAAGGCCGCCAAAATCAATTTCCTGCATACCAGGAATCGGTTCATATTCCAGATGCAGGTACTCATTTATAATTTCAGCAGTCTCTCTCGCCCGTAACAGTTCAGAAGAATACAATTTTTCCAGCCCATAGCCTTCCAGACGTCTGCCAAGAAGCCCTGCCTGCTTCCTGCCTGTTCCATCCAGTGCCACATCTACATTACAGAGCCTGCTGCACTGACGGCCATGACGTATCAAAAAAATTTCCTTCATACTTTCCCTCACTCCCGCAGGGTGAACCCCGTTCACCATTGCTTTATTGCACATAAACATTTTCAGTATACTGCGAAATCCCCTATGCGTCAAATATCTGGCGTACCTGCCCCAAATACTTTCTCCCAATCATAAGCTCCCCTCTTCCATCATAGAGAATAATTTTCATTCTGTTTAACTGAATCTCTTTAATGTAAGCAGGATTCACAAGCACAGAACGATGGCAGCGCAGAAAATGTCCCTTTCCTTTCTCCATACATTCACAGAGCTTTAAATATGGTACAAAAATCAGCCGTTCCTTTGTATGTACTGCCACAAAACGATTCTGTGACTCCATATATACAATATCTTCACACGCAACCCGATAAACAACACCCCGGACATAAAAGCGCATAACATCTGCCGGTGCCTCCAATAATACACTCACGGTTTCTCCTCCGACATTCCCTCTATCTGCTCTTTACAATATTCCAAAAGCTCGCACACATAGGCATTCCGCTCAATTGACTCTGCCGGAGCAATATGGTTAGGAACCTCTGCACTGTTTTTCCCTGTCAGAAGATATTGCGGATCAATCCCCATCTTGCGCTGCAAAAGCAACATTTTGCGGGCATCCAGTCCGTACATACCCCTCTCAATTTTTCGGTAATGGCCTTCACTGATCCCAAGCGCATGCGCCATTTCATAACATCCTTTTCCTGCGCTCATCCGCATTCTCTGAAGCCTTCTGCCAACCAGCTCATTTTCAATATAGTACATACTTACCTCCATCTGTACACATTTTGTGTTTTTTACATGAATATTGTTTTTTCATGTTTATTTTTCTTATTGTTTATATTTTAGCAATTTTTTTACAAAAAAGAAAGTTCGCACAGCGACTTTTTATTGCGCCATGCGACAATATCTAATACTTAAAGCGTGAAAAGCATGGTTTTAATAAAAATTTAATATTTTTGGTGTGATTTATTGGTTTTTGACTTTGAGCAGAAACCTAATATTTTGTGTTGGTTTCTCTTTCCGGTTTTTTTAGAATATGATTAAAGAAATAGTAAGCAAATGGAGGCATGCATGAACGATAAGAAACAAGATAACACCAATTTCCCTGAGCGCCAGTATCTATACAATGTCGGTCTCTGCATAAAAAAATACCGCTGTATAGCCGGACTCAGCCAGGAGCAACTGAGTGCAATTATAGAGTGTGATAAAAATACAATTGGAAACATTGAGCGCGGCGAAAGAGATCCAAGACTCTCTACACTGGCGCGGATTGCGGACGGGCTTGGCGTCAGCTGCAGCCGCATACTGCGGGAAATTGAGGACACTCCCAACGACACACTTGCGGCCTCAATTGAATACGATTATCTGCGCCTATTTCAATACTGCAGGCAGCTTACACCAGAACAATTTAATAATTTATGTAACACCGCACATCTCTACGCGGAATGCAATCACCGGGATGACTAACCTGCCCGCAGCAGAACTGCGAGGTATCTCACCCCTGTCCGCTCAGTACTTTGTGAAGCACATCTGCCAGAGGCGCTGCCGCATTTTTTGCTTCCTCAACCGTATTGTTCTCATTCCCGAGTTCAATAAGAAGTGAGCGTTCCTGCAGGTGAAGGTTATAGCGATACCCTTTCAGGTAAATCGGTTTTGTAAACCCGTCATAATACTCCATTGCTTTACACTTTAACTGTAAGCTGAATGCAAGGTTACCTTGAAGGTTCGGATTCTCCAAATAAGTAATCGGGCCGGAACGTGTGCGGCTCAGGCCGTTAAAGAACATTACAATGGCGGACTTCTTCCCGTTTATTGTCGTATAAGTATGCTTTCCTTTGCCAACGGAATCCCTATGTAAATCAATGACCACTTTTACATCTGGATTTGCCGCCAGTATATTTTTTATTCCGTCGAGCGCCTTATTATATGCCAGGCTTCTGTCAAGACTCCCATTAATTAAATCATAACGGGTTTTATCATGAATAACTCCATAACCGAGCTTTTCCAATTCTTTCGTCAACTCATCCCCGACACCCACTACAGAATCTTCTATTTTCCCATTTTTACTATCCGAAAAATACTCCGACGCCCCATGCGTATGATAAATTAATATCTGTTTCTTCCCGCTTTTCTTTTTCATTGTCATATCCCGCTCCAATAGCTCTTTCACTGGAAAAAGGCTTTTCTTGACCGATGTTGTGGAATCCACAATATAAAAATGATTCCACAGATATTCTGTGTCCAGCGTAGAACGCAGCTTTTCTAATGCTGCATTGCTGCGGCGTATCGCTCTGCTGCCCGCTGCCACACTGTTTTCCTCCAATGCCTTTTGGCCTGAAATATCAATATCCCCCAGCAGCGCTTCCTCTTCCTGTCCAACTACTACACTGCCGCTTCCATTATTCTCCGCCAGTACACGATTATACCGCTCACTTTCCGAAATTCCATTCCAATACATCTGACCTCCAAGAAACTCCGCAACAATTTCCTCAACCCCTTGTCCATCTCCGGTATAAATGCCTGCTCCATTGACAATCTCTCTTCCCAGTGCCGTAAAAGACTGGATTTTTGGAATTTCATCTACTACAAAAAGGCTGCTGGCAAAAACCGACACACCAATTGCTGCAATAATACGAATCACTATTTTTCCCATTTTTGCCTTCTCCTCCATTCCCTTAGCAGTATATGAGGAAGAAGCCCCTATTATCCCTGTTTTTGCAATGCATGCCTTTGAAAACAATGATTCATTACATCCGCCAGATCCATACTGATTCTCTTTACAGAATCATCAATATTTTTTGGTGTCACCATGACATTTTCTATGTCCTGCGTAAATATTTCAATCAGAAAACTTTCAATTTCATGCTCCGAATATCCCTGTTTTGTTAATACCTGTTCCATATAATCTCCAATAATTGTCCTGGCATCCACAACAGTCGGAACACCGATGGCAATGACCGGAACGCCCAGGCTTTCCTTTGACAGCTCTTTTCTGCGGTTTCCCACCCCCGCACCAGGGGAAATACCGGTATCCGTTATCTGGACAGTTGTACAGAGACGTTTTACGCTCCTCGCTGCCAGAGCGTCCACGACAATGACAAGATCCGGGCGCGTCTGCTCCACCACGCTTTTCAGAATCTCACTGGCTTCCATCCCCGTCTGGGCCATGACTCCGGGAGCAATAGCACTGACACAGCCGTATTGATTTTCTTCTAAAAAACCGCTGCCAAATTCCTGCCCCAGATGTCTGGTGATAAACAGATGGTCTACCATCCGAGGCCCCAGAGAGTCTGATGTTACTTCCCGGTTGCCAAGACCTGCAATGAGAACAGACTGGTTTCTCAAGTCCTTTACAATTTTTTCCAGTTCCTCACAAATACAGAGCAGCAAAGGCTCTCTCTCTGCTGTCTCCTGCAGCATTAACTCTGATTCAATGGTAATGTATGTCCCCTTTGGCTTTTTCATTGCCCGGCTCCCCTCATCATCTTCGATCCTCACTGTTGTTATATTGGCCTTTGCCTCAGGCCTGCGGCTTTTTTCAAGAATTACCCCCTGTATCTCTACATTGTTTTCGGGAAAACTCTCTCTGACTTCCAGAGCCAAATCCGTTTTCTTTTCATACATATATCTTTAAACCTCCGTTATGAAGTGACTTTTG
>DKUB01000102.1 GCA_002490465.1 Lachnoclostridium sp. UBA7215
CGCTCAAAAGCGGAGAATGACAGCAGGCTCTGAATGCCCCGGTCCAGCTTCAATGTCTCGTCAAATACTTTTTTAATGTCTGCCATATGTATTCCCCTTCCCCTGGCGTTTGCCAGCCTGCTGTGCCCTTCCCGGAACCTCCTGCCGCGCTTGTCCATCCGTGGCGCGTTCAATAACGAGTTTGCCCTGCTGACAGGCAACCGTCACTTTATCACCGATGGAAAACCCTAAATCCTCTAACCATCTCCCTTGCAGAATGATTTTGGAAATTGGGTCGTAATTTTTCCCGCTTCCCGCATAAACTGTTAATTTTCTAGTATCCATTTGTACCTCCTCGCGTCTGAGTTTGTGTAGATAAAAAATAAGCATAACCGGTGAAAGCCTTATGTTTCCTAGCTTTTCTAAGGTTATGCTTATTATAACTCAGGCGTTTTCCAGCATACTCATTAAGGTTGTGGACTGCCACTTTGTGCCGCCGTCCCAGTTTTTGATTCCTTCCCTCTCAAAAATCCGCTTGATATAGTCCGCTGTTTTTCCGTCCAGAAATTCCTGATACAACCGCACCACAATTGGAGCCTGCTTTCTGTTAATAATCAGCTTACCGCTGCTTTCATCCGCATCGTAACCGAGGAATCTCTTGGTACTCATTTTATGCTTTCCTGTTTCAAACCGCCTGCGGATTCCCCATGTACAGTTCTCTGAAATGGAGCGGCTCTCGTCCTGTGCCAGTGAGGAAAGGATCGTCAGTAGCACTTCGCCCTTCGCATCGAGGGTATTGATATTTTCTTTTTCAAAGATAATCCCAATGCCTAAGTCCTTTAGCTCCCGCACATAATTCAGGCAGTCCAACGTATTCCTCGCAAACCTGGAAATGGACTTGGTAATAATCATGTCAATTTTTCCCGTCCTGCAATCAGCGATCATGCGGTTGAATTCATCCCTCTTTTTTGTGTTGGTGCCGGAAATGCCTTCATCCGCATAGGTTCCTGCATATTCGTACAGAGGATTTTCGCTGATATAGTTCGTATAATAATTGACCTGATTCTCATAACTTAATAACTGTTCTTCTTGGTCGGTTGACACCCGGCAGTACGCCGCCATTCTCAGTTTCTGCACTGTCTGTGCTGTTCCGGATTCCGCAGTCGAAATCTGTCTTGCGGGTATAACAGTAATGCTTCTTGCCATTTTGAACTACCTCCTCGACTACTGTTTGTTCCGTGATATTCAATCCAACAAGAGCGGCATCATCGATGCGGATGCCCCTGCAGGCTTTTTTTCCTTTTTCAATGTAGGTACTGCACAGCCATTGAATTTTCTTGTTGTAAACCTGCCGTCTGCGGAGTGTTTTTCCACAAAATGGGCAAACGAGCTTTCCGCTTAACGGATAACGGTTCTGAAATTTCTTTGTGCCGTCCTGTCCAATATTTCTTTCCTTTTTCCGGTACTCTCTCATTTCCTGAACCTGTCCCCAAAGCTCTGGTGAAACAATTGGCTCATGATTTTCAGAAATGTAATAACTCTGTACCTCGCCCTGGTTTCTCCGGGTTGCATTTCGCTGCGTGGGAGGCGTGTAATATTTCTGCAAATGGAAATCACCTTTATATTTCTCATTGGAGAGCATTCCGCCAATCGTTCCGCCCTCCCACTGGCTGTCCGTCATGGTTTTGACGCCAAGATAATTCAGCAGATCGGAAAGCCTGCTGCATCCGATGTTCATCAAATAAAGGTCAAATAACAGCCTGACGATTTCCGCTCCTTTCCGGTTCACTACCAAATCCCCATATTCATTTTTGTCATATCCGCAAAAGCGTGTGGTGTTGATCAGAACTTCGCCACGCTCGAATTTCTTCTTTATGGACCATTTATTGTTCTCACTCATGCTCCTGCTCTCTTCCTGTGCAAAAGAAGCGAGGACGGCAAGCATCATCTCGCCGTCCCCCGAAAGAGTGTTGATATTCTGTTCTTCAAAAAAAATACCGACACTTAAGTTTTTCAGTTCTCTTGCAAACTTCAGAACGGTGACGGTATTTCTTGCAAACCTCGATATGGATTTTGTAATGATAAGATCAAGTTCACCCACTCTTGCCCGTTCCAACATTTTCTGAAACTGCGGACGGTTTTCGCAGTAGCCGGAGATACCCTGATCTGCATATACCCCGACAAACTCATATTCAGGATTTTCTTTAATCAATCTCTCATAGGTTGCTGTCTGATTTTCCAGAGAATCTTCCTGTCTCCGGCTGTCTGTGGAGACTCTGACATAAGCACAAACCCGCTTCTTTCTTACCGTCGATGCCGGAATCTGATTGATAATTCTTACCTGCACACCGCATCACTTCCTTCAAAATAACTTCTCACAAACTGCTGTATTCTTTCAAAAATGGGCTGTGCATCTTCAATCCTGTCCGTACACACCACTTTTACATTATTCTTGCTGCAGACCAACATAAATTCCATAAATTGTCCCCAGTCGCGGGCAATCGTGGCTGCTCTCATAGTAACCACAATATCAATCTTTTTTGCAGCAATTTCCACTTTCAGCCGATTAAATTCTTTCCTGTTCGGGTCGGCTCCCGAAGCCTTTTCAAAGAAAATCTGTAAATCCCATTCCTGTTTTCCATACTCTTCTTCCAGCCTTCTCATCACAGCATCAAGATACTGTGTATAATCTCTGTCACGATGGTTTACCCGGCAATAAAAAGCCGCTCTGTTTATCGTTCCTGCAATCACCATTTTAATAGGTACTCCTTTCTTTTTTTGGTAGTCTATCTATCACTCTAAAGCCCCCAAAAGTCAAGCAATTCCGCTGTTTCCACCGCATCTTTCTTTACTCTGTCCAAACTTATTCGGCAATAAAAAAAGACCAGACATTTCGCCTGATCTTTCGATACCATTCATCTATTTTTTACGCAACTGCAATATAGGAACAACTTTTTCCTCTACCTTTAAGGTATCTGGACGCAAATGAAGAAGTTCCTCTATATCCTCTGAATACAAAGTTACTCCATTTTTTTTGAATAATTCTAATATTTCTTTTGCCGTAAGTACATTTTTTTCTATCAGCAAATCAATGGCACCTTGAAATATATTTTCATTCAAGGAATATGGCGAGTCACCGGGTTCTTTAAGTCTCCATCCATTTTTTGAAACCTGACGCATTAAATACTGATATTGGTTATCAGACATAATACCTAATTGATGCGTCCGGTAAATCATTGCCTGGATAGATACCTTCCACTTATTTTTTAAGAACTGATAATATTTTAAATCAGTAGGGTATGAGGCAACATCTTTACCAAAGCTATCTCTAGGTAACAAAAATGCACTTGCGAACATGTTAGCCTGACGTTCTCTGGCTTTAAATTCATCTTTAGTTATAGCTTCCAAATCCTCACTCCATGGATGCAATAGTATATGCCCCAATTCATGGGCCATATCAAAACGAATTCTCCCTTCGGGTCTATTTCCTAATACAACTGCGATAAAATAAATGTCATTTCCTGCTACTATAGTTCTCTGGCTAAAAGCATCTATTTTATCTTCATTGGTATCAAATCCTGTTACAATGATTCCATTTTTTTCTAAAAGATACTGCAAATCTTTTATTGAGCCGCTACCAATATTCCAAAATTTTCTTACTTGATCAGCAATATCTTCTATTTCTTGAACTGCATCTTCGCTTTCACACTCAAAGACATCATCATACCCCACAAAATCAATACTCGGCAAATTCATTTCAGGAAATGAAATAAATTCCAAAAGTATCTCATACATTTTTGCTACATATTCCAGTTTAATGCTCTGGGCTGTTCTATCTTTCTTTGTTGCACTTGCCAATGAACGAAAATATGTTGTCTCAGTCTTTGCCACATAACTATCTCTCTGAAAAAAGTAATCATACGGAAAGTTAAGCTCTGATGCTAAGAGCCTAACTTTCATATAATCTGGTGTATTATTGTCATTCTCATACAAAGAAAGTGACTGCTTACTAATCTCTGTTCGTTTCGCTAATTCAGTAAGTGTCAATCCTCTGTACATTCTTGCACTTCTTAATCTCTCACCGTAAAACTTTCTTTCTAACATAATCAACAATCTCCTGAATTTATTATCAGGCCTTTTTCTCGATTTCCCGGATTTTTGGCTTTATACCACTCTTTATGGCAACTAAGCCCTTCTTATCTGATTTCTTCTCTTCGTCCGTATCATCAACAGGCCCAAAATCTGTAAGACGAGCAAAGTCTGGTTTAATGTATTGCGTAAGAGATGCTTCATCTACAATATTGAAATCTTTATCCAAAAATTTCAATTTAATATCTTTGATTTCTCCATTTTCCACACTATAAGCAATAATATAATGCTTATAATCTTCTTTTACATCAATCATTCCTTGGCTAATTTTTTCAAAATCCTGTTCTAAGACATCCGTATCAAAAATCGTTATTCCAAAATCCTCTAATGTCATTTGCCTTTCTTTTGCAATACAATCCTTGTTTTCAGCATAAAGAACTGATTGTAAATAGTGCGGATTTTCACGATTTTTCTTTTTAGGAATACCAAACAATGTCCCTTCTGTCATAATCGAATAGGTAATATGCTCCTTCCGATCAATAACTATTCTTCCAGACCAACCATACCTCTGAAAAGGAACAAGATCAATATCATCTTTCACCACATGGTTTCTTAAGTTTGTATTGATATTGTCCCCTCTTAGAAGTATAATCGCATTATTAGTTTCTCGATGATTTTCTCTTAGATACTGCTGCAAATCATCCCCGATAGCTTTCTCTATACAATAAACGATTTTTCTGAGCAAATCATCGTTAATTACAATTTGAGTATTTCTATTTACGTCCAACGAAATTACCTCCTGACTTTATCTTGTTTTAAATTTTTACATAAAAGTCTATTTTTGTCAAGTGATATTTCTTTTAATCCTCAAATTGTCCACTTTCAATCATAAAAAACATTTAGCTCATACTTTTGAAGCGTAATCGAGCGAAATCCAACCATCGCGATTCTTCTGGTAAGACTTCAAAAGTCCCCATTTGGATGCGCCGATGCCGTCAGCCTCTTCCACAATGGTAAAGACTCCAATCCCTGTGTACTTTTTAGTCTTAGCCTTATCCGTACCAGGGCCTTTGCGGATATTCAAATCCGGGATCGACACTTTTACCAGATACGGCTGAAAGGTGGTCTGTTTCCCTGTGTACAGCACTTTTCCGGCTTCATCGAATACGGAGTACCCAGTATTTTCATCCGCACACTTCCTGGCATTAGAAAGACTGTGGAACGCTCCTTTCTGCGATGCGGCATCTGCCCAGGTCTTGCGGACACGGTACCATACATCATTCACCGTACCGGCATTGACTGTGTCATACTGCGTCAGGTTCCACTTCTCAATGATGGAGCAGAGCTTCTCCACATAGGTCAGCGAAGTCGCATACCCGCCATCCTTGATAAGCTGTGCCACCGCCTTATAATCCGTCATGCCGGAAATACCGTCATATCGCAGCTTGCTCCCGTTCTTTGCACCAAGCAGGTATGCGCTGTGGTCCGCAATGGAATCTTCCACACAGGCATACTTGCGGAAGTCTGCTGTCACAGTCTTATAGGAGCCATCCGCATTCTGCTCCTGTGTTTCCTTCGTATACACCGAAGTGCCGTTCCAGGCGGAGCCGCCCCAGGTATTCCCGGACAGCGACTTCTTCATGCCAAAGCAGTTATTGGCATTCTGCGCCAGCTCTGACTTTCCATAGCCGGACTCCAGAATAAACTGCGCCAGCGATACCGATGCCAGGATACCGCTTGCCTTCTGGTCCGCGGTAAACAACGGTCCTGTCTTTGCAATCACATCCATCTCTGACAAGTCTTTCAGTGAAGATGCCTGCAGGCCAGAAGTGGCGCTGTCAGAAGTACCCCCATCCATTTTTGCTTTGACTGCTTTGCGGAAACCATCCATCGTATAACCCACACCAAGCCCGTTCCATAAATGCTCCGGATCACCGTGATTGGAAGCGATGCCCCGGCTGCGGCCTTCCTTATGGCTGATGATCACGCCATCCGCAGTCGGGTTCAGATTGTACTGCTTACAAAGCATGGCAAACAGCTCCACCGCTGCTTCATACGTTCTCGTTGCCACAGCTCTTGCGGTTGTTTTATCGGAACAGGTAAAAAAAGAATCGCCCGTATATTTGATACAGGCGGGTTCGCACATTTCCACTCCGATATGGGTATCGTTGCCACTTCCTTTGCTGCCGGAGCCACAATGCCAGCCACGGTGGTTCCAGGGGAGCGTCTGATACACTGTGCCGTCGTTGCCGTCGATGAATCCGTGAACGCAGGCATTGTTGTGGCCTGCGCTGTTCCAGGAATTGATAAATACCGATGCCTTCGGCTGCGGACAGCCCACGGAATGGAGCATCAGTCCCTTAACCGTGATTTTTCTCCCTGCTGTATAGCAGGGATTCCTTGTCAAAATACTCTGTACCAGCTTCATGATTATTCACCCTCCTCACTGTTTTCCGTTTCCGCCCTGTCATGGAGCTGCTCCAGCACCAGTTTTAACTTCTTCGGAATAGGCAGCCCCAGATGTCCGGCATTTTCCAAAAGGGACACACCCTCATTGGAGAGGTAAAAGAAAATGACCGCCGTGCGAAGGATGCTGCCAGCTCCAATGACCTGGATGTCCAGGATGTTTGCAATCCCTGCCAGAATAAAAATCAGCACCTTCCGGCAGATGCCCTTAAATCCCACCTCACTGGACAGCTTCTTATCTGCAATGGCGCACATCACACCCGTGATGTAATCCACCGCCGCAAACACCACCAGCGCGATCAGCAGCCCGTCACAGCCGCCCAGGAAGTAGCCGAGCCACCCGCCGACCGCCGTAAAAATAAGTTGAATCGTGTTCCAAAATTCCTTCATGTTGAAATCCTCCGTTTCTTAAATTTGTGTATGAAAAAGCGACTGCCCGTCTGAGCAATCGCCTGTTTCCTGAAAATATACAATTGTTCTCTGTATTTTCCTATGACTGAGTTCATCCTCTCTTAAAACTCCGTATCCAGCATAAACCCACAGTCATACAGAATGGTCGGCTCAATGGCAATGCCGGATTCTTCCAGCACCGACTCCGGTATGACATGGATGGGGATATCCGTCTCAATGTCCAGCAGTTCCTTCATCCCTTTCTCCCACTCCTCCAGATGCTCCGGCGCAATCTCAATCATCCCCGTTTCCAGATATGAAGGAATCCCCTTTTCATCCCTGACGTTATATTCATCAAGGAGCCGGTTCCTTGCTTCCTCCACGTTCCGGTTCTCCGGCTCCAATGCCCTGTAGTTTTTCAGCAGGGCAAAAGAAAACTTAACCGGATATTTCTCCCTCCGGTTGATAATGTCTGTGATATTACGGAAATGGGTAACGATTTCTGCATTGGTCAGTTTCATGACTGCTCCTCCTTTTGACTCAAATTAAATTCTCCCGTATAACTTTTATTCGGGTTTACCACCGCGCTTCTGGACACCCTCCGATACCGTCCGCTGGCATACTCCGCATAGAACAGCTTTCCTTCCGCCTCCAGACGGTCAAGCTCCGCTTCATCAAACTCATTGATATAGGTCTGTACCGTCTGTTCCGGGTCACGATATACGAACGCAACAATCTCCGCCATCAATCATTCCTCCTAAGATACAATGGAATAGCCTGTCAGCAATCCATTTTTGAATATCAGTTTAAAAGTTCCATAGGTCCAGGTAATACTGCCATTGCCGTTATTTGTAATTGACTTTACCAAAGCCTGGCTGACTGTTCCTGTATATCCCTCTGTCACAGTCGCCTCCGAACCAAATGCCATGTAGCTTCCCACGCCAATCCTCGGCGCGAGGATGAACAGTCCACTCCTTCCGGCAATGCGAGTGCCGTACACCCCGCTATCCGTCCAATAGTTATTAAAGCAGACATAACCCGTGGATGCCGTGCCGCCGCCCCCGGTCCCATAGATCTGTCCATTTGCCATTGTGATCCATGCGCTTCCGTTTCCCGTGCTGATACCCGAAGTAGACACATACACCCCGCTGGCGGCAGAGGTCAGGCTGGTCTTTCCCTTATACAGTGCGGAACTGTTCAGCGTGAATCCGGCAATCGTCCCCGCAGAGGCGGTCAGCGTACCGGAAATGGTCGCGCCATAAGCAGTCAGGACGCCTCCCGTGATATTCACATACTTCGTACCGGAATTATACTGCCGGATGCCATTGGTACCGATATATGTCCCCTCTACGGTTGAGGTCATCGAGGTCGTGCCATTGTATAAGGCGCTCGTCCCAATGGTCCATCCTCCGATCGTCGCACCAAACGCCTTCAGGTCCGTTACGTTGATCACACTGGCGTCCACGGTTCCCGTGATGATGTGTCCCCCGTCAATCACCGTTGTATTGGCCGGTTTAAAGATTCCCGGAGACTGAGCCGCAGATGCCACTTCCTCGATCATAATGGCATCAAACCACATCGTAACGCCAGCACCGCCGGAATTCTGCACCCGGATGGAAACATATGGGTAGGTGCTGGTCACGGTAAAAGAGCGGACAATCCGGGTCCATGAAGTTCCTGCCTTTGCGGTTGTATAGGACAGGGCGCTGTTCGTCGAATTGACCGCCGTGTGCTCTGAAACGTACAGATAAGCATTCACTCCTTCCGTATCTGACTTCACATAGCAACTGGCCAGATAAGTCTTGCCTGCCTGCACCGGAATACAGCCATAGTAATTATTTTTATGCCCCAGGTACACATACGCACTGCCGCCCGTTGCTGTTACCTGCAGCGCCTGTTGTCCGTAATACACACAGCCGGGCTCACTGGTTAAGGATACCGCTGCATAGGTCGATTTCGTATAGTAAAGAATGTCCTCTGTGATGTTGTCAAAGGTGTCATATCCCCGGTTATACAGGTTGCCACCCGTACCGATAGTCAGTTTATCCGCTGTGATTGTATTGGTCTGGATATTTCCACCATAAATGCTCGTTTTGCCGGAAGTGGACAGATCCGTCATCGTCACATATCCACTTAAGTTCAGTTTGGAAGAATGAATCGTTACCGTCTCGGCACTCATGTTGATGGATGAGATCAGATTGTCCAGATCGACTTTCATTTCAATAGATGCCTGAAGTTCTCCGATGGCTGTATTATAATCTGAGGTTTTTACATAAACTGCCGAGACCACCTGCAGGATAGAGGATGATGTCTGGGTAATCGAGGACCGTATCTCTGCTGCTTCCTTTTCATAGTCTGTTTTCAGCAGGTAATTCTCACTGACGGTCATGAGAATCTGCTCCGCCGTCTTTGTAATCTCGGAACTGAATTCTTTGATCCGGATATCCATTCCATTCAATTTGGATGCCGCCGATCTCTGCTGCCCGTAAATATAGGAAATATCTTCCCGAATACCGGACAGGGAGGAATCACTTTCTGCTTGCAGCGTTTTTCGGGACCGCCCCAGTGTAATGGAAGAATTCTCCGGCTGCGCCAGCCTGATGGTCATGGCAGATACCTGCATATAGGTATCCAGCCCGTGGGGAGCCGATACGACACGGATGGAATCCCCCAGGGAGATTTTCTCCACATCCATATGCAGAAGATGCAGGTCCACAGCGTTCAAGGTCAGGGTTGAAAGCAGCCTTGCGGCATCCTCAAGGTCCTGCATTCCCGCCGTATAAAGGTTGGCTGCCTGCGTAATGTTTTCATGCACCACACATTTTACAATCCTGCCGTATAAGGCAGATGCTTCCGTATCTTCCAGATAATCCTTCCCGTTATTGACTCCGGCAATGGTCAGGCGCTCCTCCGATTCCGTGTCCTGATATTCCCCATCCACTTCCGAAAGCCTTGCTCCCAGCGGAATGACGACGGTTGCCATGTCCTCGCCCTTTACCTCATGGTTCAAATCCAGCAGATTCTCCCCAAACCGGATCGCCTGAGAGCAGATATTCGGATATTCTTTCAGCCAGTCAATATAGACCGCCTTCCCGACATGGCGTGTGCGGACATAACCGCCGCAGCTTCCTCCAAAGCATTTTTCTTTTACCGTATCCCAGGAAGTATCGTATGTGGTGGAGCTGTAATACAGTTCATTGTTGCTGTCCGTGACTGTCACTACACCGATCATGAAGCGCTTCCATTCATCCACATCCGCATTGTGACGGCCAATGACTGTAGCAAACCATTCCTCCGGGGAGAGGCCGTCACAGACGTAACACCTCTGGTTAGAATCATTCAGATAACCAAGCTCCCCCTCCACCTCTACTTTTCTGGTCCTGTCAAAGCCCACACTGTCATTCAGCACCCGGCCGGAAAACAGCCACTCCCCATCCTGGTACAGTGTCACCACGGATCTCAACTTCCGGATCACATTGTAGGATGGATGGGTCGGCGGCATGGAAAAGGAGAGGATGCCGGAAGTATTGACCGCCAGCTCCAACGTAGGGTCATTGACCAGGTAAGCTTTCTGCCGGGGATCATAAAGCAGCTTCCCGTCACAGTAAATCTGGTACATTACAGACACCCCTTTCGGAACGTAACTGTCATCATTGTCTTCCCTGTGATCAGCCACTCATTAGTACCGTCTTTCAATACAATGTCCATCCGTTTCTGTGTCCCTGCCAGAATAGAGTAATCCGTCCCTTCAAAAGTGAGCGTACAGTCGAACAGGGACCAGATGGTCGGCGTTGTCCACATACGGTCATTTTCAATTGTCAATGTTCCTGTAGTTTCACCCAGCTCTGACGCTTAAATTAATA
>DKUB01000027.1:0-247 GCA_002490465.1 Lachnoclostridium sp. UBA7215
GAGTGGCAGGATAGGAAGACTATATTATCAAAAATAGTAAAATCTGCGATTCACGTAGCCAGATTAACCATTCACGAAGTAGACATTAGAAATCACCCTGATTTTTCCGATAAGTTAGATAAAGACTGGAGGTGGCAGATACGGTAAAAATTGCAATGTGTGATGATGAAAAGAATATAAGGTCTTATCTTGTTTCTCTTATCAAAAAACAAGGCAGGGAATGCAGTATCACAGAATATGCCTCTGC
>DKUB01000027.1:586-3094 GCA_002490465.1 Lachnoclostridium sp. UBA7215
GATGCGTACCTGTCAGATGGCAAAGAATATGACCTTGTATTTTTGGATATAGAGATGGGCGGCTCCGGCACAGGTCTGAATGGCATGGGACTGGCAAGGCATATCCGGGGCCTGGAAGCACAGAAGCAGCCTCTCATCATTTTTGTTACAGGATATGAGAAGTACGTCTATGACGCATTTGATGTAGGGGCGTTCCAGTATCTGGTAAAGCCCGTGGACGAACAGAAATTCGCAGAGGTGTTTAGCCGGGCGGTGGGGCAGATCGTATCGGAGGCAGAGCAGCGGAAGAAAAAACTTGTGATCCAGTATGGCGGCGAGGGAAAGGCCATACCGCTGAATGACATTTATTACATGGAGAGCCGGAACCACAATATCGTCCTGTACCTGAAAAGCGGAAATATAGAATATTATGCGAAGATCGGGGACTTGGAAGATGAACTGGCGGGGCAGTTTTACCGCATCCACCGGGGATACCTTATCAACCTTTTCCATGTGGAGGGGTATGACAGGACGGAGGTAAGGATGGCGAACGGGGATAAGCTGCTGCTTTCAAGGTATAAGTATGACGGCTTTGTGCAGGCATACATGGATTACATTTCGGAGGAAAGCCTATGAGCCAGTCAGCGTTTGAAATAATGAATAGCATCTTGGATATATGGAAGATCGTCATACAAGCCATAATGTTCCTTGTTTTATGGATGGCAGTTTTCAGCATGAGAAAAGGAAAAAAGGATGGCATTGCCGCAGTTCTGTTTATTCTTGTAAATGTAGGGATAGGGCTTCTGCCATGTGCCGCTTGGGTAAGATACGCTGTATCGGCGTTTGCAGTATTAGGATATGGTGGGGTATGTTATAAAAAGCAGATTGGCAAAGCGATATTTGCAATACTTGCTTTTTATAATCTCCATTGCCTGAGTTATTTGATAGCGAGCAGTATTTACATGAAAATAACAGGTGCAATGTTGAAAAACCTTGATGCATGGCAGGAGAATTATCAACAGCAGGCGTACTACTGCATGACGGTTGGGATATCTTTTTCTGTATTCTTTTACACAGTGTTATTTGTGGTGATGACAGTTATTTTGTGCAGGATCATTAAGGAAGCAGAGACAATGGCGTGGCAGGATGTTATTCTGCTTTCGATACTAAATTTTGTTGGGAGCCTGATTGCTGGAGTAGTCAATGGGCTGCTGATTATAAAAATAAATGAGGGACTTTTTATTCTGTTTGATGAAAAACCAGACTTACTATGGAAATTCCCAATGATAGCGGTGTTGATTTTTGCGGGGGAGGCTGCATTGATTTATTTTTGGCAGAGGTACCGTGTTCTGCTTTCCGAAAGACAGAAGCATTTTGTAGAGGAGCAGCAGGTTAAAGCCATGAAAAAGCGACTGGAGGAAGCAGAGAATTTTTACGGCAGCATCCGAAAGGTACGGCATGAGATGAAGAACCATATGGCGAACATCAAAGGTCTGGCAGGAGCGGGGGAGTATGGGGAGATAGAGAAATACGTCCAGAGGATGGACGATACCATGCAGGAACTGGAATATAAGTATGTGACGGGAAATGCGGTTACGGATGTCATCATCAATGACAAATGCCGCAGGGCAGAGAAAGCGGGAATCCGATTCGATGCAGATTTTCGGTATGGAGGGGAAATTCCGGTATTCGATTTAGGGATTATTCTGAATAATCTTCTCGATAATGCCATTGAAGCCTGTGAAAAGCTGGAAGCAGGAAAAAGATTTATACGTCTTACTATGAAACGGAAGAAACAGTTCTTGTTGCTTGATGTCGAGAACAGTTTTGACGGGATTATTCCTATGAAGAAAGGCGGCTCGCTTCCAGTTACAACGAAACAGAGTGCCATACCGGAGATTATCACGGAACATGGGATTGGTCTTGAAAATGTGCGAGACATGGCAGAGAGGTATTTTGGGGGTGTAAGCATAAAAGTGAAAGGGGATGTATTTCATGTGACAGTCATGTTACAGCAGGGAGAGGCGGAAGAAAATAAATAAGTTTGGGTGAAATGCCTTTGCTTTAAACTTTTAGAGCATTTGGGGTAACGAACTGCTTGGACTTATCACAGAGGGGCAGACGGTGGCTCTGACTGACAGAAGGGCTGCTGATAAAAATGAAAGGAGAGAGGAAGATGGATTTCGGAGTGACAGGTAAATTGGGAGGGTACTATCTGGCAGAGCAGTACCGAAAGAATGCGACAGGAAAAAGTGAGGGCATGAGTTTTGCGGAGCTTGCGGCGGCAAAGGCGGTGGAGAAGGGAACTGCGGTGGGAATGAGTTTCAAGGATATGTGGCAGGCGAGATTTCCGGGGGCGTACTACCATACGGCAGATGCGTCCAATATTCCGCAGGGGGTATGGGAAAGGAATGATTTTCCATTTGAGAAATTTTTCCGTAATGATTTAGACGAATCCGCCGTGAATTGGAAACCGAATGGGGCGAATCCTGCTATGGATTCATTCGGGGTACAGTCAAGGCTCCATTC
>DKUB01000005.1 GCA_002490465.1 Lachnoclostridium sp. UBA7215
CTATCTGAGCACAGAAGAGGACAGGCAGCGCCGGGAACGGCAGGACCAGGAAGATTTCCGACGGATCGTGGAAGCATATCAGTTCCGAGGCTATGCCAAAGGCGCGCGGGGGATCTATATGCGGCTGATCCACATGGATCCTCCAATGGTGATGAATATCAAGAAGATTCGGAGGTTGATGAAGAAATATGGGCTGAAATGTCCCATTCGGAAGGCAAATCCTTACCGCCGCATGGCGAAAGCCATCAAGACATCCTATGTGGCTCCCAACCTATTGAACCGGGAGTTTGAAACCCACGGTCCCAGAGCCGTCTTGCTCACTGATATCACGTACATCTCCAACGGCAAAGCTCCCCGCTGCTATCTGTCCGCCATCATCGACGCCTGCACAAAAGAGCTTCTGGCCTGGGTACTGAGCGAATCCCTGGAGGTGGATTTTGTTCTGGAAACCGTGAACCAGTTGATGGAACGCCATGGCCCATCCTTACAGGCTCAAGTCCTGATCCACAGCGACCAGGGCGCCCATTACACCAGCGTGAAGTTTGTCCAGCTTGTGAAGGACAGCCGGCTCCGCCAGTCCATGTCCCGCCGCGCCAACTGCTGGGACAACGCGCCCCAGGAGAGCTTCTTCGGCCACATGAAGGACGAGATTGACCTGTCCGGCTGTACCTGCTTTAAGCAGATCCACCAGGCGATCCGCACCTGGGCCGACTATTACAATAACGAGCGCTATCAGTGGGATCTCGCCCGCCTGGCCCCCGCTGAATATTACCGGTATCTCATGACTGGTGAGTATCCTCTCAGCGTCCCGCCGCCTAAAACCAACAGTTAACTTTTTCGCCCCCTTTTTATCGAAGACAAAAAACTCTCCTTGTCCTTGACTTGGGGTACACTTCATTTCAAGATAAAAATGATTATCGCTTTTTGCGATTTACTCAGGACCTCGAATCCCCCACAGCATAACATAAAATAACTTTCATAATGAATATATTTGCACGTTAGCGTTTGATAGCCAACAAGTAAACATAGCTAAAGTAAATTCAATTATTTTTATATTGAAACTTCCCGATAAAGAACAAGCTGATTGCAGTGGCTCCTAGATAAAAGCACCACATTTTTGAATAAAATGTTCAAAAGATGGAATTAATCCATCTCAACAATATGCCCATCTAAAAATAACTCATCACTGTCGATTTTTCCAGAGCTGTCGATTTTATATAGCCATCCAACAATTGGTATTTTGTCATCTCTTGCCTGGTCTAACGATGCAGATGGAAGAGCGTTCCGATCATATCCAATGAAATTAGGCGCACTTAGCAAATTAAAAAGATTGTCTCGCAGACGGAAAATCCACTTATTTGACAAAGGTCCCCAATCCGCATACAATTGTCCTCTTGGGATGTTTGGATAATGACCTTTCATCCAACTTAATGGGAGTGGACTAAAGGACTGGATTACATACATTCCGTCATATTTCTGAAGAATATCTGCAAGCACCTGATTTTCGTTTTCTGAAGGAAAGTACGGTTTTATTTCTATGATTACAGGAATATCCCCATTGATAAGTTCTAAAGCTTCCTGCAGAGTTGGTATCTTCTCTTTATTCAGCACCATCAGTTGTCGTATTTCTTCAAATGACATGTCTGTGATATTCCGATTAACCTGACAGAGTTGGGAAACATTTTTATCATGTATGACAACAGGAATTCCGTCCGAGGAAAACCAAATATCTAATTCTATTGCATAACCATGTAAAATTGCATTACTAAACGCTCCCAATGTATTTTCCGGATACTCTGCATTATGCAATCCTCGGTGCGCAATAACCTGATGATCAATCCAGTTTGTTGTATCACTTGGAATATAAAACGAAAATGGTATCGAGGCAAAGAGAAGTATTATCAATACAACATAGGTTCCAGCAAATATTGCGGAATTTTTCAACGCGATTTTGACGGTGTGTGTACGATCTTTAACATTAGCTTTTCCGTATGCTATCCCCTCGGATGTGATCCTGTTGCTGACTCTAAATGTATGTTCCTGCAATTTCTTCAGAAAACTGACTGCGAGTGTTAGGAAGAATGCAAAAAGAAGTGGGGTACCTAAGGCCCAAAATCTAAGATAAGAATGAGAATACCTATTGAGATATATTAATCGAATTAAGAATGAAAGGAATGCCCCGATAATGATTCCAGCATAAAGCAAATAGCCGTCAAAAAATACAGCTTTTTCTTGTGCTATCCCATATGTGCGCCTCCATCGTTCCCAGTCAACTATCTTTTTGTCAGCAGGCGCATTAGAATCGGTGCTATAATGGAGGAGCTTGTTGATTCGTTGCTCAATTGTTGATAGATACTCTCCATAAGAGCATATTTTTATATTAACCGTGAGCATTGAAATGACAAGACTAAACGCAATCAAAGGCAATATCACGCACATGGAGAGGTTTACAAAAATTTCAAAGGAGACATCATAAAAGCAGTTAACTGAAAAAACAATTACTGCGCCAGCAAAGATTAATGCCTGCAGGGTATTTTGTCTCCCCGTTTCCACATGCTGAACTACTCGTTGATGTAAGTTTTGGTATTCCATCAGGAAAATGTCATAAAATAAGTGAAACATTATCCGTGTGGGGACGCGGCATTTTAAATGCTGATATAAACGTTTCCTTGCCACAAGTATCACAACAAGCATTACTCAATTTGGTTGAATTAAAAGAATAGTTGAATGGACAGTTCTTTTTCTGGCTGGTTTGTACGTTGCAGTTTCTTCTGCTGGGCATCCCTAAATATCTCATCAGGTATAATGGCCTCATGGGAGCCGGAATAAAGATACTGCTCCATAAAGCCATCGTTTTTGATTTGGGCACCACCGGCGCTGATGGTTTTCTGGAGTAGCACTCTGCCTGTATACTTTTCGTTGGAGATCAGTTTGCTGATAGCCTCCCGGCTCCATTTGGGCCTACCGGTAGGGGACGGAACGCTTTGCATCTCCAGTCCAGTAGCGATTTTGCCCAGACTGTCACCGCTGAGGTAGCGGTCAAAGATCCAGCGGACAATGCTCGCCTCATTGGGGTTGACCACCAACGTACCATCCGCTCCAACGTCATAGCCATAGCATTTGCGTTGGGCCATCTCGGAGGTGCCATCCTGAAAGCCTTTCCGCAGACCAGCACGGATGGATTCGCTTTTTTCAATAATATTCATGGAAATCTATCCTTTCGCAAAATTAAAACCACAGTGACGGAAGGTACTGTCAAGAATTATGCGCAAATTTGGTTTGCAGGCTTCTGCTGAATGAGGTCAGCCAGCGATAGAGGTGTCGTCAGAGGCAGCCTCCAGATGCTTCATATTCATGTACTTGCTGTTGCCC
>DKUB01000085.1 GCA_002490465.1 Lachnoclostridium sp. UBA7215
TACAATTTTACTTTACCACATCAAGGCAATCGGCATCGGTATGGATGCCCACCAGTTTGGATAACCCAGAATGATGGTATCATACTGATCCATATTTTCCACATGGATTTTTATCTCCGGTCTCGCCTGTTCGTTCTGGTCACGCTGTGCCTCATCCAGCACGGTATTATAATCTTCCGAGTATGGATGGACCAACTCTATCTCAAACAGGTCTGCACCCGTCTGTGACTGGATTTCCTGTGCAATCCCTTTTGTATTACCGCCCCATGAAAAGAAAACAATCAATGTGCTTCCATCTCCCTTTCCAGAGGCTTTCTGCTCTGTATCTACAATTCTGCCTTCCAGCAACACTGCATTTCTTACCAGCCGCAGCCCCACCGCAGCGTTGCTCCTGTCCGCTGGGGACGAGGCACGGTAAGCGCTTCTTATATGCTTGGCAAAATCATTCCACCCACCACCCCGGTAAATCCGTCTGGTTCCTGTCTCTGCTCCGGCAGGATCAGTCTGTTCTTCATCAGGATAAACACCATAATAATCCCAGCACCATTCTCCCACGTTGCCATGCATATTATATAAGCCCCACGCATTAGGAGAAAAACTGTCCGCTGCAACCGTCGTTTCCCGGTACTCCCCCGGCTCCGTATCCAGTTTTTCCTGCGAAAAATAATTTTCCTCAATCAGATAGGGATAATGCCCGAAATAATTGGATTCCTCTGGACTGATGGAAGTTTCCGTATTAAAAGGAGTTTCCGTCCCTGCCCGGCACGCATACTCCCATTCTGCCTCTGTTGGCAGGCGGTATCCGTCTGCACTGCGGTTCCACGTTACATTCCGGCCGTCTACCGTATATGCTTTTTCCAGACCTTCTTTTTCACTGCGGGCATTGCAGTAAGCGACTGCCTCATACCACGTCAGGTTCTCTACCGGAAGGTCATCCCCTTTGAAATTACTCGGATTATTTTTTATCATTTCCTGATACTCTTTCTGAGATACCTCATAAGCTCCCATATAGAAATCACTGACCGTAACCGGATGTACTGTTTCATCCTCCGAACGCCAGTCCTCCGTATCCGGGCTTCCCATCTGAAAACTGCCTCCCTTTATCAGGACAAAATCTTCCGGTGTATCCTGATTGCCGGCTTTCCTGCCTTCTGTATCTTCTTCTGGCACTGAACTCTCCGAAACAGGCTGCTGGTTCTGTGATTTTTCAGTTTTTCCACAGGCGCCTGCCATGACCATCAACACAAATACAAGTAAAATAACACTGAATTTTCTCACCGGCCCGCTCCCTCCTTTTTTCTTTTTGCAGATGTAAGTTTTTGAAAACTTTTTGCAAAATAATAGCCAAGAAATACCCACAGTCCCATCATGGTTGTGTATTCCATAAATACCGAAATGCCTGACTGCCCAAAATCAAAGAAAGCAAACTGAATTTTCAGTAGCATATAGGAAAGAATATCTGCCTGATAAAAACAGACTGCCCCATAAGCGGCAATGACTACTGCCACACTTCTCAATATCCATGGAACCACCTCCGGCAGTTTCCGGTTTCTGAATTTCTTTCCTGCCACCCCTGTAACCACGCCCCAGTGGAACCCAAGATGGACACTCATCAATACAAATCCCCAATAAGAAGCTGCCATGTGCATCTGACGTGCCAGCGCCATCTGCCCGCTTATGGAAATAAAACCAAAGACATATCCTGACATAATGATTCCGCTGTAGGCCAGACAAAGAACAGCAGCAAGGATTGAAACATTAAGCATGGCCTGCAGGGCACGAAGGGGCGAATATTTCCCTTTGAACAGATTTTTGTACCACTTAAAATTCAAGATGTTATGTACCAGAAACAGTACAAGCATACCGGCGCCAAGCCACTCGTGAAGCTCCTGCCCTGTGATCTGAAATGCCATCAGTGCAAGCAAAATAACCGTCATTGCCAAATCAATCATTCTTTTTATCTTCATCTTATTATTCATGCCGTAACACCCCGTAATATCTTTCTAACATTTCCTATATTGATTTACCAAGATAATATGCTTCTTTCTTATAACGTTCCGGCATCATGCCCACAGTTCCTGCCCCCTTTGCCAGAATCATTCCCCTGTTCTGAAAAGACAGATAATCAAAAATAATCCCAAAATGGGTTTTAATCCCTTTCATAACTACCTCATCATCATTCCATGCCGTTGTAATCAACGCTGCTTTCATTTTCTTACGTGTAATTGCCCCATTCCTTGCATAAAAACGGTCAATCATTACCTTTAACTGGGCGCTCATACCAAAATAATAAACCGGGGTTGCAAAGACAACAGCATCTGCAGAAAGAAGTTTTGCCAGCACCTCATTTCCATCATCCTTCTGGACACAGTCCCCATTCATGCCACAATGGTCACATCCAAGACAGGGATGGATATTCCCATATGCACAGTCATAAATGGTAATCTGATGCCCGGTTTCTTTTGCCCCTCTTACAAACTCCTTCACCAGTGTATTGGAAGTCCCCTGTTTATGCGGACTCCCTGCCAATACTAAAATATCCATATCCAATTCCTCCTGTCTATTCTGCTAATGTGAATGTAATATCCTCCGTACTGCCAAAGGTATCAAAGACGGATAAATCCGATGTAACCCTTCCAATAGGAATGACTTCCATGGTTAAATCCGGCTGGTCTGTCTGGGCATAAAATATTGCCATGGAATTATTGGTCCCGCAGTAAGTAATGTCGCCATTCTCAAAATACAGCTGCCCTCCATCTGCTTTTTCCGGTGTAAATTCAATGCCGCCATAATATTCCCTTCCACCATATCCTGACATGGAAACAGTCAATGGGAATTTGCCCTGTATCTCCTTTGCCAGAGGAGTGCCATACATCACGCCATCCAGCTCTTTACCGCCAACTTGAATTTTGATTGCTGTCTCTCCCAAATTTTCGGATGCATTCTGCCCGGGTATCCCAATGGAATCCAACCATTTTGCCACCGTTTTCTGTGCAGTGGGAACATCCTCCGCCTCCACTGCCAGGCCATCTAACATTTTTCCGGCGTTGCTTGCTTTCCCTATGGACTGATAACTGTTTCCTGCCCCATATCCGTCATGGGTGCAAAATGGGATTACCGTCTTCCCTGATAAATCATATTCATCCAAAAAAGAGAGAACCGCCTGCGGAACATCCGTTGCCCATACCGGATAACCAATAAAAACAGTATCATATTTGGCCAGTTCCAGATTGCTTTCTTTCAGTGGCGGCAGATAGCCATCGTCCATCTCATCATGGTTCTGATCCGTCAGCTCATCAAAATCTTCTGGGTAGGTTTCTTTCGTTTCAATCAGATGAAGTTCCCCGCCAACAGACTGCCTGATCAGATTGGCAATATATCCTGTCGTTCCGAAACGCTCATCTCCATCCAGAACAACACTGGCAGAAGTGGATGCATCCATATCATTTGGATAATCCGTATTCCCATACCGGGAGAAATAAACAATCAAAACATTACTCTGCTCCGTTTCCATGGAGCGAACCGATTCTGCATTTTGTGTTGATTCTGCACTGATATTTTCCTGCCCCGCCTTGTTACCATCCTCTTGTATGTCCGTATTGCCTCCACAAGCGGCCAAAACACCTGCCATCGTGACTGCCACCAAAGCAATGCCCCATTTTTTCATCCTCATCCTGCCGCTCCTTTCTTTAATTCGCCAATCATGTAATCCAATTCATCCAGTGACTGCTGTTTCCTATGGATTTCATCCAGCACCTGAAAACGCTGCTTTCGCAAAATTTGTATCTGCTCCTTCTTGTCGCTCTTATTTTCATAAAAATGTTTCATATATTTTTTTACATCTTCCATCCCCATTCCTGTCTGCAGCAGGGAATGAATCATCCCTACACAGTGTATCTGTGCCTCTGTATATTCTATTGTGCCATCTGTTAAAACACTGTGTTCCAAAAGTCCATTATCTTCATAATACCTGATTTTTTCCATACTGATATGATACTGCCTGCCTGCTTCCTCTGCTGTCATAAAAACCTCCATTTCCAGTACATCATCTACAAAAATTTCTGCTGAACCTTCTGCTAACGTATACCTATTTACCGCAACCCCTGCCACACCCTGCGTTACAGATTATCGCAAGAAAAAAGTAAGTGTAAAAAATGCCACAGCATTTATGCTGTTTTTTGCATTTTTCTCAGGTTTGACTTAGTTTCACTTCGCATGGTTCTTTCATGCGTTAGTGAAACTTCAAACCTTGTACACTTACATTATATTTCCCTATGCAGTTTATATCAAATACTTAGTTTTTATGACTTACTCATGCCTAAAAAGCATTTTGCATATTCAATAAATTTTGTTGCCGCCAGACTGAAGGGCTGCTGACGTTTCCATGCCAGCACGCAGGTTGCCATCAATTCCGGAGATAGTGGCCTGTATGTAATCTTTGTATGGTCCCAGAAAGGAACAGAACCTTCAATAACAACAGAATAAGCCAGACCGTTTCTGACCATCACCGCTCCATTGGTGTTCAGGTTACTGGTAAACAATACATGCAGGTTCCCATAGTAATCACCGAACCAGCTGGCAAGCTCACTCTGCACATTCAGACGGCGGGGTAAAATCACCGGAAGTTCCGATAAATCTTTCGCACTGACAGATTCCTTCTTTGCCAGTTTATCATCCGGCCGCATTAGCACAACCCATTTCTCCTTTATGTCAAGACGGATAAACTCATACTTTTCAATATCAACTGGTTCCAGCAAAAGCCCAATATCAATCAAACCTTTATCCATCTGTTCCTTAACCAGATCTGCTGTTGCCGTAAAAATATCATAGGTAACACCGGGATGTTTTTTACTGAAAGCATCAATCAGTTCCGACAAAACCTGAACCGAGGCAAGTTCTCCACAGCCTATCGTAATCTTCCCTTCTATCTGCTCCTCCTGCTCCACCAGTTCTTTTTCTGTATTGTCCACAAGCTGTAATATTTCCTCTGCCCTCCTGCGGAGTAACATTCCCTCACTGGTGAGGGTAATTTTCCTTGTACCCCTGTGAAACAGTTTTACACCGATATTCTCTTCCATCTGGGATAGCTGGCGGCTGAGTGTCGGCTGTGTGATATGCAGTACCTCGGCAGCTTTTGTAATGCTTTCCTCCCTTACCACAGTAAGGAAATAGCGAAGAACCCGGATTTCCATAAGCACTGTTCCTCCTTATCATTGTTAATCTTAAGTATAACAGAGCAATGCCCGGAAGACAATATTTTGTTAATTGATTGCTTTCCGGGCATTGATTGTATTGTGATGATTTTATTCCATTTTACTTATCGTAATTTTCTAGACAATTCTGAAATGGCATTCTCACCGAAAACCAACTTCCCCAACTCACATCAATTCTTCCACTCATTTCTATTCCCAAACATAACTTTTGCATCTCAACTATCTGATTCCGCTGCTTTGTTCACACATGTAATGGCATTCAGGCTTCTTGGATATCCGATATAAGGAAGACACTGGGAAACAACCCGGATCAAAAACTCCTTATCATTGCCCATATTCATATTGCCTTTTGCATGGGCAGCCAACTGTGGTTCACAACCACCCTGTGCTGCCAGAAAGCAAAATGTAATCATCTCCCTCTGTGCCAGCGTAAGGCCTGTTCTGGTATAGTAATCCCCAAAGCAGTTTGCAGCCAGCCAACGGTTGATATGTCCGCCCTTCCATGCCTCTTTCATGCCTTCGCCAAAGATATCCACCTGTGCCTGCACTCCCTTTTCCAGACGGTTCTCCATTGTGGTAGTTGCCTGCCCCTCCAGCGGAAGTGAAATTCCACGTTCCGTAAATATCTCATTGGTTGCCGCCAGAAACGGGCGCACCCTGCCAATGCCAAGGTAATCCACCGACTGGTAAACGATCTCCTTAACCATGACCGGGGTTAGTCCTGCCTCCAATGCGTTCGGAAGCGTTTCTCTGTACTCCTCCACTCCCTGGCACCCAAGCAGCGTTGCCAGAATTGCCATATATCTGGTGTCCTCCGGGAGCTGCTGCCCTTCCTCATTTACCACCTCATCATAGGCGAACTGTTCAAACCGTTCCATAAATTCCGGATCTGTTTCCTGTAAATTTTTCATTGTTATGCCCTCACTTTCTTTTACTTATTTCTTTATGTGATTTTCATTTTATGTGTCCATCTTACTCTATTTTTTGATTCCCGACAGACCATACATGCTTTTGGGCCGCATTCTCCCGCGTATTCTGTGCCATAACTCCCACTAAGGCATGGGGTACATAGGATTCTTCCAGCCACACAATTTCATCCTCCGTCAGTTTACAATCCACTGCCTTTGCGGCGTCCCCGATATGATGAAACTTCGTTGCACCGACCACTGGAGAAGTTACTTTCGTAAGCAGCCATGCCAGGGCAACCTCTGTCATCGTGATACCCCGCCTGTCTGCGATTTCTTCTACCCTTCGGATAATTTCCCCATCCATCGCCTTTGTACCATCGTATTTCAGCTTTGCGTAACTGTCCTCCCGTCCCCTCTTACTATCCTCACCCTGTCTTTTTGCCAGCCTGCCGCCTGCCAGAGCACTGTATGGCGTCAGGGCAATATTGTCCTCCTGACAAAAGGGTATCATCTCCCGTTCCTCCTCCCGGAAAATCAAATTATAATGTCCCTGTACGGATACAAATTTTGCAAAGCCTTC
>DKUB01000060.1 GCA_002490465.1 Lachnoclostridium sp. UBA7215
CATACTTTTCATTGGTTTTAGTAGTAAATCTAACGTCAATTTTACCACTTTTCCACCTTGTCTATATGGTTTTTATTTCTTTTGGAACGCCAGTGGAACTTTTAAGCCCTGTGGAACTTGATGAAAACATCCTGCTGGAACGCAGCTTTACAGCCATGCCCCACATTTTACGCTTCCGATCGACCGCTTTAAAGTCAACAACAATTTCTTTTACTATCATATCATCAAGTACCTTTTTCCACAACCCCCTTTGCCCCATTTTCCTTTTCTGCATCCATCTGTAAAATATGCCTGAACTGTTCTTCCTCTAACGACACTTTCCAATCCTTAGCTCTTTCCGGCGCTTTTTTGTGGAACAGATAAGATGCACCGTCCAATATTTCCACTATGGTAATTACCGTTGCGAGGAAATCAGCCCGAATGTCTTTTATCGTTTCACCCTCTAATGGAAAATCGCCGGAATGCTCTACCAACATTCCAGCGATTTCAATTAGCACAGCCTCCATTTCCTGTACGGAAGCTATAATTCGGTCTATATTCTCCTTTGTTCCTGTAACGATTATAGAATCGAAAAGACAACTTCTTGTAATAAAGTCTTTCTTGAACATTCCGCTCAATGCTGCTCTTTCATCAATCAAATGCTTCTGCCATTCTGACGGTCGAAAAGCTATTGTTCCATTTTTATGAATCCCCGGCATTATCTTCTCCTTTCCCATTATCTGATTCGTTATTCAGTTTTTTATTCAGATTCTCCAATTTTTCTGCCAGCTCCTCCGCCTGATTCGGATAGAGATGGCTGTATGTTTGAAGCGTTGTCTGGATTTTTTCATGTCCAAGCCTCTGTGCCACCAATAGCGGCGGCGCATCCAACTGGCTAATCAGCATAGAGGCGTGGGAATGCCGGAGATCGTGCAAGCGAATGCGTTTTACGCCCGATATGCCGACGCCCCTTACAATCTCATGCTCCAGATATGATTTCGTAACAGGAAACATTCTCTCGTCTGCCATAATGCCATATTTACGGTCTGAATATTCCTGTAAATGCCCAAGCAGAAAATCCGGCAGGGTAATCTTCCTTTTCCCCTTTTCTGTTTTCGGTTCTGTCACAACATCCCGACCATCAATCCGCTGCAGCGACTTTGTTACGCTCAATGTCTTATTCTCAAAATCAACATCCCCAAATAACAATGCCAGCAGCTCGCCCACTCGTAAGCCTGTCCAGAACAGCATCATAAACGCATAATATGATATGGGCTTGTCCTCCACCGCCTCCAAAAAGCGTTCAAACTCGTCTTTTGTCCAAAAATTCATTTCCTCCGCATGGCTCTTTCCAATAGAACCCGCCTGAATACAGGGATTGCGCGGAAGATCATAATACCGCACAGCATAATTAAAAATCGCCGTAAGCTGATTGTGAATCGTCTTTAAATACGTCTGTGCATAGTTCTGTTCCAAAAGCTCATTCTGCCACAGGCGAATATCTGCCGCTGAAATATCACATATATTCCGCTTGCCAAAATAGGGGATCAGCTTTAGGTCTATGATATATTTTTTCGACCTCATGGTATTCTCCCTTAAACGGTGGCTCATATCCTCATAATACAAATCCACAAAATCCTTAAAGCTCATATTCAGATTTTTAGACTGCTTCGCCAGAAAAGAATCCATAAACTCCTGCGCTTCCCTCTTGGTCTTAAAATTGCATTTGTGTTTCCGCTTATGATCGCCCTTGTAATCGACATAACGGAAATTCACATCCCACAAACCTTTATCATTTTTATACGGTTCGCTCATAAATATCATCCTCCTATAAATCCCCGGCTATCGCAGCAGCCGGGGAATATTTTTACTACATCACAAGTCCATAACACTTTTCTTCCAGATACTTTCGGGAAATCTTACCGGGAGTGATAATGTAGCCGTTTCTTTTCAGTTCTTCGTTCAGCTCCTTTATAATCTTATACGCCTTTGACTTAGAAACGCCCAACATCTTTTGCACTTCCTCCACTGTATAATAGCTTACCTGCATAATGTCCGCCTCCTTCTTTGAAAATTTAAAACATCTACTTGCTGCTCATTGTTATAATATATAAGTCAAATCTTTCATAATGCGGTATGCTCCTGCAGACGCTGCCTGAATACATGAATATACCGCACCTTTTTACCGCCTATCACAATTCCTTTTGCATTGCGCTTACCGCCTCCCTCATTAAAAACAGTAATAATGCCATTGTCAGCTAATAAGTTTCCCAGATAGATTGCAGAAGCCGAAAGACTGTTGCTGCTTTTTCCATTATCTCTGTCATATGCCGCCTTTATGTCCTTTAGTAACGGCTGCGGTATGTAAAAATAGGTATCGTCTACCAAAATTGTCCTTGTCGGCTTATCAGGGTTATCATATCTTCCGGCTATTGGATAGTCACCGCTTTCTATCGCTGTCGTGATTGCATTGCATAACTGTGTGACAGGGGATTCTTTCACCAGATTTATATCGTTTTCCCTGATTACAGCTTGCAAGGCTGCATTGTGCCTCTGGCTTATCTGCTCTGCCTCATTATGGCTAATCTGCCTTGTTTCCTCACCATACATCAATAAAAGATCCGAAGCAGTCTGTAGCTGTGCATGATATTCCGCATATCTGCCATTAGCATAAATACTTTGCAGACGATTTCTATAGTCTTTGCATCTTTGAGAAATAAAGCTAAAAACCTGTGCCTGTGTCCGGGTTATATAGTCCAGAAATCCCCACATAAACCTTGCCAACAGGGTATCATCCTCCTGTACCATTGTTAATAAGTTTAAATCCACATCCCCCTCCCTTAACAATAAAAACAAACTCCGGGATAAGGAACTTTCCACCCCTGTAACATATTCTCCGGTAATAACTGCGCCGCCTTCCGCTTCATACTGCTCAATATTAGGATTGTCACTGTAATCATGGTTTCTTTGTTTCCCATTCCCATCTCCAAAGCTGCGTGTCAGCAATTCCACGTTACTTTGCAGCGCCCTTTGTTCATAGGTACTCTGCGTAGGGCAGAGGTCATCTGCCAGCATAACCGCATCTTTATAAATGCGAAATCCCGCTTCCAATCCTGCGCTTGTGCTGCGCAGAGTATAACGTGCCGTCCTACGGTGTTCTAACTGTGTCATTGCCGATACAAGACTGGTTTTCCGAGTTGTTCGTTTCCCATGCAAAAATAGCAGGAACTTTATAGGAATTTTGGCTTTCTTAAACAGCGAATAATTAAAGCTTGAAATTATGTAAAGGCATATGATTGTTGCTACCGGACTTTTGGGCGTCAGATTTTCCATATTTAAAAATTCCTGTATGCGCCCTACATCCTGCCTGTTTTCATATCTTCCAAATTCCTGACCATACAAGGACTTGATGGCAACAGGCGCATGACCGATTACTCCCTGTGGCGTTACATATATAAATCCGTTTGCTGTTTCTTTCCACCCCGGCTTTCTAACCTCATATTCCATACCACCCTGAAACATCATAACTGTCTGATTCAGATAAATAGTGATTGCCTTTCTGTCCTTATATGGCACAAAGCCCGGAATATCATACAGCCATTTCCCATCCGCATATTTTGATACGGGTATTTCCTTATAAACAGCCTCACTTCTGCCGACCATTATCCTGCATCCATATTTAGAAAGGACTTCGCTGCTTATTATCTTTTCGATTTGAACAGTTGCATTCATGGGGGCATTTCCATCATTTAACATTCCCATATTTTGCGTGTTGGGTGGATTTAAGGGATTACCTATATTTCCAAATCCAAACTGCTCCCTTTTCGGCTGCATTGCAGAAATCGGCGGACTATTCGGCTTTAACTGCTCCCTTCCAGCTCTCTCCTGCTGTGCAGACTGTGATATGCCTTTATCTGGTACAGTCGAAATTGTCTGGCTTACAATATACACCTCGTTGTTACCCTGAACATCAAAGTTTTTTTCTGTATCAAATTTTCCTTCCGCTCTGCCCTTTTTGTTGTCAACCACCTTTACCATCTCTACTTTCTCTGCGCCTGCCATTTTATGCCTCCTTCTCTGATACTCTATTCCCAAATTCCCAAACTTCCCGAATTTTTCACCCCTCCTCCACAGATCATTTGAAAACAGGAAATTTTCTTTTAAAATACTGACTCATTTAACGCTCGCGTAAACCCAATTCTACTTACAATTTTATCTTGCCATGCTATAATAAGCAGCATGATTTCCCCTGCGCCCTCTATCAATGCCATATTAGCACACAAAGCATTTACGGTCTAAGGGGACTGAATCAATTAAAAAATTCCCTCTTGATTTAAAAAGGAATTTGGTTTATAATATCACATTTATTTTTTAGGAGGCTCGTAATATGAATGTAAACTTATATTCGACTTTGGAAAATATGTCAAAAAAACTGGCAGAACTGAAACAGACACATATCTCCATTGGAACTGTACTTCTGCCTGTTTATAGCGAAACCATCAAGACCAAAAAGGAACTTTCCAAATATATTTATAGCTGCGACACCTGTACCTTAGATAGTATCTATATAGAAGAAACAACCAAAGCTTATTTTAATTATTTTGAAGATATGTATAGCGACTCTGAATTTTTTGCCGCAAATGCCCTTGTCACTTCCAGAGAATATGAGCATTTTAAAGATTTTCCTGAAATACATAATATTTACAGGAAGTTTGTTTTCGATTTTTATTCCAATAAATTTGTCCTGAAAGAAAACCAAGCCAAAAGCATTGATTACAATATACCGCTTTGGTATATGCCCGTATTTGCTGCTTTTATCAGGGTTCTATATTCCAAGAAAAAGCTGGATAAAATTTCTGCAGCACAATTTCTTGAAAGTATTTCCGTTGAAATACAGAACGTCGTATTTCAGAACTTTAGCACGATATACAGTATAGATACGGATTTAGGAAAGCCTGATACACTGGAACTTTTATACCGCTATAATATGATGTAGGTGTCAAAAGTCA
>DKUB01000074.1 GCA_002490465.1 Lachnoclostridium sp. UBA7215
ATGTTATGAAAAGAAAGCAATCAGAAGAAAAAGAGTCATAAAAACGCCATTGGATTTAATTATATTACTGTTGTATTATCTTTATGATAATCATTCTTTAGTAGATGTAAGCCAGTTTGCAATTCTGAAAAATATAGGAAATATAAGTGATACTGCACTCATAAAAAAATTTATTCAATGCAAAGACTGGATTCAATGGCTGATATCAAAGATGATACCAAATGAAATCATTCATTATAAAAAACCAAAAGAACTTGAGCCATACAGGGTAATTGCTGTGGATGCTTCTGATATTGTTCAAAAAGGAGCTGTAAAGAAAACATGGCACTTACATTACGGAATTGACCTGTTTTCATTAACGTGTAACCAATTCAAACTAACAGAACAGTCTACAGGAGAAAGTCTCAAAAATTTCGACATTAAGGAGAAAGACCTTATCATAGCAGACCGTGCCTATGGAACTATTACAAGTATCGAACATTGCCTGGGAAGTGGTGGAGAGTTTATAATAAGAATAAAAAACAAGTCATTTAACTTATACAACCAGCAGGGAGAAAAAATACTTCTTTCTGGCTGGTTAAAAACCATCGGTAAAAAAGCAGAAGAACTTATCGTTTTTATCAAAGATAGTAATAAAAATCTTATCCCATTGAGAATATGTGCAGTAAAGAAAACAAAAGAAGAAATAGTGATAGAAGAAAAGCGGTTAAAGAGACTGGAAAGCAAAAAACAGATAACCTATAGCGAAGATACTAAATTTACACATCAGTTTATGTTTGTAATTACGTCGCTTCCTGCATCCGTTTCTGCAGAAAAAATACTTGGATTTTACCGTTTACGCTGGCAGGTAGAACTTGTATTTAAAAGATATAAATCCTTACTTGGATTAGGAAATATTCCTACAAAAACAAAAGAATCCAGTGAAGTGTGGTTAAACGGAAAAATGTTTTTGGCACTGCTCATAGAAAAATATCTCGGAGATATTGATTTTTCCCCCTCTTGGAACATCCGGACAGAATCGAAGTGTATGGAAAGAAACGAAATTAGTACGCTTTTTGATTTATACGATGTTACTTCCAGATAAAGAAACTATGTTTTCTCATGATTTTTTAGAACTGTCTAAAAATGCTTTTATTGAAAAACGTAAGATGCCAAGACAGCAACTTTGTCAATTTTTTAAAGTTGGTGCGTATGGGGCGTATCCCCTTAATATCCCCCAAAGCCGGATTGATGCAGCCAATACGGTAAGGACGGTATCTGACAGCCTGATTCTCCCAGATGGCTGGGAATGGCAGAATGGGGACGGAGATAAGGAAATCCCTGCCGGGGGTTCCGTTGTGGCAACTGCGGAATATACAGGGGACGATAAGGAAATATACCAGACAATCTCTGTTGCGGTTACAATTACAAGAGAACCATGTACGGAAGATATGACAGTGCGTTTTGATGGAGATGTGGATCGTGAGCCGACCTGTACAGAACAGGGGAAGGGACACACCATCTGCTCTGTCTGTGGTGATGTCATGAGGGATTCGGTAACAGTTGATGCGAAAGGACATGACTGGGATGCGGATTTTACCATAGACAAGGCTGCGGACTGCAGGGAAGCAGGGAGTAAGTCAATCCACTGTAAAAACTGTGACAGCACGAAAGATGTTACGGAGATTGAAATTACAGGGCATAGCTGGAATGAGGGCGAGGTTATACAGGAAGCGACATGCCAGCAAGAGGGACAAAAAGTCTTCTCCTGCAATAATTGCGGGGATACAAGGACAGAAACGCTTGCCAAAACAGGTCATATACCAGGAACTCCGGTAAAAGAAAACCCTGTAAATGCAGACTGTACGGAATCCGGCTCTTATGATGAGGTGGCATATTGCACATCCTGCAGCCAGGAGATCAGTCGCAAAAAGATGGAAGTTGTCGCATTAGGGCACAGTCTTTCAAAGGTGTCGGAAAAAGCCGCCACTGTGTCAGAAACAGGATACCGAGAACACTGGGCCTGTAGCAGATGCGGCAGATTATTTTCAGATCAGGATGCTTTGGCTGAAATTACTATCCTTGATGTTACGATACCGAAAGTGGACGGGCAGGGAACTACAGGAACAGAAAATAACGGGAATGATGATAACCCGTCACCGTCAAAGCCGGGTGATAACCCAGCGAACCCTGTCCGGCCATCTCCTGATGAAAATGGGGAAACAGCGAAGCCGTCAGATGGCGGGGATACGCCTGGGACAAGTCCTTCAGGCGATAATGTAACCCCTTCCCCAAGCCCGTCATCAGGAGATGATGAAAGACCATCTACTGCGCCAGCCGAAAATGAGAATGTAACGCCTTCTCCAAAACCGCCAGTAAATGATGGCGGAATGCCCTCCCCTCACCCATCAGGGGATGATGTAACCCCTTCGCTGAATCCGGAGGGCACTGAAAAAGTAGATAATACCGTCTGTATTTGCTATAATGTATATATCAAATACAGGCGGTGTTTTTATGATTGAACAACAACAGAGATTAGTGTTAAGCCCATACATGGAAATATATGAATTAGTAATCCCGAAAGACAATCTTCTTCGGCAGATAAAAGAACTGGTTGATTTCAGTTTTATTTATGATGGACTGCTTGATAAATATTGTCTGAATAATGGACGGAATGCAGTCCCGCCAATCCGGATGTTCAAATATCTGCTTTTAAAATCCATTTATGACTTATCAGATGCCGATGTTGTAGAGCGGTCTAAATATGATATGTCTTTCAAATATTTTCTGGACATGGCGCCGGAAGATAAAGTCATAAATCCCAGTTCATTGACCAAGTTTCGTAAACTGCGTTTAAAAGACATGAATCTTCTGGACATGCTGATTGCTAAAACGGTTCGGATTGCATTGGATAAAGGAATCATAAAATCGAAATCCATTATCGTGGATGCGACTCATACAAAATCAAGGTATAATCAGAAAACGCCAAGGCAGGCACTTCAGGAGCAGTCTAAGAAACTGCGGCGTGCCATCTATGAAATAGATGAAACAATGAAAGAACAATTACCCGATAAAAACACGGAAGATTCTTTGGAAAAAGAATTAGAATACTGCAAAGAGCTTATCTCAGTGATAAAGGGAAAGGAAAGATTATGCGGTTATCCGAAAGTGCAGGAAAAAATAAATTTATTAGAAGAATCCGTCAGTGACGACATGGAGCATCTGGAAACTTCAAAAGATGGGGATGCCAAAACCGGACATAAAACAGCGGACACTTCTTTTTTTGGATATAAGACACATATCGCCATGACGGAAGAACGGATTATTACGGCGGCAACAGTTACCAGCGGGGAAAAGACAGATGGAAGAGAACTTCCGGCTCTGGTCAGGAAAAGCAGGGATGCCGGAATCGAAGTGGAAACAGTCATCGGCGACAAGGCTTATTCAGATAAGAAAAATATTGAAGCGGCAAAAGATGGAGGGTATGAGCTGATTGCCAGGTTAAACAGCGTTATTACACAGGGGAAACGGAGCAAAGAAGATGAATTTGAATTCAATAAAGATGCCGGCATGTACCAATGCAGGGCGGGGCATCTGGCAATCCGTAAATATCATGATAAACGGCGAAAAGAGAAAAAGAATAAAAACCCACGGATGATATATTTTTTTGACGTGGAAAAATGTAAATGCTGCCCATACAGGGAAGGCTGTTACAAGGAGGGGGCAAAAAAGAAGACCTACAGTGAAACACTGGTCTGCGATGCCCACAGTGGGCAGGCAGAGTTTCAGGAGACAGAGTATTTTAAAGAGAAGATGAAAGAACGCTATAAGATAGAAGCAAAAAACAGCGAACTAAAACACAGGCATGGTTATGACGTTGCGTCATCATCAGGCCTTAACGGCATGGAAATGCAGGGAGCAATGGCTGTATTCGCAGTAAATCTCAAAAGAATCATTAAGTTAATAAGAGAAAAATAAAGGGAGTATAGGATATAAAACAAAGGAAATATAACAATCAAGCATACAAAAAATCCACCAAAGTCATTCAAGACTGGTGGATTTTTATATGTCCATTAGAATTTGAGTTAAAGAGATATGTTTTTCAGTGCCCTCCGTGTAAAGGGGAGCGTATTTTTTGACAGCTGAGAACCAACGTTTGCGTACCTCATCAAGTGACCAGGAGGATGCCCTGAAAAAATGCAGCATAGAATCATAACATCCCAGACGAAGTGCAAGGTCACGGATAACAGAGGTAACACCAAGTTTATCAGAACGTAGCATAAGCCCCAGGGTAATTGTCACAAACCAGCGGAATGTAGCTTTACGGGAGAAGCAGGACTCAAAATGGCACAAAACATTTTCAATAAAATTTAGCATATCATATGGTCAGCCATATGAAAGCGTATAACACTCATACATAGAATAACTTTTTCAGAGGTTTTATCCATTTTGTTCTGATAACTACAAAACTATAAATGAGCAAATATAAAAAATTGCACAATGTATTATGCTACCAAAGCCAAAACTTCTTCAAAATGGATGTGCCTTGTTCCGCACTGGTAGATGAAACGGATCCGTTCTTCCTGGATATGGCTATAAATATAGGAATATCCGTCCTCGAAGGACATGGTTTCACCACATCCAGTACATGCGATCAAATGTGCCAGCGACATCAGCAGCCAGTATCTCCGAATCCCTTCTGATGAACGGACCTGGTATCTGTCAAATGCCAGTTTGTCTTTTGACTGACGGAAAAAGACCTCCACCGGCCACCGTTTCACATAGTTGTCCAGAATCTCCCGGGTGCTTAAGGAAACATCCGTGCTGATAAAAGCCCGCAGGGCTTTAGGGACATGGAATGCATCCTTCGGGTAGCTGATCAGCACCACTGCATTTTCAACGCCGTTAAGTTTTCCTTCATACCGGTAGACATAATAACTCCGGCTGCCAACGGTCACGAGGCTGACAGCGGCATCTGTCTTCCGTAAATGGATGGCAAACTCACTGACCTTCTGCTTTATTCCGCAGGGGTACAGGATCCGGTTTGTTTTCAGTGCGCCAATGGTGTAGAACCCTTTTTTGATAAAAGCGTCCATGATGTCGCCACATGTATACCAGCTGTCGCAGAGAAAATAGGAGACAACTGGCGGTATGGGCAGTTCACTGGCAATCTCCTGTACGATCTTTACCTTTGATCTGCTCTTGTCATACATGACAATGGCATAATTGAGGACAATACCGTTGCAGGAGAGCATGACGGCTACAGCCTGGTGTCCATAGTCCTGCTTTCCCTTAAGATGGGACTGGTGGAAATACGCATCTTCAATCGGATGCAGAGCCCGTGACGAAGGCTTTGTTTTGGAGGAGATGGTATCATCCACAATACAGAAGACTGGTTTTCCAGAGCGCTGTGCTTCCTTATAAATGAACTGGATGACAGTGCTTTTGAGTATGTCTTCCAGTCTGGCATCGTCCCATTTCCCTTTATTAAGGAAATGGGCAATGGTAGTACGATGGCAGAAACTGTATTTTTCAAAATCAATAGTCTTTCCCTGATATCCAAGAGAAAAGACGGATATCAGGATGGCCATGATATGCTTCATAGTCGTCTGGGAAAAGACACGGCACAAACTTAACTTTTTAAAGCAGTTGTAAAGTAATGCTGAATGGTATATACTGTTTTCTATAAGACATCATCCTTTGCAGGTTATTGTTTTCTGGACAAAAACAGTATACACCCAAAAAGGCGTGATGTCTTTATTTTTAAATCATTTTTGGTAAAAATTCAAATTTGCTCATTTATAGATAAAAGAATGAAAAGAGTAACGGTTGCCCAGTCGTCAGAAAATATAGCTGTATTGTTTGAAGGATGGCAGGAAAGTATGATATGGTCGTGCCTTCAGGGTGTAATGGGAGAGATCTATGTGGATTCCCTGGAAACGCCTGCTTCTGCCATGGCACTGTTGGGAGATTTCTGTTTTCTGGCGGGAAGACCGGACAAAGAGATGGTGCTGTACGGAGCGGGCAGGCAGGATTTTATCATCATGGTTCCAAAGGACGAAAACTGGGCTTCTCTGATCGAAACGTGCTGCCCGAAGAATGCGAAAAAAACGGTTCGGTATGCGCTCAAAAAAGAACCGGATATATTTGATCAGGAAAAGCTGCAAAGGATCGTAGACGGTCTGCCTGGCAGATACATTTTAAAAATGATGGATAAGACCTTATTTCTGCGCTGCCGTCAGATCAGCTGGTGCCGGGACTGGGTATCACAGTACGAGGATTATGCGGCGTACCAGAAGCATGGGCTGGGAGCCGTGATTCTAAGAGATGGCGAACCTGTGTCAGGCGCGTCTTCCTATTCCGGCTATACAGGGGGGATAGAGATAGAGATTGATACCAGGGAAGATTACAGAAGACAGGGTCTGGCCTGCATATGTGGGGCAAAGCTGATCCTGGAATGCCAAAAACGCGGATGGTATCCCAGTTGGGATGCCCATAATAAAGGGTCTTTGGCTCTGGCCCAAAAGCTGGGCTATCATTTCGATTACGCGTATACGGTATATGAAGTGGTTAAAAAATGAGAGTTTCATTGACATTATTTTTTGTATAAATCAGCATGTGTTCCCGTTTCAACAAGTGTTAATGTCAATATGTCATCCTCTATAAGATATATTAGCAACCAATCTGGCTCTATGTGACATTCTCTGAATCCACTCCAATTTCCTTTTAATGGATGGTCTTTATATTTTTCGTCAAGTGGTTTTCCTTGAAGTAATTTATCGACAATAGAATCCAACAAAGAAATATTCAGCCCACGCTTTTTAGCAATTTTTAACCCTTTTTTGAATTTCCCAGATAGGACTAATTCATATTTCATAAGTTAATATCTTCCAACGCTTCTGAAAAACTGCTATATCGTTTCGTGTTCGGATCTCTGCTAATCCTTTTTGCTTCTTCCATAGCCTCAATGACCTCTGGTTTAAACTCAGGATATTTTACTTCAAAAGGAATTCCATTTTGTAAAATTACTTGTCTGAGGAACATATTCACTGCATCGGACAGATTAAGTCCTAATCCCTCCAAAAGTTCTACAGCCTGTTTTTTTGTATTTTCTTCTATTCTGATCTGTGTTGGTGTAGTAGTTGCCATATGTTTATCTTCTTTCATTTTTTCTTTATTCTACTACAAACAGTATACATTGTCAAATGAGATTCCGTCGGGTCATAAGGAGTAAGAAAAATTCTGGTGGGCATATTGCAGGAATAAGTAGTGGAAGTAAAAAGTCAATATAGCTTTAGACCAGTGTATTGTGGTATGATTGAAAATAATACAAAATAAGCAGGAGGTAAACAGGTATGAGCATAGTTGTGAACATTTATTATACCGGGACAGGCGGGAGTGCGCGGAAGTTTGCGGAGGAGATGGAAGCCGGCGGAATTGCGGCGGACATCCGCAGGGAAGAGGGAAATCTGCGATATGAGTATTTCTTTCCAATGGCAGACCCGGAGACGGTACTGCTGATTGACTGCTGGAAAGACCAGGAGGCGATTGACAGACATCATGCTTCCCCGATGATGGAGAAGATTACGGAACTTCGGGCGAAGTATGATCTGCATATGAGGGTGGAGCGGTATGTGTCCGACGAGGGCGGGATTCCGGAGGCGGACAGCCGTTTTATCAGAGAGTAGAAGGAAGGAGGAAAGTATCCATGGCCAATCCATTGGCAATCAGACGGGGAAAAAGCAGGGCGATTAATGCGGAAAACCCCACAGGAGAAAAAGGAAAGGGGGGTATGGCAGCCAGCCATCTGGGAAAATCAAGAAAAGGAAGCCCCTGTTTAACCAATATTGAACCGGGAGAAGAAGTGCTTTTAGCGGATATAGAGGGGGCTGGTACAATCACCCATATATGGATGACAGTAGACCAGAAAACGTCAGAGTCGGAGCGCTTTGTCCTGCGGGATCTGGTGCTGAAAATTTTCTGGGATGAAGAAAAGGCCCCCTCTGTGGAAGTCCCGTTGGGTGATTTTTTCTGCTGCGGTTTCGGACAGGAATGTTTTGTGAATTCTTCCTGCATCGTTGTAGCGCCTCTGCGGGGACTGAACAGTTATTTTGCCATGCCTTTTAAAAGCCGTGCCAGGATTGTGCTGGTCAATGAGCATGCCAATGTGATTCCGGCATTTTTCTATCAGATCGATTATATTCTGTATGACGGGATGACGGAGGATACGGAATACTTCCATGCCAGGTGGAGAAGGCAGGCTGTTACGGAAAAAGGGGTAGACTATGTGATCGTTGATGATATCCGGGGATGCGGAAGATATGTGGGAACGTACATTGCTTTGTCTACGCTGGAGCGATACTGGTGGGGAGAAGGGGAAGTAAAATTTTATATAGACGGTGATCAGGAATATCCTACCATATGCGGGACCGGAATGGAAGATTACTTTGGGGGCTCATGGAGCTTTGCCGGCCACTCTGATTCCAAAATGCAGGAACAGTGTTATACTACGCCGTATTTGGGATACCCTTTTTATTCCCGCCATGATCAGGCAATTACCAATCCGTATCATAATGACGATTGTCCGCCTATGCGGGGTTTTTACCGCTGGCATATGTGCGATCCCATATTTTTTGACCAGGATCTGAAAGTGACTGTACAGCAGATTGGTGTTTCTTACGGAGGGCTTTTTGAGAGGCAGGATGATCTTTCCAGCGTGGCCTACTGGTATCAAAGAGAACCCCACCAGGCGTTTCCGAAGCTGCCAGAGCCAGGGAAACGCCGGCCCAGATAGGGATGGGGTTGCATTAGTAATTTTCTGCGCTTACTTCAAAATAAGACTGCGGGTGCGCGCAGGTGGGGCAGACCTCCGGAGCCTTGGTTCCCACTACGATATGGCCGCAGTTGCGGCATTCCCATACCTTGACGTCGTTCTTGGCGAACACTTCTGCCATCTGGACGTTTTTAAGGAGCGCGCGGTAACGTTCTTCATGGTGTTTTTCAATGGCAGCTACCAAACGGAATTTTTCGGCCAGTTCCGGAAAACCTTCTTCCTCGGCGGTCTTTGCGAATCCGTCGTACATATCTGTCCATTCATAATTCTCGCCGTCCGCGGCGGCGCTTAAATTTGCCGCCGTGTCCCCGATGCCGTTTAATTCTTTAAACCACATCTTGGCATGCTCTTTCTCGTTGTCTGCTGTCTTGAGAAATAAAGCCGCGATCTGCTCGAAGCCTTCTTTTTTCGCTGCGGAAGCGAAATATGTATACTTGTTCCTTGCCTGGGATTCTCCGGCAAACGCGGTTTCCAGGTTTTTTTCCGTCTGCGTTCCTGCATATTTGCTGCTCATGTTAGGTAAACCTCCTGATAAAATTTTCGTTTTTGCTTACAAAGTCCATTATACACGAATTTAAATTTATCACAACCAGATTTTGCGTTTTTATAGGGTTGTTTCACGAAGGTTT
>DKUB01000084.1 GCA_002490465.1 Lachnoclostridium sp. UBA7215
TCTGGCTACTATGACCTCTGCTGACTTCTGTGTGCTCAGCGCAGCCTTTCGATTGCGGTTTCTCCTTTCAGAGCGTTCCACACAGACCTCCCTGGGTACCACACGTTTCCTTCTCTCCATCTATCTGCCACATTTATCATGTACGATTCCGTGTAGTTATTGGGCTTCGACTTGAATTGCAGCCTTACCCTCGTACATAACCTCATATGTGATTTCTGTTCGTCAGACCAGAGATTTGCCCATAGGTTAGTATTTTCCCCATATCCGGCTTCCTTCAGATTCCACCTCACGATGGACCCCCTTGCCTTCGGCTATATCCTTCCCACTACCGGGCGGATTCGAGACTTGCACTCGTTGGAAACGTGCGCCGCCAGGCGCACAATCGCAAAAAACGCTGGAAACATGCGTGTTTCCAGCGTTTTATAGGGTCCTTTATAATCAGATAATTTATTTAGAGCTGCGCTGCCACTTCTGCCGCGAAGTCCTCTTCTTTTTTCTCCAGACCCTCACCTGTCTCAAAACGGATGAATTTATCAAGGGAAATCTGGCAGCCGTTTGCTTTGGCAACTGCTTCCACATATTTTGCTACCGTTTCCTTATTCTCTGCTTTGACATAAACCTGCTCGGTAAGGCAGACTTCTTTCAGTTCCTTATTCAGACGGCCAAGAATCATTTTCTCAATGATATTGTCCGGTTTGCCCTCATTTTTCGGGTCATTCTTTGCCTGAGCAAGAAGTACTTCTTTTTCCTTCTCTTTATACTCTTCTGATACATCATCAGAAGAAAGATATTTCGGGTTCATTGCGGCAACCTGCATCGCAACATTTTTCAGGCACTCCTCTACCTCTGCGCAAGGTTTATCTGTCTTTGCAGAAACAAGAACACCGATTTTACCGCCAGCGTGAATATAAGGAACAATCATGCCGTCATTCTGCTCTATTTTTTCAAAACGGCGGATATTCATGTTCTCACCGATTTTAGCAATCATGTTTTTCAGATTTTCCTCAACTGTCACAGAAGAATCCTCAACCCATGGCTCAGCCAGAAAAGCCTCCATATCAGCAGCTGCAGTATTTACTGCCTGTGCTGCTACAGAATTTACCAGGCCCTGGAATACTTCATTCTTAGCAACAAAGTCTGTCTCTGAATTTACTTCCACGATAGATGCCTTTTTGCCATCTTCGCTGACCTTTACAGCTACAAGTCCCTCTGCCGCAATGCGTCCAGCCTTTTTCTCTGCCTTCGCAAGACCATTTTCACGAAGCCACTCAACTGCTTTATCCATATCGCCGTCTGTGTTTGTAAGCGCTTTCTTACAATCCATCATTCCGGCACCTGTCATTTCTCTTAACTCTTTAACCATTGATGCTGAAATAGCCATTATTATTTCCTGCCTTTCTATTTAGTTTGTTCCTATGCTTCCATCTCTGCTGCTTCTTCTTCCGCTGGTGCATCTGCCATAGACTCACCCTGATTTGCCTCAATGACAGCATCTGCCATTTTGGAAACAATCAATTTCACTGCGCGAATCGCATCATCATTACCCGGGATTACATAATCCAGTTCTTCCGGATCACAGTTGGTATCTACAATACCGATAAGCGGAATGCCGAGAATGTGCGCCTCCTGGATACAGATTCTCTCTTTTTTCGGGTCTACAACAAAAATAGCATCCGGAATTTCTTTCATTTCCTTAATTCCACCAAGGTTTTTCTCAAGCTTAGCCCACTCTTTTTTCAGATTGATCACTTCTTTTTTCGGAAGCAAATCAAATGTTCCATCCTCTGACATCTTCTCGATTTCTTTCAATCTCTTGATACGGTTCAGAATCGTCTTAAAGTTTGTCAGCATACCGCCGAGCCATCTCTCATTGATATAGAACATGCCGCAGCGCTCAGCCTCTGCACGGATAGAGTCCTGCGCCTGTTTTTTTGTTCCGACAAACAGAATTTTGCCGCCATCTGCCGCAATATCCTTAATGACATTATAAGCCTCGTCTACTTTTCCAACGGACTTCTGCAGATCAATGATATAAATACCATTTCTCTCCGTGTAGATGTACTCTGCCATTTTAGGATTCCATCTTCTTGTCTGATGTCCAAAATGAACACCTGCTTCCAGTAACTGTTTCATTGAAATAACACTCATGATACATACCTCCATTTGGTTTTTCTTCCGCCAGCCTCATTTCTTTTGCAGACACGGAAACCATTTCGCTCCGCGCACCATGCAAAAAATCAGCAGGCGTGTTTTTTCAGCAACGTCTAGTATACCACAACAAACGGCATAATACAAGTATTTTTTGACTTTCATCACGCCCACTGCGCCTCAAACAGCTTTTTGTAAAACCCGCCCTGTTCCAGAAGCTCTTCATGGCTCCCCTGCTCAATAATCCGTCCATCCCTCATAACAAGGATGACATCCGCCTCCTGAATCGTGGACAGGCGGTGCGCTACTATAAAGCTTGTCCGGCCCTGCATCATATGGGCAAATGCCTTTTGTATGCGCATTTCTGTGCGGGTGTCTATCGAGGAAGTCGCCTCATCAAGAATGAGCATGGGGGGGAGACAGAGCATGACGCGGGCAATACAGAGAAGCTGTTTCTGTCCGGTAGACAGGCTGCCTCCATCCTCACCGATAATAGTATCATATCCCTTTGGCAGACGCTTGATAAAATTGTGGGCGTGGCTTGCCTTTGCCGCCTCTATGATTTCTTCTTCTGAAGCGTCCGGCCGGCCCATCCGTATATTGTCGCGAATCGTACCCTTTTTCAGCCATGTCTCCTGCAATACCATACCGTAATTGCTGCGGAGGCTCTCTCTCGTAATCCGACGTATATCCGTCCCGGATACCCGGATGGTTCCCTTATCCACATCATAGAAACGCATCAGAAGATTTATTAATGTCGTTTTTCCACATCCGGTCGGCCCGACAATTGCCACTCTCTGTCCGGGCTCTACATGAAGGCTGAACTGCTCGATTAATTTCTGGTCCGGCTCATAGGCAAAGTAGACATCCTCTATATCTACAGAACCATCCACGTTTGACAGCGTCACCGCATCCTCCGGCTCTGCCACTTCTGGTTCTACCTCAATCAGCTCCAGGACACGCCCGGCACAGGCAATCGCATTCTGCAGCTCTGTCACAACACCTGAAATTTCATTAAATGGTTTTGTATACTGGTTCGCATAGCTCAAAAAACAGGACAGCTGCCCTACCGTTATCCCTCCCTGTACCGCATAGACCGCTCCAATTATTCCCACACCGGCATAGACCAGACTGTTGACAAAACGGGTGGCCGGGTTCGTAATCGAGGAGAAAAAGATTCCCTTCAGGGAACACGCCCTGAGCCTCTCGTTGATTTCATCAAACTGTCCGGCGGCCTCTTTTTCGTGTCCAAAAGCCTGCACGACTTTTTGGTTTCCTATCATTTCCTCGACAAGGGCCGTCTGTTCTCCCCTTGTCTCCGACTGCAGGCGGAACATCTGGTAGGTGCGTTTGGCAATAAAACTTGCGACAAAAAGGGATATTGGCGTCACCACTACAACAACAATCGTAATCGGTATGCTGATGCTTAACATAAATCCCAGAGTAAAAAGAATGGTAATAATCCCTGTAAACAGCTGTGTAAATCCCATCAGCAGCCCGTCAGCAAACTGATCCGCATCAGACACTACCCGACTTACAATTTCACCATAAGAATGAGAATCCATATAGGATAAAGGCAGTTTCAAAAGCCTGCCAAAAGCATCATCACGAATATCCCGCACAACTCCATAAGTCACTTTATTATTGCAGACATTCATAATCCACTGTGCTGCCATTGTCAGTAATATTGCAACTGCAATTTTTTTACAAATAGCAAAAACGGCGTCAAAATCTACCTGGCCTGCCCCCACAATATAATCGACCGCTTCTCCCGTGAGAATCGGAATATAAAGCGTCAGCATTACCGTGCCGACAGCCAGAAGGAGCGAAAGAATGAGATATATCCAATAGCGCCGGATATAGCGGAGCACCTTGCGGATCGTTTCTTTTTGCGTCATCTTACACTGCCCCCTTTCCGTACTGGCTCTCATAGATTTCCCGGTAACTGCTGCAGTCCCTGATTAGTTCCCCGTGTGTACCCATCCCGACAACATGTCCATCGTCTAACACGATAATGCGGTCTGCATTCCTCACAGAGGCGGCACGCTGGGACACAATAAAAAGCGTCATATCCGTCAGCTCCTCGCGGATTGCCTTTCGCAGCGCCGCATCCGTAGCATAATCGAGGGCGGAAGCGCTGTCATCCATAATCAGTATTTCCGGCCGCCGCACGACAGCCCGGGCAATTGCCAGGCGCTGCCTCTGTCCGCCGGAAAAATTTCTCCCCTCCTGTTCCACTATCTCGTCCAGTCCGTTTTTCTTCTTTTTCACAATTTCCTCTGCCTGCGCAATGCGCAGAGCCTGCCACATTTCTTCTTCTGTGGCATCCTTCTTTCCCCATAGCAGATTTGAGCGGATGGTTCCCTGAAACAAAACGGATTTCTGTAGAACAATACCCACTTTCTGCCGGAGTTCCTCCAGCGCATAGTGGTCAACCCTCACTCCCTGAATGAAAAGCTCCCCGGATGTATTATCATAAAATCTCGGAATCAGGTGTACAAGAGATGTCTTGCCGGAACCGGTCCCCCCGATAATACCGATGGTCTCCCCCTTTTTTGCCACAAAATCAATATCACTCAGCGATTCCTCCGACGCCTCCGGATACACAAGCCCCACATGGTGAAAGGCAACCATATCTTCTGTCTGCTCATCCGGAACATCCGGAATATCCGGTTCGACAAGTCCCGGACTTCTCTCAAAAATTTCCTGGATACGGTTCCCACAGGCAACCGCTTTATTGATACTGACAATCAGATTGGCGAGCTTCACAAGCTCAACCAGAATCTGGGACATATAATTAATCAGGGCAACAACCTCGCCCTGCGTCAGCACCCCGTTATCCACATGAATAGCCCCTATCCAAATCAGGGCAATAATAGCCCCATTAATAATGACATAAGTAACCGGATTCATCAGTGCTGCAATCCGGCCGACAAACATCTGCACCCGGTTTAATGTCTCATTTTCTTCTTCAAAGGAGGCCTGTTCTTCCGGCTGTTTATGAAAAGCACGCAGTACCCTTGCCCCGGCCAGGTTTTCCCGCGTTCTGGAAAGAATCCGGTCAAGGGAGGACTGCACTCTGCGATAAAGCGGAATACTTAAAAGCATGACGCCAAAAACAACGATGCAAAGAAGCGGAATTGCCACAACAAACACCAGGGCCGCTTTTGTATCTATTGTAAATGCCATAACCATGGCACCTACAACGATAAACGGTGAGCGCAAAAATAATCGCAGTACAAGATTGACACCATTCTGCACCTGATTCGCATCACTGGTCATGCGTGTAATCATTGTTGATGTCCCTATCTGGTCCATATCTCCAAAAGACAGTTTCTGAATATGAGAAAATAAAGCCTGCTTCAATTTTGCTGAAAATCCTACCGCTGCTTTTGCTGCAAAATACTGTGCTGTCAGGGATGCTGTCAGACCGACTGCCGCCAAAAGCACAAGCACGCCGCCCATACGTAAAATATAAGGATAATCCTGATGCAGAATGCCAACATCAATAACCGCTGCCATAACAAGGGGTACAAAAAGCTCAAAAGACGCCTCTAATAATTTAAAAAGCGGCGCCAAAATACTCTCCTTTTTGTAATCACGGATAAACCGCAGTAACTTTCTCATTTAACGGGTTCCTCCTTTTCTCATATTCTTCATCATTCCCCATGCATAAGAAAAGGCAGGGATATGAAATAAAATACTCAAAACAAGATAAATAACCACTCCGGCTATGATTTGTACCAAAAGGAGTGGAATAAGCGGAATCGGCAAAAAACCGACCGCATATACACCGGCTCCCATCACCGCCGCCAGAAAAATGGCCGGCAGCAAATCAGCAAGCTGCTCTTTACAAGTATACCCCAAATATCTCCTGTTAGGAGTAGAATTTACCAATGTCGCGAAAAGAGTGACTGCCATACCGGTCCAGGCAATCCACATAACTCCCTGATGCATAACTGCTACAAGCGTTATCAGGCCAAATCCTTTTTTTATAATCTCCATAATCAACATGGTGCGCCCCTTTCCAAGGGCCTTGACTGCCTGTATATTGGCTGTCTGCACCGGTTCCAGGGCAAACTGGAGGCAGGCAATCTGCAAAAACGGCACACACGGCAGCCACTTATCCGAAAAGACAATCCGGACAACCGGCTCTGCCACAACAGCAAAACCAATCATAAGCGGCCACATAATATAAGAACCCACCTGTATGGAACGTCTGACAAGCTGCTTTAACTCCTCTTTCCGGTCCTGTTTCATTGTCATGGCCGGAAAAAGTACAGAGCCAATCGAAGAATTAATATTGGTAACAATAATATTGGGAAGCTTCTGCCCCTGATCATAAAAGGCCAGATCCCGCTCACTGTATAATTTTCCAATGACAAGGCTTCGCAGCTGCCGATAAGCCGTATTAATTAACTCTGACAACAGCATTTTCCATCCAAAACCAAACATCTCTTTCATCCGTTTACCCGAAAAGGAAAGGATTGGACGCCATTTCACAGTTATCCATAAAATAAAGGTGTCCATAGCGGAATTGCACAAATACTGTGCCACAATTGCCCATGCGCCAAAACCAAGACACGCCATAACAATTCCGACCACCGCAGAAACCAGTGTGCCAATCAGCGTAGAAAAGAAAAAGCGTTTAAACATCATGTGTTTCTGCACATAAGCCTGCTGGACAGAATTAATTCCGGCCAGAGGCAGTTTCAGCGCAAGCACCCGCAAAATCGGCGACAAAACCGGCTTTCCATAAAAGGAGGCAAGCGCCGGGGAAGCAGCAAAAATCACTGCGTATAAAACCCATGACATGGTAACACTAAAATAAAAGACAGAAGAAAAATCCAGGTTATCTGCATCTTTCTTCTGAATCAACGATTGACCAAACCCGCTGACTACGAATACATTGGCAATCTCAATAAATATCATAATCATTGTCACAACGCCAAAATCCGCCGGCATTAAAATCCTTGCCAGAATAATGCGGACAAGGAGAGTGACAAGCTGCGCACCAATGCGCTCACCGAATTTCCAGGCAAGGCCGGATATCACTTTTCTTTGAAGTCCCTCTTCACTCATAAATCCAACCAGTTATCCTCCATATACTGATATACTCTCTCAGATGCCCCTCCGTCTGCAAAGGCGTGGTATCGGGCTTTCATCTCCCTGATATCCTCCTGCCCGGGAGAATGTCCTGCAGCGACTTCCCCCACAAAAGCAAAAAGCTCCTCAAAGGATTCAATATAATACCCCTTTATATTTTCTTTTAAATCAGAAAAAGGACATCCGTAATAATCGAAATATAAATCCCTGTCCCTTATCGTAAGTCCAATTGGACGTTCTGTCAACAAAAAATCATAATACACGGAAGAATAATCGGTAATCAGTCCAAGTGCCCCCGCTAACATCTGATACAGGGAAATACCTTTTTTCGCAAGGAAAGCATCATCCGCAAGAATAATATGTGACAATTTCTCCTGCTCAAAATGCGATAAGTCCTGTACGGGATGAGGCCTGAAATACAGTACCACATCCTGCTCCTCCAGGAGACTGTTCAATTTTAACAGCTGCTGCCTGGACTCAATTTCCGGCATTCCAAATGGAAAAATCTCCAGGGCGTGACCATCCCCGCCGGAAGTATCTCTCTCCATCTGTTCCGGATGCCTGCGGTGCTGCCGATAAGTGGGAAGCCACATAATATAACCGTTTCTGTCAGTTTTTTTAGTATCGGATAATATATCGTTGCGTGGATAACCAAGAGCCATCAGACACTTTTCCGGAACGCCGATATCTTTTACATAAACCGGAATCCAACAGGGAGCTGTCACAAGGTAAGCATCACACTCCCCAATCTTTTCCGGCAGAAGGTACTCCTTCGTTAGTTTAATCGGCATTCCATGCCCTAAGTGAAAACGGTATTGTCCTTTTCGTCTCTTATGTATATAAGCATTACAGTCAATGATATAGCGTGAAAAATAAAGGGCTCGGAATCTTTTCCATTTGGGTCCTATCCCCTTTGCCTCTATACAGAACGTATCGACATTTGGCGGAAGCTCCTGCCTGCTGTTTGCCGCATCGTGAAGCGCCCAGTGAATCCTATGACGCTTATTTACTCCCTTTTTCAGCATATACTCATACAGCGCCAGTGTGTTATCCGAAAAATCAGGATGGCTCTCGAGAATAAAATCGTTTCTCAGAGGTAGTAATTGAAAAAAGAAAATAAACACTTTTTTTAATCTGTCTCCCATGCCATCCTCCTTTTCCCCTGCATCTCAAGCTGTGCCTGGACAAGATGATAATAAATTCCCCGCTGCTCCATCAACTCTCTGTGCGAACCAACCTCAGCAATTCGATGTCCGTCAATCACAATCAAGCGGTCTGCATTTTGAAGTGTAGACAACCGATGGGCAATCGCAAACGTTGTGCGCCCTTCTGTCAATCTCTCTAATGCCTTTTGTATCATAAACTCGCTCTCCGTGTCAAGACTTGCCGTCGCCTCGTCCAGAATTAACAGTCTCGGCTCATTTAAAATAGCTCTTGCAATCGCAATTCGCTGCCGCTCTCCCCCTGACAGGGTATATCCCTTTTCCCCTACATACGTATTATAGCCGTCCGGAGTTTTACATATAAAATCGTGGGCATTTGCCATTTTCGCCGCACGGATTACTTCCTCATAGCTGGCATCCGGGCGGGAAAAACGGATATTGTTCAAAATGGTAGTGGAAAATAAAATCGTTTCCTGAAGCACAACACCAATCTGGGAATGATACCCTTCCGAACGGATATCACATATGTTGTGCCCGTCAATGAATAGGCTTCCATCATCCACTTCATACAGGCGCATAATCAGATTAATTAATGTGGATTTGCCTGTACCGGAAGCCCCCACAATTCCTATCATCTCACCCTTATGAATTTTCAGATTAATATCCTCCAGCACCGGCTGGTAAGATTTATACCCAAAGGTGGCATGGCGGAATTCAATATTCCCCTCAACGTTAATATCCTGAGGATTTTCGGAATCTTCAATAAAAATATCCTGTGCCAGCACATCATTGATACGTTCCATACTGCTTATCATTCTCATGACCTGCCGCGGCATATTGGACATCCAGTTCAGATACTGGTAAAGAAGCTGCGTATAAGTAATAAACTGCAGCAGCTCACCCGTTGTCATAAAGCCTGCTAACACATCCCTGCCGCCAAAATAAATAACAAGAAATACACCACTCCCCATCAGCAGGTTGACTAACGGCGAAAATACTGCCCAAAACGTCTCATTTTTTATCTGTCTCCGGCACAGTTCCTCCGCAAGGAAATAAAACTTCTTGCGCTCCGTCTCCTCCTTGCCGTAGGACTTTACAACACGCATACCGGAAATGACATCCTGTAAATTACTGTTCACATCATCATACTTTTTTGACTGCAGATGATAACGCCTGTGGATGCTCTTGCGGAACGCATAGGTAAACAGCGCCGCAAAGGGAACGAAAATAAATGTCAGCAGCGCAAGCTTTACATTCAGCAAAAGCATAAATATCACATTGCAGACAAAAATAAAACAGACCGTAAACATATTGCAAAACAAATTTTCAAAAAAGATCTGCACTGTCCCGGTATCGTTTACAATACGGTTCATCAACTCCCCCGGCCGTCTGTCATTGATAAAACCGATAGAGAGGAGCTGCATTTTGGCAAACATCTTTTCCCGCAAATCTTTGGAAATCGTGGCGCCGAGAACGGTACAATAATAGCTTTTCAATATATTAATGATAACAATGCTGACACTCAGCGCAAACATAATGCCAAGGCAGATGAATGCTGTCTTTAAACTGCCGTTTCCTCTTGTCAGCACGTCATCTACCAGCCGTTTCTGCACTTCCGGATTCAGCAGTGTTACAACTGCTGCCAGAAACATAAGGATGACAATACCGATAAAACTCTTTTTGTATGGTGCACAGAGTTTAAAGAAATTGTGCCAGAATCCACCCTCTTTGGAGCAGTGCGGACAGTATTTTGTACCCGGTATTGCCCTGTGGCACTTAGGACATATTTTTTCATATTCCTTGCTGATAACTTCCTCGTCACGCCCGGACACAAGAATCTGTATTCCCCTGGCTACATAGGCATAACGCGACAAATGCTTTGCCGAATAATGGACAATATGTTTTCTGACCCCCTTATGGTTCAGTACAAGAAGACCACCGCCTATTTTTGCCTCTGCTTTTACATCATCACAGTCCTTTATGTCAATTTTTTCTGCCAGCTCATCCCCTTTTGTGCGGTACAAATGTTTTGCTGTCACAATAAACCAGGAATCCTCCTGCCATTGTCCCTTCTCGTCAATATCACACGGAACCGCATAATACAGCCGCTCTTCCTCCGGACCGGGAAGAAGCTGCAATATGGATGGCGGCAGCTCATATTTTAAAATCAAGCCTATCCCTCCAATTCAACAATAACCTATAAGAATAAATCCAATTTTCTCTGCTCTTTCATTGTCAGCTCATTCACGTCACGGATTTCAAAACGGTTCTCATCCAAATCCGTAATCAGGAGCCGTGTGTCTGACAGGTGTGCAACGGCATTACTGCCCATATTAATGGTAAACCGGCACTCACCACGGTCCGTTATTACATGAAAATATGCATAACCGTACTCATCCTTGATATCCAGTATCCTCTTTATCACAGGAGTAAAATAATGCAAATTCAGCTGCTCCAAAATCATCTGTCCCGTGTCCTCATCCACATCCTGTAAATCAACAATAACCCCTATCTCCTTTGCCCTCTCTTCCACTGTGCGGATAGAAAGAAACCGATCCGGTTCCGTAAAAGGAAACAAACGGATAATCTGTACACGCTCCCATGTTTTCCCGTCATATTCCAGCGAGACAAAACCACCCTCTGTGCGGGAAAAAACGGCATTATCCCTGTTCAGGTATTGCAGTGAGGTCATCTCCGCAGTTTCTGTTTCCATCTGCTCCATTGTAAAACTTTCTTTCATTTTCTCCTCCATTTCCATCTACCTCCCCCTGACCATTCATCAGGCTTTTAATGCCAGAGATTTTGTTTGAAGCTCCATTAATTTAAAATATATCCCCTTTTGCTCTGCCAGCTGTTCATGCGTACCCTCTTCTACAATCTTTCCATTATCTATCACAACAAGTCTGTCTGCATTGCGAAGTGTTGAAAGCCTGTGCGCAATCGACAGCGTTGTCCGTCCCTTTACAAGATAATCCAGTGATTTCTGAATCGCCTTTTCGGTCTCTGTGTCCACACTGGCCGTAGCCTCGTCTAAAATCAGTATTTTGGGATTGGCGAGTACTGCTCTGGCAATGGATATTCTCTGTTTTTCACCGCCGGACAAATCCTTGCCGGACGCCCCAATAACGGTATCATATCCATCCGGCATGTTAGAAATAAACTCATGGGCACTGGCAAACATGGCTGCCTGAATAATATCTTCCCGTGTGGCATCCGGATTGGAGTAAGCAATATTCTGTGCCACAGTCCCCATAAATATATAAGTATCCTGGGACACCATTGCCACATTCTTTCTCAAATCATGAAAAGCCAGCTGCTTTACCGGGATGTTATCCAGACAGATTTCCCCCTCATTTACATCATATAAACGGGAAATCAAATTTACCAGCGTTGTTTTCCCAGCGCCGGAACGCCCCACAATTCCAAGAACCTCCCCCGGTTTTACATGCAGTGACACATCTTTTAAAACCGGATTTGTCGGATCATAACCAAACGTAACATGGGACAACTCAATCTCCCCATCCGGATGCCTTAGCTCAATCGGATGCTCTGCCTCCTGAATATCAGGTATCGCATCCAGAATTTCAAACATTCTCTGCGCCGCATTGATGCTGTTTGTCCACATACGGAATACCCAGGAAAAGAAATTCATTGGTCCGTTCAGCTGTGCAACATATCCAACAAAAGTAATCAAAACACCCAGCTCTATACTCTGTGTTTTCATAAGAAGAAAAACACCCAGAATCCACACCCAGATACTGGATATTTCCTGTACCAGATTGTAGAGAATCGTGAAACGGTTATTGTATTTTACAATACGGATTTCCGCATCACGGAGCTTTTCGTTTGGCCCCTCAAACCGCTCATTCTCTCTTGTCTGCTGACCAAAGGCCTTTACTACCCTGGCCCCGACAAGATTATCATTCACACTGCTGTTTACATTTCTCTCCGCACGGTGTCTCCTTCCGTAAAGACTCCATAATTTCGGTTTCAGCTTCACACTGATAAAAACAAGAAGCGGAAGCAGAATACAGGCCACAAGCGCCAGAAGCCAATTGAGCCGGAACATCACGGTAAATGTGGCAATAATTGTAAAACCATTGATAAAGATATATGGAAAGCCATCCAGGAAAAAGTCAATGACCCGGCTGGCGTCCCCCATTACCCTCGTCATAAGGCTTCCCGTCTGTTTCCCCGTAAAAAAACCAATCGACAGACGGCTCATTGCACTGTAGACATCCTGTGTCATATCACGCACTGTCTGCGCCACTACCTGCCCGATTAACGTCTGCTGTATCATCGCCACGACCTGCTGCACAATCTTTGACACGACAAGCACAAGGACCAGAAGTGTCAGCGCAAGTATGTAATTCCCCGCCACTCCAAATTTTTCCAGAAATATATTGTCTTTTGCAAGAATTCTGTCGTAGAGTACGGTACCGCTTAAATACGGCCATACAAGGTTAAGCACTGCAGAGATAAGATAACAGAGGAAAAGAAAAAGAAATTTCATGCGGTATTTCAGAAAATACCGCATCGTCCGGCCAAAAATTGTCCGTTTATTCATACATTTCGGACAAATTTTCCTCTTGGGATCCGGATACATTGTACCACAGACCGGACAATAAAGTTCCTCTTTCTCCCCTTCTGCCTTATCCGTGGAGACCTCTTCTTCCACCGGCACATCCGGATACTTTTTCAGCCTGTTAAAACTTTTCACAAACAGGTTCATCTGCTCCAGATACAGATTGGTTAAAGCGGCAAGCCGCGTACAAATTCCCCGGACTTCTGCTGTGACAAGATTTGTGGCAAGCTGCCTCTCAATTTTCAAATGTTCTATATCCTCTAACGGATAAAGCTGATAGGTATAGGAATGTGTATCTTCCCCGTAAATCATATCTTTTGTTTTTGTTCCCCGGAAATACCGTACCTGATTCTCTTCAGGCCCGCTTACCACAACACCCAGGCAACCCATTGCCTTGCAGCCCGCTGTCATAAATAAATAGCCACTGATATACTCGCCCTCAAAAGACAAATCCACAGGACATACATCCAAAATATCCGATTCCTTTATCCCATCGGATATTAACTGCCGGATTACCTGTTCAGGCAATTGATTTTTCTTCACTGCCATCCCCCCTCTCTTCAAACACGTACAAGTGTTTGTTTAGCATAACAAAAAAAAAGCTCTATGTCAATAGAGCTTTCGTTGAATGGATTAGCCTTATCGGCTAATCCATCTGTGTAATTTCCTGTCTGTGAATCATGTCCCTTATCGTACCGTATAGTTCCGGTTTCAACTCATCTAATGTCACCGGTTCCTGTTGCAATATCACGTGATAACAGGTAGAACTGATCAATTCTATAATCATATACAACAGTAAATCCGGATTCCGAAATGTCCTGCCGGACTCTTTTAGCAGGGCATTGTAACCGTCATAGAAGCTGTAGCCTCCTGTCTCCTCTGTGCCGGAAACAAGGACATTCCTGAAAACTCCCCAGCTTAAATTTTTGGATATAAACTTTAAAAGCATTTTATCCTCATCAAGCTGATTGATAACAGAATCGGCAATATACACTACCTTATCTTCCAGTGTATATATTTCCTTTTCATAATAAATCCCTTCCGCCGCTTTCCGGAATAACTGCGTTGCCTTTGTGGCAATCAGTTTATCCCGGATATCAAACTTGTCTTTAAAATAAAGATAAAAGGTTCCCTTTGCCATATTGGCATGTTTTACAATGTCTGAAATGGAAGTGTCGTTGATTCCCTTCGATGTAAACAGGGAGAAGGCAGATACCAACAGCGACTCACGCTTCATGCGCTTTTTTTCATCTAATTTCCCCATGTTGTGCACCTCCTCTCCTCTGTTCAATGATTTACTCTGCTTTTTTTACCGGTTCTGTTTCAATCACAAATTTCACTTCTCCGTCCATGCCGCTTTTTAATCCGCTGAAACTCTTATAATCCTTTCCTGCTTCAATAATGGCATCCAGACGGTCTAACGAGGTCTGCACGTCATCCTCGTACAGGTTATTCAGTTTCAGGATTCCTTTACGGTTAAATTTATCCATACCATTATCTAATTCCACGGTACCATCTGATAATTTACCACTGGCATTATCCAGCTTTGTCACACCCCTTACCAGTTTAACCGTCGCCTTATTCAGGCTTCTGCCGCCCTTTTGCAGAGTCTTAACACCACTATTTACCTTTTTCACACTTTTATTCATCGTCTTGCTTGCCTTAATCAGCGCTTTCGCACCACTGATAAGTTTTTTATCGTTTTTCGTCAGCGTCACGCCGCCGTCTCTTAAAGTCTTTACACTGCTGACAAGCGTCGGCATGCTGTCTTTTAATTTTTTGGATGCCTCTGTCAGCGAAGAAGAATTTGAGGACAATGTCTGCAGCGAATCCATTACTGTGGTAACGGAAGCAGCCACCTTATCTGCTCCTGTCTTTAAATCCCCTTCTGCCCCGGTAGCAGTCTCCAGCTGCTCAATGGCTGCTTTCTGTCCGGCCGCAAATGTCTCTAGCTGTCCCAGAAGCTCCTTCTGCTTTGCCTTTATCGCAGCGTATTCCTCGCCATCCGGTATCATGGCAACAGTAGCCTTCAGGCCCTCAATCAGCTTTGTATTGTTATCATAAGTTGCCTTTAACTGGGTCAGTCCGTCATGAACTGTTGTAATTCCGCCTGACACCGCATTTGCACCTTGTTTTAATGCTGTCACATTTTCCTTTGTTCCAAGCTTATCCACACCGCCGGTATAAGTGGTGAGTCCGCTGTAAAACTGATTTAACTGGGATGGCAGATCCTTTACGGCATTATAAAGTGCTTTATTTCCCTCTGCAATTTTACCGGCGCCAGCCACATAATCCTTGCTCCCGTTTGCAAGCGTCACAACACCGTTGGTATAAGTTTTCACACCTTTGGTCAGCTTTTTCCCGCCATTTGCCAATGTGTCGATTCCCTTGGTCAGTTTCTTTACGCCATCCTTCTGATATTTGCGGATAGAAGTTTGTAAATCACCCATTTTATCCGCAAAGGTTTTCATATTACCGGACAATGACCCGGTTCCATCCAAAAGCTCCTCTGCTGCATCCGTAAGTGACTCCATTTTATCATCCAGCTCATCCAAATCTCCAATCTCGTCAATATTCAACTCATCTAAAAGGCTTGGGCTGCCATAGGTAAACGTATTTGTCATTTCAAAATCGGTCACATCAGCAGTTACCGTAAACTCACTGGAAAGATTGTCAGAATATTCCTCATCCAAATCAAGGCTCTCGGACAGCCCCGGAGTCCCAATTCCGATGACAATATTATTAGAGCCGTCGTTGATGACTTTTCCATTATCAATCTCCACATTGCTGAAAATATCTGAGGAGAGAATCATTCCTGTCACCATAACAAATGGCGTATAAATTTTCACCATCTCTCCATTGACTTTTTTCTTCGTCTGGGAGTTATTTTTATACTCGATATGAATCGTTGCTTTACCGCTTTTTCCCAACATCTCCTGCGCGGTTGTTTCCTGTCCGTCCAGAGTATAAGATATCTTTATATCCACCGGAAGTTTTTCACTTGACTGCCCCTGATAATAAATATCAGCCCCGGCAGTAGACCAATCCAAATCTTTACCGGACTGGGCAAAGGTCTCTTCTCCCTTTACGTTCGTAATATCTGTCAGATTAGAAGCGTCTTTTAATGTCCCCGTCAGGCTGCCGGAATCTTTTAACCAGTCTGCCACTGTTATTTTCTGGACCGTACCATCCGGTCCTGCCGTTACATAAACAGATTCCTTCTTACTCACTTTCTTTGCTTCTGCAAAAGAGCTGTTACTTAAAACAAGTCCCAGGATCAGAACCGCACTCATTACTGTGCGGCCTGCTTTTTTTAAATTCTTTTTCATATTCCATTCCTCCATTTAATAATTGATTTTTCTCATATCCCATGTTGTCTTACAAATCACTTTATCAAATACTGTCAGCATGGCCGGCAGAATTAAAATAACAACAATTGTACTAATCACTGCTCCTCTTGATAGTAAAGTACAAATCGCTTTAATCATGTCTATATTAGAAGAAACGGTAACTCCAAAGGTCGCTGCAAACAGACACAAACCGCTGATGATAATTGATTTAATGGATGTGCTGTGCGCAATTGAAATTGCCTCCTTCTTTGACATATGATTTACAACGCGTTCTTTGTGGTAGCGGCTTGTCATCAAAATGGCATAATCCACAGTTGCACCGAGCTGGATCGTCCCAATAACAATACTTGCCACAAATGGCAGGGATTCGCCCGTATAATACGGAACCGACATATTCAAAAAGATAGCAAATTCTATTACGGTTACAAGAATCACCGGTATCGAAATCGATTTGAACGTAAGCAATATGATAAGGAAAATTGCGGCAATGGAAATATAATTTACACTTGCCAGATCAATATCTGTTACATCCTGCAGATCCTTCATCAGCGGTGCCTCTCCAATTACCATGGACTCCTTACTGTATTTTTTTACAATATCATTAATCCTGGCAATCTGGTTATTTACCTCCGGTGTCGCTGATTTGTAATCCGAACAGACAAACTGCAGCTCATAATTGTCACTCTGCAGCATTTCCCGGTAAGTCTCCGGAACCATATCAATAGGGAAATTAGCACCAACAAATGTATCCATGCCAAGTACCCATTTAATACCGTCTACATCATCAATTTCCTGCTGCATATTATTTTTATCCTTGACCGACATCCCCTGTTTCACAAGAAGCACATGCATATTGTTCATGTTAAAGGTATCGTTCATTTTTTCATTGGCAACGGCTGAATCCAAATCCTGTGGAAGACCGCTGTCTATATTATAGTAGATTTCATAATTGCTGTTGCCGTATATGGATGGTCCAAGCAGAACAAGAAATAACGCAATTGCCACGGGCCACAATTTCACAATCCGTTTCGATACTCCATCCAGGTTCGGAATCAGGTTTTTATGTGAAGTCTTTTCAATTGCCTTATCCAGACAGAGAATCATGGCCGGAAGGAAGGTAAGGCAGACAATCACTCCAATCACAACTCCCTTTGCCATGACAAGCCCCAGGTCCATACCAAGCTTAAATGTCATGAAACACAAAGCAGCAAATCCGGCTATCGTTGTAATGGAACTGCTTGTAACGGATTTGAATGTATTGGAAATGGCATGTGCCATTGCCCTGTTCTTATCTCCCTCAAACCGCTCTTTGTTTGCCTCATAGCTCTCTAAAAGGAATATCGAATAATCCATAGTCACTCCGAGCTGTAAAATAGCGGTCAGCGCCTGTGTGATATAAGAAATTTCACCAAAAATAATGTTGCTTCCCAAATTATAAATAATTGCTGTGCCAATTCCTGTCAGGAATATAAGCGGTGTAACAAGAGAGTCCATGGTAAGCAGCAATACCAGAAGGGAAAGAATAGCAGCTACTGCAATATAAATCGGCATTTCTGCTAGTGCCAGATTCTTTATATCCGTTACAACACCTGACATGCCGCTGATAAATGCCTGGTTGCCTGTAATTTCACGCATCTCTGTAACTGCTTCCATCGTAGAATCGGCGGATGTCGTATCATCAAAGAGGGCAATCATCATTGTGGCATCACCGCTGAAAAGGTTATCCCTCAGCTTACTCGGAATCATCTCAACAGGAAGGCTGATGTCAGCCATATCGTCATACCAGATAACTTTCTCTACGTGCTCTACCTGCTCAAGCTTTGTTTCCAGTTCGGCAACGTCCTTATTTTCCATCCCCTCTACAATAACCATGGAGAACGCTCCCATTCCAAATTCATCAACCATGACGTCCTGCCCGTTTACTGTCTCCAGGCTTTTCGGCAGGTAGCTGAGTACATCATAATTTATCCTTGTGCTGACATAGCCGATTGCTGCCGGAATTAACAACAGGACTGCCAGGACAATGATAAATATCTTGTGTTTGGCAACACATTTGCCAAAACGAATTACCATTGTATACGCCTCCCTTTTTTCACTTTTACTATTGTATGCACAAAAATGACCAACGTTCATTTTTTATGCTATAATGGAGTGTATCACAAAAATGACCATCAGTCAACCTTTTTTTATTTTATTTTTTTCAGTATTTTTTTACATGAAACATTTTATTTCAGCCGCATAAAATGATTGCGTAATGATAGTAAAAGGAGGCCATACCATTGAATCGTGTCCGAAACATTGTTCACTCTGCCAGCGCACACAGACAAAATATACTGGGCCGCAATGTGGGAATCGCAATTGTGGATACCGGTCTTTCCCTCCACCCGGATTACCGTTCCCGAATTACCGGATGGTATGATACTGTTTATGGAAAAGAAAACCCCTATGATGACAGTGGACACGGAAGCCATGTGGCCGGAATTGCTGCCGGAGACGGCTCCCTATCCCGTGGACGCTTTATGGGAATTGCCCCGGAGGCCTCCCTCATCGGCATAAAAGTTCTTGATCAGAAAGGAAACGGATATATCGCACATATCATGCGTGGACTTGATTGGATTTTGCGCTATCAGTACAAGCTGAATATACGCATTGTCAATATTTCAATCGGGGCAAATGATTTTGAGACATATCATGAGGACAGTGCCTTTGTCCAAAAAGTCAACACTCTCTGGGACACGGGAATTGTTGTTGTGGCAGCGGCCGGAAACAGAGGTCCGGAACCCTATACCATCAGTGCACCCGGAAATTCAAGAAAAATTATTACGGTGGGATCCAGTGACTACTTTCATGTCACACAGGGACATTCCGGTCCCAAAAAACAGATTGCCCACTCCGGGGCCGGCCCGACTTTGGCCTGCATAAAAAAACCGGACGTCGTTGCGCCCGGTTCTCGTATTATCAGCTGTTCTTCTTTTCAACGGCCGAGGGATAGCAAGCCATATCAGGAAAAAAGCGGTACATCGATGTCAACTCCTATTGTCAGCGGCGCCATTGCACTGCTTCTCAGCCGCTATCCCGACATGACACCGCGGGAAGTAAAAATCCGGCTCAAAAATACAAGTACAGACCTTCATATGCCTCATGAGAAACAGGGATGGGGACTTCTCAATATACCGGCTCTACTAAAAGCTGAAAACTGATAACTTCCCTACAAATGCCAGATATCCTCATTGTACTGTGCAATCGTGCGGTCTGAGGAAAAGAATCCTGCCTTTGCAATGTTTACCAGCATTTTTTTTGCCCATTCCCTCTCATCCTCATAGTCAGCAAAGGCCCTCTCCTTTGTCTCTACATAATCCGGGAAATCCGGAAAGGTCATAAACCAGTCCTTATTTAACAGCTCTGAATATAACCGGTTTAATTTTGTCTTGCTGCCAATTTCAAGCATCTTTTTGCTGACAATGAAATCGACTGCCTCTTTAAGCTCTTCATTTTTTTTATAATAATCTTTAGAGCAGTAATCCCCTCTTGCATAACGTGCAATAACCGTATCACTGTCCTCACCAAACACATAGATGTTTTTATCCCCAACCAGCTCATGTATTTCTACATTGGCACCGTCCTCTGTGCCAAGCGTCACAGCGCCGTTCAGCATAAATTTCATATTTCCTGTTCCACTCGCCTCTTTTGACGCAAGGGAAATCTGCTCCGAAATATCACAGGCCGGAATCAGTTTTTCTGCTTTTGTCACATTGTAATTCTCTACCATGACAACCTGAAGATGTTGACTAACTTCCGGGTCCTCTTTTATCAGCTTCTGCAGGCACAGAATTAAATGAATAATATCTTTGGCAATCTGATAGGCCGGAGCTGCCTTTGCTCCAAAAATCTGTGTAATTGGCCGTTTCGGAAGCTTTCCGCCCTTAATTTCCAGGTATTTATGGATTACATATAATGCATTTAACTGCTGCCTCTTATATTCGTGCAGCCGTTTTACCTGAATATCAAAAATAGAATCCACATTGATATCCACATCCTGGGTGTTCTTGAGATACGCTGCCAGCCTGCATTTATTCTCACGTTTAATTTCTGCCAGACGGGTCAACGTCTCGTCATCTTCCCGGAAACGAAGGAAATCTGCAAGTTTTGCTGCATCTTTCTTAAAACCCTGCCCTATCTTCTCTTCCAGAAACTCTGTCAGCGGATGATTGCAGTGGAGAAGCCAGCGCCGGAATGTTATGCCATTCGTCTTATTATTAAACTTCTCCGGATAAAGCTTATAAAAATCGTGAAGCTCACTGTTTTTCAGGATTTCTGTATGCAGATAAGCAACTCCATTTACACTATGGCAAAAATGCATATCCATCCGCGCCATATGAATGCGGTCGTCTTTATCAATAATGGCCACTGACTCTTCCTCATGGTCTTTCCGGATTTCTTTGTCCATTTTCTCAATAATCGGAAGAATTGCCGGAGCAACCTTTTCTATGTAAGAAAGCGGCCACTTTTCCAGTGCCTCAGCGAGAATGGTATGGTTCGTATAGGCACAGGTTTCTGTTACTACCTTCAACGCCTCTCCCCAGGCAAGCCCTTTGTCCGTAAGAATCCGTATCAGTTCCGGAATCACCATCGATGGGTGCGTATCATTAATCTGAATCGCTACATAATCTGCCAAATCGTGCAGATTACATCCTCTCTCAAGTGCTTCCGCCACAATAAGCTGTGCACCACAGCTCACCATAAAATACTGCTGATAGACACGGAGAAGTCTTCCCTCCTCATCACTGTCATCCGGATACAAAAACAGCGTCAGATTTTTCTCCACCTGCGTTTTGTCAAACTTAATTCCTTTCCTGACAAGAGATTCATCAACAGAATCCAAATCAAACAGATGCAGGCGGTTTGTTCCGTTTTCATAACCTGTAACCAATATATCGTACATCGTTGCCTTTGCTGTAAAATCGCCAAATTCCACCGTGAATTTTCTATCAGATGGAATCAGCCAGCTATCCGGCTCGATCCACGGATTTTTCTTTTCCTTCTGTTTGCACTTTTTAAATTTCTGGCGGAATAAACCCAGATGATAATTGAGACCGATACCATCCCCGGAAAGCCCCAGTGTGGCAATAGAGTCCAAAAAGCAGGCAGCCAGACGGCCAAGTCCACCGTTGCCGAGAGACGGCTCCGGTTCCCTCTCCTCCAATTCTGAAAGGCTCTTCCCCGCCTCCTCGAGTTCCCTGGAAATGACATCATATAAGCCCAGATTAATCAAATTATTGCTTAACAATTTCCCGATCAGAAACTCTGCTGAAATATAATACAATTTTTTCTTTTTCGGGATAATATCCCTCTTTGCCGCCTCGTTCTGAACGAGTTTCAGCAGCGCACGGTACGCCTCATCTACAGAGCAATCCCGCAATGATTTTCCACAGGTTTCCATTACCAGTTCTTCTAGCATCTTTCCCTCCATTTGTATATACGATTATTGTTTTAATTGAAAATCTATCTGACGCCCGCCGGAACTGACAGCCAGATTATAAACGCGGTCCTCATAATTCTGATAACGCGCCCAAATATCATACGAACCCTCTTCTACAAACAAACTGTATGTTCCATTGGCATCACTTGTTGTTGAGAATTCGGTACCATCCGTTACATTGATACATGTAACAGCGGCCCCTGTCACAATTTTTCCTTCCTCATCTGTCACACTTCCAATAATCTTGCGCGGATCCGCTACTTTCACACTCGCTGTCACATTGGCAGCACGGGTATTATCTTCCTTATCAATTGCCGTAATAACAACGTCATATTCACCGGCTCCCACAGCTTCCCCCGCCAGGGAACCATCCTCATTCATGATTACGCCAATCGGAAGCCCCGTGGCCACAAAAGAATATTTTCCACTACCTCCTTTTGCCACGGCAAAAGGCATTGCCTGTGTGTGAATTCCGGTAAGCATAGTAACTGTATCTGCAGCAGCTACAACCATTGTCTCACTTCCTACGCAGAGACGGACCGGCTGCGTCACCTTACTCCCCATCTCATCCGTAGCGCTGACCAAAAACTCAAGACCTGTCAGCGTCGCTTCCATTTTCCCACTGATCATAAGGGTATTTCCGACATTGCGGCATTTCAGGGCATCGACAAGACCAGCAACATCATAGGCAACATCACCAGTACAGTAACCACTCAAATCTATGGTCTCTTCTATCTCATCCCCCACCTCATAAATCCAGTTCAATGTCTTTGGCGTACCTGATTTTATGTATAATGCCTGCACTTTTTTTGACTTCGTACCATTTCCCGGAAGAGAGGCAATGCGGACACGCACAAAAGAATCTTCCGAAACAGAATAGTTCCCTGCCAGTGTTAAATCATATGTTCTGTTATCATAATTCCTTATTTTTTCCACATCAAAAACATGGATATAACTTCCGGCCTCGTAGCGTTTCCCATCCACTACGAACTGTGAGGCGTCAAGTGCCAGTGCCTTATCCAGCTTTACCCTGACCACCTGGGGAGCTAAGACCTCAACAGACTCAATATTAACAGAGTCAAGCGTCAGTACCTTTAATTTGTATTTTGCTGCCACACCGCTTCCCTCTACCGATTTAGCAGTAATAGTCGCACTGCCGGCAGCAACTCCCTTTATCTTTCCACTGGAAGATACCGTCGCGATTTTTTTATTTGAGCTGGACCACACAACGGATTTAAAACTTCCGCTGGATGGCGTTACCGTTTTTTTCAGCGTTTTTGTCTCGCCAACATATACATTACCGGAAGCTGCATCAAACTCAATTTTTGTTACTGGCTTTACAACCTTTACCGATATTTTCGCCTTCTTTTTACTGTTTAACTTAGAGGAAACAGTTATTTTACAGGAACCTGTGCTCACTCCCTTTACATAACCTGCAGCTGTTACCTTAGCTACTTTCGTGTTGGAAGATTTATAGGTTACCTTTCGGTTTGCCGCTTTATTCGGTGTAACGGTAACTGTCGTGGTCAGCTTGACCTTTTTTCCTTCCGCTACGTGGACTATTTTCCCATAATTACTCTTCACCTGAACTTTTTTTACGTTGACAGCAGCCTCTGCCCGGACCGGACTGATAAACAGCACACCAAAAACCAACAACACAAATAAACTGTACAGTCCTTTTTTTACATTATGCATAGATATCCTCCATTTCCGCTTATGCTTGCGATCATTGCGATCGCTGTTATCGTATGGAGTTCATCCGATAAGCTCACAAGCTGCCAGCGCCGCCACGGCGCCGTCTGAAGCGGCTGTCGCCAGCTGCCGCACTGTTTTCGTACGGCAGTCCCCTGCTGTAAAAATTCCCGGCGTAGCAGTTTTACAATCCTCTGCTGCCTGAATATATCCCTTTTCATCCAGTTCAATTAATTGCTCAAAATCACTGTTATCCGGCATCTGGCCAATTGCCACAAACAGTCCGCTGACAGACAGAACTGTTTGTTCCCCGCTGACCACATCCCGTATGGTTATACCGGAAAGTGCTGTATCACCAGCCAATTCCTCCACTACTGAATTAAGAACAAAAGTAATATTTTCTTTTTCCCGCAGAGCCTCCAGAAGCTTTTCCTCTCCCCGGAATCCCTCCCGTCTGTGAATCAGGTATACTTTACGGCAATACCCTGTCAAAAACATGGCATCCTCAAGTGCCGTATTTCCACCGCCCACCACAGCAACATCTTTTCCGCGGTAAAACATCCCATCACAAGTTGCGCAGTACGAAACCCCTGCGCCGATTAGTTCCTCCTCTCTCCTGACGCCAAGAGGACGGTTCTTTGCTCCCGTCGCCAGTATTACCGTGCGCGCCTCATATTCCTGGACCGCTCCGTCCGCTTTCGATGCGAGAACCTGCCAATACATGGTATTTTCACTTTCTATATGCTCTATGTGTATCACTCTGCCCGTCCGGTACTCAGCCCCAAGCGACATTGCCTGCTCGTACAAACCCCTGGCAAACTCAAATCCGGATACTTTTGCTATTCCCGGATAATTTACTATTTCCGGCGAATTTACAATCTGCCCGCCGTAATTTTTCTTTTCTAACACAATAACCTTTTTTCCTGCCCGGACTCCGTAAATAGCGGCAGACAGGCCGGCTGTCCCGCCACCGACAATAAGAATATCATACATAGGCTCATTCCCCTTAAAGCAATGCCAGAATTTCCTCTTTGCTAATTACACCAACGGAGCGGTTTGTCTCTTCTCCGTTTTTTATAACCACAAGCATTGGAATTGACATCACGCGAAACTGTGAAACAATATCCTGCATATCCTCCTGATCCACATTGATTTTCGCCACCTTGATATCTGTGCGCTCATCTGCCACCTCATCGACAACCGGTGAGAGCATCTGGCAGGGACCACACCATCCGGCCCAAAAATCTATTAGAACTGGTTTATCCGACTGCATAACCTCCTGCTGATAATTATCCTTTGTCAAACTCAGCACTCCCATAATTGCAACCTCCATTTCTATTCAATGCTAGTAGTCTATCCATTTCCTTTTTGATTATAACAAATCTGATTTATTTTGCAAGCAGTCTTTCATTTTCAAATATATCGAGCACATCCGCCAGTGAATACATTTCTGTTTCCTGAAAACAGAGATAAAACAGTGCATCCAACTCATATTCCCTGTTTAACGGAGCCATATCGCAGGTAGACAGCGTTGCGTTTGCAACCTCTTCAAAATAGCTTATTGCTTCTATAGCATTATATTTATCCATATCATACGATATATTTTTTAAATAATCTCTCTGCACCATATAAATTACCATTGGCAGTATATCTCCCCGCTGAAGTAACAGGCATCTGCGTTTTTGTTTTTTTAAATAATCCTTCAGCCACTCACCCGCCCGGGCAGCTGATATTTTGGGGGAGATACCGGAACTGGAATCAAGTTCAGAAATCAGGCTTTGGATTGTCTCAGGGCACAGTGCGTCCCCATCCATTTTTTCAAGTGCCTGTATTCCAAATAAAGACTTCATCTGCCTCTCCCTCTGTACTGCTATCCCAAGCAAATCAGACATTCTCTTTTCTGTCATGCGAAATAATTTCCGCTCTTTTACAATATTGAACAACACCTCATAATTAAAAGAGAACAATTCCCGGATAAACAGTGAGTTTGGGCGGTGCTCCGAATATACCACCTGCGCCATCTCAAGGATACTCGTCCTCAAGCCATCATCTATCTCTTTCTTGCTGTAAATATAACGCCGAATCGTCTCAAGATTTGTTTTATGGATAAACCTTCTCCGCTTCCACTGGAAATACTCTGTCTCCTCCAGCAGCATCTGCAAAACAATTTCCGCGTCCTCTCTCATACTGTCCAGAATCAGTTTTTTGTATCGGGAAAAATAGTCCAGCACTGTCTGGCTGTAACCCTTAAAATATTTTGCATTTTCTATCATCCACACAAGAAATTCATCCGGTGGTAAATCCTTTTTTACCTGATACTGTTTTTTGAGTTCATGGGTGGAATGTGTCCGGCAGAAGGAAATGTCAATATCCAGCCTGCTCTCATACTCCGCTGCCATGTCATCGCACTCTTTCTGTGTTAACCCCTGCTCCAATCCATACAGATAAATAATTTCCATATAATCATTTATCTGAAAAGACGGCTCCTTCAAGCCCTCCACGAGGAATCTCTCCGTCTGTTTTTCATCCAGGCCCAGAGCAAAACAGATGGCAAAGACACTCTCCCTGTCCGGCACAGAATATCCGCCAATCCCAAACCAGCGTCTCATTGTCGGCACTGATGCCGGATTCAGAGGCGATATCTTTTCACAGAACTCCCGATAGGCTTTTTTTCTTGTTTCCATATCGTCTTTATTCTCTATCGTGTACCCCATCTGATTTATCAGAAAACAATCAAAACTCTGGTATTCTTTTTGCATTATCCATTTCTGAATACTGCTCTGCAAATCCTTCATCGTGCTTTTCTCCTAATTTATCATACCATCCAAATTTACTTTTGGCGGCTTTTTTGTTGCCCTGCTTTTCGCTGCCTGTGTTGGTCTCGGAGTACCTGCCGGCTCCGGCGCCCTGGTAGGATCCGGAGGCGGAGTTCTTTCCGGCCTTCCTTTACTTATATTCAACCGGATGCGCTTTCCCTCTTTTACACTTGTACCATTTTTTATACTCTGCGCTACTACTGTATTTTTCCTCTTTTCTGACTTTATCCATTTTAAAATTACTTTCAGCTTTCTTTTATTCAACAAATTTTTTGCTTTTTTATAATACAGTCCGACAACGGAAGGAACCTTATATATTTTTTCCTTTCCTTCACTGCCCGGAGGTTTCGCTGTTGGCACACCACTTATTGCTGCCATGGAGACCGGCTGCATCCCTGTCAGCAGTATATTTGCCGCTGTATCCTCCGTGTTCCCTTCTTCCCCCATATTTCCCATTCCCCAAAATATCAATGCACCTATGCCTATCAAAGCACCGCCGACGTATATCATCCTTAAAGCCTTTCCCTTGGAGAATAATACCCTGCCTTTTTCGTCCTGCAAAGCCTTCCGCAGTTCTGAAATACTTGAATAGCGCTCTTTGACATTGACAGAAATCCCTTTCATAATGGCTTTTTTCTGGCTGCGGCTCAAATCCACCTGATTCATCATAAGCAGAGAGGGCACTTCATCCACAAAAATCCGTTCCAGCGATTCGTCTGGCACATTTCCTGTCAGGCAGAAGTATATAGTCGCACATATCGCATAAACGTCTGTCCATACCCCCTGTTTTCCCCGCGAGCGGTATTGCTCTGCCGGAGAAAATCCCCTCTTAAAAACGACAGTAAGACTTTTTTCAACCTCTGCATTTGTCTCCCGCACGGAACCAAAATCGATCAGTTCAAATTTTCCTTCCGGCGTCACGATAATGTTGTCCGGACTGATATCGCGGTGAATCAGCCCTGTTTGATGAATCTGTTCCAGCGCATCCATCAAAAGGTCCATGTGCTGCAGTACCCATTTCCCTTCCATAGGACCATGTTCCTCAATATATGTTTTCAGGCTGACTCCCTTCACATGCTCCATAACAATATATGCCGTGTTATTTTCATGAAAAAAATCGTGCACGGATACAATTCCGTCTACCTCGCGAAACTGTGTCAGCCTTTTTGCCTCATCCAGGAACTTTTCCATCATCTGCTCATAATCAGCCTGATTTTCCTCTTCATAAAGACATACGTCATGCCCCGTCCCCTCCGTCACATTCCGGTAAACATGATTTCTCGGGAAACATTCTTTGACAGCAATCACACTTTCAAATAACGTATCCATTGCAATATAGGTAATTCCAAAATTCCCCTGCCCCAGTACCTTTCCTAACACATAGCGCTCTGCCAGCACAGTGCCCGGCGGAAGATGGCGTGTTGATGTACTCACATCTTTTTGCAAATAGCCGCAATACGGGCAGCACTTTTGCCCCTCTGTTCTATTCATACAATTGGCGCAAAAATTTATTCCCTTAATTTTCATGAAAGTCTCCGTATTTTTGAATACGGGCTATACCACTTTTTCCCACCCTTCTTCTGATATGTCCGCACTCTTAAGTAAATGTTTTTCTTTCCTTTTTTATATCCAACTTTAAATATCTTTTTATTCTTTTTTATGTTTGTCCGTTTCAACTTTATCTTTTTATATTTTCCCTTTCCCCGCCGGTAATAAATTTGTATGTCCGTTCCCTGGTACTTAATTATACGAATTTGCGCCATCCACATGTTATTATACAACTTCTTTATCTTCACCCGGATTATTGGACGAATGAGTTTCTGTTTCTTCACTTCACTGTTAATCTGCGGTATCTGAGTCGGAAAAGCCGTAAACACCGGTGGTGGTTTATTCGTCTCCGTTCCCTCTTGTGGCGGAAATGGAGTGTCTGTAGGTGTCAATGTAGGTGATAATGTTACCACTGGCGTTAGGGTAGGCGGTATATATGTAGGTAGATTTGTACTGATTTCCAGGTTATAAATATCCGACATGTCCGCATCCATTATTATCCCATTCCATATATCCGTATTTAGTTTCCCTCTATCAACAGTTATTGTTTTCTCTTGTAATATTTGTCCGTTTTTATTTTTGAATAACAAATATAACTCAAACTCTTTTGGCATTTTATAATCAATAGCACTAACTTGATTCAGCGTATATTCAAAAGCCCACGTACCATATTCGTCTGAAAACACACAAATATCCTTCATTTCAAGTATGTTTTCTATAATCTGCTCCCCCAGTATATAATGATTTTCATCTGTCCTTTCCTGATACAAACTGACAGACCATTCTGTCACATCCAATAAATCAAAATTAGTGCCTAAACATGCCTTCGTCGTTTCTCCCGGCATCAGATTTTCTTGAATTGTCAAAAAAAAATTCAAAGGGCGCTCCCTTTTATTATCCCAAAAAGATAGTTTTATCCTTCCAGAAAAAGTTTTGTTTCCCATATTAGTAACGTTAAATTCTACTACCGTTATACCATCTTTGCCCCTATACATTCTAACAAGCTGAATATTTAAGTCACCTAATCTATCTCCCCTAATTATCGTATCTCTGTTATTGATACCCAAAATATTTTCTTCCGGAATATCAGGAAACAGTAATGGCGTCTCAGTTGGGGACAATGCCGTCTGACCTGGTTGCAAATCAGGCAAAATATCTGCACTTACCTCATAACTATTAACTTTTGACAAATCTGTTCCTGTATTAAACCAAATCTGACGTCCTTTGCCTAATTCCTTTATATCCAGTGTCCTACTGTATATAACATTTCCTTCTGCATCCCGCATTACTATATATAGCCCAAAATTTGCCGGTATTTTATAAGAAACTGAATCCATCGACCGCAGAAAAAAACTACATACCCATTTACAATATTTATTATCCATATATATACTTGCATCTTCCACCATCAAAGCATTATCAACAATATAATTTTCCTTAATTGCTGTATTTTCATACAAATTAAAAGTCACTGAAATATCTATGTAAGAAACTGTTTTCCATGGATGGGTGACAAAGAGCGATACTGTCTCTGTTTCCCCGGCACGTATCATCGCCGTCTCTATATCTGCATCGCTTGCAAAATATAATTTTAAATCACTATCATAAAAGGAAAACCTCAAGCGCTCCTTAAAACTTTTTTCCCCCTTATTTGTCACTCGACAAGTCATCTTCCAATCCTGTGTATTATGAAATGCCATTATCCTTATGTCGTGTATATATAAACTATCTAAGTTTCTATCTTCCATAACCAACTCTTCAATATCTGTAGTATATTCTGCTACAACAGGCTCTGCTGCGATGACATGTATATGCCCTGTGTGTAGATTAAATCTTGCCATGCAAATTATCCCCCAACAGATTACCACCAACAAAAACTTATTTTTTTTTATATGTATTTTTTTCATGAAAGTCTCCGTATTTTTGAATACGGGCTATACCACTTTTTCCCACCCTTCTTCTGATATGTCCGCACTCTTAAGTAAATGTTTTTCTTTCTTTTTTTATATCCAACTTTAAATATCTTTTTATTCTTTTTTATGTTTGTCCGTTTCAGCTTAATCCTTTTATATTTTCCTTTTCCCCGCCGGTAATAAATTTGTATGTCCGTTCCCTGGTACTTTATTATACGAATCCGTGCCATCCACATGTTATTATACAACTTCTTTGTCTTCACCCGGATTATTGGACGAATGAGTTTTGCTTTCCCAGGTTTTAACACTTCCGGTGCCTGCGTGGGTTTTACCATAGGAGATGCCGTAAAAGATGCCGTCGGAAAATCTGTTGTTTCCGGCAGCCGGGTAGGGGGTGAAGTTGGCGCCTGTGGCTGCGCTGTCGGAACCGGCGTACCGGATGGCTTTGCCGTCACAGGCAGCGTCGGATACGGTATGGGAGAAACTGTTTCCCCTGGCATCTGCGTTTTGGCAGGTTCTTCTGTCGGCAAAATCCCCGGTGCCTGGGATGGCTGCGGAACAGAAGTATTTTCTGCACTGCGGGTTGGAGTCGGCTGTGCGGTTGCTGTCGCTGCCGGGGACAATGTTGGTGTAGACCCCGACAAGTCCGCACTGATTTCAATACTGCAGATATTGGATAAATCAACACCATAACTATTCACTGTGTTATGATATGATTCTACTAATGATGTCTTTTTAATGTTTTCCTGAGTCTGAAATTCTATGTCCCCCAATTCGTTTCTAAAGAAAATATGTAACGGAAACTCATCCGGTATCTGGTTCTCCTGTCCGGAGAGTACCTTCATTTGAAACCTCAATTCCCAGCTCTCTGGCTGATCCATCAAATACGTCGGAGTTAAGGTCATACCATACATTTCTAAAATGTCATCAAATACAACACTGGTATTGATATCCTTATTCTGCCATGACTGTTTCTGGATAGACATGCTGACAGCATCCGTCATATCCAAATTTGTACTACTGGTTATTGTTTCTTTTTCGCCTGGTGGCAAATTGTCTCCAAAATAACCAATTAAAACAATCATTAAATGACCATTGCTGTCATAAAAACAAAACCTAAGCATTCCCTTAAATGTTCTGCTCCCTGTATTTGTTACATCACAACAAAATTGAGACTGCAATGCCCCTCCGGCATCCTCCCCAATAATCAAAGATGTATTGCTTGTGTGCAAATCACCGAAATCACGGTCCTCAACAATTCCTTCTTTCGTAATTGCCACCCCTCTGGTTTTCGGTGTTTCCCCATCATCTTCTGCACAAACAATACTCCCCTGCATCCCAGGCATAACTAACAAAATAACCAAAATCAGTATCTTTGCTAATATTCGATTATATTTTCTTTTCATAAAATATACTCTTCCCTGCCTGAACAATAACAACTTCCTCTTTTCTGTTTTTTATAACCTTTTTTTCATTTTCCTTACCCTATCAGCACCTTTTTCCCTCAAAGGCAAATCCATACTTTCGGATATGCTCCTTTTCAATCCCACAGTCAAGAAGTCCCTGCTCGTATTTCTTTTCCTCTATCTGTTTTAATGCTGCCTGTACAGTGTCTTCAAGGGTAGATTCCCTTTTCAGGTTATATACTTTAAATTCCAGAATGATGCCATCATCCTCTGCCGGGTTATGTGGCTGCAACATCACATCATATCGTCCAAATCCACTTTCCCTGTTTAACGTCACCTCATAGCGGTCGGAAAGGTCAACTAACAGCCCAAGCACAAAGCCATAACAAAAACGCTCCGGGGCCAATTTTTCAGATGGCTTGCTACCCACATCGGTAGCACGCTGATGCGTGCGCAGGTCATAAGATATCCTCCCACAAATGAGTCCCTCCTTATGACAAAAATCAAATGTACTGAACATCATTTCTGTAAGCTCATTCATATAATCATTCATTGCCTCCACATCACCGAGGAGAAGCGCCTTAATAAAGTCATTATAGTCCGAAGCATTCTCACAAAACCAGTCACTGACCATATTTTTAAACATTTTCCAGACCTCATAATTCGTCAGCTCCAATGTGTATATATCACCCTCTATATCCGTAACTTTCAAATAACCGCTGGCAAGCAGAAGACTCCAGATAACATTTTCATTACTG
>DKUB01000086.1 GCA_002490465.1 Lachnoclostridium sp. UBA7215
CCGAGCTTTGCCTTCGCGCGAATAGACAGATGAATCAGAAATTTCTTTCACCTCCGCTGACATTCCGATAAACAGGCTGGCGAGAGTAGGGTCAAAATGCGTTCCAGCTGATTCTTCAATAATGGTCATAGCATTTTCACAGCTCATGGGATCTTTATAACAGCGCTTGGATACCAGTGCGTCATATACATCTGCTATCGCCATAATTCTGGCACATAGTGGAATTTCATCCTCCTTTTTCCCACTGGGATAGCCGCTTCCATTCCACTTTTCATGATGTCCCTCTGCAATCTGCGCCGCTATTTCCACATAATCATAGTCCTCAATGTTTCCCAATACTTCTTTTACAATTCTTCCGCCCTCGGCCGCATGCCGTTTAATCTGTCCAAACTCCTCATCGGTGAGCTTCCCCGGTTTTTTCAAAATATGATCCGGCACAACAATCTTTCCTACATCATGCATCGGGGCCGCTTTTACAAGCAATTCAATATAACGGTCCGTAAGTGTCCCGCGGCAGTAACCAATCTTTTTAGCCTCTCTTGCAATCATCTCCACATATTTACTTGTTCGTTTAATATGCTCCCCTGTATCTCCATCACGGTTTTCAATTAAGTTTGCCATTCCAATAATCGTCTGATCTTTTATATCCAGCATTTTATCACTGTGCCGCTGCAATTGCTCCGTCTGAAGTGCCACTTCCTTTGCCAGCCCTTTTCTCTGCTGCTCCAGCGTAATTGTCACTCTCACACAGTAAAACAGACACAGAATAACAGACAGAAAAATCATAATAGAACATATAATAGCTGTCTTCCGTATGAACTCCACAAAATTCTCCATGCTCTCTCTGGCATCATTCATTTCCGATACAACCAAATCGTCTAAATCCTGAATATGTTTGTTTATTTGAGCCGCTGAGTCCACTACATTTTTTGAAATATACTCCGATGCTGCCTTTTCGCTGCCATCATAGTAAAGTTCCTGTGCCACTGACACCGTTTGAAGATAACTTTGAAAAGATGAAAACAATGTGTGATATAACACTTCCCTGTTGTCTCCCTGCATCTGCTCTCCAAAATTATCCAGCTCCTTTTGCAGCTGCAAACTAATTGTCTGCTCTTCCTGTTCCAACTGTTTTCTTGTTTCCTGATCTGACACAAGCAGACAGTCCGTCATAACTGCACGATGTTTGTAAATAAGTGCCAGAATCTGCGACATAACTTCCCTGTTATTTACATGCTCATCCATCACAACACGGTAATTTCCCATCAAACGGCTGACCTCATGCCGCATGAGCAATATACCGGTTATTCCAATCAATCCCGTTATAAACACGACAATAAATATACGAACCGGAATTCTGCGCAAACTTTTCATTATAAATCTCCTATCAACTATCAGAAATGGCTGTTATACCCTGCACCATCTTATCAAGAAGCCCCTGTAAATCTTTATTATCCTTATTTCCGTTCGCTATCACCATACCAAACACATTTGTCGGCGTCCAAAAGGAGTTACATACTCTCTGAACACTGCCATATTCCGCCTGTTTTGCAAGTGCTGCAATGGCCGGAGATTTCTGTACCTCTTCCGATGCTGCTGCTTTTACATTGGACGGGCACTCCCCAGTCAGTGAAAACCGCCTTAATTGATTTTTTTCATTTGTTATAAAATGCGCCATTTTCATAGCCCATTCAGGATTCTTTGTATGTGCATTTACCCCGATTAATTTATATCCGGCAAAACTGCACATTTGAATCTGTTCGCCGGCAAGCGTATACGTCGGAAGTTTTGTCGCCGCGTAGCTTTTACCAAATGCTTTTTCTACCTTAGCCGCATTCCACGGTCCATTAATCCCGGCAATGATACTTCCATTTTGAACTCCCTCTATAAAATCATCATCGTTTCCATTTTTAAACCCTTTGCTCCTTGCTATGGCGAGCATTCCCTCTGCCACATCAATTCCTCTATACTTATGATCCGTTGTATTCCAGTTACAATCATTTTGTGTATGTTCTTCATTGGCATTTACCTCAAGTCCCGCCGCCTTAAAAAAAGAATAAATATACCAGCCGCTTGAAAAATCCATCATAACATACTTTTTATTTTTCTCTGCAACCTTCAGAATACGATCCATGCTCTTTACATCTTCTTTTGTAAAATAATCAGCATTATAATATAAAAAATAACCGTTTCCCGCTGTCACAGGGTAGGCAAACAATTTTCCATCTTTTTGCGATGCCAGCACAGCACCGTTATTTCCGCCGCCATTCTCCTCAATGACCGTTCCCGCATCCTTGGTTATTTCAAGAAGCGCTCCATTCTTTCGCAAATCCTCAAACTGATCATCCGCAAAGGTAAAGATATCTGCTGCCCCCTCTGGATTTGCCAATACAGTCTCCTTACAGGTCAGCTCGCTCTCCTTACTAATTGTCACATGAATATCCGCCTCCGCTTCATGTTCCCTGCAAAATTCATCCACCATCTGATTCATAAGATCTATGTTAGATTTATCTGTCCAAAGCGACAAAGAAACCTGTGGCTTTGAATTTTTCCCTTCCCCGCACCCTGAGAGAGAAACCGATATAATAACTGCTATAAATACAGCAACTATCCCATATATGCGGTCATGCCTTCCGTTTTTCCCCATTCTTCGTCACCTCAACGTTTATCTATCCATACAACAGGTATATTTTATTTATTATAACCTAACCCGAAAGCCCTTGTCAATCATCCCAGGAGCAATCGCTTAATCATTTAAGCCCGTGCAGTGCTATCATACGGTTCTTGTCCGGTATATCACTCCCAACAAAAAATAACTTGTTTTCTCCTGCTTCCAAACATCACGCCGTCCATTCACAAAACTCGGTGTCTGCTGTCCTGTTCCCCCTGCTTTTACAGCATTAACCGCCCGCCGGTCCTTATTGCACCACCTATGATACTTAATTGCTGCGGACAGCACCGAAGGTGCGAATCCCTGAGAGAGGCTGCCAGAAAATTAATTTATTTATTTTTGGCAGCCTCTCTCAGGGACAGATGCGCCGCATCTGTCCGCAGTATGAATACGCTTCATTCTGGTGGTGCATTAGTACCGCTGCGTGGCGGTTCTAGTGCAAACGTGCTGTAAAAGCAGGAGAAACAGGACAGCAGGCACCTCGGACAATGTTCGGACGGCGCATTGAAAACAGGAAAAAACAATATTTTTCGGGGAGTGATACAGGGACAAGAAACAGTATGATATGCGCTGCACGCATAAAAAATATTAATCAATTAACATACCGTATCCTTTATCCCTTAATATGTCTACTAATGATTGGTACTTTTCTATCAGAACCGGATGCCCCTTATCCACTTCATCCGTTCTCATCTCTGTACAGGCAAATTCAAGCTCTTTTGCCTTATCAGACAAATCCTGCGCTCCTATTGTCAGGGCATTGCTTTTCAGTGAATGGACATGAGTGCCATAACTTTCATAATCTTTGTGTTTAAAATCTTCCACAAGGCTGTTTGCAAGGGTATCAAAGTTATCGCAGAAAAATGCAAAATTCATCAGAAGCCCTTCCCTGTCTTTTCCGGCATATTCCATTGCCAGCGCTATATCCAGCATGGACTCTAAATCACGGGTTATTTTCGCCAGGCTTTTTTCTGTGGAAGCTCCGGAATCCTCCCGTATATCCCCGGCAGTTTCTTCCTCCTCCGGGACGTTCTGCAGAATTTTCTCTGCCGGAAGCCACTGCTTTAACAATTCTTCCAGTTTGTCACCGCTGATCGGCTTAGACAGGTAATCCTGAAATCCATTCTGTATATACATCTCCCTTGCCCCTGACACAGCATTTGCCGTCAAAGCAATCACTGGCATCGATCCTAACAAATCTTTCTCTTTCATAACCTTTAACGTCTCCACACCGTCCATATGCGGCATCCGATGGTCGAGCAAAATCAGATCATAATTCTCTTGCTGTATTTTATCAATTGCATCCTGACCGCTCTCTGCCAAATCCAGCTGAATCCGGGTGCGCTTCATCAGTCCCTGCAAAACTTTCAGATTCATTCCATTATCATCCACTGCCAGAACCCTGGCCTCAGGCGCAATCAAAATGCCTTTATTCGCTTCATTCTCAAACTCCTGCTTACGTATCCGTTTTCTATAATCCCCAATTGGCTCTTTTGCCAGAACTTTTTGCGGTATCTGGACCACAAAACTGGAACCGACCCCATAAGTACTGTATACAGACAATTCTCCACCCATCAAATCCACAAGCTGTTTTACAATACTAAGACCCAGTCCGGTCCCCTCTATGGCACGGTTTCTTTTCTCGTCTACACGCTGGAAAGAATCAAACAACCGTTCAATATCATTCTTTTGAATTCCTATGCCGCTGTCTTTTACTTCCAGCCTCATAAGAATATCCTCTCCCTGCTCCACATATCCAATCGAACACTCTACAAATCCGTTTTGTGTGTATTTCACTGCATTCGTCAAAAGATTCAGGGCAATCTGATTGATTCGCATTTCATCACCAAATAAATTCTCCGGCATTTCCGGACTGACAAAAAAATTCAATCGAAGCCCCTTCCGCTCTGCGCGGTCTGCAATCAGGTTATGTAAATCATTCACAAGGGAGCTCAAATGATACGGCATGGGAATAATTTCCATTTTCTGTGATTCTATTTTGGAAAAATCAAGAATGTCATTGATAATGCCCAATAATTTCTTACTGGCACTTCTAATATTTTCTGAATACTCGATTATGTTTTCTTCATTGCTCTCCCGCAGAATAATCTCATTCATACCGAGAATGGCATTAATAGGTGTTCGTATTTCATGGGAAACATTAGCAATAAACTCCGTCTTTGCTCTTGCCATTGCCTCTGATTTTTCAATACGAAGTTCCTGCGAAGACTGTACATTAATAAATATGAGAAGAAGAGCCAGTGCTGTGCAGACATTTAAAAGGGCAATCTCATAAAAAATTACCTGCAGGACTTCTCCCAATACAGGGAGAATAATATAGCTGGTGAGAAACAGGACTTCTTTTTTCCGCAGATTCCGCCTGTTGTGCAGCAGTAATATAATCTGTATAATGTACACAAAAACAGCCGTAACCTGGGACAGCATAAACAAATCACCCCTGTGATAGGCAAAATCCTCTCCTATGTAGAAAAAAAGATGTCCATTGGTAAACGGGCTGCAAAAGCCCAAAATAATCTGAATCACTCCAAATGCACTGGACAGAATACCGGCTATATGCTTCACCGGCAAATTAAGGTAAGCCAAAAGGTAATAACTATAGGAGACAATGAGCATTCCGGAACTCATAAAATATATCACCATGCCAATATTTAGTATAAGAACCGTATGCGGCGTAATGCGATAAGAAAATATCCAATCTGTCATATCCGCCAGCGTCATGGCAACATTGGCAGTAAGCATGATAATAAACCAGTTCTTCTGCCTTCTCATCGTATTTCTATGGAAATACAAATAATAGCCCAGACAAAAACAGATTAAAATGCTGTATGTTTCGATTAAAAGATTTGCATATCTCATCATTGATATTATCCCTTATCCTTTTCGCTTATTTTCTGCTTTTTCCTGAAAACCTTGATTGTCCACGATAAAACGCTCGTGGACACCCTCTCCTATTTTGCCTTCTTCATCAAAGGCCTCCACCTCAAATACCAGCTTTCTCCTGTCAACCGACACCAGCCTGCTCTTTGCTGTCACCGTACAATTCAGGGGTGTTGCTGAAATATGGGACACTTCCATGCGGGTACCGACTGTACCCTGCCCTTCTTCCAGCTCACTTTGCACGCTTGTATAGGCCGCCTGCTCCATCAAGGCAACCATAGCCGGCGTAGCATAAACCTGCAGTGTCCCACTCTTCATTGTCTCCGCTGTATTGGCAGAGCTTACCATCTCACTGACTTCTCCTATCACACCGATCTTCAGCATATAAATCCTTTCCTTTCCAAACAAACAAAAATCTCAGATGACAGATGCCATCTGAGATAAATTATCCCTCTGCTCGTGAACACAACAGCATGAGAAACGCAACAATAATTACAGCAAAACTTTAAGCATTCAAATCGGTAACTGTCACCGTAAGCTCATTCAGTTCCCCTGTGATCTCCTTACTCACAACTGCCATCCCCTCAGCCAGCTTCTGTACTTCCGTAGCAACAACAGCGAACCCTCTTCCTGCCTCTCCGGCACGAGCTGCCTCAATTGAAGCATTCAATGCCAGCATATTCTGCTTGTGGCTGTAGGCAGATATCTTAGAAGTACTGGCATTTGCCGCATCAATCTGCTTCGCCGCCCTGGAAATTCCCTCGCGCAGCTTATCAATCATAGCTTCGTTCTTTTTCTCCTCATAGCAGGAACGCACATACATATTAATAACATCACCAAGAAGGTTGGCCGCTGCATCAATTTGTTCCTGTGGCCGCACTGCCACTTTATGCAGTGCATCAATATATTTGTCCTCATTAATTCCCAATTCTCTCGCTACCTGGCGAAACTTATCATCATCCGGCTCCTGAGGAAGAACCTGTCCGCCAATCACACTGCCCAATACCGTTCCGTCATTTAATGTAATTGGAATCCCGAAATCAACAAGTCCTGCATGACATGAATAAACTCCCTTTCCCTCTCTGTCACATTTCTCACAGCGGCGGCATCCCTCAGCACTCCCCCTGGTCAGTTTAATACAAAAATCAGTAAAATTGTAGCAGTCGCTTATGTACTGGCCGTCCGCTCCGACCGCCACAGCAGCCAGGCCCGTACTCTTTGCCCAACTGTCCATAATACTTTCAAATTTATTCATGTCACAGAAATCTTGAATTTTTATCATCACGTTGTCCTCCATTTTTTATTCCGGTACCAATTAATATAGTTAATTATATCACTTTTTTTCCCTTTCGTAAACATTTTTTTCCCTTTTTATGCTATTCCCACAAAAAGTATCAATAATTTCCGGCATTCCTACTCCATTCCCCACCAGAACAGCAAGCGTCTCCCTTGCCAGCCCAAACATTCGGAACAATTCTTTTTTCGCCTTCACATCCGCATAAACTTTCCAGTACCCTGTATATAACGGATTCTGTCCCCTATTAATAATAAATCCTATGACATCCTCTAACGGGTATCCCAGCAGGACCCCTATTTCATGTGGAAAAATACCATCTCCCCTCTGATATGCGCAGTATCGGCAGCGAAACGTCAATAAATCATCCTTCACCTCTCCTATCCGGTAACCGTACCCGGCAAGAAAATCCCTCACCTCATCTTTTGCCAGGTATTTCTCCAGTTCCTTTGTCCGGTACAAAAGCATTGAGGATTTACCACTACAGGAGCAGAGGACAAAAGAAGATATACCGCTCCTTTTTAATAACTGCTGCACACGGAACAAATGATCATCAGCAATAAGAAGAAACGTTGAAATCCTTAAACCGACAATAAGCGGGGCACACTGCAGGGCCAGCTGCATTTCAAGCCTTTTTACACCCACACGGCAAATCAATTGTACAAGCTCACTTTGCACAAACCATCCATCTCCTTTTTGCCTTAGTATACTCCAGTGCAAAATTACTATTCTTTATTCTAATGATAACATCTTTATGGAAATGTAAACTGCTCTCCCTCCTTCTTTATCTGTACAACCTGCCCGGCATACTCCGGGTGTCTGAAAACAAAATCCTGTATACTGTGATAGTCACCCCAAAAATGCATCGGAAATACCTTCACCGGTTCTGCTTTTTGTAAAAAAATCTCCATCCCCTTATCCATATACTTCTGCTGCCTTGGGTCAAAAGGAACAAATGCCACATCTATCGCCACACCGGAAAGTTTGTCCATTTCCCGCATAAAATTACGCTCCATATTGGCATTATAAGTATCCGGTTCTCCTTCCCATTGCCAACAGTTCAAATCACCACCATGATAAATAACATTGCCATCATAGCGGATTAAAAAAGCCACACCCGCATCGGTTGAACGAAGCATCTGTATTTTTAACTTCCGGCCGCATGAGAGCATGATTTCACACGTTGTATTTTTTCTCACTCTGATAAGATGTTCTTTAAGAGGAACCCCTTTCTCTTCGCACTCCTGTATTTTCCATTTTATACCACAGTTTCTGTCCAGAACATAAGTAATATCCGGATAGTTCTTCATCCAGCTAAAAATCTCCGGATTATAGTGGTCCGGGTGCCTGTGGCTGGCAAAAACAACAAGAGGGAGAGCTGCATCCAGTGCCGGAACCTCTCCCTTGTAATAGTCAAATATAAAATTTGCGGTCTCTGTTTCAACCAAAAAACCGCTGTGTCCGATATAAATAATCCGCATTTAGCAATCTCCTGTTTCACTAAACTTTACTCCGGCATACTATCCCTCAAACACAATACGCCCCAGCCAATATCCGGATTTGGGTATTCTCCATACACATCAAGCTGACGTGCACCGCGAATCAAATATGCCTTGACTTTCTCTCCATATAAATAAGGATCCTGTCCGTTCACGATGCCATACTGCATCAGCAGCGCTGCACTGCCTGTCACAAAAGGACATGCCATAGAAGTTCCGGTTTTTGATGTATAGCCCCCGCCCGGCGCACATGAGACAATATCTACTCCCGGTGCAGCAATATCCGGCTTTACCAGAGAGCAGCAGACAAATCCCTGTCCTGAAAAGGAAGCAAAGCTGTCTGTATTGCTGTTGTACGCAGCTACTGCCACGAGCTTAAAGGCGGTAGATGGAATCGTCAGGGTATCTCTTGTCATAGGAACTAAAAATCCGGTATCCGCATTAATAGTATTTCCACTTGGCATCCAGAGCCGAAACCGCCCATCAACAATTTCCCTTGGGGAAAACTGCAGTTTCCAAATACCGCTCCTCACTGTCGTCTGCACGCCCTCCGGAAGAAACTCTATATATATTTCCTGGTCCTTGCTGTAGGGAACCGGCTCCCCAAAGTACCATAGGAGTTCTGTTCCATCAAGCACATAGCGGTATGACCCCTGTGTATTTTCGGTCAGGCCAATGGACGCGCCGGAAGGGGCAGACAATGTTATTTGATAACGGTCTGCATAGTTTTTCCATATCTGAATGCTCAAATTTGTCTCTCCCGGTGCCACACTGAACTCTATCAGGCTTTCCCTGTCGGATGTGACTGTCCCCGAAGTATGCCTTGCATTGTTCCCCTCATTCCCACTCCCCACGCATATGACAGACCGCCCAACCCCAGCGACACTGTCTAAATAAGTCTCAAGCAGAGAAGTACCGTCATGGGAACCATAATTATTTCCATAACTCAAATTCAGTGCCAGCGGCTCAGCACGTAAAAGTGACATGCGCACACAGAAATCAACTCCCATCATAAGCTCTGTTGTCTGGGGAAATCCATTGCGGCTTCTGCCCCGAAGTTTTACGACAATAATATCTGCCTCGTAGGCTACTCCGCGATTTTCTCCCCGGCTCGCTCTGCCGTTTCCTGCAGCAATTCCTGCCACATGTGTTCCGTGCCCGCTGCTGTCACGTGCCGGCGCATCACCTCCGGAGAGCAATATCTCGTTAATGTCCTCCTCTGAGTAATAACTTCCTATCAAATACCCCTCCGGCGGACTTTTATCCTCTCTTGTCTGGTCCCAGATTCCCACAATACGGGTTGTGCCATCCTCATTGCAAAAATCAGGATGATAAATATCGATTCCCTCTTGTGTTAATGTATTGTTTTAATTCCCTATAAGAAAAAGCCGGGAAGGTTTTTATACCAGCCGCCCGGCTTCCATCGTTTCACTTATGTATCTTAACGGCTTTTCTTTTTAAAATAGCCATCAATATTTTTCTTTATTTCTTCCGGCTTTTGATTTTTGGAAAGATAGCCCGCCGGTTTCAGGGACATAACCTTAGTAATACTTTCCTTATCCACTCTTCCTGTCAGAAAAATCACGGGAATATCCGCAATATCCGCTTCTGAGCGTATCATCTCCAAAACCTGTCTGCCATCACACACGGGCATCTCATAATCGAGCAATACCAAATCCGGCCTGTTCAGAGTCAGGCTCCGGATAGCCGACATCCCGGAATTCGCATAACCAAGCTCATAATCATCACTCAACAACTCTTTCATAAGCTCCAGCATCACACTGGAATCATCAACCACAAGAATTTTCTTTTTCTGGCTCGAATTTTCCTTCTCCTTCTCATTCTTTCTGAGATAATTTGCAACCTGTGCCATAGCATTTTCGGCCTTAATTGATATACCAATCCCACTCTCTGCAAGGTGTGGGGCAATTACACAATAGGCAAAATATCCAGCTCCTGTATCAAACAAAAGGCTGAACTGGGGATTTTCCCTCTGGAACGCTTTCTTAAACTGTTCGTACGTGAGCAAATTCTCCGAGATTAACTCATACCCGTCATCCGGGCGAAACTGCTCTATAATGCGCTCTACAAACTGTTTGGCTGTAAAACGTACTACATTTAAAACCAATTCATTTACGGAATTGGTTTTCACATCCAGAATTTTACCAATCGTACTGAGAAGCAGCCTTTCCTCAAAAACTAAGGTTGTCTCCCATTTTTTCCCCTGCGTATTCTTGTATGTCAGGCGGTAGTAAATTCCCTCTCCAAATTTTTCACCGCTATAACTCTCACTCATCATATGCGAATCCAATTGAAACATCTCATAAAGAAGCTGGACAATCGCCTGTTCCATGGCTTTGCTCTCTTCTTTTGACATAAGGTTTTTCCAATAGCTATTTGTCTTCCCCGTGATGGCATGGTCTTCAATCAGGGTATGTCCAATCAGCCAGCCGGTACAAACTCCAAGAAAATGGCTGACAGCTTCCGGGGAATAATCGGATTCCTCCAGCTCCTGTTCCAGTCTGGGAAGTGTTTTATCTCGAAAATCCTCATGAATGCGCTGGTGCATTTCCAAATCACTGTATTCAATCGATTTCATATATTCTTCTTCATCCGCAAAATGTTTCACTGCATGGCTTTTAAAAAACTTAATTCCCTCCTGGCAGGCCCACCGGCTCTTTTCCTCATCTTCTTCCATTGCAAAAAGCCTGTTAATAATCCGAAAAAGATTTTTATGCTCTTTATCAATGATATCAACTCCAATATTAAAGCGCTCTTCCCACACCAGTTGATTCTTCATATTTGTCCTCCTATCATTCCAACCCAGAAAGTTCTTTCTGTAACTCTTATTGATATACTATACATTGTAACAAAATACCTTAATAAATACCAGTACCAGATTAATTTTTTTATAACAACAATATAACACGCTCCCCGGAATCAACAATTCCGACCAAAATTCCTCTTCCCGTAAGGTTATATGGCGCACGCTGTACCGGATTAATGCAGGAGGCAAGCTTTCCCTCATACACAGCAAAAGACAGCGCTTTTGGTTTCTCTATATACTCAATCTGCGGATTTTCTGCCAGCTGCATCAGCTGTGCCTGCGTCACTCTCAAAACAGCGTAACCGCCTAACAGCTTTGTAACATAGTCAAACTCCTCCTCAATTGTTTGTATATCCCCGCTGTAACGCACCACAATCTCCCAGCGGTTATCTGTTTTATCATAACCGGCAGACAGATTTTCGCTCTGTTCCCGCATACTCTCCGTTGTGTCCAGAGCCAGTTCCAGCAAATTTTCTATTTTACCATTCTCCATATGTGCCCTATCCCTTTCTCTCATATGCTCTGCGCAGTTTCTGTAACGCCTTTTTCTCAATCCGGCTCACATAACTGCGGCTGATTCCCAGTTGTCTGGCAATCTCCCGCTGTGTCACTTCCGGCCGCTCCATTTTATCCGGCTCCGGGGAAATACCATAGCGCAGACGGATAATATACTTCTCTCTATCCGTCAGATTCTCTTCAATAAATTCGTACAAACTGGCTATCTTCTCCTCGCGCTCCATCCGCTCTGGAATATCCTCGTCTACTGTCTCAAGCACATCTAAAAAATTCATTGTGTTTCCTTCCCCGTCGTCCCCCCCAATCGGCTCAAAGAGAAAAACTTCCCTCGATTGTTTCTTATCACTGCGAAACGTCATTAGCAATTCATTGTCGATGCATCTCGACGCATATGTGGCAAGTCGGACTCCTTTTCCCTGACGGTATGTGTCTACTGCTTTAATCAACCCGATTGTCCCTATAGAAATCAGATCATCAATGCTGTGGTCCGAGTTGCTGTATTTTTTTACTAAATATGCCACTAATCTGAGATTTCTTTCAATCAATATATTTCTCGCTTCACGGTCGCCCTGCTCCCATCTCGCCACATATTCCTTTTCTTCCTCAATGCTTAATGGTTGTAGAAAAGACTGCATCATACACCTCCGAAGAAACTATTTACAATAGCCAAACTATTTTCAATGTATGACAGCTGCTGTCCATTAGTGCCTGGACGACAAAAATATCCTGAATTGCATAAACCATTTTAAATAAGCATAAACTTTTTATGAATGCCAAAAAATTCTTTTTTAAATGGAGGATTCTATGTGTACTGCAATCACGTATGAAACAAAAGATTTTTATTTTGGTCGAACCCTGGACTATGAATACTCTTATAAAGATGAAATTGTTATCACACCAAGAAATTACAGTTTCCAATTTTACAACAGCGAAATAATACACAATCACTACGCAATCATAGGCGTAGCACATGTTTCAGAAGATTATCCTCTCTACTATGATGCCATAAATGAAAAAGGGCTTGGAATGGCCGGACTTAATTTTGCCGGAAATTCCTTCTATCAAAAAGAACATGCCTGCAAATGTAATATTGCTCCTTTTGAATTCGTGCCATGGGTCCTTTGCCAGTGCACGACAGTAGAAGAAACAAAAGAATTATTGGAAAATCTGAACCTTGTGAATACTCCCTTTAGCAAGGAGCTCCCCGTAGCCCCTCTGCACTGGATGATTGCCGGCCACGGTAAGGCTATTACAGTAGAATCCACAGAAGATGGCATACACATTTATGATAATCCCGTGGGGGTATTAACAAATAATCCTCCCTTTAACGAGCAAATGTTTCATCTTAACAACTTTATGAACTTAACCACAAAACAGCCCCAGAACAATTTTTGCAGCAAGCTCCCTCTGCAGGCATACAGCCGCGGCATGGGTGCGTTGGGACTCCCGGGGGATCTATCCTCCGAATCCCGCTTTGTGCGGGCCGCCTTTGTTAAATTAAATTCGGTATCCGGTGATTCGGAAGAAGAAAGCGTCAGCCAGTTTTTTCATATACTTGGTTCCGTTGACCAGCCAAAAGGATGCTGCGACTTAGGTGATGGGAAATATGAAATCACCTTTTATACTTCCTGTTGTAACGCCAGTAAAGGAATTTATTATTATACAACATACGAAAACCATCAGATTTCTGCCGTCTATATGCACAGAGAACGGCTGAATGCTCCCTGCATCATAAGATACCCTCTTATCCGCAAGGAACAGATACGGGTGCAAAACTAGGGAAACTGCTTATGAATTGTTTCGGCACTACTGAAAAAATATAACTTGTCCGCCCTGCCACCAATATGATAAGATGATACCAGCATCAATTATAAAAAGGAGCATTTCAATGAACAGAAGAAAACAACGAACCATCAGGATACTGCTTTTTTTGTCTCTTTTCCTGTTTTTCCTCTGGCAGCCGGGAAATATCCCCGCATCAGAGGGAAAAGGGGAAAATATCATCATACATAACGGAGAATTTGTCCGGGACGAAGATGACTGGTCAGAGGACGAGCTCCTCTGTATTGGGGATACCGGAAAAATAGTACTGGAAGACGCTGACTCGATAAAGCGGGTAGAATACCTCTGCGACTGTCCGGAAATTATTTTTATTGATGAAAATGGCAATTATGAGGCAAAAGCCAGCGGTACAGCTATTGTAACCATTATCGGTTACGACAGCGGGGAAAACATAGTTTACGAGGGTTCTTGCCGCCTTTATGTCTGCAGTGACACAAGTAATATGTCCCTGGCCTCCAAAAAGCTTACTCTCTATCGAATCGGATACGAAACTGTTTCAGAAACTATTTTCCTGAAAAATGCACCGGATTTATCCCGGCATATCTTTAACTACGAATCGTCTAATAGAGAAATGTCTGTGGAATGTTCTCTTGATTCCACCAATAACACTTTACTTATTACGTCCTATGGCAGCGGCAGCACAACTCTGACAATTACCATCAATGGTAATTCCTATACTATTACGGTAAATGTCCGGGATGTACTTATAAATAAAGGCACTGCTCTGCTCGCCAAAAAGGGAAATACTACTCTGAAATTAAAAGGATATCCCAAAAAGGTATCCTGGACCTCTACGGATAAGAAAATTGTATCTGTCAATGCCAATGGAAAAATCACGGGAAAAAAGACTGGCAATGCCATTGTCTATGCCACATTAAATGAAAAACGAATTGGTTGTGCAGTCTCTGTTGTTTCAAAAAAACTGAAAAAGACGGTCAATGAGGCAAAGCAAATAGCCAGGGGAACTTACAGTCAGGCGAAACGGATGCAAAAGGGATTTTATGACTGCAGCTCCCTTGTCTGGCGCTCCTATACAAAATCGGGAAAATATTTTGGTAATAAAACATATGCGCCCGTTGCCGCTGATATCGCTAAATGGTGTATCAGCCGTAAAAAGAAAATAAAGGGCGGCCTTTCAGAAAAAAATATTACAAAAATGAAACTGCGCCCCGGTGATTTGCTTTTCCAGACAGGCAGCAATAATAACCGCTATAAGGGAATATACCACGTGGAAATGTTTGTTGGCTATTATTGTACCGGTTTTGAGGGTAAGACCCCAACCATTACCACGCTCTGGGCTGCCAGAGGCAGTGGATATGGATATTCCGGTGCTCTTATGGCGAGGCCATAAAACAAAATACAAAATGGAGGGAACTATGAATAAAAAAGAAGTATCCGAGATAAAAAAACGATTCACAAAAACTAAATGCAGCATTACCAGGCTGTGCGGCTGTTACGTTGATGCTGAAAAACAAAAACGGCTGACAATGAAAGAGGCCTTTCTTAGTCTGCCGGAAGAAGAAATGTTTAAGTACATTGATATTTTCCGCAAAACACTCTCCGGTTCTATTGGAAAAACTCTGCTGAATATGGAATTTCCCCCGGAACAGGAAACGGCAGAGGACGGAACACAGCGCTTCCTGATGCAGCTGGTGGAGAGCAATCTCCAGGATGAAGAGCTTCTTGAGCGCTTCTATGATAAAGTCATAGAAACATACCCCTATCCGGAAAATTACATGATTATCCTCGTACATGACGCCTATGACATTCCTAAAATAACAACGGATGGCATTGAAAATTTTGATGCCTCCGAATATGTATACAACTATATCCTGTGCAGTATCTGCCCGGTAAAACTCTCAAAACCGGGACTTTGCTACAATGCGCAGACAAACCACATTGAAGACCGCATTCGCGACTGGCTTGTGCAGCCGCCGGAACTCGGTTTTTTGTTTCCGGCTTTCAATGACCGCAATCAGGATGTACATAACCTTCTATACTATTCCAAAAATGCGGATGAACTGGACTCTTCCGTCACAGAAAATCTGCTGGGATGCCGTTTCCCTCTCCCGCCCAAAAGCCAAAAGGAGGCATTTAATGCCATTGTGGAGGAATCACTCGGTCTCTCCTGTGACTATGAAGCAGTCAAGGCAATCCATGAAAACCTGAATCAGATTGTCGAAGAAAATAAAGAAAACCCGGAGCCCCTGGCACTGGATAAAACAGATATGGTAAAGCTTTTAGAAAAAAGCGGTGTAGAGGAAGAAAACATTGAACAGTTTGAAACCCATTTTGATGAATCCATCGGTGAAAAGGAATCTCTGATGGCTGACAACATATCCAGCCTGCGCAATTTTGAGGTGAGGACCCCGGATGTAACAGTCCGCGTAAATCCTGAGCGTACAGATTTAATAGAAACAAAAGTAATTGACGGAATCCCTTATCTGATGATTGAAATCAATGATTTAGTAGAGGTAAATGGTATCCAGATTGTATCCGAACTCTCAAAAAACGAAGAACCGTCATAGACGGTTCTTCTAAACAACAGGGAAAATTAGTCCTCACCCTTACCCTATCCCAGCAGCTCTTTGGCAAGTGCCTCCATCTGTGCGAGATCACTCTCTTTCATGGTAGAGCGGATGGTAACAGTATTCTCACACTGGGTTATATTTTTCATTCCGGCAAAAGCCTCCTGCATTTTCTTATTGGCCATTGGCGCCCAGCTTCCATTTTCCACAAAAGCAACTTTTCTATTTTGGTAATTTTTATGTCCCAGATGATACAAAAAGTCCTGCATTACCGGGAACAATCCGGCATCATAAGTAGCACAGCATACGACCAGTTTATCATAGCGGAACGCATCTTCAATAATCTCTGCCATATCCTCACGGGAGAGGTCACTGACAACCACTTTTTTGGCTCCATTTGCTTCCAGAATCTCACCGAGCTTTTTCGCTACCTCCCCGGTATTTCCATGTATGGAACCATATGCTACTAAAACGCCGTCATCCTCCGGCTCATAGCTGCTCCATGTCACATATTTGCCAATATAGTAATCCAGGTTTTCTTTCAAAATCGGTCCATGAAGAGGACAAATGGTCTGAATATCCAACGCTGCTGCTTTTTTTAACAATGCAGATGCCTGCACACCATATTTTCCAACAATGTTAAAATAATATCTCCTCGCCTCGCAAGCCCAGTCTTCCTCTGTATCAAGCGCACCAAATTTGCCAAAAGCATCCGCAGAAAAAAGAACCTTTTCTGTAGACTCATATTCCACCATAACTTCCGGCCAGTGAACCATTGGTGCCATAACAAATGTAAGCGTATGTTCTCCAAGTTCCAGTGTATCTCCCTCTGCAACTACAACGGTACGCTCTGTCAAATCCATATCAAAAAACTGTGGGAGCATGCCAAATACTTTTGCATTGCTAACAAATTTCATTTCCGGATACTTGTCCGCAATTGCCTGAATACTTCCGCCATGGTCTGGCTCCAAATGAGAGATAATCAGATAATCCGGTGTTCTGCCGGAAAGCCCGTTTTCCACATTGGCAAGCCATTCCGCTGTTTTCCTTTTGTCTACGGTGTCCATTACAGCAATTTTCTCATCCATAATCAGGTAAGAATTATACGAAACTCCGTTTGGCACAATATACTGGCTCTCAAACAAATCAATATCCTTGTCATCCACGCCAACATAACGAATGGCATCTGAAATTACAACGTTACTCATACTATAATCCTCCATTCCTTTACTGTACATAAAAATAATACATGTACAGTATACCGTCAAGTCCTGGCAAAGTCAACCTCCCCTGGCCGATTGTTCGTTACATCGCTTACTGTGTCAAAGATTTAATAACCATGTTTTTTTATACACTCTCCTTCAAAATTCCCCATGCTTCCTCCTCCGAAAGCGCATAATACTTTTTTAATTTATCCGCAATCTCTTTCTTTTCCACTCCATAATCCTTGCTTAATAACTGCATGAGTATGTGAATTCCTTTCTCCTGCTCTTTTATCTGCCCCTCCATTCTGCTCTCTTCCATCATTTCCTGTATTGCCTGACACATATTGTATCCCTCCTCTTCCTTATATTGTTCCTGTTTTTCTGTAAAACCCTTGATTCCCATTAGTACACTGACCGTCCTCGCAGTTTCTTCGTCCATTTTTTGATATTCCGGATTTTCCTCCAGGATTTTTTTCAGTCCCGCCCTGTCTCTGCGGAATGGCAACAGGGCAAACACCGTCTTTAGGGAAGTCTTGAACCCTGTATAGTCTGTCAAGTCGTTTACACAGATAAGCCGCATGGGATAATCTGCGAAATATTTCTCCCATTCCTCTCCGGATGTACCGGCGCTTCCCAGACCAAAATCCATCATATCTTTTAAACTGCACGGGCCATCCCACCTTTCCACCCCGTGATACAGACAGAGCGTGTAAACCGGGGCTATCCTGTCCTGCCTGCGGAATTTCCCGAGGCGCTCTCCGGCATTTTTATAGACACTGCCGCTGCCCTCGCTGTCTTTCCTGCTGTTCTCCCTCTGCACCTGGCGTATCTGCTTCCGATACTCCAGGCAATCATACTCCATAATGCGCCACGGCATAATATAACTTATGTCATTCTGTGCTTCTATGGCCAGTATCTTTAAACATACTCCGGATTTCAAGTGCTTAATAATATCCCGGATCCTTTGTCCTTCCTTTTCTGCCGGCTCCGCCACATATACTTCAGAGGCTTCCATTATCTCCTGCGGGTTTATAACTTCACGTCCTCCAAAATAAAAGCAGTTAAACACATCCGCAAATCGCTCGTTGTCCTCCAAATAGGACAATACGGCATTGTTTTCTTTTCCCATACTGATTCCTCCCTATTTTAGTCAGATACTACACGGCAAACAATGGGACATAAGTATCTGCCCCATTTTCCGGCAGGAATCAGCCTTTCAGACGTCCTGCCTTTTTGCCCGTCCCGGGCAGTCATTTCTCATTGAAAACAGCAGAAACGCCATTAAACTTTAGAAATTTTGATATATAGATTTTCCTGACAGCTCACATAATGACTGTCTGTAATTATTTTAGGGTATTATATTACATTTGTCAAGTAAAATTATATTTTCTTTTTGGAGGAAATACGAAATAATTTGCAAAATCAACTAACGTATAACTAAGGAGGAATACAAATGAATCAAGCGTATGGATATGTGCGGGTATCCAGTATAGAACAAAATGAGGACCGCCAAATGAGTAACTCTACTTTCTATCGAAAACTCCATGAAATGGATTTGATATAGGGAAATGTAGGTAATTGAAGTGTCAAAAGGTGTAATTTGTGCTATGGACATCC
>DKUB01000040.1 GCA_002490465.1 Lachnoclostridium sp. UBA7215
CACAAGATTTTTTACAGCCTCCATTGGGGGGGCGACTTTTTCTCTTTATCATTGCATTGCGATTGTATAAGCGGGTGTATATGTCAGTACGCCTGTTAATTTATTGGCAATTTCAAGATTACTGTTAGGGTATAAATGTCCGTATGTTCCTAAAGTGGTCTGTATCCTTTCATGTCCTAAACGTTTTTTAATCAAAAGTGGGTTTTCTATCATGCTGATTAAAAGGGAAGTGTGTGCTTACTGGTTGGAATACTGTTGCAGCTTAATACCAGATAGCAGCCTTTCAATATCTTTTATTGAATCTCACGCATGCTTGCAACTCCTTTATGGTGTCTATGTCGATATAGATTGTGCGGACGCATGCTTGCGTCTTTGGCTCAACAAATTTGTAATTGCCCGTCGACTTGTAGTACAGGGGCTTGGTATGCTTAAAAGTCCCGTTTCAAAATCAATGTCAGACCATTGCAGGACGGCAGTTTCGCCTATCCTGGGAACGAATAGAAAGGAGGTAACATTTTGAAAGAGCAAGGGTTTTTAAAGTTGCCGTTTATGCCTGATATGGAGGTTATTATTGAACAAAACAATATTGCCTTAAAGCGTATATTTAAGGGAAAGATAAAAGGATGTTTTCTCATAGATGTAAAAGATCGGGTTATGAAAGCTTTGGGGTTTGATAATCTTATTAAATACTATGATTTTCACTGGTCGGAAGAAAGATCTGTTACTGGATTAGGAGGAGCAGTGGAGTATGATATTTGTAGGATGATAGTGGGCATACATAAAGCAAAATCAATTTTTCTCTTAGATAATGATATACGAAAGAATGAAAAGAGCAAGGAATATAAACAGCAGCTAATTGCTGAAACTATAGAGAAGATCAAGCTTCGTTTATATGGAAGTGTGCATTTTAGGAGAAAGACATTGCTCCAAGGGGAAGAATTTCTATATTATCCTTTACCATATGAACTTTTTGTAATGTCAACTAAAATGAGTGAAATGCTGACGCAAGGTCATGATTACAATTGTCAACAGCTATATTATGGTGTATTATATAATAGTATTTCAGCCTTATCACTTTTGGAGGATAATTTGCTTGGTACTGCGTATCCATTGTGCCGTGGAGCGATTGAAATGTATTTCAAGCTTTTGATGTTGGCATCACGGACGGAATTTTATAACCAATATGAAAAGTTTAGAATGTTCGAGGTGGAATATTCTTGCCATCGGGCATACTCAAAAGAGTTTAATGCACTGTTTAAAAAACGTATTTGTAAAATTTCAAAAGCTAAAGCGGATTTCCTTCATTTTGGCTGGGTAGATTATATTGATAAATATCATGAGGTAGTAAAGAAATATCCGTACTCTGTTTATGGCATTATCACTTTTCTTAAAGATCAAAACAAGGATAAGAATTTAGGGCTGAAGTGGCTTGAGAATTTTTATATGTCATGTCATGCGTATACTCATGGAAGTATACAAATAGCAAGATATCCTGTATTGCATTATTTTGAAATTTCGATAATGCTTTATTTTATCATACGGAAAACATTTTTAATGCTGTGCAAAGAAAAGAAGGTTGGAACTATGATAGATGGACAAGATATTATTTCAATGGCAGATAGAGATTTTGATATCTTATATAATCAGTATGAAAATCGTTCTACCGAGAAATTTGATAGGTATTATAATCTTGGTTAATCATGAGATTAAAATGAGAAAAATACTTCTTTAAAAATCATTTTTATGTATAATTTTTTTGAAACTTAGATGGTATTGATTTGTTGGTCGTTAGTTATTTAAAATGTAAGGACAATTACTCATATAATGGGGCGTCAGATTGTTATTCCTACACATAATGAACGGTTTAATAAGTTAAAGTAATCATACTATTATGGTACTAAATCGCATTAATACATTCAATAATTAAAATTCGTATAATATGAACACGAAGATATAGGAAAAAGCGGTTGAAATATCATAATCGCATCTGTCCTTTGAGGGATTCGAATAGTCGAAACTAAGCTGCAAAGCCTGTAAATCCCAAGGTTTGGCAGCTTTTTTATTTCTCATTGCATTTTTCTATTCAACTCTATGATAAATTGCGGTGTGCTGATTGCCTGTGTAATCTGTAATGCTGTGTGAAGCGTGTGCTTATTGGTTGGAATACTGTTGCGGGATTTATTGTTTCATGGGATATTTCCTTTTTGCCCCCGTCTGCTCCGTTCACATCATCTAATGATATATTATTTCATTAATCCCTTTTTTGGGCGTAATCGCAAATAAAGCAAACAAATGCAAATATTAACAACAAAAAGATAGACAGCATATCCCATACATCAAGAACAGGTTCGTCTATCATTTTTGATAGTATGACATTGATAATAATCATAAATGGAATGGTCAATAAAAAAGTTGTTCCTAAAGCAACTAACTTCCTTTCTTTTCCAATACGGATAAAAACTGCAGCTATTATCCACAAGAATACGATTGAAGTCACCGCCACTACTGCACCAATTGAAAATACTTCTTTCACTTTTATTAAACTGCCCAATAAGAACAAATAGGGAACGATAAAAATACTTAATGATATTAAACTTACAATAATTCCTCTTTTCCCCAATACAATACCTGGAAAAGATACAACCCATGCAAAGACAATAGAGCTGACCGGAATTAGTGACCATGTTAAATTGCCGGATAATGCAATATTGCAAATAAGACATACCATAATTCCTATCAAGAGTGTTGCTGAAAAAAGAATTGAAATTATGACATTCTTTGTCATGTTATTTTCATCTTTCTTTTTTAAAGTAATCAAATTTTCATCTGCCTTTTTTTCATAACTTTCCATGTCGATTTTCTCCCCGCTTAACAACTCGTTTACTGTGATTCCTAGTATTTCGCAAAGTCCTAACATTATAGATGAATCGGGCATACTTTTTCCTGTTTCCCATTTGGATACAGCTCTATCTGTAATGTTAAGTTTTTCTGCCAACTGTGTTTGAGTTAGTTTTTTTTCTTTGCGACATTTGGCAATAAATTTTCCAATCTCTGTCTGATTCATCATTTTTTCTCCTTTCGTCTCGAATGATACACCTGACTATATGTTTTTTACACGAACCAACAGTTGGATTGGGGAGATTCAACCATTGGTTGGGAAGTATTTTTGTCGTTTTCAGTATCATTTAGCACATGTTGAAAAAGTAGGCTGCTAATCAATTTCATATTTTATCACATGAACGCAAATTTATCTATTGCATTAAAGATATAAAGAGAAGGACTCCGCATCGGCTTTTATGCGGATTTTTCGTAACGTTTTGTCCAAAAGCTGTCTTGTATGGCAAGCAAAAAACAGCTCTCCGTGAACAATATAATTGTTGTATTATCAATAAACCATCGCCTGCAATGGCGTGATACAGAAAAATTGGTTATAAAGTTATTTCCAATTATGGACGAATCAATTTGTATAAAAAAGAAACTTTAGATTTTGTTTTGGAGGATATCAGCATGAATATAAAAAAAGCAGAAAAAGGAGATTTATCAGAAATACTTGACTTGCAGTATCTTGCCTACCAAAGTGAGGCGAGGCTTTTTGATAACCAGGATATTCCACCATTAAAGCAAACGCTAACTGATGTGGAGAAAGAATATAAAAAAGGAATTATTTTAAAAGCGTTAGATAAAGACAAAACCATCATAGGTTCTGTCAGGGCATTTTGCGAGAACGAGACCGTTTATATTGGGAAATTGATGGTTCATCCATCAAAACAGGGACAGGGGATAGGGACACAACTTTTGCTAGAAATGGAAAAGCAATATCCGAAACAGAGATACGAGTTGTTTACCAGTACCAGAAGTGAAAAGAATATAGCTTTGTATAAGAAACTTGGATATAAAGTTTTTGATGAGAGACAGGTTACAGGGGAATTGAGATTTGTCTATATGGAGAAAATATAAAAATAACCATCGATTGTATTGTTTTTTACTTTTGTGCAAAGAAAATATATGATAAAATGAGTAAGAGTCCGGAGAATCTGAAATTAGACATTGGAGGAATAATTTTATGGCGAATACATATGAGGTTATAGATGAAAAGACATGGGAAAGGGCTATGCACTGTATGATTTTCAGAAACAGTGTTGAGCCTGCATTTTGCGTGACTTTTGATGCAGATGTCACGAATTTTCTGCAACAGATCAGAAAACAAAATTTTTCCTTTACGCTTGGGTTCGTCTATGCGGTATGTAAATGTGCAAATGAGCTTGAAGCATTTCGCTATCGTTTTTTAGATGGTAATATCGTTTTATTTGATAAAATTGATACTGCCTTTACCTATTTGAGCAAAGACACGGAATTATTTAAGGTAGTTAATGTTCCTATGCAGGATACAATGACAGAATATGTGGAACTGGCAGCACAAACTGCAGAAGAGCAAAAAGAATATTTTACAGGACCGCTTGGCAATGATGTCTTTCAATGTTCTCCGATGCCTTGGGTAACATACACCCATGTTTCCCATACGAATTCGGGTAAAAAGGATAATGCAACACCTTTGTTTGACTGGGGGAAATATTACGAGAAGGATGGACGGGTTATTATGCCTGTGTCGGTTCAGGCACATCATTCTTTTGTGGATGGTATACATGTTGGCAAATTTGTTGATAAGTTGCAAAAATACCTTGATGAATTGTAAAGGGAAATGCGGTGTTGCAAAGGCTAAAGAATTCTCTTGGGATAAGTTAAATTTGTGCAAGAAATTATTGTAGATCCCGTACAGAAAACCATATGATTGATGTAAAATTTGAAAGGAGAATATTAACATGGAGAAAAAATTGAAAATAATAGTGGATAACTGCCCTCAAAACCATAAATGTCCTGCGGTAAATGTCTGCCCGGTTGGGGCGTTAAGCCAAAAGGATTTTGAGGCACCTGAAATAAACGATGACAAGTGTATAAGGTGTGGTAAATGTTCAAAACTCTGTCCTAAAAAAGCATTAGTATTGTGAGCTGTTGATTTGAGGACATTGAAGGGGGCAAAACAGGCTCAGGGACTAACTGTCATTATTGATGTTTTCAGGGCATTTTCACTGGAATGTTATTTGTATGATATGGATGTGGAACAGATATGTCCTGCATCTTAAGCTCTCCTTTGTTTCATAAAAATAAAAACAGGGCAATTTCTATTAAGATTGATCGGATAATTTATGTTAAACTGATGAAAGAAGGGAGTGGTATCATATGAAAAATGATATTATAAAAGGAATAATAGATTATATTGAAAAGCATTTAGAGGGGGATTTATCATTAGATAGAATTGCAGAGGATTTAAATTACTCTAAATTTTATATTGCAAGGATTTTTTCTGAAAAAACAGGGGGTACGGTTTACAAATATATACAGGGACGGAGATTAACAATAGCTGCATATAAACTTGTAAAAACGAATAAGTCAATTATTGAAATCGCTTATGAGGCTCATTATAGTTCGCAGCAGGCTTTTACACTGGCATTTAACCAATTATATTCGTGCAGCCCTCAAGCCTATCGGAAAAAAGGTCTCTTTTATCCGAAACAATTGAAAATTGATATGAAAAGTTCACAGTTTATTATTGCATATAGAGAGTGTTTGGTTGGAGGTAAAATTGCTGCATGAATACAATTCCTTATGTTATTGAACAGACAAGCCGGGGTGAAAGAAGTTATGATATTTTTTCAAGACTCCTGTCTGATCGAATCATATTTCTTGGAGAGGAAGTAAGCGATGTTTCAGCCAGTCTGATTATTGCACAAATGTTGTTTTTGGAGGCACAGGATCCAGGAAAGGATATTCAATTGTATATTAATAGTCCGGGAGGGTCAATTACAGCGGGGTTTGCTGTTTACGATACAATGCAGTACGTTAAATGTGATGTATCTACAATATGTATAGGGCTTGCTGCCAGTTTTGGGGCATTTCTGTTAGCAGGGGGAACAAAGGGGAAACGCATAGCACTCCCCAATGCGGAAATTATGATACATCAGCCGGCGATTCATGGTAATGGGATACAAGGGCAGGCAACAGATATAAAAATTGTGTCAGAGCATATCCAAAAAAGCAAACAGAGACTAAACCAAATCTTAGCTGAAAATACAGGCAAAACAATTGAAGAAATTACAATAGATACGGAACGTGATAATTATATGTCTGCGGAAGAGGCACTTGCTTATGGCCTCATAGATAAGATTATAGACAAATTTAGATACTAAGTTTTGGTATCATAGTGCTGTTCCTTTCGTTGGGATAAATAAATGCTGCATATCAGTATTTTCTAAAGTCAGCAATTTTACTTTTTTGTCAATTCCTCCGGCATATCCAGTCAGACTTCCGTTTGTTCCGACTACTCTGTGGCAGGGGATAATAATAGATATTTTATTGTGTCCTACCGCGCCGCCTACTGCCTGTGCGGACATTTGAGGGAGCCCTTTCTGTACGGCGATTTCTTTTGCGATTTCCCCATAAGTGACGGTTTTTCCGTAGGGGATTTTTTGAAGAATTTGCCAGATTGAAAGCTGAAATGGAGTGCCGATCATATGAATAGGCGGCAGGAATTCTGGTTCTCTGCCCGAAAAATAAATGGAAAGCCATTTCTTTGTCCGTTTAAGAATAGGTGTATCCTTTTCTTCATGTTCCGGATCAAGGTGGTCTGCATAGTATTTTCCACCATCGAACCAAAGCCCGGTCAGCCCTGTTTCATCAGCAGCAAGAAGAATATCACCAATAGGCGATTGATAATGAGTGATATATTGCATTTTCCCCTTTCAGAGCATATCAATTTTTTTGTTTTCTCAATTCTGCGGATATGTCGTCCATCTTTTGCATTATCATTTTATCACATAAAACAGAAATAGTAAAAGACCTATACCAAAGTATAGGGTGCGATTTGTTGAAAGATTGTATAATAATATGAAATATACCTGTAAATAGACTGCAAAAATTTAGGTAAAAGTCAAGTAAGTATCAATGGAAAGTGCAAAAAAAGGAATTTTGTTGTTTATTCTTGTCGAACGTGGTATGCTATAAATGATTTTATGTGTTTAAGTGAGGAGATTACAGATGAAAAGAAAATTTTTGATTGTTTTTGGGATGCTTTTTTGTCTGGTTTTGGGGATGACCGGATGCGGGCAAAAAGCCGAGGAGGCCAGGATATATTACTTGAATTATAAGCCGGAATCAGCGGATAGCTGGAAAGAGATTGCCAAAGCTTACGAGGCTGAGACTGGAATAGAAGTAAGGGTATTGACGGCTGCAAGTGGTAGTTATGAACAGACCTTGAAATCAGAGATTGCCAAGCAGAAAGCTCCCACGCTATTCCAGATTAATGGTCCGGTTGACTATGAGAAATGGAAGAATTATTGTAGGAATTTAAGTGATACCAAGCTCTATTCCTGGTTGACACGACCCGATATGGCGGTAGGAAATGGGGACGGCGTCTATGGAATTCCTTATGTGGTGGAAGGGTATGGTATTATATACAATGACGGTATTATGAAGAAATATTTTTCACTGACCTCCAGGAAGACAAATTTTGGCAGCATGGATGAAGTCAACAATTTTGAAAAGCTCAAAGCATTGACAGAAGATATGTCGCGGCATCTTGAGGAGCTTGGCATTGAAGGGGTGTTTGCCTCCACTTCTTTTAGCGAAGGAGAGGATTGGCGCTGGCACACGCATTTGGCAAATCTTCCTGTTTATTATGAATTTACCCAAAAGGGAGTTGCGGATGAGGAGAAACTCGATTTTAGTTATGAAAAGAACTTAAAAAATATTTTCGATTTGTACATAAATAACTCGTGTGCCACCCGTAAGGAGCTTGCCTCCAGGACGGTGGATGATTCCATGGAGGAGTTTGCGATGGGAAAAGCGGCGATGGTGCAGAACGGCAACTGGGCCTGGGGTCAGATTTCCCAGATAGAAGGCAATCAGGTAAAAGAGGAAGATGTGAAATTCCTGCCGATTTATACAGGGGTAAGCGGAGAGGAAGAACAGGGGCTGTGCATTGGCACGGAAAGTTATATCTGTGTGAACCGTATTGCCAGTGAGGCAGACCAGCAGGCATCCATTGATTTCCTGGAATGGCTGTATGGCTCTGAGACAGGCAAGAAATATGTCACAGATTCCTTAGGGTTTATTTCTCCATTTAATACTTTTTCTTATGAGGAAAGCCCCAATGACCCTCTGGCAAGGCAGGTGGCCTCCGATATGTCCGATTCCGCCAAGAAAACGGTGAACTGGGACTTTACCACATTTCCAAGCCAGCGTTTTAAGGTAGAACTTGGAAATTCGCTCTATGCGTATTGCAAGGGGGAAGCAACCTGGAAAAAAGTAGTAGATTCTGTGAAGAAAAACTGGGCATCCGAGAAAGCGTTATCGCTGGAAGAGGGAAAGGAGAACAAATGAAATCCATACGAGGTAAAATTGCGCTATTGATTACAGCTACTTCCATAATTCTGATTGTAGGAATATTAACGGTATCCTATATGGTAAATAAAAAAAATATTACAGAATTATGTGAGAGTTACCTATATGACACCTGTGTCCATGCCTCGGACACCCTGTATGAATGTTTTTACAGCGATACCGAGAGAGACAACATGGAAAAGGGACTTGGGAGACTCGACTATATTTTGAATACGGTAGGGATTAATACCATGGAGTCGAGCAGGGTTTATCTGGTAGATACGCAGGGCAAGTTCCTGTATCATGACAATGCGGATATGTTAGGTCAGCAGGTTGAGGGAAATACAGTGATTCAAAGTGTTCTTGATACCCTGCAGACAGGTATGGTTACAACGGCGGATGTCAGGGAGTGTACAGTAGATGGCAAGGAGGTCTATATTGCCTTTATGTGTACAGTCAATGACTGGGTCATTTTTGTCCAGGCGGATAAATCGGATGTCATGAAACCGGTCAATACTATATCTGCGATATGCGCTGTTATTGGATTGGTATTGCTTTTGGCGGCTTTGGCCATTGGTATGGTGGTTACGCGGATGATTACACGGCCTATTGCGGCATTAACTTCAGTAATCAATAATATTTCTGAGCTTGACATGCAAAGCGACAGTGTCATTCCGGCAACACATGACGAAGTGGGTACCATGGGAAATGCAGTCATCCATATGAAGGAACAATTGTCGGGAATTGTTTCGGAACTCAACAGCATTTCAGACAAACTGGTAAAGGACTCGGATTCCCTCTATGAAATTTCGGAAGGGGTAAATCAGGCTTCTACTAATAATTCTGCCATTAACCAGAAGATGGCGGCCACCATGGAGGAGACTTCTGCATCCATGGAATCCGTTACGGCTCATGTTGAAAATATAAACAGAAATGCGGCAGCTGTTGCCGGACATATCAACGCCGGAACGCAGCTTACGGCGGATGTGCGCCAAAAGAGTGCAATGATCCATAAGAAAACAAGCGCTTCCCGGGAGGAGACTTTGCAAGTGTACGAGAAAATACAGAAAACCTCGCAGGAGGCGATTGTAAATGCGCAGAAGGCAGCTCAAATTAATGAGCTTGCAAAAGCCATTCAAGACATTGCAGATCAGACTAACCTGCTTTCTTTGAATGCTTCCATTGAGGCGGCAAGGGCAGGGGAAGAAGGGAAAGGGTTTGGCGTTGTGGCAGGTGAGATTGCATCCCTGGCGACTCAGTCAACCCAGACCGGGGCCAATATTGTGGCGATTGTGGATGATGTCAATTCATCTGTGGAGACATTGAGGGGGTGTCTTTTGGATGCTTTGAATTTCCTTGAGCACAAGGTAATGAATGACTATAATGAGTTTATGCAGTCCAGTGATGAATACAGTGGGGCAACCAGGTCGATCGAGGAGTTTATGAACCAGGCGAATGAGGAGGTTATGGAGCTGAAGCGTTTCATTGATGAGATTGCGGACGCCATATCGGAAGTTAATAACAATATCAGCGATTGTACCATGGGAATCTCTGACATTGCCCAGAAGACGACAGATGTGGTCGGGCTTACAGCGGAGGCTTTTGATAAAACATTAGGCGGCAAGGTTTCTGCCCGGCAATTGTCAGATATTACTTCAAGATTTCGACTGTAACGGTTCTAAATACAAACCGGACAGGGAAGAAAATATGCAAAGAAATGGTGTAAAAATATAATCAGCTCGCCGCAAGCCATTATTACAAGAAGAGGGAAAAACTGGCATGTACGTGTGGATGGCCTTTACGCTTGTGTTCGTCTATGCATGGTCGTCCGCAAGTATCATTGTCTGATAAGATTTTCCCCATGCTTCCGTGGAATCCAGAATGGGACGCATGGATTCCCCCAACTCACTTAGGGAGTATTCCACACGGGGCGGTACTTCCGGGTAAACTGTCCGGATAACAATGCCATCTTTCTCCATGGCCCGCAGGCTGTCAGTCAGTACCTTTTGGCTGATACTTTCCAGATTGCTCCTCAGTTCATTAAAACGCCACGGGCGCATCAGTAAATTTCTCATAATTAACAGTTTCCATTTGCTGCCGATAAGCTGGACTGTCGTTGCAACAGGACAAGCAGGCATTTCTTCTTTCGTCATAATATAAAAACCTTTTTTTTCTTCTTATTACTTCAAAATAGAATGTTATATTCAATTATAATGTAGTATGCTCTGTTTTTCAATACAAATTGAAACGAAAAAAATTTTTTATGTTTAATTGTTCAAAAATCCCTTAAATACACAAAAGTTACCAAAAAGTAACCTAAGTTACCGAAAAGTGCGTACTTGTGGAGATGAAAATAATTTGTAAAATAATAGGTACAGGGGGCAAAAAAGCTCACTGAATACATTTATAGAGGTAAAAGGGTTGGATAATTTCCAACCTGACAAGTAGAAAAGAGGTGAATTTATGGCACTTTCAAATCTTTCCGAATGGAATGAGAGGGCGGAGGCAGTTTCTTCTGCGTGTGGTTCCGCCTGTGGAGCAGGAGATAAGTGAAACCCAAATTAAGTAATTGTTTCACTTGTAATTTGTGCCCCGGCAATTTCTAATATTTTGATACCGGTGATTGTCGGAGATTTTCAAACGAATAGAATATCCGATTGGATAAGAATATAGATGAAATATTAGTGACAGGGAGGTTTTTGCGATGGACAAAGCGAGAAAATACTTCGCGTTCCAGTGGCATATTACAGATGACTGTGACCAGAGGTGTAAGCATTGTTATATTTTTTCAGAAAATAACTGCAAGAAGCTGGATTCTATGTCATGGGAACAGATGGAGGAGGTTGTGGCAAATTGTGAAGATTTCTGTGAAGTATATAACCGCCTTCCCTATTTTTATATAACAGGGGGGGATCCGATTTTGCATCCTGATTTTTGGGAATTGCTGGAATTATTAAAAAGCAGGAAAATTCCTTTTACGATTCTTGGGAATCCGTTCCACTTAAATGATGAAGTATGTAAACGGCTGCGATATTATGGCTGCCAGAAGTACCAGCTTTCTATTGACGGCATGCGGAAAACCCATGACTGGTTCCGCAAGCCCGGTTCCTTTGATATTACTCTTGAGAAAATAAGCTGTCTGAAAAGAGCAGGGATTCGTGCTGTGATTATGACTACGGTATCGGGAACAAATATAAAAGAAATACCGGATATTATTGATACGGTTGTTGCTCATAAAGCGGATGTCTTTGCCTTTGCCAGATATTGTCCCACCAGTGAGGAAAAGGATACCGGCATGACACCGATGGAATACAGAAATCTCCTTTCTGTCTGCGATAAGAAATTTAAGGAGTACGAAGCAGCTGGCTGTAAAACGTTTTTCAATAAAAAGGACCATCTCTGGACTTTGTATGAATATGAGACAGGAGAGTTTACCATACCTGAGAATACAGAGGAGGGCACGATTTATGGGGGATGCAACTGTGGAAACTGCCATATTACGATTCTGCCAACGGGAGATGTCTATGCCTGCCGGCGCGTCCAGAATAGCAAAGTGGCAAATGTGTTTGAAAGCCGGCTGGCGGACGTGTGGGTTTGTGAGATGGAGAAATACCGTGAGTATGATAAATTCAGGAAATGCGCCAATTGTGAGCTGAAAGCATGGTGCAGGGGATGTCCTGCTGTAGCGAGTGGGAGAAGTGGAGATTTTTATGATGCCGATCCGCAGTGCTGGAAGGAGGTAAATGGCTATGAAAGCAGTCCTGCTTAATGGTATTACACCAGCGGAGGAAGTTACATTATCCGAGGTCGAGATCCCAAAAGTAAGACCGGGATGGGTTCTTGTTAAGGTAAAGGCATTTGGAATGAATCATTCCGAGAAAATTTTACGCTTACAGGAGATAGAGAACGCATATATTCAGAAACCGGTTATCCCCGGTATTGAATGTGCGGGAGAAATCGTTCATGCTTCTGACAGCCATTTTCAAAAAGGACAGAAAGTGGTGGCACTGATGGGCGGTATGGGACGTGAGTTTCATGGCAGTTATGCGGAATATGCCCTGCTCCCGGCACATCATGTTTTTGGGATAGATACCGGTCTTTCATGGAAAGAGATGGCAGCAGTTCCGGAAACATATTTTACTGCATGGGGTTCTCTGTTTGAATGTCTGCATCTGACAAAAGGGGATGTCCTGTTAATCCGCGGTGCTACCTGTGCATTGGGCTACACGGCAATGCAGATGGCAAAGGCAATAGGAAGTAAGGTGATTGCTACCACTCATAAAGAGAGTAAGCTGTCTTTGTTAGAGGGGGCAGATCAAGCGGTATTGGATAATGGAGAGTTACATGGCCAGTTATCCGGTGTGACAAAGGCGTTGGAGCTGGTAGGGCCGAAAACACTTTATGATACGCTGCGTTGTATGGAAAAGAGCGGAATTGTCTGTCATACGGGCATTCTTGGTGGTGTCTATGCCTTAAATGGATTTGATCCGATAAAATTTATACCGAATGGTGTTTATCTCACCGGGTTTTACAGCAATGCTCCAACGCAGAAAGAGATGGATAATATTTTTTCTTTTATCCGTGAACATAATTTACGTCCCTGTGTGGGGGCAGAATATGATTTTTCGGAGATAAAAGAGGCATGTATGACTCAGGACAGCGGTAAAGTGATTGGGAAAATTGTGGTAAACATGACGGAAAAAGCATGATAGGCAGTTTGAATGGAGGGAATGCAATGGATGCAAAAATCTGTTTACAGAAACTTCAGTATGTAGGTGTGCTGGCTTTTGCCACGGTAGATGAATATGGAAATCCGCAAATACGCAATATTAGTGCGATACACTATGAGCCGGATGCCATGTATTTTTTTACAGCAAGGGGCAAAAACTTTTGTAAGGAATTGCTGGCAGACGGGCGTGTACAGATACTTGGCTATACGAAATACAAGGAGATGATACGACTTTCTGCGAAGGCAGAACCTGTTGCAGAAGAGAATCAGGGGCAATGGATTGATACTATTTTTGAAGAGCAGCCGTATCTTATCAATGTGTATCCGGAGGATACCCGGAAATTAGCGGGAATTGTTTTTCAGATCACGGATGCCGAAATAGAGTATTTTCATCTGGGTGTCAATCCTATTTTCCGTGAAAACTATACGATTGGCAAGGGACACATCACGTTCAAAGGATATCAGATCACAGATACCTGTGTTGGATGTGGAAATTGTTTGAAGAATTGCCCGCAGCGTTGTATTGAGAAGGGAAATCCATATAAAATAATACAGGAGCACTGCCTTCACTGCGGTAACTGCCATGAGGTATGCCCGGTAAAGGCGGTAGAAAGGATAGGATAATATGACGCAGACAGACAGACGTGTTTATTTGATAAAAGCATTACTTTTGGAGCAGGAAAAATATGCAGATATTCGTATTCCAGCAGAGAAGGAGGAACAGAAAAAACTGTTGCGTTCGCTCTTTAATATTCGTATGCCAAAGGATATGGATGAAGAATTTCTAACGATACAGAATGAATATCTTCAAGAGGAGATTGCGGAAAATGGGATTACCGATTTAAAAGATTTGGAACCAATATCGGAGGGGATTTATCTATGGCAGGGGGATATCACTACCCTGCGTTGTGATGCTATTGTCAATGCGGCAAATAGTGGCATGACTGGCTGCTATGTTCCCTGCCATAAATGTATTGATAATTGCATTCACAGCTTTGCAGGTTTACAGCTGCGTTTGGAATGTGCAGAACAAATGAGAAAACAGGGGAAAGAGGAAGAAACGGGGAAAGCAAAAATTACATCTGCGTATAACCTTCCCTGTAAGTATATTCTGCATACGGTTGGTCCGATTGTTTTCGGAAGGCTGACACAAGGAGACAGGGAACTTTTAGCTTCCTGCTACCGTTCCTGTCTGGAACTGGCTGAGAAAAAGCAAGTAAAAAGCATAGCGTTTTGCTGCATTTCAACAGGGGAGTTTCATTTCCCGAATGATAAGGCGGCTGAAATTGCGGTTGAGACAGTGAGACGTTATAGGGAGCAGGAAAAAAGTGATATGGAGGTGATTTTTAATGTTTTCAAGGATGCCGATTATCAAATCTACAGGAAATTACTCGGAGCAGATGGAAGGTCTGAGAAATAAACTGGAAATATCAGACACTATTGTAATAGGAGCTGGTGCAGGTCTTTCAACCGCAGCAGGATTTACTTACAGTGGGGAACGGTTTCGGCAGTTTTTTTCAGATTTTGAAGAGGAATATGGTTTTCACGACATGTATGCAGGCGGTTTCTATCCATACAGTACAATGGAGGAATACTGGGCATACTGGAGCAGGTATATTACTGTCAACCGCTATACGGATGCCCCCAAACCTGTATATCAAAAGCTTTTTGATATAGTGAAAAATAAGGATTATTTTGTGATTACAACCAATGTAGACCACTGCTTTCAGAAAGCGGGATTTGATAAGAAAAGACTGTTTTATACACAGGGGGATTACGGCCTGTTCCAGTGCAGTGAACCATGTTGTAATGAAACCTTTGATAATGAGGAAATTGTCCGTCAGATGATGGAGCAGCAAAAAGATATGCGTGTTCCTGCCGAACTCCTGCCAATGTGCCCGCACTGCGGAAAACCAATGACTATGAATTTGCGTGCAGATGACACTTTTGTGGAGGATGAGGGCTGGCATCTGGCAGCAGGGAGGTATCAAAACTTTCTGAGGACGAGGAAGAACGGAAAAGTATTGTTTTTAGAACTTGGGGTGGGTTACAATACCCCTGGTATTATTAAACATCCGTTCTGGCAGATGACGAAGACGAACAGCCAGACGACTTATGCCAGTATCAACTATGGGGAAGCCTATGTACCCGAGGAAATTGCAAAGCGCTCCAT
>DKUB01000057.1 GCA_002490465.1 Lachnoclostridium sp. UBA7215
TCCATAACAACATTCTTATATATTCCCAGCTCCTGCTCGGCGCGTCCTGCCGCCAAGACTGCTGTCTGACTCATCATCCGCTCCACGGTTGACATCGTATTGTTATAGTTTAATATAATACTTGAACATCCGGACGCGACCAGTCCAATCAGAACAGTCAGAATAAGGCTTAAGGTGATTTTGGTTCGAATACTTTTCATATCAATATTACCTCCTACGTATATGGCTGAATATAAGGTGTTCGAAACAGCAGAAACAGCATATTCGGCCATTTCTATAAATAACATTATAAAAGTCGTTGCCCCTGCGTGTCAACCATTACATATTTTATTAGTACAGAATTGTTTAAATATCAGTACAATGGGCCATGTCATTAAAAAGGCGTGGCTCTTTCTATAAAAAGGTGATATAATAAAAATTACAGATTTGGAGGGGAAAATTCAATGAACGGAAACGTTAAGATAATTAATTACAATACAAACGCGGACAGTATTGTGGCATCGGCGGGAAGGATTTCCACAACACCGGGAAGCGCCGGTGAAATCTATGAGAAATCCTGTGCGCGTGAGCGCGAATCCAACAGAAACCTGATACGGAAAATCCTGTCGTCGGGACACAAGTCCGTTCTGGAACATGTGTCAGTGAACCTGGCTTTTGATAATGTGTCGGTATTTGTTGAGCAGTTTATGATAGAATTTCGTCTCGCATCTTTTACCGTAAAATCAAGGAGATATGTGGACTTTGGGCAGATGGGATATTATATACCGGATTTTTCTGAACATGAATCCCTTTCGCAAATTTATAGAGAACATATGGATTCCCTGTTTGCTCTGTATGATGATTTTGTGGAAAAAGGTGTGCCGAAAGAAGATGCACGTTTTTTGCTGCCGTATTGCTTTAAGAGCAATTTTTACTGTACCCTGAACGCCAGGGAGTTGGAAAAAGTGATGGGCGAAATGATGTATGGCAGGGGAAAATATTATCCGGAATTAGCTGCTCTCGGAAAAGACCTGTATCGCCAGTGTGAAGAAATTCTGCCATATTTAAGTGCGGGAAACTACCACTATGACGAGACGGAGGAGATACTTGCAGAAGAGTTGGGCAAAAAGCGAATTTTTCCCGAAGGGCACACAGAATTAATGGAATTGATAAGTGCGCCGGATGAGCCGGAGCAGCTTATCTGTAAGGCGGCGGCAATGAAGCGCAGCTTGTCCTGTGAGGATTCCCAATTTTCGGATAAGCGGCTGCAGGGCAGGGTTTTGCAGGCATTGCTGAAAGATGAGAGAAAAAGGGAACTGGAGCAGGCGCATTTTACCTTTCGCTTTAACCGGATTTCTCTGGCAGGAGTTACCCATCTGGTACGGCACCGGATGCAGTCGGTCATTATTCCGGACTATTTCCGGGCGTATGATTTTGAGGAATATGTGTTTCCGGAAAGTGTACGCAGGGCGGGACTTGAGAGGCCTTACCGGGAGGCTTTTGAGAAGAGCGGCAAGGTGCTTGCCGATATGCTGGCGGCAGGGCTGCCGGAGAGAGACAGTGTTTATTTTCTGCTCAGCGGTCTGACAATTCCTGTTATTACAACAATGAATGCCAATGAACTGGAAACCTTTATGCGGCTTCGCACGTGTAACCGGGCCCAGTGGGAAATCAAACAGTGTGCAGATGCTCTTCTTCAGACTTTGCGGGAGGAATATCCGGTTCTGTTTTCCCTGTATGGTCCGGCATGCTACATGCTTGGCTATTGTCCGGAGGGGAAAATGACGTGTGGGAAAATGGAGGAGATGCGCAGCCGATATATGGCAGATCATGAATAGAAAAGAGGGGTGGTATGTTTTCAAATAGCAGGAAGACAATAGGTGTAATACTGGAGAGGTCAATCGAAGAATTTCAGAAAAATCTCTGTGAAGGGATTCTTGCGGAGGCCGCAAAACGGGGCTACAATGTGGCTGTGTTCTCCCTTTATGGAAAGTACGGCCATAACGAGGAGCATTTTGCCGGAGACCAGACGCTTTTAGAATTGCCGGACTATGAAAACTTTGATGGGATAATTCTGGCTTTGGATACCATTGTCCAGGAAGAAAACCGGCAAATCATACGGAATAATATAAGAAAAAAATGTCATTGTCCTGTTGTCAGCATCCGGGAGCGGGAGGAAGGCGCCTTTAATCTTTTGGTGGATAACCGGACATGCATGGAGCAGATGGTCGAGCATTTTGTCAAATTTCATGGGTTTTCCAGGCTGTGCTTTATGTCAGGTCCCAGGAGCTTCTGGGATGCGGTGGAGCGAATGGAGGGATTTGTCAATAAAATGAACGAACTCGGGCTTCCGGTCGGGGAGCGTCAGCTTTTCTATGGGGATTACTGGTACAACATGGGAAAAGAGGCATGCGACTGGTTTTTGAACAGTGCAGAGCCGTTGCCGGAGGCTATTTTGTGTGCCAATGATTATATGGCGTTAGCAGTGGCGAGCGAGCTGATTAACCGTGGTCTGCGTATACCCGAGGACATATGCGTCAGCGGCTATGACGGAATGAAGGATACGCTGCTTTTTACGCCTACGATTTCGACATTGTCGGTTCCTTTTAAGGAAATGGGGGAAAAGGCGGTAGCTCTTTTGGATGAAAACCAGGGACGGAAAACAAAAACAGAAGATTATTTTTTCCAGACGCAGTTATTAAAAAGAGAATCCTGCGGATGCCTGAAAGGGGCAGGGGCGGAAATCACGGGGATAAAGCGGTCTCAATACGAAGAAAGCAGGATTTCGCATAACCGGGACGTGCAGTTTGATTATTTGTCGATTCATCTGAGTTATTGTGATACCATTGAGCAGATTGCGGAAGTTATGTGCCAATTTAGTGAAAATCTGGAAGGGATTCGGCACTATGCGGTCTGTCTTTGCGACGGTCTGGAAGAAGGTAAGGAGTTCTATCATTATACGGATACTATGAATTTGCGGATTGGCATGAAAACGCAGGAAAATATGGGGGATATCTGCATTCCTTTTGACAGGCGGCAGCTTCTTCCGAAGGAAATAACAAGCGATGAACCACAATTCTGGTATTTTGCCCCGCTGCATTTCCAAAATCAGTGCTATGGCTATGAGGCGTTTCATTTTTGGACGCCTGAGCGGTCAGGAAATCTGTTTTTCCAGTGGAACGTGACACTTGGAAATAAGATACATGATTTGTTGATTGCCGATGAGATGAAACGGCTGATATACCAGTTAGAGGATATGTATGACAAAGATCCGCTGACAGGACTGTATAACAGGCGGGGGCTGGACAGGTATTGGCGCAGCCTTTTTGAGCAGGCACAACGCAGGAAAACACCGCTCTTTTTATCTGTGATTGATCTTGACGGTATGAAAAGCATTAATGATAATCACGGACATATTGAGGGGGATTTTGCTATCTGCAAAATATGTGAAATTATGAAAGCCTCCTGTGACGGGGCTTGCATCTGTGCGAGAACCGGCGGGGATGAGTTTGTTGTTGCCGCAGAAGGAATCACTGAGGAAAAAGGGAATGAGTGGATGCGGAGAATAGAAGCAGCACTTGCAGACTTCAATGCGTCGGCTGTTAAGGAATATCCTATTTATGCCAGTATAGGGGCTGTGTGCCGCATGCCGGAAACAGGAGATTCGCTGGAGACCTATACAAGGGAAGGTGACGAGATTATGTATCGGAATAAATTGGAAAATAAAAGACGCAGAGGCGAGCAGATACGCGGATGCAGCCAGCCGTGTAATAACAATTAGCACTTGAAGTACGTCTGCGACTTTTGTATAATAGAACCATATTAAAAAATGAGGAGGATAATTCAATGACAGGTAAGTCGGCAATTAGTTTGTTGTTGGCAGCCGCATTAGTGGCAGGAGGAGTAGTTTCTCCGAATGGGGTAGTTGCAAATGCAGCGGCGAAAAAGAAAGCGCCGAAATTGAGCGCAAAATCAATTCAGGTCAATGTTGGGGGGACGAAGACCATTAAGGTAAAAAACACGAAAAAAACGGTTAAATGGTCGGTGAAAAGCGGGAAAAAATATATTTCCCTTGCGAAGAAAAAGAAAACCAGCGTATCCGTCAAGGGGAAAAAGGCGGGAAACGCTGTGGTACTGGCAAAGGTAAGCGGTAAAAAGCTTACCTGTAAAGTAAAGGTGAATAAGAAAAAAGCGCCAATAACTACACCGGCACCTACAAATCCGGCAGTTACAGGGAATCCGGATGCTACGGGGACACCAGGTGCAACTCAGCCTGCAGAAAGCAACAGTCCGGCAGCGCCGACGGAGGAGCCGCCAGTACCGACGGATGTACCATCCACAGGGGAAGAGGTTAAAGATATTACAATTGATTTGACAAAATGCGGGGATACTACTTTTACAGCAACGCCTGCTAAAATCGATTTTAGCAGCCAGATTGACAGCCGGTTTGATTTGAAGTTGTTTAATTCTATGGTAGTTGGATATGAGCTTGACTTTGACGGGGATGCTCCGGCCGGCTATACGGGGAAAGTCGCATTGGCATCAACGCAGGGTACTCTTACGGGCTTTGACGATGGTGTGGCATTTACATATAATATGGTGCCGGGAAGCAATTCAGTTACAGTAGACCTGAGTGCCGATACACTGGAAGGGACCGTAGTAGGTATTAACGTCCAGCCAATGGATAAGGATGCCAACTGGGGATGGCCTTCAAACTTAAAGAGCGTTACGATTACGAGTATTACATTTACGGCTGTTTCGGGTGCCATTTATCCAGAGCCTGGTGTAACTCCAGCGCCTACTCCGGTACCCGGACCGACATATGCACCGGAACCGTTTGTCTATGAAAAATTAGACACCTCATGGATAGACCCGGAGAAGCCGATGGTTGCGTTTACTTTTGATGACGGTCCGGTTGGGAATAAGGAAACAGATACCAGTATGGTAATTCAGTCTGCGTTGAAAAAATATGGTGCACATGCAACATTCTTTTATATAGGCGGTCAGATTAATACACCGGAAAAAGAAGACGAGATAAAAAAAGCAGTAGAAAACGGTTTTGAGGTTGGTAACCACTCATGGGGATGGGGTTCCCTGAGTGCAATGAAGGAAGATGCCATTAAGGATTCGATAGGAAAAACAAATGAAAAGCTGTCTGAACTGACGGGCTGCAGCAATTTTCTGTTCCGTGCCCCGAATCTGAGTATCAGCGCTGCCATGCAGGGGTATATTAAAGCCCCGTTTATCAATTGCGCAACAGACAGTAAGGATTGGGACAACGCCACTACAGAGAAGATTATTGAGAATGTGAAAAAGGCACAGGACGGTGATGTTGTACTGATGCATGAGACACAGAAAAACACGGCGGATGCTATTGAGGAGCTGCTGAAGTACTTTACTGATGAGGGATGGCAGATTGTGTCGGTATCGGAGCTGTTTGCAGTGAGAAACAAGGAATTGACAACGGGGAAAGTTTATTCAAACTGTCCTCGTTAGGGAAAGAAAAGGGGCTGGTCCCCAGAGGAAACTTGTTCCCGGGGGGGTACTTGTTCCCCAGGGAACAAGTACCCCTTTTTCTGCATATTTAGAAATGAAAAATTGTTTTTGGAAATGGAGGATGTCATGACGGGATTGGTATTAGAGGGTGGAACCTTCCGTCCAATATTCAGCTGTGGAGTTATGGATGCGCTGTTGTCGGAAAATATATTGCTTCCTTACTGTATAGGAGTATCTGCGGGGATTGCCGACGGAGTTTCTTATATATCAAAACAGCCACAGAGGAATTTGGAGATTATGCAAAAGTACCGCAATGACAAGCGGTATATGAGCAGGAGTAATTTTCGGAAGGAGAAAAGTCTGTTCGGGCTGGACTTTGTTTTTGGGGAAATACCGGACACTTTGATTCCGTTTGATAAAGACACCTTTTTCAAATACAGGGGTACTTGTCTTGTTGGTGTGACGAACGCCGAAACCGGACAGGCTGAGTACAAAAATGCCATGGATATGGATGAAAAGTTCACGATGCTCCGTGCCACGTGCGCGCTGCCGATATTTTTCCCGGCTATTGAACTGGACGGAAACAAATATTATGACGGTGGGCTGGCAGATCCCATTCCGGTGGAAAAAGCTCTTGAGGACGGGTGCGACAAAGTATTGATTGTACTGACCCAGCCGCGGGGATTTGTAAAACGATGTGGGAAATATGACCGGATGGGGGCACGTATGCTTGGCAGGAAATATCCGGAGACCAAAAAGGTGATTTTGTCACGGGCAGAACGCTATAACGAGAAAGTAAAATACTGTGAGGAGCTGGTCAGGGAGGGGAAAGCAATGATTTTCCGTCCGAACCACTTGCTAAACAGCTTTGAAAGTGATGTTCGCAAGCTGGAGATGGCATATTGGCATGGCTACCGTATGACGAAAGAAAAAATGAAAAAAATAAAACAGTTTATCTGTTAGCATTTGTTATGGAGAAAAACGGAAAGTTATGGCGAGATAACTACGGGTTTCTTCATAAAATATACCGAATAACCTATACTGATAGTTACAAGAAATAACTATTGGAGGTGTACCATGGAGCTGGATACCAAAAAGATAGGTTATCGGATTCGTCTTGCCAGAAAGAAGAAAGAGTGGAGGCAGGATGATTTGGCTGAGGAAGTAGAAAAGACAACCACATATATTGGGATGATAGAGCGTGGCGAAAGGCTGCCGACACTGGATACATTTGTAGATATTATGACAGCACTGGATGTAACTGCCGATGAGATACTGTGTGATACCGTGTCGTATGGTTATCAGACAAGGCTTTATGAATATGATAAAAGAATTAAAGAGCTTGCACAAAAGGAACAGCAGAAGCTTTACAGAATTATGGACGCTTATCTGGATGATTGATGTGCATGCAAAGGAATGGAGGGAAGGAATGAAAAAAATAGTGCAAAAAGCAGGGGTGGCAGTGCTTGTCTGTCTATTTGTTTCAGGGATTACGCTGACGGGGGAAAAGGCAACATCAGTTGCCAAAGCGGCTTCGGCGAAAATGAAATCCTTTCAGGCAACCGCTTCAAAAAAGACGCTTTACCTTGGGTGGAAAAAAAGCAAAAAGACAGCAGCCATTAAGGTGAAAGTTAAGCCTAAAAAGGCATCGAAAAAGGTGAGCTATAAGTCTTCGAATAAAAAGGTTATAAAGGTTACGGCAAAGGGGAAAGTTACAGCAGTAAAACCTGGAAAAGCAACGGTTACCGTGACATCTAAGGCTCAGAAAAAATTCAGGAAAAAAATTAAATTTACCGTAAAGAATTACCCGATGGCATTTGCCAGAAAATCAGTCTCTGTAACTTTAGAGGGAAAAGCGGATGTGACGGAGAAAAAACTGACACTATACGGAACCGATAAGGCAGTGACGTTTACGTCAAATAATAAAGAGGTGGCATCTGTCACAAAGACCGGGAAAGTGAAAGCAAAGAAGCTCGGTACAGCGGTAATTACGGCAAAAAATAAAAAGGGGAAAAAGTCAGCATGTACGGTAAAGGTAGTGCATTCGACACAGGCAATTCATGATCCGTCAGTATTCAGGGATCCCCAGTCAGGAAAATATTATACATTTGGCTCTCATTTGATGGCGGCGACCTCCACGAACCTGATTGGCTGGAGCGCAGCAGCAAATTCCGGAGCAAATTATGCACAGAGCAGCACGCTGTTCAGCAAAAGGTACACAAAAGAGTTTGCAAAAGCATATGCTTACACCATGCCGGACGGTGCTTCTCAGAATGCGTGGGCGCCAGCCGTTATTTATAATCCGTCCATGCACAAATACTGTATGTATATGTCGATTGTGGATGGTACGACGAAGTGCTGTATCGCTTTGGCAACGGCAGATAAACCGGATGGTCCATATACATACCAGGATATGATCGTGTGCTCCGGAATGAATACAGATGGCAGTGACATCAATAAGACGAATGTGGCGAAAGCGCTTGGCATCAGTGACGCTCAGGCGAAAGTGAGCAAATACGTTACCCTCGGTACAGATAGCCCGGATGCTATTGACGCTACGGTATTTTATGATCACAATGGAAATCTCTGGATGGTATACGGTTCGTTCACAACGACCGGAGGAATCCGCCTGCTAAAATTAGATCCGGCCAGTGGACTCAGAGGGGAAAATTATGCTGACAGCGGAGATGGCGGAGAGAAGAGCCTGAGCACAGATGACCCTTATTACGGAAAGAAAATTGCGAACAGTAACGGAGAGGGACCATTCATCCAGATGCTGCCAAACAAAAAATCATCCACCGGATATTATTATTATCTTTGGACTTCCGTAGGAAACCTGCAGAACTATGGAGGTTATAATATGCGGGTTGTGCGCGCGGAAAACCCGGAAGGGCCGTATTATGACCCGGAAGGCAATGAGGCAGTGAAAGACAGGCAGAAATATGCCCTTGGCCAGCGTGTTATGGACAATTATAAATTCTCCTTTATGAAGGATGCCTTTGTATCCCAGGGAGGAAACTCTGCCGTGGACGATGGAAAGGGAAAAACATTTATTCAGTTCCACACAAGGACAGAGAGCTCTGACAGTTATACCTTCCGTGTGCATCAGACATTTATGAATGAGGATGGATGGCTTGTAACGGCACCGTATGAGTACAACGGAGAAACGATAGCGGACAACTATGAAAAATCAGCAGTTGCCGGTGATTATGAATTTATTTACCACCGCACCTCCTTTGCAAAAACTACAGCAAAAAATATGGATGTGCAGAGAGCGGAGCGCCTGACGCTGCAGCAGGACGGAACAGTGGCGGGTGCATATAAGGGAAGCTGGAGTCTGCAGGGGCATAATGTGACAATAAAGATTAACGGGCAGACGTATAAAGGTGTAGTCCTTGAACAGTGTGAGCAGACAAATACCCGCACAAAAGTGATGGTGTTTACAGCAGCAGGCAGTGATAACCGAACGATTTGGGGAAGTAAAATGCACAAAAGTGATGCGGATGCCGCAGTCTATGACGCCGGAGCAGCGTTGCTGCCGGAACAGGCATTCTGGGATTTCGCCCTGCCGGAGACCGGGCTTTATGGTTCAAGTATATCCTGGAGTTCTGACAGTTCTGCAATTAAACCGGAGGGGGGAAAAGCCAGGGTAACAGCAGGGGATAAAGATGTAACTGTAACCCTGACGGCAACAGCCAAAAAAGGTGGCCAAACAAAGACAAAAACGTATAAAGTAAAAGTACCAAAAGGGGATTTGCGGATTGATACCGCTATACATAGTGATAAAATAGACCTGCCGTCATCATACAGAGGAGTAAATATAAGCTGGAGTTCTTCTGATACAAGTGTAATCACAGCAGACGGCAAGGTGGTACAGCCGGAATCGGGATACCGCAAGGTGGTTTTGACTGCACAAATGGGAAATGACAAGAAGACTTTTGATGTAGTTGTGCTGCCAAAATCGTTTGGTACGGCGATTTATGAAGAGGATTACAGTACAATGGTAAGCGACCCGGCAATTGCAACACGCTGGACATCAAAGGATAAGCAGAATTGCTTATATGCAGAGTCTGATGCGACCCATGACAGCTTTATTAAATTTGCGGCGGGAAGAACAGGTACATCCCAGGGAGCACAGACATTGTTTGGAGTGGCAGATAAGGCAAAGAATGTCTATGCCGTTACCTATGATGTTGCTTTAGAAGCGGGAAACAATGATACAACAGAATTTGCCCTGACGGGTACGGATGTAAAATATAAAGGAAATGATACCAATGCCGGTCTGGAGAGCGGATATATATGCAAGTTATCGGCAAAAGACAGTACGACATGGCATATAAACGATTCGGAACAGGGATTTGAGCTGCCGGTTTCCTGGGTGACCGTAACGGTTGTTGTGGACACAAATGCGAAAAAAGCAGCTGTCTGCATAGCTGATGATGAAAATGTTTATTATGGCGGGGAGATAAATATCAGTGGAAATGGAAAGCCGAATGGTCTTTATCTTCGTTGGGCACGTATTCAGTCATTGATTTCTGTTGATAATGTAGGAGTGTACCAGTAGAACAGCAGTTTGGGAGATGATAAATTATTTGCCCTTATAGAAAATGGAGGTTGTGGAGTAAAAAAATCCAAATGGTCAGTGTGACAGAAGAAAACATAGTGGTTAAAACAATAATGCTGGAAGTCAGCACACCATCGTTCCCTGTGTTTTTTGCCATAATGTAACAGGAAACCGTGGATGGGGAGGCGAGCATAATCAATACGGCCATCAATTCCTGGTTGCGGTAGCCGAGATAAACCGCGGCCGGGAGAAACAGCGCAGCGAGAAGCACCAGCTTAATAAATGTGGCAGTCAGGGCGGGCTTGATTTTACGGATTGCTTTTCCGCCCTCGAAGGACGCACCGATAGAAAGCAGCGCCAGAGGGGTAGCGGTGTCGGCGATGCTGTCCATAGCCTTATTTAAGAAAGCGGGCAGGTGCAGCCCCAGGAAAGCAAAGGGCAGGGCTATCAGAATAGCGAGAAGAATCGGATTTTTCAGGACACTCTTAATTGTCGTAACAATATCAGTCAATTGGGCTGGCCGTTCGGGCCGGCCTTTTTCCTGTCCGGAAATCTTGTCACCCTTTAATGTTAATATGATAACGGCAAAAATATTATATAAGGGAACAGCACCGATAATCATAAGCGGAGCGATACCGGAGGATTCATACATGCTGTCAATAAAAGCAAGTCCGAGAATAGCGGCACTGCTTCGATAAGAGGCCTGAATAAATGCGCCCTTTTCTTCTTCATTCCTCATAAAAAGTTCTGTCAGTCCCCAGATGCCCAAAATAATAATCAGTGTACTTAAAAAACAAAACAGCACATAACTGCCATCAAAGCTGCTTCGAATATCGTGTTCCGTCAAGTCTTGAAAAACAAGTACAGGCAGAGCAATGGTAAAAACATATTTGTCGGCAGTTTTTGTAAACGGCTCGTTAATAATATGTAAATGATTCAGGAATTTCCCCAGGATGATAATAATAAAAATAGGCAGTGTGGCGTTTAAACTATAAAAAAAGCTTTCCATGATAATCCTCATTTCTGAGCGACCTGTCGCGAAGAGGCGATGAGAAAACTGCGAATGCAGTTTCTCATCTGCCATCAAAGCTATTTGTTTTCGCTCAGAAACAAATAGCCGTGTGAAAAATAAGCTATCAAGCTTATTTTTCACACTAATCTCCATTCCTGTAAGTTTTCTTTTACTATTGTACCATTTCTATTGAAAAAAACAATGAGAACAAGTATAATGGGATTACTAGATAGGCTGTAATTATGGCAGAATGGAGGTTAGTATGTTAGAGCAACTGAAAAAAGATGTATATGAGGCAAATATGGAGCTGCAGGAAAAGGGCATGGTGATTTACACATGGGGAAACGTAAGTGGTATTGACCGTGAGAACAACTATGTAGTAATCAAGCCGAGTGGAGTGGAGTATGATGAGCTGAAGCCGGAAGATATGGTCGTTGTCGACTTTGAGCAGAACGTTATCGAAGGAAAATACCGTCCGTCTTCCGATACCGCCACCCATATTGAACTGTACAAAGCATATCCGGCGCTGGCTGGTGTTGTACATACACACTCAACCTGGGCTGTCACATTTGCACAGGCAGGAATGGCGATTCCGGCCCTGGGAACAACGCATGCCGATTATTTTTATGGAGATATCCCGTGTACGAGAGATTTGACGGCTGAGGAGATTAACCTGGGATATGAGCGCAATACCGGCCTTGTCATTATTGAGACAATCGGCGACAGGGATCCGATGGAGGTACCTGGAATTGTAGTTAAAAATCATGGCCCGTTTGCCTGGGGGAATTCTCCATCTAATGCAGTTTACAATGCTGTTGTAATGGATAAAGTGGCAGAAATGGCACATCACACGATGACACTGAATCCACGGGTACGGCGTGCGCCTCAGTATCTGATGGATAAACATTATTTCCGCAAGCATGGGGCAAATGCATATTATGGACAGGAAAACGTTTAATCAGTCCATTACTAAAATTTTATCAGGAGAACACGAAAACCACGGTATAGGAACGCTTTCTGAAAAGACGCTCCATGCCGTGGTTAAAAATTATGTAGAGCCGGATAAAACTTACCATGAGGTTCCTGTTCTGGGATATGTGGCAGACATCTGCCGTGGCAGGAATATCTATGAGATTCAGACTGCGAATTTTCATACGATGCGAAAAAAGCTTGAAATTTTTCTGAAAGAATTTCATGTGACGATTGTTTATCCGGTTCCGGCAGTCAAGTGGCTGCGGTGGATAGACGAGGAAACAGGAGAAATCACAAAACGGCGGAAATCACCAAAAAAGGGGACGCCCAGTGAGGTTTTTAAAGAGTTGTATAAAATAAAGCCGTTTTTGAAAAGTCCTAATCTGTCCGTTTGGATACTGATGATAGATATGGAGGAATCCAGGCTTTTAAACGGGTGGAGCGAGGACCGTAAGAAGGGGTCGTGCCGGTATGACCGGATTCCGCTGGAGCTGAGGGAGGAGCATCATTTAGAGTGTATACAGGATTATCGGATGTTTATTCCGCCGGAAATGGACTGTTTTACATCAAAGGACTATGCAAAAGCGACAAACCTCACGGTAAAGCGTGCTCAGACGGCACTGAACATTCTTTATTCTCTTGGTGTGGTAGACAGGGCTGGTAAAAAAGGCAGGAGCTATCTTTATACGGTGTCAGATACAGGGGGTGATAGTATCTGAGCGCGCCTGCATGTTTACTTGCGGGTGCGGGAGAGTGTGATTGTGTTGTTGAGTGCCTCCTGCCCGCCATCGCGGAAACGTACAACAATGGAATAGGTGCCGCTGTACATCTGTGTAAATGGGACGGCAAGAGTGTAGCGGTCCTCTTCAGAACTAATCATTGGTGTTGTCAGGTCAAGCTGATAGATGCGGTCTGATTTGGAGAACACAACTTCCTGAAGTTTATTTCCGGTCGTCTGTATGAGCAGAGTATCCCCGCAGATAGAAAAATCCATATTATACTTTTCCTGCAAATCCTGATAATCAACAGCAGAAGAGGTTTCGATAGAAGCTCCTTTATAGGGAACAGGTTCACGGAGCCATCCGGTTGTGGCAAATTCAATATCTGTCATTTCCTCAGCCATCATGCTATTTGCTGCAAGGCTTTGAAAAGTTTCTATATGTCCGGCGTCTAAAGAGTGTCCAAAGAGAAACGGTTTGTGAAAGGAGGCTGTTTGCCCCGTACCTTTTGTTTTTACCGGAATGGCAGCGCCGGTAGTAATGTCAAGAGCCATTACATCAGAAGCGCGGAGGAATTTTCCGAGACCGGCCTCTTTTGCGAGCGCTGCATCTGTCTTTATTTGGGAATCTTCTAAAAGGGATGCGATACCACATCCCACATAACAGGTCCGATAGACCCGTCCCAGCACATCAACCTCATACAGATGGGTGGGAAGGGGAGCAGTTTCCGCAGGCGTGCAGATACGACAATCCCTGATAAGAAAATGATGGTCTCCATAAGGTGTGACATCATTGGTACAGGAATTTACCGGAAGGGATAAAATATATCGGATCTCTCCACTGTTATCTTTAATGGACAGGCAGTCTGTCTCTGACAGACATTCTGATGGTTGAGGGAGAGCACTTGTCCGGATATGGAGCTGGTTCTCGTGTATGATAGCATTATTTTCATCAGTCAGTGACAGTTCCACAAGGTTGTCCGCATCCGGATAAAGTCCGAAAACAGGAACGGCATGAACCGTTGACAGCACGGGATACACAAGGTGCCAGTCATCGGAAGTTTTGTGTCCCTTTACAGTATAAGCTACACCGCACGGTGTTTCTGTATGAAAGAGAACAAGTGCGCTCAAAGGTGTGATGCCAAAGGGATTTAAAATTATCTCCGGTGTTTCAAAGGAGATGCCGCCTGCATCCAGTTTCTCCTGAATCATATCTGAAATGCTCCGCGTATTTTGCGCATAGGCGTTTGTAAATGGAAGCGTGCTGTCTACTGATAAGTTCAGGCGGAGCCGGTTTAAACTCATGTAATCAATGTTCTTTTGTTTTATATCAGGAAGAATAGTCTTTATCATATTTGTAAGCTTGTTCGACATAATATTCCTCATTTCTGTATTCTTTCTTGCGGTAAAGTAAACCCGAAAACTACGTCCGTTTTATTATATTATAGTACACAAACTATGTAAAATCTATGTTTTGTGCAAAAAATTTCTGCATTTTATTAAAAGATAGACCGAGGGGACCAGTAAAAACAGGTTAAAGAGGTCCGTCAGCTCCCACACGAGGGATAAAGGCATAATACCGCCGATAAATATCATAAGGATATACATTGTATAATAAAACCATGTTCCTTTTCCTTTGAAAAGATACATAAACCCCTGAACACCGAGATAACTCCAACCAACAAGTGTTGCGAGGGCAAAACAGAGAATGGCAGCGGCCAGAATTTCGTCTCCGAAAAAAGGAAGTTTTGCGAATGCTCCGGTGACAAGAGAGCCAGCGGGCAGAAGAGGCCATTCTGCAGGGTATTCCAGCTGAAAAGCGACTAACACGATGCCGGTAATGGCACATAGTACCACGGTGTCCCAAAAGGATGCACTCATGGAGATGAGCGCCTGGTTATCGGCTTTCTTCTCTGTAGAGCTTCCGGCAATCAGTCCTGCGGTGCCAAGTCCGGCTTCATTTGTAAAGAGACCCCTTGCTACGCCGTAGCGCATTGCCTGTGAAACCGTATATCCGGTAAAGCCGCCCAGAGTTCCCTGGATCATGGAGGAGGAAAAGGCGGATCGGAGGATTTCCGCTATGGCAGGAAAAATAAACGAAGCATGCAAAATCAGGTATAGCAGGCAGCTTCCAAAGAAAAACATTGCCATTGTTGGGACAAGGGCCATAGAAAATTTTTCAATCCATTTTTGCCCCTGTATTAAAATAAATCCTGCGAGAAAGGCTGCCAGTATAGCGACAGCGGCAGGCGGAAAACCGAACACCTGCCGGCAGGTTTCAGTAAGTGCATTGCTCTGTGTTGTACAGCCGATAAAAAAGGCGGAAAGGCATAGGGCGGCACTGTAAAGTATTGCCATGCCGCGTCGGTGAAGAAGATGGTGCAGGAGATACATAGGACCGCTGCACGGCGCGCCATTGCAATCCGTATAGCGGAATCGGCTGCACAGATAAGTTTCTGCATAAGTGGTGGCCATTCCAAATACTCCGGTAAGCCAGCACCAGAATACGGCACCCGGTCCGCCCAGATATACAGCAGTGGACACCCCGATGATATTGCCGGTTCCCAATGTGGCTGCAAGGGTTGTGGCCAGAGAACCGAAACGGCTGAAGCCCGAGGCATTGTTATTTTCGCTGTCAATAATAGAGAGCTTAATTGCCCGGACAATCTTTTTTTGGACAAAGCCCAGCCGGACGGTATGATAGAGATGGACCCCCATCAACACAAATAAAATCGGGCCGCTCCACAAGAACTGGTTTATCAGAATTAAAAATATCATTTCCTGCCTCCGCTTGCATCAATAGAAAACGGTTGTTATAATAGATAATAACTATGACGCAGGGGGAAAAAGTATGCATTTGTTTAAGCATTTTTCGATGATTACCCGCCATCGCCACAAAGTAATTGCCCATTGTTTTAAAGCGGGAATACTATGGCAGGGGTTATGGCATGACATGTCAAAATACAGTCTGACCGAGTTTATTCCGGGGATAAAGTGTTATATGGGGGATAAAAGTCCCAACGAAAAGGAACGGGAATTGTATGGTTTTTCCCGGGCGTGGCTTCACCATCAGGGAAGAAATAAGCATCATTTTGAATACTGGGTGGATTATAATCCGGAAAAGAACCGGAAAGAGCCGGTTCAGATGCCCACAAAATATCTGATAGAGATGTTTTGTGACCGTGTGGCAGCCAGCAAGATATATTATGGAGAGGATTATAATGATGCAAGGCCATATGAGTATTTTGATAAAGGGCGCAAGAGGCGTTGGATGCACGAGGAAACTTCCCGGAGACTGGAAGAGCTTCTAGTCATGCTCCGGGATAAAGGGGAGAAGGAAACATTTACCTATATAAAGAATGTAGTCCGGACGGAGGGAAAAAAGGATAAGAAACACTGGAAATAGATTTGATTTTTAACCACACTGCAAGATGTGTAAAATATTGTTGCGTTAATTTCTGTTCTATGATAGAATACTTCCTAAGAACAACCGTGTTGCAGGGTGGGCTGACCTCTCATTTTAATAGAATGGGGGTGATGCCTATGAAGAATCATTTTGATTTTAAGGATATAATGACCTTTGGTCTATTCCTTTTGGCATTACTTACATTCGTTTTTACGTTTTGTAGGTAGTCATACATAGAAAAACCACCCTTAAACTTTGATCGGTGACGGGGTGGATTTTTCTATCTCATATTTTTGGTCAACCCACCTTGTGGGCGGTTGTTCCTTTTATGTGTTTACTATACCATGTTTCTCTTGTTATTTCAAGTACAAAATCCGAAAAACGCATCTTTCATCGTTCAGGAAACATTTACCTATATAAAGAATGTAGTCCGGACGGAGGGAAAAAAGGATAAGAAACACTGGAAATAGAGCTTTTTTGCATGAATGTGTCATGGAATTGTCAAGTGTGTGAAAACAAGGATTTTGGTTGCAATTTTCCTTAAAGGGTGGTACAATAAAACCAGCATTCAAAGTGCGTAAGTGTCTAAACTTACAAATAAAAGGAGGGAAATGATGAGAAAGTTAAATGGTAAGACATCCAAGATGGTCAAGAAATCATTGGCTGTTGCCCTTTCCATGGCAATGACAGTGACATCACTGACCGTAGTATCAACGGATGCAAATGCCAAAGCAAAGGGGGCAGTCAAGTCTGTAAAGGTGACAAGCCCTGCTGTGAATGGCGGCAAACTGGTTTTGAAAAAGGGCCAGAAAAAGCAAATCAAATATGCGGTAACGGTTACTAAGGGGGCTAGTAAAAAAGTTACGGCAGTATCCAGCAACAAAAAAGTTGCCAAAGTTACAAAATCGGGCAATAAAATTTTTGTCAAGGCAGTTAAAAAAGGAAATGCCAAAGTTACAATTGCTTCGACTGTAAATAAGAAAAAGAAAGCAGTTCTGAATGTGGCAGTTGGAACACCGGTTAAGAAACTTTCTATTGCATCGGCAAAAGAGACAAAAACAGTTAAGGACAATGCACTGCTCACGAAATTGAAAAAAGAGCAGGTGGCAAATAAGACAATGACAATCGATGAAGCCACAGCAAAATCCGAGAAAAAGACAAAGAGAACCGTCAAACCATCCAAGAATACGATTACTATTTACACACCGTGGAAAGACGATTCGAATGCGGATGAAGATACTTCTCAGGGATTGGAAATTACCTATTTGTATAAACTGAATGTAACAACTTCACCTGCAAAGGCTACATATAAGTCAATAAAATGGAAATCCAGCAAGTCCAGTCTTTTGACAGTTTCTCCAAATGGAACAATTGTAATCCGTAAACAGAAGGACCAGTCAAAGAAAAGTGATTATACGCTGGGAACTGCTACCGTAACGGCAACTACAAAAGATGGCTCAAACAAATCGGCGAAAGTTAAGATTAAGGTAGTGGCAAAGGCAAATATCGAGCCGCCGAAAGTGTATGAGGAAGAAGTCCGTAAGACAACCGTAATTGAAGACTTTGAGAGTTATCCGGAAGGTTACAACTGGGAGAGCGATGACATGGAGGGAACGTCCGGAAAAGCGACGAGAGGTATTGAATATATTGGCAAGAATGTCGGAAAAATGACGGTTGTAAAAGATCCGGAAGATCCGAATAACAAAGTGTTAAAGATCGAGTACAATGGAGACACGCAGGCATATGACTACGCTCCAATCTTTAATCTGAGACTGCCGGAAAAACTGGGTAAATATTCTGCCCTTCAGGTTCAGTCACGTGTTGTAGGAAACTCTGCGGATATACGTTATAAGACAGTAGGTGTATATTTTGCAAGATACGGCAAGATTACTCCGGATTATTATTTCTATACTTCGCTGAAAGATTCTGATGCGACGTCGAAGAAAATAGATAAGGAATTAATTAAGTTTAATTCTGATGTATCTATGGCGACAGGTGAAGATAAGAAGTATAACGTAAAAGAAGGCGAGATAAATGCCGGACTGGCCTATAACAATAAAAACTTCCCGATGTTCTACGATGCATGGTCTACAGGTAAGATTGACAAGAACCGTACAACCGGTTACAAAGAGAGTGAAAGCGACGAGATGGTTGCCGGATGGCATCAGAACAAACTGAACTTTAATATGAATACAATTAACACGGCAGATTCTGCGCTGGTTGACCAGAAAAATGTTTCTGTAGTTCTTGGTGCAACGTATTCCGGTAAGTATCCGAAAGGCGAGAGTGTAACGCTGTATCTGGATAACCTTGCCCTTTTGGATGGCGATATTGCTCTGGAGAAATTTGAGGTAACGCCATGTGCAACAGAGATAACAAAAGATTATTTCTTACAGATTAACAGCACGGATGAAATCAACTTCACACCGTCAAATTCAACGCAGAAAGAGCTTATCTGGACGTCCAGTGATGAAAATGTAGCGAAGATTAATACGGAGAAATCCAATCCGAGGATTTATGGCGTAGGTGTTGGAGAGGCAACAATTACGGCGACCTGTAAGGCGAATCCGTCTCTGAAAAGCGAGTTTAAACTTAAGGTAGTAGAGGGTACGAAAGCAGCATCGGATTTGAGTGTTGATCTGAGCAAGATTGTTCCTTGCCGGCCGGAAGGAGACGAGACGACAAAGGCTTACTCGACTATAGAAGCGAAATATGAGAATGGAGTGCTCAAACTTCCATTTACACAGGCAGATAAGGATACGGTATTGCTTGACCTCGGCAAGGCGACCGACCTCACACAGTATACGAGCGTATCCGTTGTTGGAACATCCTCGACACAGCTTTCCTTTGAGATTTATCCGGAAACGGTTGATTTCAATCTGGATAAATTCTGGACGAGACAGGTACAGTTTGTGACGTATCCGTTCTTTACCGGTTCCAGAGAGAAGCGTGCATCCGAGGGTGGCGGATATGGTAAAATCGCGGAAGAGGATTGCCAGTTTAACTTCATCGAGGATGCCAATGAGACTAGCGTACACGGCAGCATGCGCAATGCCCGCTATATCCTTTTGAAAGCGAATAAGTTCAAAGAGGGCGATCCTGAAATGGTATATGATATCAAGAGCATTACCTTCAAGACGGAGCGCTTTGACAAAACCAAACTTCCGACAGAGGAAGCGCTGGAAAAAGAAGGCTGGGTGAAGGCATAACCGGACATACCGGGCTTACTAATCGTTAATATTGTTCTGCCCCATGGATTGGGGCAGACATTATTAAAATAAATTTTGTTATTAAAAAAGGAGGTACTAGTTTTGAAGAAAACTACCAAATCTATTCTCGCAAAGTCATTGGCAGTAGCAATGGCATTTAGTCTTGTGGGAATTGCATCAGGTGCAGATGCGCAAGCAGCATCCAAACCTAGTGTAACGAAAAAAGTTTCCGTGAAAGTCGGAAAGACAAAGACCGTTAAGGTGACATCTAAAAAGGCTGTTAAGAAGACAACCTGGAGCCTGACAAAAGCTGGCAAGAAGATTGTTACTCTTAGCAAAAAGGCAAAGAAAAGCGTAACGGTAAAAGGTAAGAAAGCAGGAAAAGCTACTTTGACCGCTAAAGTTAAAGTTGGCAGCAAAACCTATAAGCTGACATCTAAAATTACTGTTACAAAGGCATCAAACAAAACATCGGCTCCAAACTTCACACCACCTGTAAACACATCAGGGCCGGATGACAGCAAAGAACCGGTAGTAACACCGGAACCAGAGAAACCGATTCAGATTGGTAACACTGGAAAAACATACTATGAGTCTCAGAATTATAGCATTAATGTTACAGAATTGAATGAGACGACATTTACATGTCTTTCCAAGAGACCAGAGGGTTCTGACCCGGTAGCAGACGACACCATCTATACGAAAGACGGTGTATCCTTTACATCCAGAGGGGATTACAACAGTGGCGTATCTTTCTATGTAAATCCATGTACAGATGAAAAAGATATTGTTGACATTTCCGCTACAAGAGGAGACGGATTTTTTGGTTTCCAGAATGGTACAAAGGATATGTCCGATTATGACTATATCCGTGTAAACCTTACATCGGATAATGAGATGAACCTTCGTACATACAATGGCAATGACCAGCTTGAGAGTGCAGGATTCCCTGGTTCTTCTACCAGTGAGACCTATGAGGGCGGCTGGGTTGGACCGGCAGAGGAGTATATGGAAAACGATGGCGGTACAGGTATGAAAGTGAAGGATGAGTATGTAACACGTACCATTTATATTTCTATTGCTGATTTGATTGCTAAAGGATGTAACCCGGCCACATTGACAGCAATTGCATTCTGCCCACAGCGTGGCGGTACCGAAGTTACGATTCATTCGATTGACTTTGTAAAAGTAAATGTAGATGTTCCGGTAACATCTATTACCGTAACAGCAAATAAGACAGCGCTTGAGAACAAGAAAGTAGCAACCTGTACGGCAGCAATTGCACCGGAGAACGCATCCAAGACTTCTGTTGTATGGTCATCCAGCGATGAGAAACTGGCAACAGTAGATTACAATGGACAGGTAACAGCAGCAGCAGAGGGTTCTGGTAAAGTAACGATTACTGCAACAGCCAAAGATGGCAGCGGTGTATCCGGAAGCGTTGAGATTACAATTGGTGAGGCTGAAGCTCCAGCAGAAATCACCACTCATAAAGTGGATTTGAAAGCAGAAAGTGTTGCAGCAACATCCAATATTCATCCGGATAAAGATGAGAACGGCAATACGACAGTTCCTGCAGAAAAGACGGATGCTGGTATAAAATTCCGTAATAAATGCAATATGGTATATGTGAATCTTAAAGCATATATGGATGCTAATAAGATTGACATTACCAACTACAAATCAGTTGATGTAGTTTGGGAAGCACAGGATGCATCGGGCAAAGCTTTAGAAACTACTTTCGGATGGGGTAAGTGTGCCTGGGTTGATGAGGCAAACTTAAATGGATATACAGATGGAGTTGCTGCATCATTTGATAACTCCGCATCTGAGACTTCTACCTTGGATATTGCATCTGCAGATACGGGTAAGATTGCAACAGCAGCTGGTTTTAACATCCAGGTTAACGAAATGCCGGATGGTGGTTACATTATCATTAAGAGCATCACATTTAATGCATAATCTCGAATTTAATCATTTTATACTGCATAATATGTAATTTGGAAGGGCACTGCTCAAAAGGAGTGGTGCCCTTTAATAAAATAAAAGGAGGATGAAACGTGAACAAAGGCGTGAAAAGAGTTTTAGTTTCGGCCATGGCATTATCACTTATTGTCCCGGCAGCTGCCCCACAGGCGAATGCGGCAGCGAAACCTAAACTCAATGCAAAGACAGTTACTGTCACGGTAGGAAAAACAAAAAAAGTGACAGTAAAAAATGTCAAAGCAAAGAAAATTAAAAAGACAACCTGGACAGCCGCAAAGAAAAATATTGTAAAGCTTTCGGCGAAAAAGAAAGATTCTGTAACGGTTAAAGGTGCTAAAGCCGGGAAATCAACGGTAACGGCAAAGGTTAAAGTTGGTAAAAAAACATACACGTTAAAGACAACAGTAAATGTAAAGAAAAACAATAAGCCGGTTCAAACTCCAAATGTGACGCCACAGGCGACACCGGGGAATACATCAGCGGTGGAAAGTAATAAACCGGATGAAACGCAGACACCAGACGAGCCATCCGTTCCAACCAAAGAGCCGACGCCGGCGCCATCTGTTCGTGTGTTGACGCCTGTAGAGGTGGTTGAAGTGCCGAAAAAAGATGCGGATACTTTTCCAACAACACCACCGCAGGCAGTGATTGACGAGGCTACAAAGGTTGCCTATGCGGCAGACTTTGAAAACGTGCCCCTTGATACAAAATCGGAGGATGCAGTGACTGGTGCTGGTATCGAAGGAGTTGTGCTTCGCGGCCACGGTAAGGATGCTGACGGCGGAGCCGGAACATCAAAGGACTATCTTCAGGTGGTTGACGGAGAAAATCTCCCTGTAAACGGAAATAAATCCCATGTCCTTCATTGTCATCGTGAGTCTAAAACATGGCAGGGACCAATGATGGATATTACGTCTAAACTGGAAGAGGGATGTACATATGAGCTGAAAGCCGACGTATACTGTCAGAATACTGACTTGATGTGTTCTTATCAGGAGCAGACGGTAGAAGAACTTTCTGCCGGATATGGAAACTTTGGTGTGAATAATGTGGAGACAAAGATTCCAATGGGAAAATGGAATACAGTAAGATATGAGATTTCTGTTCCTGATGACAAATATTACTATGGATTGTATTTTGAATCTTTCAACGGCGTTGGAAATGATGATATTTATATTGACAATATCACCCTGACAAAGATTTTCCAGGTAAAACCGGATAAATCAATACCAAAGTTGAAAGATGTGTATAAGGATGTATTTCCGATTGTCGGTGTGGGAGCTGGCATCTCTTCGATACTTGGAAAGAACGGTTCTGAATTTATTGCCGACCAATTTAGCGGATATACACCGGGAAATGAGATGAAACCGGACGCTGTCTTAGGTGCCACACCGGGTAAAATTGTAAAACCGGATGAGGAAGAAAGCGATAATACAGATTTCCTCACAATTGCGGATGCCAAGTCTATCGGCTATATTGTTCCGGACGACTATGCAAGCTTTGTGGAGAATCACTTTAAAAGCGAAGCGGGAGAAGTGGCTGTGCCGAGGCTGAAGTTTGACAAAGTAGATGCCATTATGAAGGCATGCCATGAAAAGGGCGTGAAGCTGCGCGGACATACTCTGGTATGGCATCAGCAGACACCGGTATTTTTCTTCCAGCAGTATTATAAGACAACGAAAGGGGAAAAGTACAATGTCTCCAGGGATTGTATGGATTCCCGTCTTGAGTTCTACATAAAAACAGTGCTCGAGCACATTTTGACCAGTCCATACGCGGATTGCCTGTACGGTTATGATGTAGTCAATGAGTATCTTCACAGCCGCAATGCGGAAAAAGACGGTAAATATCCAAGTTACTACGGGTTGATTTACGATACTTATGATGATGACGTAAAAGATCATAAGGTAACGCTTTTCCCGTCTTACTTAAAGGATGCCTTTACATGGGCTCATGAAATGCTTGTAAAGCATAACAGAACAGATGTAAAACTTTTCTATAACGATTACAATTGTTATCAGAATCCGCAGAATATTATTCATTTGACAGATTATATTAACAGCGATGGCAAAGTTTGCGATGGTATCGGTATGCAGGCACATTTGGACATCACGGATAAGTTCCACAACCCGGATGGCTTTGCTAACGCATTAGAGCTTTTCCGTGTAAACAGTCCGGAACTGGAAATCCAGATTACAGAGTTGGATGCGGGCATGCGCTCTACGGAGGCAAATCCGCTTACCGATCAGGATCAGGCAGCATATTATGATCAGATTATGAATGCTATTTTGACAAGTAAGAAAAAGGGCGGAAATATTACAGGACTGATTCTTTGGAGCCTCTATGACGGTGTAAGCTGGAGGGCTCAGAACGTGCCATGTGTATTTAACGGTCTGTATATGCCAAAATCTTCTTTCTATGCGGTATTAAATGCAAAGAAAGAGTATTGGGATTAATATCTTGTGTATCGCGAGATTGGCAACATTGAAGTAGTTGATAATTATGCCGAATGGACTTGAGATTACAAAAGCACTACTAAATGTTGCCGGAGTAAATCTGACAGATATTGACGAGATAAAAGAATAATAATTTAAAAAGAGCAGCGCCATGTTGGAGTAGCAGGGCGTTGCTCTTTTAACGAAGATAGATGGTATGGCTGCGCAAATGTTAAATAAGCTATTGTTAGCTATTATTATTTAGGATTCTTATAAAAAGGACTTGCCCTTTAAGATGTGTGATGTTATAATATAACACACAATGACGAGCAAGTTTCGTTTCTAAAATTCTTTAATGCCTGGTGGTAGACTGGGCTATGTTCCGATTTCTAACACTCTTGCTTTCATCCAAAAACAGTAAACACAAGCAGGAGTGTAACGAGAAAGAAAGCATTTCTCGTTGGGACTACCCGGGCGGTATTCCGGACGATTGCTTCTGCAGGCAGAAGGCCCAATGCCATCCGGGGAGGGATTTTGTGACAAAGGATAAGGAAATTACGAGGAAACGAAACGTAATACGCAATTACAGGGATTCGGTTTTCCGCATGCTCTTTAAGGAGAAGAAGGAACTGCTGTCCATGTTTAACGCCATCAATGGGACAGACTACAGTAACCCTGACGAATTGGACATCAACACACTGGAGAATGCCATTTACATGGCAATGAAGAACGACGTATCCTGTGTACTTAATTTGCAGATGAACCTGTACGAACATCAGTCCACGGTAAACCCCAACATGCCGCTCCGCTATCTGATGTATGTGGGGACGCTGTATGAAAAGATGGTAGTGCATCAGGATATTTACGCCAGAAAACAGATTTTACTGCCGGCCCCAAAGTTTATTGTGCTGTATCAGGGGGACGAGCCGCAGCCGGAGCGTAAGACATTCCGGCTGTCCGATACATTTATGACAGATACCGGGGAAATCAATCTGGAACTGGCGGTTTTGCAACTGAACATCAACAGGGGAATGAATTGTGAACTGAAAGAAAACTGCAAACCCCTTTCCGAGTATACCCAGTATGTGGAGCGTGTCAGGGGATATCTTCATAAGATGTCTCCGGAGGAGGCGGTAGAACGGGCAGTAACCGAGTGCATCAATGAAAATATCCTGCGGGATTTTCTGATAAAAAACCGTGCGGAGGTGACAAAGATGAGTATATTTGAATATGATGAGGAACTCCATCGGAGAAGTCTGCTGGAGGAGGGGATGGAGTTAGGCAGAGAGCAGGGCATAGAGTTGGGCATAGAGCGGGGGGTAACAAAAACAGCCCTGAAAATGCTGGAAGACGGCAAACTGTCCATGGAAGAGATTGCCGGATATTCCGGGCTTGCCCTGGAAAAGGTAAAAGAACTTAGCAAAGAACTGCAGATGGTATAAAAGGATACAAATAAAAAAGAGCAGCGCCATGTTGGAGTAGCAGGGCGTTGCTCTTTTGTACAGAGATATGTAACAACTAAGGGCCGTTCATTCGATTGACACATCTCCGCTTTCAATAGTTTCCGAATTTTCCTGGCGTAAATCCCGCAGCATCTCTCCCTTATCATCCCCTTCTTCTTCAAACAGGGAATCATATTCCTTATGCTTTTCATCCGCATGCAGCATGGCAGCTGCTTTGGCCGCCTGGTACAGACCGGAATCGTATTCCATCAGTTTTTTCTCATCACTTGGCGGCACTTTATCGCCGTTAGAGATTCGGCGTGATATCTCAATGATTTTTGCCAATTCATTCATTCCTTCACCCGCAGCCTTAGCGGATTCTTTTGCAGCTTCTAATTGCTGCTGATACATTTCTTTCAGGTTTTCAGAAATCTCAAGAGTAACTCCTCTGCTTTCATCCTCAGAATTTGCGGGAGGTTCCATTTTCCTTTTATTATCCGGATTGTCATGTTTTGCCGCTTTCGTTGAAATGGCGCCTGTTTCCTGTGCAATATTGGTTTCTGCTGCTTTCAATACTCTCATAGTTATGGACCTCCTCCGCATCATTGATAATTTTATCATAACAAAACACGGTTGTTTTTTCAATGCTTTTACAGCTTCTATATTCCCAATTTGTCACAAGTGTGTTATAATCTGTCCAGAGAAGGGGGAAAACATATGTGGATATTAATAATGCTGGCTATGGCTTTGGCGACAGTCCTATCCATTGTTTATTTGACATCTCGTTTTTATAAATTCTTCTTTATAAAGCAGATTGCGGGAGATAAAAAGGTAAAACGTATTTTACTGTCCTTTTTTCCGGTTATTTTGATTTTAGGGATCTCCTGGCTTAGTATTGGCATGATGAATGCCATGATAATACTGATTCACCTGATGGTTATCTGGTTTATTTGCGATATAGTAAACTATTTTGTCCGGAAAAAGTGGAAGAGGGAGTTTAAAAGATACTCTGCGGGAGCATTTGCACTTGGAATAACGCTTGTCTATCTGGGGACAGGCTGGTATCTGGCGCACCAGGTCTGGAGAACAGTGTATACACTGGAGACCGAAAAAGCAGCAGGAAATCTGCGTATTGTACAGATTGCAGATTCGCATGTCGGGACAACATTTGACGGTGAGGGTTTTAAGAAACATATTGAGAAGATGCAGGAAGAGGAGCCGGATGTTGTTGTTGTGACCGGAGATTATGTAGATGATGACACATCAAAAGAAGATATGGAGACAGCCTGCCAGGCACTTGGCAGCATTAAGACAACCTACGGGGTTTATTTTGCATTTGGCAATCATGATAAAGGCTACTATGGCTCGGAATACCGGGGGTACAGCGGGGATGATTTAGTGGCGGAACTGGAAAAAAACGGGGTAACAGTGCTGCAGGATGAAAGTGTCCTGTTATATAACCGGGTTTATATCATTGGAAGGCAGGACCGTTCAGCGGGCAGCTCCAGAATGGAAATGGATGAGCTGGTAAAAGATCTGGATAAAAGCAAATATATGGTTGTCCTCGATCATCAGCCCCATGACTATGACGCACAGGAGGCATCCGGGGTTGACCTTGTATTATCCGGGCATACGCACGGCGGCCAGTTGTTCCCAATTAACTATGTTGGGGAATGGACAAAGGAAAATGAAAAGACTTATGGACTAATCAAGCGGCAGAATACGAACTTTATTGTGACGTCCGGCATATCAGACTGGGCGATTAAGTTTAAGACCGGGTGCAAATCCGAGTATGTAGTTGTTGATATTAAAGGGAGCAAGCTCCCTTCCGGGAACTAAGTTACCACAAAATAGTTCCCAAGTAAAAATATTGGAGGAAAAAGAAAATGAAAAACAAATTCAGATGGAAAAAGGCAATGGCAATGTTAATGGTTCTGGCACTCGTATTAGTAAGTGTGACAGCCTGCGGAGAAGAAAAGGGCGATGGTAAAAGCGCTGAGGGCAAGCGGTATGTGGAAATTACGGTGAAGGATTATGGTACTATGAGGGTTGAACTGGATGCTGATGTGGCGCCGATTACTGTTGAGAATTTTATTTCACTGGCAAAGGATGGATTTTATGATGGTCTGACCTTCCATCGGATAATCAGCGGGTTTATGATACAGGGCGGCGACCCTTCGGGGAATGGCACCGGGGGTTCGGATAAGACGATTAAGGGAGAATTTTCTTCCAATGGTGTAGAGAATAATCTCTCCCATAAAAGGGGCGTAATTTCCATGGCGCGTTCCGGAGACCCGGACAGTGCAAGTTCCCAGTTTTTTATTATGCATCAGGATACGCCGTCGCTTGACGGACAGTATGCGGCGTTTGGAAAAGTAACAGACGGTATTGAGATCGTAGACAAGATTTGTGAAGATACTCCGGTTATTGATAATAATGGAACGGTACAGGATGGAAAACAGCCAATCATAGAAGAAATAAAAGTACTTGATCTTAATTAACAAACGTTGTCACGCTTTGCGAGCTAACGTATTGTAAAAACCCCGTACCTCTCTCTGATAGAGAAGGTGCGGGGTTTTTGTCCACGTTATTTGATTTTAACCTTTTTCTTTTTGCTGTATGCTCCGTATACGGTTCCGTCATCTGTCTTTGCATAGGCACGGATGCGGAAATAATAAGTTTTTTTACTTGTGAGTTTTTTAATAACCCGTTTTGTTGTTGACGGTTTGGATATTTTGACCTTAATGGATGATTTCATAGAGCTTTTTTTGGAATACTGAATCTGGTATCCAGTTGCCTTAGAAATTTTTTTCCAAGAAAGAGCTGCTTTTTTCTTTCCTGCACTAACTTTTAGCGTAGGCTTTTTCAGGGTGATTTTTGTGTCAGTGCCGTCGTCGTTGCCATCGTCATTATTATTATTGTTATCGTTTGGTGTAATAGTTGGTGTTGGGACAGGCGTCGGTGTTGGCACAGCGGCTGCTGTTGGTGTCGGCTTTGGTGTCGCTGTCGTCGTTGGTTTTGGAGTTACAGAGGGGGCAGAATTTGATGTACAGGTTCCCCAGAGACTGGTATTATTATTGCCGATTGCAGTAAAGGTCATTACCTGTTTTGGCGTAGAATTTTCATTGTACTGACGGAAAAATACACCGCGGTAAACCGTGCTGCCAGCAGTAATCGTAATATAATCATAATCTGTCCCGCTTGTCTTGCTCCATTTCCCCGTTATGCTGCCTGTTACCGTGCCGTCTGCGAGAAGCTGAATTTTCTGCGAGTTAATAATGTTGGCATTTGTGGCAGTGCCGTGGTTAATCATATCGTATGTTCCAATAACTTCCTCGTCTGTATAATGGCTGATTTCCTCGCCGCGGTTTTCATAAACAGCAGTGACCGGCCAGTTGTCCTCATTCATAAACTGCTTATGAACCCGTACTTCATGGTAATAAATATTGTCAGTAAACCGCTGATGGTAAACCAGATAATGAGTTCCATCATCATCAATCAATGCTGAATTATGACCGGCAGCGCGGTAGCTGCCTGTCTGTCCACTGAAGTGGTAATTACCAATCAGTTTTATGCCGTAACGATCATTGTGGGCGTTGTTCAGGTTTGCGTTTTGTCCCTTTGCGTCAACATATGGTCCGGTAACGTTTTTGGAGCGGAAGAGTCTCATATTATAGCCCCCATCACCAAGCAGGCCGCCATATGTCTCATATAAATAATAATAGTCGGTTTCTTTATCATAAAGAATATAAGGTCCCTCACCGGATTGGTGGTTGCCGCCCGCAATGTGGGTTCCAAAATACCGGTCAACAAAGTTTCCGGAGACAGTGTCGGTACTGTCCTTTCCGGGATAGCGGACAGCTCCGGTGCGCTCGTCCAGTTCCAGTATAAACAGACCGCCGGACCAGGAGCCGTATACCATATGCATTTTGCCGTCTTTGTCAAAAAAGATAGTTGGGTCGATAGCATTTGGGACATTATTCGTGTTATAGTCACCATTATCAAAAAACCATCGGTCACTGACTCCTTCTATAACGCCATCCTGAATCAGTTTATTAAAATTCAGATAAGAGTTGTTCCACCTGGTATTGCGGGTGCTGTTGCCATCATATTTACCGTTTGTGGTAAAGCCGGAATAGATGACAGTGTTCACATAGCTGTAAGGTCCCTCAACATTTTTTGAAACGGCATAGCCGATACAGGAACGGCGCCAGGTAGAAGAGGCGCTGTAATAGAGCATGTAGGCGCCCTCTGAGCCGTCCTCCCATGCATAATGGGGATTCCAGATCACATCGGGGGCCCAGACGGCCAGATTGCCGCCGCTGCAATCGCCATCGTTATAGCCGGCCCACTGAAAAGATTCGGCCAGGTTGTCTACTACTTTTCCGTAAACAGAATCATTTTGCCAGTTTCTTGTGCTGTAGTCGGTGTTCATTTGGCTCCAGTTAATCATATCTGACGATTTTGCATCTGCCAGATGGGAGCCAAATACATAATATGTGTTATCTGCTTTAATAATCGATGGATCATGGACCCAGACCCGTCTCGGAGCAGCTGACTGGGCTGCACCGGCACCGGATGCAGGGAGCAGGCAGGCAGCGGCAAGAGCAAATGTCAGCCCGCAGGCAAGAACCCGGCTTAGCGCTTTATGTTTCATGATTTGAAAACCTCCTTTAATAATATGTAAATTAATTTTGATTCTATTATACTGGATTCCTATGTCAAAGAAAAGCATATTTTTTTGAAAAAAGCAAATGCTAAAGATAAGCTTACGAAAAATGCTTGAAGATACTGAGGCTTTGTGCTATACTATAATCTCGAGTAACATTGCAAAGGAGAAGGCTTTAATATTAATGCTTCTTCTGATAAAGTTTTTGAGGAAAAGGAGACAAGTAGAATGAACAGCAAAGTAAAAGGCATTTTGCAGATTCTGCTGATAGTCGTTCTGATTGCGGCGTTTGCTTTTGTTGCATACAGAGGAATCGGTAGTGCCAGACGTGGAAGTGCAGAAAATATCCGTCTTGGACTGGATTTGCAAGGTGGCGTCAGCGTTACATACGAGGCCACAAAGAGTAACCCGACAGAGACGGAAATGAAAGATACTGTTTACAAATTGCAAAAGCGTGTGGAGGATGTGAGCACAGAGGCTTCTGTTTATCAGGAGGGCTCAAATCGGATCACCGTTGACATTCCTGGTGTCAACAATGCAGCTGAGATTTTGGATAAGCTCGGACAGGCCGGTGCACTCCAATTTATATTATATGCAAACCTGACAGATAAAGATGGAAAGGCAAACCCCAAAGAGGGTGAAGAAGTCAAGTTTGATGAAAAGGATATCCAGTTAGACGGTTCCATGTTAGCACAGGCGAATGCCGGAACGCAGCAGGCAGAGGGGACTGGTGCAACGGAGAATGTTGTAAATCTGAAATTTAACGGTAAAGGGACAAAGAAGTTTGCTACAGTGACTGGTGAACATGTGGGCGAGCAGCTTGCTATTGTTTATGATAACAAGCTTGTGTCTGCTCCGGTACTCCGCAGTGAGATTTCGGACGGGAACTGTGTCATCAGCGGCAGCTTTGAGAAATTCTCGGAGGCAGAGGAATTAGCGTCCACCCTTCGTATTGGCGCCCTGCCGTTGGAATTGAAAAATATCCATAACAATATAGTAGGCGCTACACTGGGAAGCGAGGCATTAAAGAGCAGTCTGATTGCCGGGGTGATAGGGCTTATCCTTGTAATCATTTTCATGATGGTGATATACAGGCTGCCGGGTGCTGTTTCCGCTGTCGCCCTGTTATTTTATATAGGGGCTATGCTTCTTGTGCTGAACGGCCTTAACATTACACTGACCTTGCCGGGTATTGCCGGTATTATACTGAGTGTTGGTATGGCGGTGGATGCCAACTGTATTATCTTCACCCGTATACGGGAGGAGCTGACTCTTGGCAAGACAGTTTCGCAGGCAATTCAGAATGGGTTTTCTAAAGCGCTTTCCGCTATTATAGATGGAAACGTGACAACGATTATTGCCGCGGTAGTGTTGTACCTGAAAGGTTCCGGTACAGTAAAGGGTTTTGCGCAGACATTGGCAATCGGTATCATTTTATCCATGTTTACCGCTATCTTTGTAACCAAACTTTTATTGAAATCCTGTGCGGCTCTCAATTTGACAGATATCAAGCTTTATGGTTTAAAGAAGGAAAAGAAAGTAATCAACTTTGTTGGAAGCTGGAAAAAATATGTTGGCATCTCCGGCGCAGTTGTTGTTATTTGTATTGCCGGGCTCATTTTCAATGCATCAAAAGGCGGGGCGATTTTGAACTACAGCCTTGACTTTATCGGAGGGACATCCACTTCAGTTTCCATTCCGGAAAACACTGAGATTACAGATGCAATGAAGGAAGATGTTGTCGCAATTGTTAAGGAGACTACAAGTTTAAATGGTGAGGTTTCCACTTCTGATGATAAGGGTGTTAAGAAAATTACAGTCCGCACGACAGCTCTTACCGAACAGCAGAATGCGGATGTATCAAGCAAGCTTGCTGAAAAATTTAATGTTGAGCAGGGGCAGGTTGAGTCTGAGACGATTAGTGCTTCTGTCAGCAGTGAAATGAAGACGGACGCAGTTGTCGCTACATTGATAGCAACGATTTGTATGCTGATTTATATATGGATTCGCTTCCGTCAGCTCTCAACCGGTGTCAGTGCGGTACTGGCGCTTGTGCATGACGTTATTGTTGTATTTACCGTATATGTTGTGGGCAGTGCGTTTATCCAGGTGGGAAGCACATTTATTGCCTGTATGCTTACCATTGTCGGATATTCCATTAATGATACGATTGTCGTATTTGACCGTATTCGTGAGAACCGGGCAAAAGCATCTTCCCGCACACCGTTGGCTGAGATTATTAACAAGAGTATTACAGAGACATTGTCCCGTTCCATTAATACCTCTATTACGACATTTATCATGGTATTCATTCTGGCCCTGCTCGGAGTAAGCTCCGTCCGTCAGTTTGCCATTCCGCTTATTGTCGGTATTATTTCGGGATGTTACTCCTCTGTATGTATTGCCTCTCCGCTGTGGTATTTATTAATGGGACGTGGGAAAAAGGAAAAGAAGGCTGCGACCTACTCTAAAAAGTAAAAAAAAGGGATTATCAACTATATATTCAGGCAGACATCTTGTATGTCTGCCTGACGTATACTGGGGGGATTTTGTACATGGATGAGATGCAGAGACCTCTGAAAAAAAGAGGAAAAAAGAAAAGAAGAAAAAAACGTAAAGAGATTATCATGACACCAAAGCAGCGTTTTGATCAGGCGGTTGCCCTAAAACGGTCTGTACGCTGCATTTTGCGTGTAGAAGATAAATATTTTGTCTATACAAAGCTGGTAGAGGATTTTGCCGGTCTGGCTGCATTGCCGGAGGAACAGGCATTTGAGGGACAGGAGGAGTGTACAGCACTCAGTGAGGAGTGCCGGGTTCTGGCAGAAGAGTTAAAGAGTCAGGTCTCGGAAGAGCCGCAAGAGGATACGCGTACCGTAACGCGGACGGTAAAACAGCGGGAGCATTCTGACAACAAAAAAGGAAAAACAAAATGGGTATTTCTTGCAGTTGTTGTTATTGTTGCTGGCATTATTCTGGCATTTCATATAGATGGGAGCCGTTATGTAATTGCATTTATAGAAAAGGGAATTGGTTTTAAAGATGAGTCATTAGAGATGTTTCAGTCTTTGGCAGAGTATAAGGATAGTGAGCGTCAGGCGGCCAGGATGGAACAGATTTTATTGGCTGAAGCGCATAAAGGCGATGTAGTTGCTTTTGGTAAGCAAAAGTGGATTGTTCTTGATAAAAAGAAAAAAAATTCTTCTGTCTGTATTATGAAATTGGATGGGGAGAAGAAGCTTTTATATCACCCAAGGGAAGAAAAGGTAAACTGGGAGACATGTGAGATTCGCACGTTCCTGAATTCAGATTATCTACAGAAACATTTTACACCGAGTGAGCAGTCTATTATACTCACAACGGATGTATTGGCAACGGAAAATGCTGCCGATCCGGTTAGCGCTGGAAATGCCACAAGGGATAAAATATTTATTCTTTCTTCCCGGGAGGTAAAAAAATATAAAAAGATTCTTAATGAAAGGAGCTATAACATGAGGCTCCGCACACCAGGAAAGGAGGGGATAACGACAGAATTTGTTTCTGGCCTTGGTGAAGTGGTAGAGTATGGTTATCCGGTAAATAAACCGGGCGCGCCAATTCATCCGGTCATGTGGGTAACAGTAAATCAATAGAGAAAAGGTGGCACGATATGAAAAGAATGAGGAAAAGCTTGGGAGTAGCAGCACTATTTATTCTTATTGTTATATCGGTAGCTATGTCTGGGAAACACGCACAGGCAAAAAAGAAGAAGGCAAGTTCATTGTCAAAGGCGGTTGTCACCCTGGCGAACAAAACGTTTTATTACTCTGGAAAAGAGAAAAAACCTTCTGTGAAAGTTTTGTATCAGGGAAAGCGCTTAAAAATAAACAAAGATGTCATAGTAACGTATAAAAATAATAAAAAACCCGGGAAAGCACAGGTGATTATTAAACCCAAAAAGAAAAATAAATTCCGGGGGAAAAAGACCGTTACATTTAAAATACAGAAGGCGTCAAGAAGCTTGATTCCTGGAAAGCAGGCTTATACGGCGGTTGAGGGTGACGGTGAATTTCAGGTTACGGCGAGGCTGTCAAAAGGAAAAGGGGATGTGACGTATTCCTGTAATAGCAATAATGTAATACAGGTTAGCAAAACAGGCAGGGTTACCGTTTTAGGTAATGGTTCAGCTATCATCAATATGAGGGTGAAGGCAAATACGTATTATAAGGCGGCATCCACAACGGTTAAAGTTATCATTTCCAAAAAACCGATTCGGGCAGTAGATTCGGATTTAAGCGTAAAAACCTACAATTATCCAATATTGAACTATGCGTGTAAAAATACAAAACTGACAGATTTTTCATGGTCTGTTGAGGGAAAATATGTCATCCCGGGGCTTGCCCCTACTTCTGAGGATGATTTAATTCAAAAATATATTAAATGCAATAATTTATGTCCGCAGGGGATTTGCCTGGCGGGTGATTATTTGCTGACTACGGCATACTGTGTGGATGGTGTGCACGAGAGCTGCGTTTTTGTGTATGATCGTGAGTCAGGAACTTATCTGAACACATTGATTTTAACAGAAAAGAGCCATGTTGGAGGCATCACCTATGATGGTGGGGACGGCAAAGATGGCAATGTATGGATTTGCCATTCAGAGAGTAACCGCCTGCAGAGAATTCCATATACGGCTTTAAAGACATATGTTACAGGTTCAAAAACCTGTGTCAATTATAAGCCGGCAGAGCTTGTAATGTCAGATCATGATGGTTTCCATGGTGTTTCCAAAAAACCATCTGCAATAGCCTATAATCCTCAGGATGGGTATTTATGGGTGACGGAGTTTCTTTCCCAGGATGCAGAGAGAGAGGCAACCATGGCGGCTTATCAATATAAAGACGGGAAGCTGGAGGAGGTATACAAATACCTTCATTCTGCAGAAGAGGACTATCTTGGGGTGACAACAGAGTCTCTGGACGAAGAGGAAATGCAGACAGCTAATGTTTCCGGTGGAGCAATTGTAGTCTCTGTCGTTACAGAAAAAGAGGGATTGTATGAATATACTACAGATGGAGACGTTGAGCAGCAGCCTGTGGAATCAAAAAAACAGGGTACTCGATTTGGGATAGAGACCTGTCTGGAAGAGGATGATATTATTACAAAAGTAGATGGACAGGAAATAGCGGACCCTGCAGCGCTGGATAAGCTGCTTCACGGTAAACAATCGGGTGAGATAATATCGGTTGAGGGAATCCGTATGGGCGATACTGGTGATATAATAAAGATTTCAGGCAAAATAGAGCTTGAAAGCAGGAGTACAAAATCAGCAGTACGCACGATCCCATACTGCGTACAGGGCGTAACCTTTGCCGCAAACGGAAAAACGGTATTCAGCCGTTCCTGGGGGCGTAACCAGACAAAGAATAATTTTATTTCTGAGTTAATGGTATTTCAGGCAACGTGGAACTCTGATGAGATGTGGGATGCTGATGAAGTTTGGAAAGAAGAGATGGCAGTTGCCCTTCCGCCAATGGCAGAGGAAGTAGAAATGAATGGGAATGAAGTTTATATTTTGTTTGAATCCTCGGCAATGATGTATTTGGAAGGAACGGATGGAAAGGGTATAAGCGAGTCGCCCATTGATAAAATAATATCGGTAGATATGGGCTTGTAGCCCACGGATTTATAGTCCACGGGCTTGTAGCCCACGGATTTGCAATCCAAGGATATGTAATTTAAGGATTTATTATTCAGGAAGGTACCAGAGGACAACGATGGTACCTTTTTCTACGGAAATTGTTACATCTTTTCCGGTAAATTCGTTACTGACACCGAGAGGGTATGAGTTTGTCAGGTTGACTTCAGACAACTGGTATTTCAACCCTTTAATGCTTACGCCAACGCTGATATCGTCAAAAGCAAAAACAGAACAGGTATTTTCCGGCTGATTGGCCGGGTGGCTGACAGGAAAGGAAACAGAGCTGTCGTGGATGACAGTGACAGCATAGGAATCACTGTATAAGATGCCGGACGCCCCATGGCGGGCCAGATAAGCAAGCACCTGTATATTTGCCAAAGTATGATCCAGACGCCCGCCAAGACCGCCGTAAATGGCAAACTCTGTGTAACCGTTTTCAAGTCCGAGCTTTGCAGCCAGCATCATATCGGTATCGTCCTTTTCTTTTGGATAATGGATGCTGTCGGGTGGCAGGTACTGGGAGGAGCGGATAGAATCAAAGTCACCTAACACAACATCCGCCTGCAGGCCGAGATCTCTGAGATAATCAAATCCACCGTCCGCAGCAATAATAAAGCTGTCTTCTGCTGGTGTATCCAGACAGCTGCTTCGTTCTCCTGCGCCAAAGATATAACAAATTCCATTTAATGTCATACTAAACTCCATTTTTTATTGTTTTAATTGCGTTGTCAAGATAAACAGTTTCATAATTTTCCATGTCGCCATTGTCACAGGCGCCGGCCAGTGAAGGCTGAATCGGCATGCGGGCCAGAACCGGAATGTCATAACGGGCAGCGGCTTCCTCAATATGGCTCTCACCAAAAAGGGAGATTTTTTTGCCACAGTCCGGGCATTCAAGATAGCTCATATTTTCAATAAGACCGAGAACCGGAATGTCCATCATATTTGCCATCTTTACTGCTTTTTCTACAATCATGGATACAAGGTCCTGAGGGCTTGTCACTACAACGATTCCGTCAACAGGGATGCTTTGGAAGACAGTGAGTGCTACATCCCCGGTGCCCGGAGGCATATCGACAAAGAGATACTCTACATTTTCCCACAGTACATCTGTCCAGAACTGTTTTACTGTACCGCCGATTACCGGACCGCGCCACACAACCGGATCGGTATCGTTCGGAAGCAATAGATTTACAGACATAACGTCAATGCCGTATTTTTTTGTCGCCACAGGAAAGATGGTCGTCTCATTTCCCATTGCCCTTTCTGTGAGCCCAAAGGCTTTTGGGATAGAAGGACCGGTGATATCGGCATCCAGTATGCCGCAGTGATGCCCAAGCCGGGAAAATCCGACAGCAAGAAGTGAGGTGACCATGGATTTGCCCACGCCGCCTTTGCCGCTTACGACACCAATTACTTTACCAATTTTGCTGTTTGGATGTGGTTTCTCCAATAAATCTCTTGAGGCGCAGTCACTGCTGCAATTAGAACAGTCATGTGTACAATTTTCACTCATAATATATGAATTCCTTTCAAATCGCTAACAATATTAACAATACTCTAGTACGAAGTAGGACGGTTTGTCAAGAGAAAAAGTTTATTTTGAGGGCAATCGCATAATTATATGTTTTAATGTGGTGATATCGTACTGTTCTTGCACGTTATGGATGGATATGTTATGATAATTATAAGTATTGTCAGTAAATGGAGGTAGTAAAAAAATTACAATGTATACAGTATCAATAAAAAAATTTATGGAAAAAATGGAGCTTGAAAATCTGACACCGGAAATTGATCTGGAGGCTGTTGAGATTGTGCAATCGGATATCAATCGTCCAGCACTGCAGCTGGCGGGTTTTTTTGATTATTTCGACCATTCCCGGGTGCAGATTATCGGACAGGTCGAACACACTTATATGGAAAAACAGGGAGTGGCGAAAAGTGCTGAGATGGTGGGGCGTATCATGTCCTATAAGGTACCATGTATCGTATTTTGCCGTGAGCTGCCCGTGCCTGAGGAATTTCTCCAGCTTTCCGCAGAGTATGGTGTTCCTATTTTGCGGGCAAAGACCGACACATCTGACTTTTCAGCAGAAGCGACCCGGTGGTTAAAAGTAGAGTTGGCTCCCCGCATCAGCATTCATGGTGTTCTCGTGGATATTTACGGAGAAGGTGTACTGATTACCGGGGAGAGTGGTATTGGAAAGAGTGAGGTGGCGTTAGAGCTGATTCATAGAGGGCATCGTCTTGTATCGGATGATGTGGTGGAGATTAAAAAAGTCAGTGACGCCTCTCTTGTGGGTTCTGCACCGGATATTACAAGACATTTTATTGAACTTCGCGGCATAGGGATTATTGATGCAAAGACGCTTTTTGGTGTTGAGAGTGTAAAAAACACACAGACGATTGATCTTGTCATCCGTTTAGAGGAATGGAATAAAGATACTGACTATGACCGCATGGGACTGGAAGAATCTTATATTGAATATTTGGGAAATAAGGTTGTGTGTCACTCGATACCAATTCGGCCGGGGCGGAACGTTGCTATTATATGTGAGTCAGCAGCGGTTAATTACCGTCAGAAAAAAATGGGATACAATGCGGCAAGGGAACTGTATAACAGAGTAACAAGCAATCTGGGTAATTCCTGATAGAAAGGAGTACACAATGGCATCATATTATGTGGGCGTAGATGTAGGCGGTACGACAATTAAACTGGGATTGTTTTCTGACGGCGGTGAACTTTTGGAAAAATGGGATATTCCTACCAATGCTGACAAAAACGGAGAACATGTGATTGCAGGTATTGCAGATAGTATAGAAGAAAAGAGGGCGGCCCGGGGCGGAAATATCCGGGGAATCGGTATAGGAATACCCGGTCCTGTCACGGATGACGGCGTAGTGCTCAAATGCGCAAATCTGGACTGGGGAGTATTTTCTGTCAAAAATACTTTATTTGAACTGACGGGGATTTCCAATGTCAAAGTAGGGAATGATGCCAATGTGGCAGCTCTTGGAGAGATGTGGAAGGGTGGAGGCCGTGGTTATGACAGTATAGTAATGGTGACGCTTGGCACCGGAGTCGGCGGCGGAGTTATTCAAAAGGGAAAAATTCTCACCGGGGGCCGGGGAGCGGCCGGGGAGATTGGACATATAAAAGTAAATTCAGCTGAGACAGAACGCTGTGGCTGTGGTAATTTTGGCTGCCTGGAGCAGTATGTTTCGGCAACGGGCCTTGTGCGAATGGCAAAGGCCGGTTTAAAACAGGACTCTTCGCTGGCAGCTCTGGCAGAGATAACGGCAAAGGATATATTTGACGGGGCAGCAGCCGGGGACAGTTACTGCAAAGAAATTGTAGAATGTTTTGGACGCTATCTCGGGTTGGCGCTTAGCAATATCGCACACGTTGTTGACCCTGAGGCTTTTGTAATAGGCGGCGGTGTCTCAGCTGCCGGAGAAATTATCCTTGATGTTGTGAGAAAATATTACCGTGAGAATGCGATGTATGCAATTCGCGATACGGAAATCCATCTTGCGGAGTTAGGCAATGATGCCGGCATATATGGAGCAGTCCGTATGGTGCTGTTTTAAAAAGAATGGGGAAATAATGGCATGATTCAGTGGGAACAGGAAATAATGAGTAAGCACACAACATTTCGTGTGGGTGGTCCGGCAGATTTTTATCTCGTTCCGGAATCAGAGGAGGAAGTGGCGGAAGCTGTTTATTTTGCCAGGGAAAAAGGGCTGCCTTATTATCCGATTGGACGGGGAAGTAATCTTTTGGTTGGAGACTATGGGTATCACGGTGTTATTATCGAAATTGGAAGCGGGATGGAAAAACTGCAAATTCATGAAGGCGGCCTGGTAGAGGCACAGGCGGGTATTACACTGGCAAAGATGGCCTCTGAACTGGCAGCACATGGCCTGAGCGGATTTGAATTTGCCTCCGGCATTCCCGGAACTCTTGGGGGCGCTGTTGCTATGAATGCCGGTGCTTATGGCGGAGAGATAAAGGATACGATTGTGAGTGCCACGGTTTTGACGAAAACAGGTGATATTCTTGTACTTGGAAAAGAAGAGCTTGCCCTGGGATACCGAACCAGCATTATTCAGGAGAAACTTTATATGGTACTATCTGCGGTATTTTCTTTTTTGCAGGAACAGCCAGATGAAATACGTGCCAGGATGAGGGAGCTAAATGAAAAGCGCAGGCAAAAACAGCCATTAGAATTTCCCAGTGCGGGAAGTACCTTTAAACGTCCGGTGGGACACTTTGCCGGAAAGCTGATTGAGGATGCCGGATTGCGTGGGTATCGTGTTGGAGATGCCCAGGTGGCAGAAAAGCATTGTGGATTTGTTATAAACCGCGGTCATGCAACGGCAGCGGAAATCAGGAGACTGATAGAGGATGTACAGAAACAGGTGAGGGAACAGTCTGGCGTGAAGCTGGAGCCGGAGGTTCGCATGATTGGAGAGTTCTGAATTAGGAGGAAGCGATGAGATTTGTAGTTGTGACAGGAATGAGTGGGGCAGGGAGAAGTTCAGTCATGCGTTTGTTAGAGGATGACGGGTATTTTTGTGTTGATAACCTCCCGGTATCGTTGCTTCCGACATTTATGCAGCTGACAGAGGATGCCAGTGAGCGGATAGAGAGAGTAGCGCTGGGACTGGATATCCGGGTTGGCAGCAGCTCATTGAAAGAGGCTGCACAGGTATTAAATACGCTGAAAGGGGAAGGCTATTCATTGGAAATTCTCTTTTTGGAGGCTTCCACCCCCGTTATTGTCAAGCGTTATAAAGAGACGAGAAGGATGCATCCGCTGGCACAGGGAGGACGCATGGATTCAGCGATAGAAAAGGAGCGGGAGCTTCTGGCAGAGCTGAAAATGCAGGCGGACTATATTATTGATACGACAAAACTGCTGATTCGCGATTTAAAACAGGAAATCGATCGAATTTTTGTAGAAGAAGAAAAATTTTGTAATTTTTACCTCACGTTTGTGTCTTTTGGGTTTAAGTATGGAATTCCAACCGATGCCGATTTGGTTTTTGATGTACGTTTCCTTCCCAATCCGTTCTATATAGAAAATTTAAAACCATTGACCGGGGATGATGAAGAGGTATACCGTTATGTCATGAATTCGGACAAGGCAGTAAACTTTTTATCCAAGCTCAAAGATATGCTTGATTTTCTTATCCCCAATTATATTGCAGAGGGAAAAACGCAGCTTGTCATTGCGATAGGGTGTACCGGTGGAAAGCACCGTTCTGTGACACTGACAAATGCGATTTATAAAGAATTTGAAAACACGGAATATGGATGTAAGAAGGAACATAGAGATATAGAGAAGGATCGGTTACGGAATTTATGTCGTTCGCAGGAGAAGTAAAAAACGAATTAAAGGAGCAGATGGGGAAAGCAAAACACTGTCAGATAGCGGAACTGGCGGCACTTTTTTCTGTTTGCGGCCAGATAAAATTGGAAGAAAATGGAAATTTTATTGTGAAGTTTGTAACAGAAAACTTGACAGTAGCGCAAAAATATTATATCTTATTCAGGAAGGTTTTTTTAAATAAGCCGGAAATGACAGTAAGAAGGCATCAGTATATCCTATATGTTATTGAGGAAAAGGATGTTTCGGCTTTTATGGATTCAATTCAGTTTTTTGACAGTGCATTGCTCGTTCCGGACGGCCTGATCCGAAGGTCGTGCTGTAAACGGGCGTTTTTGCGGGGATTTTTTCTTGCTGCGGGTTCGATTACAAATCCTAACAGTCAGTACCATTTGGAGCTGGCAGCGGGAAATCGGGAGCGTGCTGTCCGAATACAGGAAATCATGGGTGTATTTGGTCTGGATGCAAAAATTGTTGAACGAAAAAGAAATGATATCGTATATATAAAAGAAGGGGAAGGGATTGTTGATTTTTTGAATGTAGTAGGGGCGCATATGGCGCTGATGGAATTTGAGAATGTGCGGATTCTCAAAGAAATGCGGAATTCTGTCAACCGCCGGGTGAACTGCGAAACTGCCAACATCAAGAAAACCGTATCTGCTTCTTCCAGACAGGTAAATGATATCCGCTATATTTACGATACAATAGGATTTGGGACTCTTTCAGAGAATCTCCGGGCGATTGCCATGCTTCGGTTTGACAATCCTGATGTGCCCCTGAAAGAACTTGGGGAGATGCTTAATCCCCCAATCGGCAAATCGGGGGTAAACCACCGTTTGAGGAAATTAAGCGAGATTGCAGAGAATTTACGCAGAGAGAAAAATGAAAATTCTAATGGAGGAAATCATGATTGAGAAAAGTATTGCTGTCAATGTTGGACAGGGAGATGCAAGACCTATTGCCATGCTTGTACAGGTGGCAAGTCAGTATAAGAGCAGTATAAAAATCTGCCAGGATAATAAGATGGTAAATGCAAAGAGCATTATGGGAATGATGACGCTTGGACTTGCTTCCGGCAAGGAATTGACAGTGTCAGTGGATGGTGAGGATGAAGCAGATGCCATGAAAAATATTGAGGACTATCTCCTGGGACAATAATAAAGTAAATTTTAAGACGTATCCACACCCTGCGCCGGCAGATAAGCCGGAGGCGGGGTGATATTTTTATTTTATTGGAAAGACCGTCTTGCATAAGGATTTATGCGATAGGAAAGAGGAAAGCCATGAATTTTACACATTTGCATGTGCATACGGAATACAGTCTGTTGGATGGTTCAAGTAAAATAGGAGAAATTGTGCGCCAGGCTAAGGCATTGGGGATGGACAGCCTTGCCATAACCGATCACGGCGTTATGTATGGGGCTATTGATTTTTACCGGGCGGCAAAGGATGCCGGAATCAATCCGATAATAGGCTGTGAAGTGTATGTAGCTCCCGGGTCGCGTTTTGCAAAAGAGGCCGGGACGGGCCGTGGAGACGATATGGAGGATGACAGCCGTTATCATCATCTTGTGCTGCTGGCAGAAAACAATACCGGTTATGCCAATCTGGTTAAAATTGTCTCAAGGGGATTTACAGAAGGGTTTTATTATAAACCCAGGGTGGATTATGAGGTATTAGAGGAATTCCATGAGGGAATTATTGCGCTCTCAGCCTGTCTTGCGGGAGCAGTCCCATCTCTATTACGGCGGGGGCTGTATGAGGAGGCATGTGAGGAGGCAGAGAAACTTCGCGGGATATTTGGAAAGGATAATTTTTTCTTAGAACTTCAGGATCACGGTATACCGGACCAGAAAACAGTCAATCAGGGGCTTATGAGGATGCACCGGGATATGGGGATTGAGCTTGTGGCGACCAATGACGTGCATTATATCTATGATACGGATGCGGAGGCACATGATATTTTACTCTGTATCCAGACAGGAAAAAAGGTGGCAGATGAAAACCGCATGCGCTATACAGGCGGCCAGTATTATTTGAAATCCGGAGAGGAAATGGCACAGCTGTTTCCCTATGCGCCGGAGGCAATTGAAAATACACATAAAATATCGGCTCGCTGCCATGTTGAGATTGCATTTGGGGAGTACAAGCTGCCCCGTTTTGATGTGCCGGAAGGGTTTACATCAGAGGGGTATCTGCGCATGCTGTGTGAAGAGGGATTGAAGTTTAGATATGGGGAAAGGGCAGAGGAACTAAGAGAGCGCCTTGAATATGAGATTGACACAATCAGCAGCATGGGGTTTGTGGATTATTTCCTGATTGTATGGGATTTTATAAAATATGCCAGAGATCATGGTATTTCTGTTGGACCGGGCCGCGGTTCAGCGGCGGGAAGCATTGTAGCGTATGCGCTGCAGATAACGGACCTGATTGATCCGATTCAATATAATCTTTTGTTTGAGCGTTTTTTAAATCCGGAACGTGTGACGATGCCGGATATCGATATCGATTTTTGTTATGAGAGGCGGCAGGAGGTAATTGACTATGTAAACCGCAAGTACGGGGAAGACCATGTCGTGCAGATCGTGACATTTGGAACGATGTCAGCACGCATGGTGATTCGTGATGTTGGGCGGGTGCTGGATTATTCTTATGCTTTTGTGGACAGTGTGGCAAAGGCAGTTCCCATGGAACTTGACATCACTATCCAGAAAGCACTGCAGATGAATCCGGAGCTGCGTAAGATGTATGACACGGACGAACAGACAAAGAAGCTGATTGATATGTCGCTGCGTCTCGAAGGATTGCCGAGGCACACATCCGTGCATGCGGCGGGAGTTGTGATCAGTCCTGAGCCGGTAGAGGAGTTTGTCCCGCTTTCCCGTTCTTCAGACGGCGGTATTACAACCCAGTATACAAAGGATACACTGGAAGAATTAGGCTTATTAAAAATGGACTTTCTGGGACTTCGCACATTGACTGTCATTGATGATGCGGTGAATGGTGCTTTTGACATCCGAACAATTGATTATGCGGATAAACAGGTATATGACATGATTAGTGCTGCCCATACAGAGGGGGTATTCCAGTTGGAGAGTGCTGGGATGAAAAACTTTATGAAGGAGTTGCAGCCTCAGTGCATGGAGGATATTATTGCCGGAATTTCTCTGTATCGTCCGGGGCCGATGGATTTTATCCCCAAGTATATCGAGGGAAAAAACAACCCGGAAAAAATCCAGTATGACTGTCCGGAACTCGAGCCGATCTTATCCACGACATATGGATGTATTGTATATCAGGAACAGGTTATGCAGATTGTAAGGGATTTGGCGGGGTACAGTTTTGGGAGAAGCGATTTGGTCCGCCGCGCCATGGCAAAGAAAAAAGCTTCTGTAATGGAGAGGGAAAAAAATAATTTTATTTATGGAAATGAAGAAGAAGGGGTAGACGGCTGTGTAAAGCGCGGGATTCCGGAAGAGACGGCGAGGAAAATCTTTGATGACATGACGGATTTTGCGAAGTATGCCTTTAATAAATCCCATGCCGCGGCTTATGCGGTTGTGTCTTATCAGACCGCTTATTTAAAGTGCCACTATCCGGTGGAGTTTATGGCAGCGCTCATGACGTCTTTTATGGAGCATACAGCAAAGCTTACCGGATATATTATGAATTGCAGGCAATTGGGCATATCGATTCTGCCGCCGGATATCAATGAAGGGGAGTATCGTTTTACGCCATATAATGGAAATATCCGTTATGGACTTGCCGCAATAAAGGGAGTCGGGAAGCCGGTTATTGATGAGATTGTGTCGGAGCGGAAAGCTGGCGGTCCATATCGTTCCCTGAAAGATTTCTGCCTCCGGCTGTCAGGAAAGTCAGTGAACAAGAGAACTATGGAAAGCTTTATCAAAGCGGGCGCGCTTGACAGCCTGCCGGGGACACGCAAACAGAAAATGAGTGTCTATACAAGCGTAATTGACGGTGTAAACCAGGATAAAAAACATACCATGAGCGGTCAGATGTCACTGTTTGATTTTGCGGCACCTGAGGAGCAGCAGGACCTTGATACTGCTATGCCGGATGTGGGTGAGTTTGATAAGGAGACGCTGTTGGCTTTTGAAAAAGAAGTGCTTGGTGTCTATATCAGCGGGCATCCTCTTGAAGAATATGCGCCGCTTTTAGAGAAAAACATCACACGTACGACAGCGGATTTTCTTCCGTCCGAGGGTGAGGATATGCCCAAAGTGAAAGATCAGGAGCAGGCGGTTATTGGGGGAATGATTATTGGTAAAACGGTTAAGACTACGCGGACAAATAACCTCATGGCATTTTTGACGGTAGAAGACTTATATGGTACTGTTGAGGTGATTGTTTTTCCAAAAGATTACGAAAAAAACCGCTCTCTCATGGAAGAGGAGCAAAAGGTATTTATCAGGGGAAGAGTTACCGTGGAAGAAGACAAGCCGGCGAAACTGATTTGTTCTTCTATTTTGTCCTTTGATAATCTTGAGCGTGAGCTTTGGGTTCAGTTTGGAACAAAAGGGGAATACTTACAAAAGGAACCAGAGCTGTTTCGTATTTTGGCCGGTTATGACGGGCGGGACAGCGTATCTGTTTATCTCTCAAAAGACCGTGCTGCAAAGCGGCTCCCCAAAAGCCGTTCCACGAAAGTCTGTCCGGAACTGTTAGAGGAATTGTACGCAGAATTTGGAGAGGAAAATATAAAAGTGGTAGAAGTTAGTATTGAAAAAAGTTACCAGTCATAGTAAAATAAGAAACAGTGTGAATCAGAATGGAGGAAGCATAAATGGGAAAGGAAATTAAGACAATTGGTGTAATGACAAGCGGCGGGGATGCACCAGGGATGAATGCAGCCATTCGTGCCGTAGTGCGTGCGGCTCTCTCCAGCGGATTAAAAGTTAAGGGAATCCGCCGTGGTTATGCAGGGCTTTTAGAAGAAGATATTATTGAAATGGAGACAATGTCTGTTACGGATATTGTGCAGCGGGGAGGAACAATTCTGTTTACATCCCGTTGTGAGCGCATGACGACCCCGGAGGGACAGAAACAGGCGGCAGATGTCTGTCGTAAGCATGGGATTGATGGTGTTGTTGTGATTGGTGGTGACGGTTCTTTTCGCGGTGCGCAGAAACTCTCCGAAAATGGAATTAATACAATAGGTATTCCAGGTACTATTGATTTGGATATTGCCTGTACCGAATATACCATTGGTTTTGATACGGCGTGTAATACGGCCATGGAGGCAATGGATAAGGTTCGTGATACATCTGCTTCTCATGAGAGGTGCAGTATTATTGAGGTAATGGGACGCACAGCAGGACATATTGCGCTGTGGTGCGGAATTTCAAACGGTTCTGAGTATGTTATGATACCGGAGCGCTATAAGAATGATGAGCAGTCTATTATTAATCAGATTCTTGCAAAGAGACGTACCGGAAAAAAACATCATATAATTGTTAATGCAGAGGGAATCGGTCACTCCCATGAACTTGCAAAGAAAATTGAGGATGCAACGGGAATTGAAACCCGAGCGACGGTTCTTGGACATATTCAGCGGGGAGGTAACCCGACATGCCGTGACCGTGTATATGCTGCTGCCATGGGGGCTAAGGCGGTTGACCTTTTGATTGCCAATAAGACAAATCGTGTGGTAGCATACCGAAACGGTAAATTTTGTGACTTCGATATTGACGAAGCGCTGGCGATGGAAAAAGATGTGGACGAGCATCTTTACAGTATGACAAAACGATTGGCGAGGTAATAACACGAAAATTGAGCCTTGCGGCAAAGCCATAGCCATATGGCAGAGCCTGTAGGGCTCTGTTCTCGTGCCTGAAACTCCTGGCAAACTTGCTGGCCGGGGGTTTTGTACATCATGGGTATAATGCTTTCTGCAGTGAAGGCCCGCCAGAGCAGAAACAGAGTCGCTTGTAAGAGGAGGTGTAACATGGCAACATCAAAAGAATTTCACGATTATGTGATGGAGCAGCTTTCCCGAATGGGAGAATTTACGTCCAGAAAAATGATGGGAGAGTATTGTATTTATTACAGAGGAAAACTGATTGGTGATCTCTGTGATAATACACTGCTATTAAAGCCAACGGAATCGGTACTAAAACTTATGCCGGATGCCCAGCGGGACTATCCTTATGAAGGGTCAAAGACGTTAATGGTAGTTGTGGATGACATAGAAAATACAGAATTGTTGTCTGAAGTAATAGCTGCGATGTTTCAGGAGTTGCCGGAACCAAAGCAGGTAAAGGATAAGAAAAGTTCCAGGACCAAAAAATAAACAGGAATTGTCAGGTAAAATTTCTTTCCGTCAATATATCTATTTTTCTTTTATTTTCTGACAAGGCAGCCTGATCAAAGGCAGATTCTTAAAAAATTTCCAAGTTTTTGCAACTTTTTTCCAATCTATTTCGTTATATAAATAAAGGGGAAGGTAGAAAGCATAAAAACAAAATATTTTTCAAAAATATAAAAATGTTTGTCGGGTTTTGGCTTTCTCATTCGTTATATATTATATAAGGATAAATACACAAAGTATTTGGGGAAGGAAAGAGGTGAGAGAATGGATGGAGATGTTTTATGCAGAAATTCCATTGAATAAAGCGTTCTTTTCTTATGATATGGGATATTGAAAAGGACGCAGAAAATGGAACAATAATACACTATTTTTTCAGTAGAAAATTTTTAGATTGGAGATGAAAGCCTATGAAACATAAGAAATTATACAGTTTAGTCCTGATATTCAGTTTACTGACATCCTCCTTTGGAGGATTTGGAATAACGTCAGTAAAGGAGAGCCGTGCGTCAGAAAAGAAAGAGGAGTATCTTGTACAGGCGGACAGTTCGGCCGTCTATGGCCAGCTCCGCACAGAAATGGAGAAAAAAGACAGTGAAGTTATCAAACATACCGAAGAGGATGAGGCCTATCTGGCAGAAAATAAAGCCATGGTCGTGTCCCTGACAAAAGCCGAGGCAGCGGAGCTAAAGGAAGAGGGTTTGACCATTGAAAAGGACGCTGTTGTGCACGGGAGCGAAATAACGGAAGACGGCCTTATTAATCGTACAGAAAGTTCATTTGAGCGAAGAACGACTAGTCGTTCTTCAGAGGCCTGTGAATCTCAGCCAGGCCTTATTTATGCTGAGCCGGAAGAAATCGATATTGACGCCCTTCCCAAAGAGGACGAGTATACAACGGATGCCACTAAGTTTGAGCCGAGGGAGGATGTGACAGACCCGGATAAAAAGGATGAAATTGTTCCATGGAATATCTCCTGTGTGGCAGGAACGCCCCATGAGAACCAGTACAAAGGGAAAAAAGTAAAAGTGGCTGTACTGGATTCCGGAATTGATATGCATGATGAGCTTTACACCAAACAATGGGCAGACTTCTCCGATACCGTCAATGGTTACAAATCAACTGATAACAACGGACATGGAACAACTGTAGCCGGACCGATTGCCGCCCGAATCAGCGGTTTCGGCATGGAGGGAATTGCCAGTGAAGCAGAGCTCTACTCCGTAAAAATACTGGATAAGGAAAACGAGGCCAGTGTCAGTACGGTTGTAAAAGCCATTGAGTGGTGTATCCAGAACGACATGGATATCATTAACATGAGTTTCGGGATGGATAGTTATTCTGAAATACTGGCCGATGCGGTAAAGAAAGCATATGATAAAGATATCTTAATGGTAGCCGCAGCGGGCAATGATGTAAAGCAGGTGCAGTATCCGGCACGTTTTCCGGAAGTGCTCTCCGTTGGGAGTATTAACTCCAAACTGGAAACATCAGAATTCTCCGATAACAGCCAGACGGATTTGGCGGCACCGGGTGAGGATGTCCAGAGCATTGGTTTCCTTGGCTCTTATACAAGGGTTTCAGGAACAAGCCTTGCAGCAGCCCATGTAACCGGCGTGGCGGCAGCAGTTAAAAGTGCTGATACAAGCCTAACGGCCAGTCAGCTGATGGAAGTACTGAAAGGGAGCGCGGTTTCCCTCGGGGATGATGGAAAGCTTGTCAACTATGAAAATGCAGTGGCGCTTGTTAAGGACAAAGAGAATCTGCCAGTGATAAAAGCGGATGTGGCGGAGAGTATACAAGAGAAGGCAGAGGATGAGGAGTGCTATGTGAAGGGGAGCTGGAGTACGTATCCGTGGTCTAACCACAATCTAAATATAGGTCATTATTCCCTTACGAACTCTCTTACCCTTTCGTATTTTAAGGGGGCAAATACAACAGACCAGGTAGCTTACCGTAATATTGTGGCGGAGGCAGTAAGGATGCCGGATTTATTAAGTTATATGAGTGCATCGGGAGAGGGGAACACAGGCAGGGATGATTATGGAAATATTGCGCCATCAACACCTACCATGTACTCGCCCTATCACGCAAAGTCACAATATTCATTGAATGAAGTAAAGTAGCATATTCTTTTTTTATATGAATTGGCGAGGCGTAGAATTATGCTGAATCGTAGCCTTGAAACTGATGTTTCAAAATATGGAAGCAACTATGCGGGTATAGCAATTTCTCAAAGGATGCAACGGAGGATAGTAAAAGATATACTTAAGATGAAGAGTGCGAAAGGAAAAGATAGTCAGGCAGAGTGGGATATGCCATCTAAAATGAATGTGGCCAGCGATAAAGTGTTAGCGGATGGATATATGATTTTTGGTGTGTTTTTGCATCTGGTGCAGGATTTGCAGGCGCATAGGGCGAAAATAGATATAGGCATGTTAAGAAAAGCGGATGGTACCTACTATGAAGAGGACTCTTTTAACGTATTTGCGTCAGAAAGCCATATCAGTAAATATAATCTGCAAACTGGGGATAAACGTCAAGAACTTATAACTAAGGTCCAAAGTACAAATGGTCTACCATTTATCAGGTTAAAAGATTATTTGTACTCTGGTGTGGTTATAATTAATGTTAATGGAAAGGATTATAGTTGTACTTTGAGTCAGGCTTATGAGGATAATCCGTATTTTTACTCATACCGATTTTCAACAGCGCAGTCCTTTTCAGCAAGTTATATGTCAAATATGTTAAGTGACACTGCTGACAAAACAAACAGAACAACTTATTTTACAAACAGTTACGTACCCTTGGCATAAAGGCATATGATTGTGCTGCTCTTAGTTTTGGGATAGCTGAGAGCAGCACCGGAAAAGAATATGGAATGAATAAGTGAGGTGGTTTTAGTTGC
>DKUB01000073.1:0-4269 GCA_002490465.1 Lachnoclostridium sp. UBA7215
TCGCCAGTTTGCAATATCATCCGTGGGTTTTCTCATCATCCTGTCCTCTGGTGGCTCCTTAGCTTCAAAACAGTGTACTCACAATCACAGTAAACAAAATCTTCCAAAACGACTAACCTTACCCCATGTGTACCTAATTTCTGGTTTATTGCGGTCATAGATTTTTTGAAATTATCATAATCGCTGCAATCCGTGTATATCTTTTCTTTGTGAACAATCTCTGAAATTTCCGGATATTCCATTCCCTGTGTATGAAAAAACTCCGTTAAAATATGTGTCAGGTCATCCATGTTTTTTCCTTCTTGCTTGCTACAATAATTTTTTAACCATCTGATAGTTACTGATTTTTCTTGCACCCGAATTTAATTACCATTATTTTTTGTTATTTCTGTTAAAGCCATTTGCAGCTGATATACATTTTCTGTACCATATTTATCTTTTGTAGTCAGTTCAAAGAAAAGGGTATTACCCCAATCACTCGCATCATCTATTTTTATTCTCCTGATTATGCTTTCTCCCGACACCTGTCCCAGGTCACCGGAAACATTGACCGTACCTCCTGTCATATCTTCTACACTATTGGAAAGAATAACATTCTTTTCATTTCCGGATATCGTGTAAAATGTGGTAGAGTATGACGTAATATCAAGGAAAGAATCATCAGCTGCTTTCAAATCACCACCGGAAAAAATTTCCTCTGAACCATTGAAAACAATAATGCCATTAAATACTGTGAGCTGTTCATTCTCCCCGCTAAAAGAATATACCCTTAATGGTTCCTGTTCTGTTTTTCCGCATCCGGTTGATGCCAGCATCAGTATCGTCATAAAGATCAGGGCTTTCATTTTTATCATATCCGAAATCTCCTCCTTTCAGAAAATGCCTTTACTCATTCTTTTCCCCTGCTACAAAATGCTCGTAAGCCTCCATGGAATGAAAATCCAGCCGAATTTTATTGATACTGTCGGCACTGCTTTCTTCTTCATATGGAAAGAAAGCAAAACGGCAGTTCCCGTCTGCCCTGATGTCCGTGTATTTTTTGGCCAGTCCTTTTGCAAATCCGACTGCGTTTTCACGCCTGCCGCCCACAAATAAAAATCCCTGCCAGAGCTTTGGGACATCAAAATCCTTCATCGCCTGATAGATGGCATCGCTTATCAAACCATACTCCCACAGATAAAAGCTCCTCTCTTTTAACTCCTCCGTAATGATTTTTACAGCCTCGCTGTTTTGTATGGTATTCCGGATATCTGTATAATGTTTCCCCAGATTTCCAGTACTCGCATCCGCGTATTTCAATTCAATAAACCCAAAGCCACGGTTTTTATCAAATACAACCATGTCCGGTATAAATCTTTTTCCGGACCAGCTCAGTTCTTTTTTAACCGTGTACTGCATATCCGCCACGCACCAGCCGTCCTCCGGCTCCTTTTTCATATGCTGCTTTACAATCGCTGTCTGGATTCTCCGCTCTGCCAGATCTCCGCTCTTTTTCTTATCTCTTTTCACAAATCTTTTCTGTGCCGCCTTCAGGATCAGATCCAAATATTCAGGCTCCGTAAGCATCCACACATAGGATCCATGTAACAGTTCCCGCAGCCGGTAGCTTAATTTCTCACAAAGGGAATTCCCCTTGTATTTCTCTTCCCTTCCTGCATACCGTTCCTCCATATACTCCAGGTACTTCCTGTCAATCTCGTCACTTTCCGAAAAATATGCTTCACTTAAATAATTCGGATATTCCCTGCTTTTTGCCAAACTGGAATTGCGCCCGTCTGTTGCTATCTGCCCTATCCGGCCGCCATACGCATAGGCCCTGAGCATCGTCGTTGCAGTGCCATCCGGTCCTACGATTGCAATCGGGCTGTCTGTCCTCTCTCCGTCATAAAATTCATATTTCAGCAAACGATGAATCTTTGTATAGGCATCGTCACGAAAAATCAAAGAACCGCGGCCGCTGAAATCAACGGCAAGATTATATTTGCCTTTAAGATTACGTAGTTTATTCCACAGTTTTTCTGCTTCCTTACCATCTCCATAAATATCCTCATGATACGCAGAAAACCCATACAATTTATCGCATAAATCCCCCTCACACATCATATACGCCACACAATCGTCTTCCCCTGACAACCCAACCGCGTTTCCTTCCTGAAATTTATCCGCCTCCTTTAAACAATCCTCCGCTGTCATGTTCGCTCCTGTAATCCACGGAAACGGGATCCTTTTCTTTCCGATATCCATAAAATATTCACGATAAGCCAGATTTTCATTGATCCTCGCGACTGCTTTTACAAAATCAACCGTAAAACATGCGATCCTTTCTTCCAGTGTCAATTTTCTTCCCATACTCTTTCTCCTTTCTTTACCTCCCTGCTTTTTGCTTCTGTTATCCACAGTATATCACATGGGTCCCCATTAAGGCGTCAATTATATGGCGGGTCAATAATTCCCATGGGTAATCAGGCACTGGCTGTGAGCATCTCTCACTTTATTATAGACGAAAAATACCCGATGTCTCCAAGTTTTGTCCCTTTGGTTTTTTCCCGCTCCTCCCGTTTCTTTCCAAGGAGTTCCCAGATTCGGCCGACCGCATATTCACCCGGAGCCGATTCCAAAAATACTTCCAACGCCTTTTTACAGCCATAGACATCCGCCGGATAGGTCCCGGGTTCCACCTCTGTTTCTGTCAGTGTCTCCGTTCCCTGAGTAATGTACAGCAAATCCGTCAGTTCCGTCCCTCCGGCCTGATATCTCATACCAAACGGTATAAATGCCAGTACATCACCTTTTGTCGGATTGTCATACTCTCCCACTCGTCCCAGCGCATATGCTTCCATGTTCTCCCAAACACGAAATCTCTTTTTCATAGAAAAATCGGTCCCCAGAAGATGATTGATCCAGCCCACAAAACCGCTGTTATTGATTATGTCGCCATTAATTTCCGCAAATCCCCAATTATCATCATACACTTCATACAAAAAATGGATTGCGGTAACAACATCGCAAAATTCCTGCCCTCCTATTTTTTCCGAACGGAAATATCCGTCATTTGCATCAAACATCGCCGTTTCCCATGAATCATCTTCAAAATAGTTAAAATGGAAATACACCTTGCCGCCTGCCTGGCAAATTCATCCTTCTTTTCCTCCGGAATATTCATTTTTCCTGTATAGCAGCCATATGTCCCCATGTCATCCTTATCATCCATATCTCAAAACACTTTGACCCAAAAGGGCCGGGCAATTCCAGACTGGACTATCCTCCATAACCCGCCTCGCCTGCACTTTTGGTTCACTCTGGGTACGGAAACTTTATTTACATCATACGGGCTATTTCCATATCTTCTATGATTTCTTCTTTCGCAGGTAACTGTGGCGGTGTTTCCGTAAGTACATCGAGTTTTTCCCAAAAAATATACTCATTTTCTGCTTCTAAAATACTCAATGTTACATTTACGTTTAATCCGTATATCTTCTCCAAAAAATCCAAGATCAAATCCGCATATTCTTCATCGCTTTTCCCTGTGTCAAAATACACTCTCATATTCAAGTAGGCATCACTTGTTTGAAGAAAATCGGTTATATCATCATCGGCGCTCCATGTTTTTGCGGTCTGCGGCATTTGAAGTGCTATCTCATAGGACTGCACATATTCTGTTTCCGTACAAAGCTTAAGTGCCTCTGCCTCTGCCTCCTCTTTGAAAAAGTACACAGCATAACTGTCACGAACATCCTGATACATTGTTTGTGAAACAAAAGCCTTTGTCACCTGTTCCGGCGCATCTACCGGTGCCACCTTACAGCCATAGGTAGCCCCGGAAAATGCTCCATAGTTTTTTAAATCCTCGTCACCGACAACAGTAAATTCCATCCCATATTTCTCTTGTAACTGTGTCAGTAAATATGCCCTCGCAGACTCCAGGTTATTTTCAAATGGGCCGTCTTGATACTCGGCATTTTCCAGATCATCAATGGCCTCTTGAACACCGCCGCCGACAACCTCCAATGCATCGTTTGCTTTTTCCGCAGCCCAGTTTGTCAATTCCTCACTCATACCGCATCCTGTCAGCATAAGCAGGAGTGAGGAAATCATAAATATTCTTTTCTTTTTCACCACATCTGTGAACCTCTTCTTCCTTGTAAATATCGAAATACATTGTCCAGCCGCCCATAGCCTAACATCACCTCATCTGCGCTTTTAGCTCACTCGCCAGCATTTTCGGTAAGTGGGATTTCATAAGCCTTTTTCTCCAGGTACTCCCAATGC
>DKUB01000073.1:4558-5330 GCA_002490465.1 Lachnoclostridium sp. UBA7215
TCTGCAGGTATCTTTATCAATCCAAACAGCTTCTCGCTTTCTTCTTTTCCGGGAAGATAGAAATAGCATCGTGTTCCATATGTAGCGATGTAAAATTCATTTTCTCCTGCTTTGCCCTGAAACAGAATCTTACCATCACTCAAATCAATCAGGAGCAGATCGCTTTCTTTCAGCCAGCCTTCCACATAGCCATTGTGGTGGGGAGCTGTCCAGTGCTCCGCACAAACCCAGGTTTTACCATCTTCCTGTACGCTTCCACGCATCGCCTTGCTTCCCACATCGGGATAACGATACAATACCGAACCATTTTCATCCAGGATATGTATATCGTAGTCATAGGTTTTCTCGTAATCATCCGCTTTTTCCCATTGAAGATAACAAGAACTTCCCTCAATGGGAGATTTTTCATCATAAGCATAGCAATCCCTGCTATAACCGGACGGATATATTACTTCATATTCTGTTGCGCCCGCTGTTGGATTACAGCCAGTCAATAATAAAACAACTATTGTTACCCAGCATAAAGAAACAACATGGCGCACAATTTTTATTTTCATACCTGCCCCGTTCTCCTTTTCATGCCGCCTGTCACACACCACGCCGCCACATACAACAGGACATAAACACCCGCCAGCACGAGAGCAGTGATGTACTTTTTCCGCAGTCCTGCTATGTAGCTTTCCGCAGTCTGATCCGGCTCCACAGTGATATAGGAGCGGTCAGCGGGGATCGCCAGCACCCGCCGCTCCACTGTTGTTCCTGCATCCACAAT
>DKUB01000073.1:5583-9814 GCA_002490465.1 Lachnoclostridium sp. UBA7215
CTGCTCGCTCCACTGATAGCCGCTCCCACTGATGTCCTGATAGTAGACCATATAAGCGGTCTTAGTCGGATTCATGCGTCGGCCCCGTCCGCTCGCACCCGTATTCTGCACCTGGACGGGCAGTACCTGACAGGGTGAAAATGTATAAACGCCTTTGTCCTCGTAACTGTCAGCGGGGAGGATAGCAGACAGATACCTGAAAGAAAGATAACCCATCGCCGCTGCTAAGATCAGCAGCATAATTCCCACCACAAAGATAATAGATTTTAGTTTTCCCATATGTACCCCCTGAAGTTGCAGATGCCTGTTAAGTGTTATGCTGTATACAGATTTTCTCTTTTTAACACAGCAAATATCTTTTTCCGCATATCTTTGCTGATCTTTTCAATAGCCGCCAGATACCTGTCCTGATCCTGCTCCAGCCATGCACAGATAAAATTCCGGTAAAACTCCTTTTCCGCTTTTGCGTTTCCGGATATGGCATAGATTGCGGAATACATCTGCATGATATCTTCTTCTGATAATTGGTATGTTCGGACTGTATGCTCAAGAAAAGAGTGTGCATAGGGCACTCCAATCTCACGCATCATCTCCTTCACCGGTCCCCGTACAATATCCACATATCCTCTTTTTATTCCATAAACGATAAGTCTTTCCGTAAATGTGCATACCTTTGATAAATAACAGAGTTCCACATTTTTTCTGTGGGGAAATCCCATAATATATTTATTGACAGGCATTGTTTCCGGCATGATATCTGTTTCTCCTGACAGCCAGGAACGGAATGCCCGTTCTTCTAAAGGATTGCTGTTTATAAACTCCATCTGGTCGGCCCAGGCTGCTGCCTCCTCTTTTGCAATGTCAGCGCCTTTTCCCTGGGAATTCAAATAAATCAGAATATACACTTTCCCTGTATGGTTTGAACCCTGGAATACCTTTTTTGCCGTTTCCTCATTGTGGATCACAAGCTCTTTGAAATCCTGCTCTTCCTTTTTGCTCAGGCCCATGGAGCTTGCCTGTATATATTCCTTTATCCTTTTTTCTGCTTCCTGTTTTTCTGCTGCTCCGTTCATGCCAACCTTCTCTTTCAACGTAGTTTCCCGGCCAGATTTTCCAGCTCTGCTTTTGTCATAGGCGGAATCAGAATGTGATCCGCATCAAACTTTCGGACACCATATCCGTTCAGTTCCTCAATAAACTGTTCATAAGGAAACATTCCTTCCAGCACACGCTGCTCACTGTAAAGTACAAACTGTACAAACCCCTCTGTTACTTTCAGTTCACTCAGATTCAGAAACCCGTCAGCCCGGACAGGAAAGATACTTTCGCATTCTTCTGTTAAGGCATAAAAGGCTCCGATCTCTCTTGTATCGTTTTTCTGCAAAAGCCTTGGCTTTGCATAATAGACATCCCGTGCCTGAAGACCATGCAGGGTACTCTCAAAATCAGAAAGATCTGTACATGCCTCCCATGCGGCTACCTTGTCCTCCGTCAGTGTATAAGGCCACCGCGCCAGCGTAAGGATATGGCTTTTAAATTCCTTATTTCCACAAAACTGGTTCAGTGACTTCCGGCTGAATGCAGCAAAATCCTCTATTCCCTGTTCCAGTTCCCTGCTGGTAAATGCTCTCTCTTCTTCCACGCAGTACATCTCTGCTTTGCCCAGACGTTTTTCTATCTCTCCTGCAAGCCTGGCAAAGTCTGTGATCTCTGATCTGGTTGTAGGAATATTATAACTTATCTCATAATACCCTTCTCTGGCTCTGCTGCCGTCAAAAAAGATTCCCCGACCGATATGCTCCGGATGATAAAAAACAGCCGTTCCACCCACCTGCTCATTCTCCTGCAGGATATAAAAATCATTATTGGAACCATAGCAAAAGCCACAGGCGTGAGCCAGCGATGGGATATCAAGTACCGTCTTTCCAAATAGTTTCTTCTGTCTGATCTGCAAAGTAAATGCCATAACAAAATCTCCCTGTCTATTTATACAAATAAATGTGTTTTTATCTTTTCGTACCTTCTTTTTCGGAAAAGTACAAACTGAAATTTCTGATTTGAATGTTTATGCTAAGATACTTACAGCAAGAGCAAGCACACAAATCAAAAATACTCCCACCCCAAATACAACTATTACTTTTTTAACCTTTTTATCTCCTTTAACGGCCGTATCTATTCTATCAGCAAATAAAGTACACACGATAGCCACTATCATCAGCGGCACAGAAATTAACAACACAGAAATTTTTTCCATACTTTTCCTCCAACAACTTCCGATTTTCCAGTATTACAGACTGGAAATTACTATTCTCTTTCCAAATCCTTTTTTACCTTGTTATATGTTGTTGTAAACAATACCGCCCAAAGCATAGGGACTGCTGAATATCCAGCACTAACCTGTCCTTTATTAAGAAATACATATGTAGCTCCTACAAAAGTTAATATTGTGAAAAGGATACTTAACACAAAAAGAATTTTCTTTAATACTTTTTTATCCATAATATTTTCCTCCAGAAATTCCAACTTTTCCAGTTCTTCAAAGCGGAAGTTATGTTGCCAAATACATTTTTTACTCATCATCATACTATACTGAAAATTGGACTAATGGTGGAATACCTGCATCGGGTAACAAAAATATAACAATCGTACTAATCACTTGAAGTATAGCAATAAACATAAGCAGATACTTTATTCCATACCTAAACTTTGAAAAAGGCAGCAACATCCAACCAGACATCAAAATACATATGATGGAAACAACAGCACAAATTCCAAATGCAATATATACATTAACTTGAGCGATTTTATCCAATAATCCTGTCAAATATAATATTATATGAACCGCTTGTAGCGCCCCTGTCACAATATATATTCTTTTACTATTTTCAGATTTAAAGGAATTGCGTCTTAACAAAATAAGTAATCCGATTATCGTTAAAACAAGTAAAATTCCAATTCCTACGCGGACAGTAAAATTCATAATCTCACCCCTTACCATGCATAGCATCCCTAACGAATACCGATTTATATATTTGATTTTAAAATCTTTATCTGCTATTTATAACGTATATTTATAAATTATTCCCCAATGTGTACACAATTCCGAAAAGGGAATTTCGTATATAACTATACTTATTTATTCCCATTCTTGCTGCCTTTGCCAAAATCCTCTCCAAATACCTCATGGAAAATATCTTTAGCGGTATTTTTATCAAAATTGAGATCACTGGGGCTTTGGGCAGGAAACCCCTTTTTTCTAAGCATATCTACAAACTCATTGTAGCCTGCCAGACGAGGCGTAACGGCGATCTTCTTTGTCTTCTTTTCATCCTGAAAGTAAAAATACCATGCGGCAGGTGAGGATGGATAGAAAATGTTCGTCTTCGCATTTTGTAGTTCATCCCATCGAAACTCACGGTGATCTTTACGGGACAGGGCAAAAATAATTTTTTCATCATCATAGAAAAAGCCCCAGTTCCCCATATAGATCATGCGCCAGATTGTATGTATGGCTACACCACCAAATAAAAGAGTCATCGCGAAAAATACTGCGGGAGGCTGTCCGCCACAGAGCAATTCCCGGCAAGCGAAAAATGCTGCAACTGCACAAACAACAGCCGCCAAAACAGTAATAATACGATCAGATGTACGTGGTATACATTTTTTCATTGATATTGCCCCCTGTCATTCCCTATTTATTTAGATCCATGGTGATCAGGTGATAGATAACATCTGTTCAATATGATTAAATTTATCATGGCAGTCGAATAATGCGCCGGTAGCAAAAATAGTTTTTCAACAAACCTGGACGGTGTTCGTTGACCGGATTACGGTAAAAAGCAGTATAACAGGGCAGGACATAGATTGCTCCGTCACCGCCGCAAAGTGAGCATCCCCCATCCCCACCTTTTGTATAGGCTGTATTGTCAATGATTTCATTTTTATAAGAATCGTATGCCATAAACAGCCCCAGCGTATTCGGCTGATCCAATACTGCATTTTCTTCGGTATTTCCGACAGCGCCCACATTATAAATTTCTCTCATCACATCACGCAATGTATCGCCCCACCAGAACAATGTGCGTGTGCCACCATTACAAAGATATTCCCATTCATCTTCTGTCGGCAGCGTAAAAGGCCCTTGTTTCAGCGAGATAACCGCCTGCTCCAGGGATGGTGCGTCCTCGTCCAGTTGGCGGCTGTCCACCTCTACAATCATATCGCCAATATC
>DKUB01000081.1 GCA_002490465.1 Lachnoclostridium sp. UBA7215
GACAGCCCGACAGGTCCTTTTGTGGATAAAGGGGAGGCGCTGGTAAAGGGCTCCGTGACAACAGGGGAGACCAGTACATGGAATGATATTGACCCGACTGCATGGATTGAGACAGATGAAAATGGTACAGAGCACCGTTATCTTGCCTGGGGCAATGGAAAATATTTTGTGTGTGAATTGAATGAGGATATGGTTTCTGTCAAGGATATCAATGGAGACGGGAAAATTACCTTTGGCACACAGGCGTCCGGAAAGACATCAAAGGATGTGGATATCATTGAGAAAGATATGACAGGGCTGAGCTTTACAGAGGCGCCATGGATTTACCGCCGTCAGGATGCCAATGGCAAATATTATGGAAAATACTATCTTTTTTATGCGCATAGCTGGAGAGAGCAGATGGCATACACGACAACGGATGATTTGCTGGATGGAAAATGGGATGATAGCGGCAATGTTGTAATGGAGCCCTCGGTTACATCAAATACAAACCATATGGCAGTATTTGATTTTAAGGGAAAGACATATTTTGTATACCATAATGGCTCTATGCCCGCCGGAAGCGGATTCCGCCGTATTCCGTGTATTACAGAAATCAAATTTGAAGAGAATGGAAGCATTCTTGCGATACCGGAGACAGCTTCCGGAATTAATGGAAAAACATCACAGATTTATGTTTCCGGAGGTTTAGCACTTGCCCATGAACACTTTATTAACTCTGGTGCCGATGGAGAATATCCATACACAAAGGTGGATGTCGGGTTGTATCTGAATCCGCAGGAGGCAGATGCACAGTGGGTGATTACGGCAGGAAAAGCGGACCGCAGCAATAAGGAGTATGTGTCCATCCAGTCAGAGAATAAGCCTGGACTTTATCTGACAGCGAATGAGGATAAAACTGTTACGTTAGCACAGGATTATGATTTAAGGGCAATACCCGAAACTGCTAAAAAACAGACATTTATTCAGAAGGCAGGATTGGCAGATGCGTCCATGGTATCTTTTGAGAGTGTGTCACAGCCGGGCATGTATATTACTCTTGTGGGAAGAACAATTGCATTGACAGATGGTTCGGATAAGGCAGCCGCTACCTTCTCTATTGATAAAAAGCCTGCTGCTTCATCAGATGCAAAGACGGAGAACAGTTTTACTTCCCTGAAAGTGGATGGGAAAGATGTTGATGTGGCAGAAAAGGAGCATAATCTTGAGGTTGACCTTTCTAAGGAAGAAATCCTTGTTGAGCCGGTTCTTGCAGATAAGGATGGCTATTATACATTAGAGCAGATTGCTGCGGATGGAACGGTATTAAATGTTCCTAAGATTCTTGTTGGAAGTGCGGACCTTTCCTCAGAGGTAAGTTTAGAGGGAGAGGAAACCCGCATCCGTTTGACTGCTTATGCTGAGAATCTGAGTGCAGTTCAGACAATTGTAATTGCAATTAAGACAAAAGATGCTTCAGATTTCAGCCTGGGAGAAAATCTTGTAAAGTCCTTTGGTTTTGAGGATAAGACAGATGATGCCACAGCAGTTACGAAAGCCGCAAAGCCTGTTCCTGTTGCAAATCCGGAGTACAAATATGCGGAAGGAAAATTCGGTAAGGGTATCGTTCTTGATGGCACTTATGGATTGAAGCTGGCAGACAGCAAGGATTTGAATCTCGGTGAGAGTTATACGATATCGTTCTGGATGAAACCGGATGTGCTTGGAGGAGCTGTAGACCCGACGCTGGCAGCAGGCACATTTAGTCCGGAGCATTGGTTGAATCTTACCTTTGACGCTAAAATCTGGTCGAGGAGCGGAGATTATATTGCCACAACGGCAGCAAACACTTATAAGGCAGGTGAGTGGCAGCATGTCGCTGTCTGTGTCAACGGCGACAAAGAGGGCACATTGAAAAACACCTGTAGGGCAAGGCTTTATATCAATGGAGAACTTGTATCTTCCGGCGATATTGCAAAAGGTATCATGACAACAGAAAATTCTGCTATTTACTTTGGTGTAAATGCCTGGGATGCTTATTTCAAGGGTACATTGGATGATGTGATGATTATTAACCGTTATCTTGCCCAGAAAGAAGTTCAGGTGATTGCAAAAGGTACAGTAACAGCAAAATAATGGAGATTTAGATGAGGATAGAAAAGTGTTGTCCCGGCTATATTTCCAACAGGAAAAAAATTTCGGCGCTGTGGCTGCTATTTTATGTGGTCATAGCCGCCGGCATTTTCCTGGCCGGTTATTTTTTGACACACACCAGGGCAAATGTATTTACTGTCCTGGCAGTTTTACTTATTCTTCCGGCAGCAAAAAGAGTAGTAAATCTTGTTGTCATGCTGCCTAAAAGGAGTGTATCAAAGGAACGTTTTCATGCGGTGGAAAAAGAAGCGGGTAAAGCAGTTATTTTGACAGATTATGTTTTTTCCTCTACGGAAAAAATTATGCATTTGGATTTTGTAGTAATTAGGGACGGAAATGTAATGGCAGTTGCCGCAACATCCAAACAGGATATAGAATATATGAAAAAATATTTTACGGACTGTGTACACAGGGCGGCATCTTCCTATCATGTGGCTTTTTTCGGGACGGATGAGCAGCTTATCAAACGGCTGGCAGGGCTTGAAGGGGCAGAGGATGAGGATGGGCAGAAGAGGGATGAAAAGCTTGCCGGGCATCTGCGTTCCTTTGCGGTGTAGCCTATGCGGGAGATAACAATAATTCGCGCGGAGAGCGGGCAGCGCTTTGACAAATACCTGAAAAAATATTTGTGTGAGGCACCTGGAAGTTTTATTTATAAAATGCTGCGAAAAAAGAATATCAAGCTTAATGGAAAAAGGGCGCAGGGCAGCGAACTGCTGCGTGAGAATGATGTGGTAACTCTCTATCTGGCGGAGGATACGATTCGCAAATTCCGCGGAGGGGGAGAACTTTCCCAGGTGCAGTATCCGGTTATGCAGATGGATGTCGTGTATGAGGATGAAGATTTTATATTTCTGAATAAGCGTGCGGGGATTTTGTCTCAGCGTGCCGGGAAGGAGGATGTGTCCCTTGTTGAGTATCTGTTGGGCTATTTACAGAGCAAAGGGGTATGGAAACCGGGAGATCTCTACACACCGTCAATTTGTAATCGGTTGGACCGGAATACCAGCGGTATTGTTCTCGCCGGGAAAAACCTTCTGGCACTGCAGGAGTTATCGGGGCTTTTAAAGTCAGGAGACATAAAAAAGTATTACCTTACTGTAGTAGAGGGGGTGATACGGGAGAAGGCCAGATTGACTGGATTTTTACAAAAGGATGGGAACAAAAACAGGGTCAGAGTGCTGGCAGAGGGCGGCAAAGGGTTTGTTCCAATAGAGACACATATTGAGCCTGTTAGCAATAACGGCGTTTATACGTTGTTACGGGTTCGCCTTGTTACGGGAAAGCCACATCAAATTCGTGCGCATTTATCCAGTATAGGGCACCCTGTATTGGGAGATATAAAATATGGCGGGAAATCATATGGCGGCAGGAGACAGCAGCTTTTACATGCGTGGAAAGTTATTTTTCCTGAGATATCTGATTATCCGGATATTAGCAGGGGCACTTTTACGGCGTCTCCGCCCGGATATTTTAAAGAAATAGTAGAAGAGCTTTTTGATGAAGATTTATTTGCGTAAAAATTCAAAAAATTAGGAGGTTGGATGTGAAAAGGGTAGTAATGTTATTTGCAGAAGGGTTTGAGACGGTGGAGGCGTTGATGGCGGTAGATGTTTTGCGCCGTGGAGGTGTTGGGGTTACAATGGCTTCGATTAACGAGGACGAAGTGGTGCGGAGCTCCCACGGAGTTGAAGTTGGAATGGATGCTGTACTGGGTGAAGTAGATGTTGCGGATTATGATGCGGTTATCCTGCCGGGCGGTATGCCGGGAACACTTCATTTGGGAGAGAGTGAAGCAGTGAAAAAAACAGTGCTTGCAATGAATGAAGCCGGAAAAATTGTTGCTGCGATTTGCGCAGCGCCGGGCGTCCTTGGCAAATATGGCCTGCTTGAGGGAAAGAAGGCGTGCAGTTATCCCAGTCATGAGGAAAATCTTACAGGTGCAGAGGTTTTGCGCATACCGGTTGTAAAGGATGGGAATATTATAACAAGCCGCGGCCTCGGAACAGCCGCGGAATTTGCATTTGCGCTTCTGACAGCTTTGGAGGGGGCGGAAAAGACCGAGCAGATTAAAGAAGCAATTGTCTGGAGTGAATAGACAGACTTGATGGATAATGGGGGATATGGATGGCAACATGGAATTCCAGAGGGCTTCGGGGGTCTTTTTTGGAGGAGCTTGTAAACCTTACAAATGAAAAATACCGGACAAAAGGGCTTGCCTTAATTCAGAAAGTGCCAACACCAATTAAGCCGATTCAGATTGATGATAAATCAAGGCATATTACGCTGGCATATTTTGAACAAAAAAGTACAGTTGATTATATAGGAGTAGTACAGGGGATTCCAGTGTGCTTTGATGCGAAAGAAAGCGCGGCGGTTCGATTCCCGCTTGCAAATGTGCATGAACACCAGATACAGTTTATGGAGGAATTTGAGGCTCAGGATGGCATTGCCTTTTTACTGATTTATTTTAAGCAGACAAATCAGTATATGTATCTTCCCTTTGGTGATTTGAAGAAATTCTGGAACAGAATGAAAACCGGGGGACCAAAAAGTTTTAAATTGGAGGAACTCGATCCATGCTGGGAAATATCTCCTTACGAGGGTACATTTTTGCATTATCTGGAACAGATTCAGATGGATTTGGAGCGGCGAAATGATTAAACGATACAGTGGGATTTACCGACGGGGAGTTTTTCTTTTTTTTGGTCTGGCAGCATTTATATGGATGGGAGTTATTTTCTGTTTTTCCGCTCAGCCCGCAGAAGAATCGACAGAACTAAGCCACACGGTTGGAAGAAAAATCGGGGAGTGGTTTGTCCCTGGTTTTTCGGAGTGGTCAGCCGAGGGACAGGAGAAGTTTTCAGAATCAGTGGATTTTTATGTGAGAAAGTCTGCCCATGCTTCAGAATATGCAGTGCTTGCCATATTTTTTCTCGGTGCGTTATATTTTAGCGGTAAGGAGCTTCGGTTTTATCCGGTAGCTGTTTTACTGACATCCGTTTATGCGTTGACAGACGAAATACATCAGCTTTTTGTGCCGGGACGCAGTGGTCAGATTAGTGATGTGATCCTCGATTCGTCAGGGGCGATTGCTGGTTGTTTTTGCATTTATTTTTTATGTTTTTTAATTAAAATGATAAAAAATAGAAAAATGAGGTAGAAATCAGGTGGATTTTTCCTTATGATTGTGATACAATGGAAAAGAAGGAATACATAACGGCAGTGGCATGAAAAAATGGGAGGACTGCATGGGCAAATTTTCTTTAGAAACAATTAATGAAATGTATGTGGATGTGTTAAGAGAGATTGGCAATATCGGCGCCGGAAATGCGACGACGGCGATTTCGTCTATGCTTTCTATCCGCTTAAATATGAATGTTCCCAAGGTAAAACTGTTAGAGGTTTCTAAGCTTGGCACTTCGATTTGTCCTGAGGATGAAATTGTCGTGGGCATTTTTCTCGAACTGAATGCTGATATTGAAGGCAGCATGATGTTTTTAATGAGGATGCAGCCGGCGAGAAATCTGGTAAATAAATTGATGATGCGTGACGTCAATTATGAGGGTGAATTTGACGAGATGGATTTATCAGCGATTAAAGAAATCGGAAATATTATTGCCGGTTCTTATTTGAATGCCTTGTCATCCATGACAAATCTTGTGATTACTCCTTCTATTCCTTATATTGCCATTGACATGGCTGCCTCCCTGTTAAGTGTACCGGCAATTGAATTCGGGCGTGTGGGGGATCGTGCCCTTTTAATTGAGACGGAGTTTGGTGATGAGGTTTCGCTTGGCGGATATTTTATCCTTATGCCGGAGAGGGATTCCTACGATAAGATGTTAACTGCATTAGGGTTTACAATGTGATTTTGTATATGAAAGAGATGAGATGAGAGATGGTAAATTGTGAGTGAAATTATACGAGTGGGGATGGCTGATTTAAATGTATGCAAAGCCCCTAATATTATAACGACACTGGGACTTGGTTCCTGCGTTGGGCTGACATTTTATGATCCGGTCCTGAAGGTGGGCGGGATGGTTCATTATATGCTGCCGGACAGTACACAGATATCGAATAACAGCAATATAGCTAAATTTGCTGACACTGGCATTACAGAATTGTTAAAGAGAGTTCTGGCAATAGGGGCAGACCGGAGACGCCTTGTTGCAAAAATAGCGGGAGGCGCCAGAATGTTTAAGGTAACCAGTGCGTCCTCTATTGGCAACGTAGGTGAAAAGAATGCGATAGCAGCAAAAAAAATGCTGTCTCAGCTGGGCATTCGCCTGGTGGCAGAGGATACCGGACTGGATTATGGGCGGACGGTAGAATTGCATTGTGCAACGGGAGAATTTTATATTAAGGCGGTAAAACAGCCGGTAAAGATTATTTAATAAATAAAATACATGTAAATAAAAGAAGAAATACCAATTAGCGAGAAAGATCTTGTTAATTGGTATTTTTTTTGTGTGCAGAATTTGCCGGCTTGTTTAATCCCAAAAGTCGCAATTTGTCAATTTATGATTTATTTATAAATATTTTATCAATTTATGTCGAAAATTAATATATTAT
>DKUB01000083.1 GCA_002490465.1 Lachnoclostridium sp. UBA7215
GGTAGAAGAAGCCATAGACCAGGCAGTACAACAGTGTATCCATGAAGGAATTTTAGAAAAGTTCTTAAGAGAACATCGATCGGAGGTAATCAAGATGAGTATTTACGAATATGATGAGGAAAAACATATGAGAGCATTGCGGGAAGAGGGTAGGGAAGAGGGCAGAGAAGATACAAAAAAAGAAACAGCCCAGAGAATGCTGAAAACAGGGAAATTGACAATGGAAGAGATAGCAGCGTGTTCCGATTTAAGTGTAGAAGAGGTAGAACAGCTGGCGGAAGTTGTGGTTATGTAAAGATGATAGGATAAAATAACTTTAATATAGGGGCGGGGGAATAATCATTGATAAAGAATACTTTATCAGTAAACCGGACATATAAGGATTCCGTTTTTCGGATGCTATTTCGGGAAAAGGAAGAACTGCTGTCATTATATAATGCAATATACGATACGGAGTATACAGACACAGAACGGATGAAAATTACAACATTAGAAAACGCCATTTACATGAATTACAAAAATGATTTGTCATGTATTATTGATTTTCATCTTGCCCTGTTAGAGCATCAGTCTACAGTAAATCCCAATATGCCGCTGAGATATCTTATGTATGTTGCAGATTTATATGGGAAAATCACGGCAGAATATAACATATATTCGAGACGCTGCATTGAGTTGCCCGTGCCCGGTTTTGTGGTATTGTATAATGGCATAGAAAGACAGCCGGAGAGAAAACTGTTGCTGTTATCGGATGCTTATGGAGCAGAAAATTTATTTCGTACATAAGGAATAATCAGAAAAGTATGGCAGTAGAAGAAGCCATAGACCAGGCTGTCAGGCAGTGTATCCATGAAGGAATTTTAGAAAAGTTTTTTACAGAAAATCGATCGGAGGTAATCAAGATGAGCATTTACGAATATGATGAGGAAAAACATATGAGAGCATTGCGGGAAGAAGGCAGAGAAGAAGGCATTACCCTGGGTATTAGCGAAAATAAAAAAGAAACAGCCCAGAGAATGCTGAAAACAGGGAAATTGACAATGGAAGAGATAGCGGAGTATTCCGATTTAAGTGTAGAAGAGGTAGAACAGCTGGCAGGGGTTGTGGTTATGTAAAGATAATAATATTGCTGAAGGAGAAAACGATGGGAACAGGAATTCTTGTGTGTGGTTTAAATGGAGTCGGAAAAAGCACATTGGGAAAAGCTCTGGCAGATAGACTGGATTTTTACTTTATTGATAATGAGGACCTCTATTTTCCAAAGACAGATCCTCATTACAGCTATACGTCTCCTCGGTCCCGGGAAGAAGTGGAAAAGCTATTTTTTAAAAAAATTGAAGCGCAGAAGAATTTTGTTTTTACCTCTGTAAAAGGAGATTACGGGGAAGCAGCTGATTCTCTTTTTCAGTACGCTGTGTTGGTTGGGGCTCCGAGGAATGTCCGGATGCAGCGGATTAGAAACCGTTCTTTTCATAAATTTGGTGATAGAATGCTGCCTGGTGGAGATTTATATGAGCAGGAGGAAAGTTTTTTTGAATTCTGTAAATCCAGAGGGGAAAATACAGTGGAAGAATGGGTGCGATGCTTGAGCTGCCCAGTCATACGAGTAAATGGAACAAAGCCTGTGGGAGAAAATATAGAGTTTATTATGGAGAGGATAGTGTGAAAAATCACACTGAAGTGAAGATTTTTCACACAGCTTATTTGTGAGAAGAACCTTCGGTTCTTTGGAGCGTCACAAATAAGCCTTGATGGCAGAGGAGAGAATCGCAATGCGGCAAGCTTGCCGCATATGCGAATTTCTCCTCGCCCCGTCGCATACGCTCCGGAATGGGGATTATCATGTATATCACAAAAATAGATCATATGAATTTATCGCAGATTGCCAATAGCGGTCAATGTTTCCGCTGGCACCAGATAAACGAAAATACATACCGTATTCCTGCTTTTGGCAAAAGCCTGGATATTTCACAAAACGGAGAACGATTTACGTTGTCCTGTGATGAAGATGAATGGAAACACATATGGGAACCATACTTTGATGTGGGCACAGATTACAAAGAAGCGGAACAGATTATAATGGAATCTGGTGATGAGTTTCTTAAAGAAGCTTATTTGTTTGGAGAGGGTTTGCGGATTTTAAGGCAGGAATTGTGGGAAGTGCTGATTAGTTTTATTATAAGTCAGAATAACAATATTCCGAGAATAAAGAAGAGCATTGAGAAAATTTGTGGTGAGTCCGGCGGGAATTTCCCCGGCAGACACGAATTATTAGAAATGAATTTATCGGATAAGGGGTTGGGGTATAGGGAAAAGTATATTAAGTGTGCCGCTGAATGGTATGAGGGTTGTTTCAACGGGACAGTACCTGTTCAGCAGATGTCTTTTGAAAAAGCGAAAGAGTTATTGATGGACATAAAAGGTGTGGGCAATAAGGTGGCAGATTGTATCTGCCTGTTTGGACTGCATCATTTAGAGGCATTTCCGATAGATACCCATATTAAAAAGATATTGAACAGGGAATATGGTGGACGATTACCTGAGTGGACGGCATCTAAATATGCCGGTCTGTTTCAACAATATATCTTTTATTATGAACTCAAATAGTGATACGGCAAAAATATCTTGCGATTTCCTCAAGAGTATTGTATCATATTTATATTCTAGGAAAAGTATGATACGTAAGCATTCTCGGAATGGAGGATAGATTGAGGAAATGAGGATTTCGACAAAAGGGCGGTATGCATTGCGCCTTATGCTGGATCTGGCTTTGAACGACAGTGAGAAGCCGGTTCGCATTAAGGAAATTGCAAGCCGTCAGGAGATTTCAGATAAATATCTGGAACAAATTATTTCCGTATTAAATAAGGCGTGCTTTGTTCGCAGTATCCGCGGTCCGCAGGGGGGATATCTTCTGACAAGAAAACCGGAGGAGTATACGGTGGGGATGATACTCCGGCTGACAGAAGGGAGTATGGCACCTGTGGAGTGCATTGACGACAATATCGGAGGGTGTTCGCGCATGGATAATTGTGCAACCTCCATTGTCTGGCAAAAGTTAAACGATGCCATCAGTAATGTAATTGATAATATTACATTGGCAGATTTAGCACAATGGCAGCTGGAGCGGACGGAAAAGTGAGGGTAGTGATGAATCAGGAAAAAATACAGCAGGCAGTGCGTCTTTTTTTAGAGGGAATTGGTGAAGATGTACAGAGGGAAGGGCTTCGGGAGACACCGGAGAGAGTTGCCCGAATGTGTGCAGAAATATTTGGGGGTTATGAAGAGGATGCCGGAGTGCATCTGGCAAAAACATTTCATACAGAGACAGGTAATCTTGTCTTAGAAAAAGATATTCCTTTTTATTCCATGTGTGAGCATCATTTACTTCCATTTTATGGAAAGGCTCATATTGCCTATGTTCCGGATGGAAGTGTGGTGGGATTAAGCAAGCTTGCCCGCACAGTGGAAGTGTTTGCCAGACGTGCACAGCTTCAGGAGCAGTTGACAGAACAGATAGCCAATGCAGTGATGAGACATTTAAAGCCAAAGGGTGTTATGGTTATGATAGAGGCAGAGCATATGTGCATGACAATGCGCGGGGTAAAAAAGCCGGGAACGAAGACATCCACATATGCCATAAAGGGTGTATTTGAAGAGGATAAAAGTTTACAGCAGATGTTTATACAGTTATTGCATCGGGAGGGATAAATATTGTATATCGGACAAAGGGAGTTCCCGCCTGGGGGCCGGGTATATGTGATGGGAATTTTGAATGTTACACCGGATTCCTTTTCTGACGGAGGAAAATATGATGATTTGGAAACAGCAATCCGGCAGGCAGAACGTCTTGTGGAGGAGGGTGCTGATATACTGGATGTCGGGGGAGAATCGACCAGGCCGGGTTATGTTCCGGTAAGTGGCAGAGAGGAGATACAGCGTACCGTTCCGGTTATCCGGGAGTTAAAGAAACGGTTTGATGTGCCTGTTTCTATCGATACATACAAAAGCGAAGTGGCAGAGGCAGCGCTGGACGCCGGGGCAGACCTGTTAAATGATATATGGGGATTTCGGCGGGATGAGAGGTGTGCTCAGCTGGCAGCTGAATACGGAGCTGCTGTCTGTCTGATGCACAACAGAGAGACGGCCGAGTACGGGGATTTTGTCCCGGAGGTCATAGCAGACTTACAGACCTCACTGGCAATAGCGGGAAAATATGGGATAAAAAAAGATAAAATCATTCTTGACCCAGGCGTAGGCTTTGGAAAAACATTAGAACAGAACCGAATCATCATTAATCACCTGGAGGATCTTGTTGCCCTGGGCTATCCGGTGCTTCTTGGAGCATCAAGAAAAAGTGTGATAGGCCAGACCCTTATGCTCCCTGTAAATGAAAGGGAAGAGGGTACAATGGCGCTCAGCGTAATTGCTGCAATGAAGGGCTGTGGATTTGTGCGTGTTCATGATGTAGAAAAAAATATGCGCGTGCTGCGGATGACAGATGCTGTTCTGCATTCAGAGAGCGGGGGGAGATAAGCCATGGACTCAATTCAAATTCGTGACCTTGAGGTATATTGCCATCATGGGGTCTTAAAAGAAGAAAACGTGCTGGGACAGAAATTTCTGGTATCCCTTACCCTGTATATGGACACAAGACTTTCAGGAATTAGCGATGATCTGTCTAAGTCGATTGATTATGCGGAGGTCTCTCACTTTGTAAAAAGAGAGATGGAGAAGAAAAATTTTAAATTGATAGAGGCGGTTGCCGAACATTTAGCCAGGGCAATTCTGCTTACGTTTCCGAAAATTGAGAAAATCCGTGTGGAAATAAAAAAGCCGTGGGCGCCGATTTTGCTTCCGCTGGATACTGTTAGTGTATGTATAGAGAGAGAATGGCAGAAAGTTTATCTATCTGTTGGCTCTAATATGGGAGACAGGGAAAAGCATTTGCAGGATGCAATGGATGCGCTGCAAAAAATCCCTTCAATTCGTGTCAGGCAGATTTCAGATTGGATAGAGACAGAACCTTATGGTTACACGGAGCAGGATATGTTCCTGAATGGGGCTGTGGAGCTTGAGACAATAGAGCCGCCGGAGGTCCTTTTGCAGCTTCTGCAGAAAATTGAGCAGGAGGGGAAGAGAGAAAGGAAAATTCACTGGGGGCCGAGAACTATTGATTTGGACATTATTTTTTACGGGGATGTAGTGATGCAGACGGAAGAGCTGATATTGCCTCACCGCGAGATGCATAAACGTGAGTTTGTATTAAAACCGCTCTGTGCGATTGCTCCGTGGGTATCCCATCCGGTATATCACAGGACAGTGAGTGAGCTTTTGGAGGAATTAAACCGTACAACAGGAAAACAGGAGGAAATGCCATGATTGATTTGTCCGTGTCAAGGCAGCAGATTGATGAAATAGACAGACAGATGGTAGAACTTTTTGAAAAGAGGATGGAAGTTGCTGAAAAAGTCGCCATGTATAAACTTGAGACAGGAAAGCCGGTATTTGATAAGGAAAGGGAGGAGGAGAAACTTCAAAAACTCAGTGCTTTGTCTCACGGTGAGTTTAACGGGCGGGCGGTTAAGGAATTATTCAGCCAGATTATGTCAATCAGCAGGAAATACCAGTACAGTTTACTGCCATCGGAGCAGGTGGAGACAAATTTTGTAAAGGTGGAGAATGTCCTTCAAAAAGAGGAGGCATGTGTTTACTATTATGGTGTTCCGGGAACACATACTCAGCAGGCAATGGAAGACGTTTTTGGTGCAGATGTCAATGGCATCAGCTGTTCCAGTTTTCAGGGGATTATGGAAGCGGTAGAAAGCGAAAAGGCCGACTATGGCATCCTGCCGATTGAAAATTCTTCTACGGGCGGTATAACGGTAAATTATGACCTCTTATTAAATTATGATAATGCAGTTGTGGGAGAGTATGTCATGAGGATTGATCAGTGTCTTCTTGCTCTGCCGGGGGCGGAACTCTCTGATATCCGCACTGTCTTTTCCCATCCTCAGGGGCTTTTGCAAAGTCGGGAATTTATGGGGAAACATCCGGAATATGAGGGAGTTGAGTACGGTTCGACAGCGGCGGCAGCAAAAAAAGTATCAGAGGATAAAAAGAAATCCCAGGCGGCAATTGCCAGCAGGCGGGCAGCAAAAGAATATGGACTGGAAGTGTTGGCAGATAGTATTCAGCAGGAGAAAAATAATTGTACAAGATTTATTATTATCGGGAAAAAGAAAGAGTACACAGAGAAGAGCAATAAACTTGCTCTCTGTATTGAGCTTCCGCATATCAGCGGTTCTCTTTACCGGATATTATCACACTTTTTGTACAATGATTTAAATATGACACAGATTGAATCCCGTCCCATTCCAAGTAGAAACTGGGAGTATCGATTTTTTATCGATGTAGAGGGAAATCTGGATAATCCTGCTGTGAAAAATGCCCTTCGCGGCGTCCGTGAAGAGGCCGCTTTTTTGAGAGTGCTTGGTAATTTTGAGAGCTAGTTGTCAATGTTAGCTTTCTTATCTGGACAGGTAGATTTATTTGTTCAGGTAGTCCGTCATAATAAATTGGTCAAATTCTTCCTGGCACATCGGTCTCGCGTAGTAATAGCCCTGGATAATGTCACAGCCGGCGTCTTTTAAGAAACTGACCTGGCTCTCTGTCTCTACGCCTTCGCATAATACAATCATATTCAGCTGTTTTGCCATATTAATAACGCTGGTAAGTATGATTTTGTCATTGTCGCTCAGCTGGGCATGGCGCATAAATATTTTATCAATTTTAATAATATCTATATCTAAATCACTCAGCATATTCAGGGATGAAAAGCCGGAGCCAAAGTCATCCATAGATACGGAGATACCCATGGAATTACAGGTGGCAATAAAGTTTCGGGCGGATTCATAGCTGTGCATATAGATATTCTCGGTTAATTCAAATTCAATGTATTTAGCGGGTACATCATACTTTTGCACTAACAGTTGTATGTAGGCGAGGATATCGTCATTTTCCAAATGTGTGCGTGACACATTCATAGAAATTGGTACAACAGGGAGGTCCTTATCTAAGCGTGATTTCAAATACCGAAATACTTCTTCATATACATAGTAATCCAGCTGTATAATGTTTCCGTTTCCCTCAAACTCGGATATGAACTGGTCCGGAAAGATAAATGTCCCATCCTCTAACTGCCAGCGGATCAGGGCCTCTGCTCCGAGAAGGCGGTTGGAGTCGCATGAAACTTTTGGATGGTAGTAGACAATCAAATTGTGATTTAAAATGGCTCTTGGAAGTTCATTATTTAAGAAGGAGCGCCATTTCATATCCTGAATCATCTCCGGGGAGAACTGGACACAGTGCAGGCCTTTTTCTTCCTTTGACTGTTTTCTTGCCATGTTGGCATATGCAACAGCGGTAGAGACATCCGTGTTTTTATCCTCTATGGTATAAATGCCGGAACAGATGCGGATGTGGTCATCCGGACAGCATTTTCGCAATTCTTTGGAGAGTGATTCGTGGAAGTTTTCTGTCTCAAGGCGAACCTGGTCGAGATGGGTCCTTGGAACCGAGTAGGCAATAATAAAGTTATCCGAGTAAATACGGCATGCGTCAATAAAAGGATGGCCGTTGTTCAACTGTTTGGCAAAGGTACGCAAAAGCTCATCTCCTTTGCGGTAGCCATAATTTTCATTAATCAGTTTAAAATGATGGATATCGGCGCATACGATTAAGACAGCACTTTGTTCTGTTACATAATTGGGGAGGATCTGATCTAAATTATCAACAAAATTTTCGTAGCGGCTCAAATCGGTTATGTAATCTTTAAAGTCCTCTTCCGCAGAGTAAGTGTTGTTTTCTTTATCCATCCGGGTGAGTTCTTTAAAAATTGCCTCACTGAGAGTTGTAAGAATGGTAATATCTTTGTCCTCAATTCTTCTGTGGCGCTGAAAGTCAATAAGGTCAAGTGTGCCGAGGAACTGGCCGTCTGCGAAATATGGAAATTGTATAATAGTGGCTGGCAGAAATTGAGAAACAACGCCTGGCAGTATTTCGGTGTTATCGTCATCGTTATGGACATAATATCCCTTTTTGTATTCATTGACAGCGGTATCCCATTCTTCCGGGGTATATGTTATTGTCTGGTTAATCCGGCGGATAGGACTATTTTTCATATGCTCATACATAATGCGGAGTGAATAGGGTCGTGGAATCCGCTGTCGGATGGATACACCGCTCAAATGAAGAGTTTCTTTGATATGATGAAGTAATGAATTAATAGAATTGACCGTTTGGTCTCCTTCTTCTAAAATTTTTTTTGCACCGTCAAGCAGCGGCCAGCTGCAGGCAAGCGGAAAAGTATTCCCCATAATTACCCCTCGATTCTGCGCAAATCTGCGCGTAAGACATTTATTGCTTAGTATTGTGTTGTAATTTAATTTATCTTCAGTGTACCATTTTTTAGAGAAAACTACAAGCATACAATTCACATTTTGGACAAAAAGACAACACAAATCATTCAAAAGGCTGACAAAGGACGCACACATTTTCTGTTTATGATATGGATAAATCATAAAGAAAGGATGTGGATGATATGAAATATTCCAGTAAAATAATAACAGGTGCGATTGCCTTTGGTCTTCTTGCAGGGACAGTTTTTCAGGGCACAGGGTATGTAGGAACTAAATTTGCACAAATGCAGGCAGAGGACTCGGGAGATGATACACAGGCTAAATTAGCTGCCACAAGTGTAGTTAAAGATACAAATGCGTCAGGAGGTACGGATGTTTCACAAATTGTTGATCAGGTTATTCCGTCACTGGTATCTATTGATGTGACAGCAAAAGTAGTGACTCATGGATTTTTTGGGCCGCAGGAGAGTGAGAGCAGCGGAAGCGGCTCAGGCATATTGATTGCAGATAAAGATAATAAACTTTACATTGCAACCAATAACCATGTAGTAGAGAATGCCGATAATGTAACAATCCGCTTTTGTGATGACACAGCAGCACAGGCAAAGGTAAAGGGAACAGATGAAGTCAATGATTTGGCAGTTGTGGAGGTGGATAAAGAAAAACTGTCCGAAGATACGCTTCAAAAGATAAAAGTTGCTTCCATTGGTGACAGTTCGCAGACAAAAGTAGGAGAACAGGCGATTGCCATAGGGAATGCTCTGGGGTATGGAACAAGTGTGACCGTTGGTTATATCAGCGCCAGAGACCGTGAGATAGATACCGGGGATGGCGGTGGCAGTGTTAAGCTTTTCCAGACAGATGCAGCAATTAATCCGGGAAACAGTGGCGGTGCGCTTGTCAACAGCCGGGGCGAAGTGATTGGTATTAATTCGTCAAAATTTGCATCAGAAGAAATTGAAGGTATGGGATTTGCCATTCCGATGGAGACAGCAGAGCCAATTCTCACAGAACTGATGAATAAGGAGGGGACGGAAAAAGAGAGCAGCAACAATAAACTGCCTGGATTCCCGGAAGGGATGTAATGCAGACGCTTGCGGCAGAAAAGATAGTGTGGTACACTGTGGGGAGGTGACAGGAAAAGGAGAAAATTAAGAAATGCATTACGATATTGACTTGGACAAAATAGACGTATTATCAGTAGCTCCGGAGAGTGAACCGGAACGGCAGTATTATTTTATGGCAAAGTGCAGGCAGTATACGAGACGCTTTTTTGAAAAAAAAGGACGTTTTCCTACTGCCTGTATTCAGACACTTGGCTGTCAGATGAATGCAAAGGATTCAGAAAAAATGGCTGCTGTATTATCCTGTATTGGTTATGAAGAGACGGATAGTAAAGAGGCTGATCTTGTTTTGTACAATACATGTACTGTAAGGGAAAATGCCAACTTAAAAATATACGGGCGGCTTGGTTATCTGAAAAAGAAAAAAAAGGAAAATCCGGATATGAAAATTGTATTATGCGGCTGTATGATGCAGGAGGCAGATGAGAGGGAGAAAATACGGAAGGAATATCCTTTTGTTGATATTGTCTTTGGAACGCATAATATCTATAAACTGGCTGAACTTTTATATGAGCAGATTCAGGCAGAGGCACAGATCATTGATGTGTGGGAGGAGGCCAGGGGAATTGTAGAGGATTTACCTGGCCGGCGTAAATATCCTTTTAAAACCGGTGTAAATATTATGTTCGGGTGCAATAATTTTTGCAGTTACTGCATTGTACCGTATGTCAGGGGGCGTGAGAGAAGCCGGGAGCCGGATGATATCGTGGATGAAGTAAAGAGGCTTGTAGAGGATGGTGTTTTAGAGGTTATGCTGCTTGGACAGAATGTGAATTCCTACGGGAAAAACCTTAATCATCCAGTGAGTTTTGCCAGTCTTCTGCGGCGGGTGGATGCTGTTAAGGGATTGAAAAGAATTCGATTTATGACCTCTCACCCAAAAGACTTATCGGATGAATTGATCGATGCGATGCATGAGTGCCAAAAGGTTTGTGCGCATCTGCATCTGCCCCTGCAGTCTGGCAGCAGCAGGATACTTGAAAAGATGAACCGGCGTTATTCTAAGGAGGATTACCTTGGACTGGTCGATCGAATTCGGGACAGGCTGCCGGATATTTCCCTGACAACAGATATTATTGTGGGATTTCCGGGGGAGACGGAAGAGGACTTTGAGGAGACGCTTGATGTTGTGAGAAGAGTCCGCTTTGACAGTGCCTATACATTTATTTATTCTAAACGCTTTGGTACGCCGGCAGCAGATATGGAAGGACAGGTGCCGGAGGAGGTTGTAAAAAGACGTTTTGACAGGCTTCTTGGAGTTATAAAGGAGATTTCTAAGGAGATTACGGATTCCCGGGTTGGACAGACGGTTGATGTGCTGTTTGAGGAAATTAATGAGCAGGATGCATCCCTCCTTACCGGACGTCTATCGAACAATGCTGTTGTCCACTGTAAGGGGGGAAACTCATCGTGCCATGCATTTTACATAGGTAAAATTGTATCAGTGAAGCTTCTTGAGAGCCGTGGATTTTATTATATGGGAGAAATTGTATCATAAAACAACAGTTTTATGAAATGATTTTATCCAGTGTCTCAAAGAGAACATCAATATTAATTGGCTTTGAAATATGGCCGTTCATCCCACATTTCAGGGATTCCTGCTTATCCTCTTCAAAGGCATTGGCTGACATTGCCAGAATTGGAATGGAAGCCAATGCTTTATTTTCGAGATTGCGGATGGCAATGGTTGCTTCATAGCCGTTCATAAAAGGCATTTGGATATCCATGAGTATGAGTTGGTAATATCCGGGTTCAGAGTTTTTCAGCATATCCACTGCAACTTGCCCGTTTTCTGCTACCTCTGTAATAAAACCTGCTTCGTCAAGAATTGTGACAGCAATTTCCTGATTGAGTTCAATATCTTCTGCCAGAAGAATATGGCCGGTATAACGGGGGGCTGTTTTTTTGCTCTGATTTATTTCTTTCCTGTCTTTGTTAACTGCTGTATTTAAGCAGTGCAATAGTTCAGAAGAAAAAATCGGCTTACTGCAATAATTCGTCACACCGACAGCCGTGGCTTCATCTTCAATTTCTGTCCAGTCAAAAGCGCTAAGGAAAATAATAGGGGGATGGCTGTCAGTTTCTTTTTTGAGCTTTTGAGTGAGTTCTATTGCATTTGTGTCTGTCAGATACCAGTCAATAATGTATACACAATAATTGTCATCCGTCATGGAGGCGGCGTGGGCGAGTTCCAGCGTCTCTTTTCCTGATAATGTCCATTCAGGTTTTATTCCGACTTTTTGTAAAACGGCAGATATATTCTCGCAGGTACTGGCATGTTCTGCGACAATGAGTGCCCGGTGCCCTTCTAATTCCGGTAAGGAGGGATATGGATTGGCTTTTTCGTTTAGGCGGAATGAAAAAGTAAGAGTAAATTCTGTTCCTTCGCCCTGATGACTTTTGACATCAATAGAGCCATTCATCATGTCAACGATATTTTTTGTAATAGCCATCCCTAATCCGGTTCCCTGAATTCCGCTGGTAGTAGAGTTCTGCTCTCTTTCAAATGGTTCAAATATGTGTTGGATAAACTCTTCACTCATGCCGATTCCGGTATCAATGATGCGGAATTCAAAGTTAGCATAGCTAACTTTGTTTGCGTAGCTAGCATTGTCAGCTGTTGTGCTGTCCTGCTCCGTGAGAATGACAGAGATGGATCCTCCTTCATTTGTGTATTTTATGGCGTTACTGAGCAGATTTAACAGAACCTGGTTTAATCTAAGCTTATCACAGTAGATATTTTCATTTTTTACAGAGATTGCCTCCATATGAAATTCCTGGTGTTTCGATCGTATGTCAGCTTGTAATATATTATAAAGTCCATGCAGGATTTCCGGCAGGTGGCACGGTTTTTCTTCTAAATGCATCTTGCCGCTTTCAATTCGGCTCATATCCAGTACATCATTAATAAGATTGAGCAGGTGATTTCCTGAGGACTGTATTTTATGTAAATATTCCTTTACCTGTTCTGTCCTGTCAAGGTGGGAGATAGCCAGTGTGGTAAAGCCGACGATAGCATTCATTGGTGTACGGATATCATGAGACATATTGGAGAGAAAAACACTTTTTGCCTCGCTTGCTTTTTTTGCCTGCATAAGTGCATCTTCCAAGAGACTTTTTTGCTCCATTTCATCACGTGTTTCTGCATCAATGCTTCGGAAACCAATAACGACATCCATTTTTTTATCATCAGAACCGGTTCGCACCGCTTTCAGCTGATAATATTTTATTCCGTCCTCATCGAAAGTACGGTAGTTTACATAGTATACTTTTTCTTTCGATAATTCTTCTATCAATACTTCCTTGGAAGAGGCATTCAGAAGCATTTCCCTGTCTTCCTCATAAACATAATTCTTCACATACTGTTCCATGCTTTCTCTCAGGGAAATTGTTCCGTCTTTGGAGTAATCAGAAATAAAGCTTTCATCCTTGCCCATGCGCAGAGGGATGCCTTCTCCGGTATAGAGATCAAAAAAGTAAACAAGGTTATAATCGATACTCAGTGCATGAATCAATTTTGTCTGATGTTTTTTTGCCTCCCGCTGCTTTTTTTCCTCCTGAATTTTTTGAGTAGTACAATCTAAGAGATAACGCTGGTAGAAAAGCTGCCCGTTTTCTTCCACAAGTTTTACATTGCCCATAACATGCAGAATATCCCCGTTTTTATGCTGGACACGGTATTCAATATTTACATTATCTCCATTCTTTTCCAGTTTCTTAATACATTCCCTGAGCTTTGGTTTATCTTCTTCCATGACTGATGCGGCAACCGTCGCAAATCCATCCGCAATAAGCTCTTCCTGCGTATCATATCCCAGAATGTTAAGAGCGGCCTTGTTAATGCTGATAATCTGGGAGCCGTCTATTGTATGGCATAAAATACCGCAGTCCATGGTTGTAAAAACGGTTTCCAGGGCATGGTTTTTCTTTCGGAGTTCCTGTTCATAGGCATGCTCCTGTGTAATGTCAATAGCTACTCCCACTGTGCCCATAACACTTCCATCAATGTCATAGAGAGGTGATTTGTAGGTGGTGAGAAGTCTTGTTCCCTCACCGGTTTCAATTGTTTCCTCTGCAACACAGGTTTTCCGGCTGGTCATAACTTTGCGCTCGGATTCAATACAAGCAGGATCGTCGAACTCTACGTCCCATATGTAGGCATGGCCTCGTCCCTGAACCTGTTCCTTTGTTTTATTTACTGTTTTGCAGAAATTGTCATTTACTTTTTCATGTATTCCATTTTTATCTTTATACCATATCAGGTTGGGAATATTATTAATTGTTGATTCCAGATATTGGCTGGTCTCCCAGAGGTCTTTGCTCATTTTGTAAGATTGCTGCCAGCGCAAAAAGCGGAATCTTGCTTCTTCTTCAGACATTGGCATAATCCATATATCCTGAATTTCTGACAGAAAAGGGGATAAGGACGCAGTCTGCCCTTTATCAGCAAGTACAATAAGTGCAGCATCTTCTTTTTTATTCTGAATGAGCGAATGGATAATATTTTTTTCATCGCTGTCCTGTAAATTGGCAATCAGAATATCTGCCCCGGCAGTCAGTGTATCTACCGGTTCTGTGCTCTCTGAAAATTCATGTGTAAAATGTTCAAATGGCGGTATTTCCCTAAATATACGAAAAATATCACTTTTTTGTCCTGTAAAATAAAAATGAGTATAGCAATGGTACATTGTAATCCTCCGTAATTATTCTATAATTTTACATAATATATTCTAACAATCAGGTGAGGATATGTCAATTGCAAACCACACATTGTTTATGCTGTTCATTTGCTGTATAATCTATTGTATAGCCACACCAAATAAAATGTTCAGGAATGGAGATGCATAACGATGAAAATAGCGATTATTGAGGATGAGCAGGTGCATGCAGAACTTTTAGGGAGATATCTGAACAATTGGAGCGAGAAGAAGAAGGTTGCGCTGGAAATTAAGTATTATCCGAGTGCAGAGAATTTTTTGTTTGAATGGGAGACGGGCCAGGATTTTTCTGCGTTGTTTGTGGACATACAGATGAAAAAGATGAACGGGATGCAGATGGCAAAGTCCGTGCGGGAAAAAGACGGAAAAATTAACATTATATTTACTACAGGAATCCGTGATTATATAGAGGAAGGTTATGAGGTAGAGGCCATGCATTATCTGTTGAAACCAATCCGTGAGGGAAAGGTTGCGGCATGTATGGATAAAATTGTAGAAAAAAGCAGTGAAACGCAATACCTTCTAGTGCACACAAAAGAGGAACTCCATAAGTTTGAGGTGGATTCCGTGAATTATATTGAGGCGCGTGGGCATGGCTGTGTCATTGAGGTTGTGGGACAGGGGGAGCAAAGAGGACAGACAGACCTGTATGAAGTAAAAGAGGGCATTTCAGAACTGGAGAATCAGGTAATATACCATGGTTTTGTCAAATGCCACCGCTCGTATCTGTGTGGAATCCGTAATATTCACCATATTGGACGGACAGAGATTGTGTTTGACAATGGGAGCAGGATACCAGTTAGCCGGAGACTTCACAGGGAAGTTAATCAGGCTTTTATAAAGTATTTCAAAAAAGGAGATAAAAGTGAATAGTTATTTTATTGCAGGCATAGTAATTGCCGGGATTTTTGTTGTCTTTCTGCTTGCCGGCCTCATAGGAAGATGGATGGTATGGCAGATGGACAGGAGAACGTTAATTTATCAGAGTGATTTAATGGAAAAACACTGTGCGGAAGTACAGAATATGTACCGTCAGACCCGTGGGTGGCGGCACGATTACCATGACCATATTCAGACAATGAAAGCGTTCCTTGCCATGGGAAAGCTGGAAGAATTGTCGGATTTTCTGGGCGAACTGGACAAAGACCTGACAACGGTTGATACGGTGATTAAGACAGGAAACGTCATGATCGATGCTATATTAAACAGTAAAATTTCGCTGGCAAAGGCGAGGGGGATTCACGTAGATGCCAAGGCGCTTGTGCCAAAGGAGCTGAACATGTCTTTTTCGGAAGTTGATTTAAGTATTATCATTGGAAATCTGATGGATAATGCGATGGAGGCCTGTGCCGGGATTGATAATCCGGAGGAGAGATTTATCCGTATTTATATAGATATTTTAAAGGGACAGCTCTATGTTTATATTATGAATTCTGCCAGCGGCACGAGGAAAAGGATTGGCAGGGTCTATGAATCCACAAAGGAAGGAAAATATCATGGTTTTGGTCTGATGCGCATTGACAGAGTGGTGGAGCGTTACGAGGGATACCTGGACAGACAGGATGAAGAGGGAGTTTTTGTCACGGAAATCATGCTGCCGCTGCAGGCAGCATGCTGTGGACAGCAAGCCATTCGTGAAAAATAATTACCGTTCGTGCGCCTTTTTCTCTTTTTCTTACGTGTATGGTAAAATGAGTACATGAAATATAAGAAAAAGTAAAGGAGGCGTTTTTTTGGAACCAAAACACTATTCTATTTTCAGTGATATTGTATATTTTATAAAATATTTTCACAAATATGAGCCGATATTACTTCTTTTGTGTGCGGCAGAGATTGTTCTGGGAACCTTTATCCCGCTGATTGGAATTTATCTTCCTAAGATTACACTGGATTTGGTTATTCAGGGAGCAAATGTCTGGCATGCCATGATGGTGCTTGGTCTGTTCACGCTGATGATGATATCTGTCCGGGCGGTTCATGCCCTGGCCTCTGCCGGAAAATATCATTTGTATAATTCACAGCGTGTAAATCAGGTAGGCCTGCTGTTTTTAAAAAGCCTGCGCATCCCATATCCTTATACGGAATCCGGGGACATGAAAAAAGTGTATTGGAAAGCCTTCGAGTCTCTCCAATGGGGAGATTGGTCAGCGAGTTCCCGCATGGTGACAGGGACGGTCGGGATTACGGTAAATATCCTGTGCTTTCTGCTATATTCCGGTGTGATTGGGATGTTAAATGTCTGGCTTCTGATTTGTCTTACGGTTCTTGCCTTTCTTAATTATCTTATTAATCTGGGGCAAATCCGATATGAAGAGAGCCTTCGGGATGAAAAAGCACAGGCAAATAAACATTATTACTGCGTGTTAAATTCTATGGGGAATGTCATGGGGGCAAAAGACATCCGTATTTTTGGCATGTCCCACTGGCTGATTTGCCTGCGCGATATAGTATTGGATGAGAACAGACGGGTAAACTGGAAAATATATAAAAAGCGGTCGCTCTATGAAAAACTGGGATTTTTATTGTCATTTGCCAGGGATATGGGGGCTTATGGTTTTTTGTTGTGGCGGGCATTTCTTGGAACGGTTTCTGCCAGTGAGTTTGTGCTTTATTTCGGTGCGGTTACAGGATTTTCGGGCTTTGTCACCAGCATTATGAACAATCTTTCCGAGCTGCGTGAGGCGGCAAATTCTGCCGATTATCTGCGGACATATATGGAATTGCCGGAGGAAAAACTGCATTCCGGGACAAGGCACATAGAGGAACTGGATATGCCAATCGAAATAAAATTTGAAAACGTCAGTTTTTCCTATTGCGATGCCAGTGAGGAAGTGGAGGAGAATGACGGAAAAAAAGAAGAAGTCTCTCCCATATTTGAGCATCTCAGCCTGACCATACATGCCGGGGAAAAAATTGCGCTTGTAGGGGTGAATGGCGCAGGAAAAACCACGTTTGTAAAACTGCTCTGCGGCATGTATGACCCGGATGAAGGAAAAATTTTAATCAATGGCATAGACCGGAACGAGTTTCCGAGGGAAGAACTGTATCAGTTGTTTTCCGTTGTATTTCAAGAGCAGTTGATTCTTCCATTTACGGTTGGTGAGAATCTCACTTTGCAAAAAGAGGATACCGTGGATACAGAGCGTGCCTGGGATGCGCTTGAAAAAGCAGGGCTGAAATCCGTTTTTGAGGAAAAAGGAGTTCATCTGGACAGTTTCATGACAAAGAAGCTTGTAAAGGACGGCGTAGAGCTCTCCGGCGGGCAGCAGCAGAGATTTATGCTGGCAAGGGCTTTATATAAGGATGCTCCGGTTCTGATTCTGGATGAGCCGACAGCGGCTCTTGACCCGATTGCGGAGAGCGAGATATATAACGATTACAGCAAATACAGCGGAGGAAAGACGTCGCTCTTTATCTCTCACCGTCTTGCCAGCACACGGTTTTCAGACCGGATTGTTCTGTTTGAAGACGGGAAAAATATTGAGTCCGGCACGCACGATGAATTAATGGGGCAAAACGGAAAGTACGCGGAAATGTTCCGGATACAGAGCAATTATTACAATAGTAAACAGGCAGAGGAAGGGGTGAGCGGATATGGATACACAGTTGACGAGTAAGCTTCCGTTAAAAAAGCATATTCAAAACATTAGAAAAATAATGAAAATAGTCAGGGATATGGACAGGTGGTATTTTTTCTTTACCTCCATCGTGCATATTATAAATGTCCTTGTGCCTTATATACAGCTTATGCTGTCCGCTTATATTCTGGATTCCATTGAGGGGAAGAAAGGGTTTTCCGAGGTCTTTTTTGTGACCGCATGTACACTTGTGGGGATTCTAATTTTATATTTTATTGCCAGTTCTATCTGGAACCGCATGGAGGTGAGGAGGGAGGCGATGTATTCCCTCTATTCCTGCAGTACCCAGACCAGGATGCTGAATATGGATTTTTCCTTTATTAACAGCCCAAAGATGAAGAAACTGCAGGACAGGATTTGGGCGGATAACAACTGGGGGGCAGGAATTAATTCCCTTTTCTGGCAGTTCAATGGTATTTTGTACCGGTGTTTTAATATTATCGGGGCATTTATTTTGGGCGTGCCGGTTGTGGGGCTCATTATAAATGCGAGGCAGTATTATGCGCTGCTTGTCCTGTTTATCCTGATTCTCCTTGGAATCGCGGGAATAAAGGCAGGACTGCATTTTCGGAAAATCCACCATGAATTTATGTTTTATCAGCCGAGTGACGAGGAGAAGAAAGAGCTTGCAGAATTTAGCTGGGGTTTTGCCAACGGAGCACACTACAACTATAAAAATGGCAAAGATATCCGAATCTATGGCAGCTATGATTTAATGAGACGATGGACGGTAGACGTCTATAAAAAAGAGAAATACCGAAAACGAATTCAAAAGGGCGCCATCGGACTTGGGGGCGGAAGCGTTGTTGATAACGTGATGCAGAGTGCGATAGAGGGGGGCGCTTACCTGATGGTAGCGGTTGTCGCCCTTGCCGGGGCAGTCAGCGTGGGAAATGTAGTGAGGCTCGCTGGATGCCTGAATAATTTTATGTCTAATATTTTCAGTCTGATAAACGACATCTCTGAATTTGCCCTGACAGCCAGAAAACAGGTCAGTACCATAGAATTTCTGGAAATGTCAGATGAGATGTACAAGGGGAAACTTCCGGTTGAGAAGCGGAGTGACAACGAATACCAGATTGAGTTCCGAAATGTCTCATTCCGTTATCCGGGAAGTGAGCAATTTGCGTTAAAGAACTTTTCAATGAAACTTCGCATCGGTGAGAAGCTGGCTATAGTCGGGATGAATGGTTCCGGCAAGACGACAATGATAAAGCTTTTATGCAGGCTGTATGACCCGGATGAGGGGGAAATTCTCCTGAATGGCGTAGACATCCGCAAATTTAAGTCAGATGAGTACAGCCGCTTATTTTCCGTTGTGTTCCAGGACTATGTATTGTTTCCCTACCCGCTGGCGCAAAACGTTGCCGTAACCGTAGATTATGACAGCACATTGGTGAAAAAGTGTCTTGAGGATGCCGATTTTGGGGAGCGGCTGCAAACTCTGGAACAGGGTGAAAAAACATATCTGTATAAAGATTATGATGACGGGGGAATTGAGATATCCGGCGGGGAGGAGCAGAAAATTGCCATAGCGCGCTCCGTATACAAGGATGCTCCCTTTATTCTTCTGGATGAACCGACAGCATCACTTGACCCGATTGCAGAATATGAAATCTATTCTAATTTTGATAAAATTGTAGGGGAAAAGACAGCTATTTATATTTCCCACCGTCTTTCTTCGTGCCGTTTCTGTGAGAAAATAGCGGTTTTCCATGAGGGGCAGCTGATACAGTATGGAAGCCATGAGGAGCTTGTGAAAGAAGAGGAGGGGAAATATTATGAAATGTGGAGTGCCCAGGCGCAGTATTACCAGGAAGACTGGGGATGTCAGCCTGTTGACAATGCCGCAGGGAATACGTTATCCTAGGAGCAGGAGGGGGGCAGACGATGCCGGGAATTGATAAAATGATAAACATAAACAATAAGAATAACATATTTCAGAGATTTGAGACTTTGAAGACGAACCGAAAAAAGCGTTATAAATACAATGAATTTCTTGTAGAGGGCGTGCGCAGCCTGAATGAGGCAGTAAAAAACGGATGGCGGATAAAGTCGTTTATCTGTGACAAAAATCACTTATCTGATTGGGCATCCGATATGATCCGGGATGTGCATACGGATGCCAATTATTGCCTGACGCCGGAACTTATGTCGGAACTCAGCGACAAAGGGGAGACTTCGGAGCTGATGGCGGTGATTGAGATGCGGGAGGATACACTCCAGAGTGTCCGTCTTTCAGAAAATCCGTTTATCGTGCTGTTTGACAGGCCGTCAAATAAAGGAAATCTTGGTACCATGATTCGCTCATGTGATGCGCTGGGGGCAGACATGCTTATTATAACGGGGCATGCAGTTGATTTGTATGACCCGGGTGTTGTTGTATCGGCGATGGGGTCCTTTTTTAACATGCCTGTTATCCGGGTTTCTGATAATCAAGCACTCTTTCAGTACAGGGAACTGCTGAAAAATACGTATCCCGGTTTCATTACGGTAGGGACGACTGCCCACCGGGAACATCCGTTGTATTCGGTGGATTTTACAAAGCCGCTGATGCTTATGATGGGAAATGAGACGATGGGGCTGAACAAAGCGTTTAAAGAGTGCTGTGATGTGCTCTGTACGATACCAATGTCTGAAAAGTCCTATGCCACTTCTTTTAACGTAAGCTGCGCGGCCTCTGTTCTCATGTATGAGGTGACGAGACAGCGGGGGATTTGACAAAAAATCTTTACATAAATTTCCGACTGTGCTAAAATGCCATTGTGTGCCTATTGGCACAGAAAGGAGAATAGTATATTATGAAAAAGTTAATAGCGCTAATGCTTTCCGTAGTTATGTGCTTTTGTATGGTAGCATGCGGAGAGGATGGCAAAGAGACAACAGACAAAACACCGGAGCAGACACAGAGTACATCAGACGCAAGCGGTGCTGCGGCAAGTGGCGAATCAGATACTGCTTATGTTCAGAATAAGGGGAAACTTCTTATTGGCATTACCGATTTTGAGCCAATGGATTATAAAGATAAATCCGGTGACTGGGTTGGTTTTGATGCTGATATGGCAAAAGCTTTTGCCAAGAGCCTCGGTGTGGAGGCAGAGTTTGTTGAGATAGAGTGGGATAATAAAGTGCTTGAGCTGGACGCAAAGTCTCTTGACTGCGTATGGAACGGTATGACTTTGACAGATGAAGTAACCAGCGCCATGGAGTGTTCCAAACCGTATTGTAACAATGCCCAGGTGGCAGTTGTAAAAAAAGAGGATGCAGATAAATATCAGACGGTAGAGAGCCTGAAGGATTTAACATTCGCGGTAGAGGGAGGTTCTGCCGGGGAGAAGGTACTGAAGGGACTGGAATATAATTTTACTGCTGTCAAGGCACAGTCGGACGCTGTAATGGAGGTTTCTGCCGGAACATCGGACGCTGCTGTAATTGATTCCCTGATGGCTGCCGCAATGGTTGGTGAGGGAACAAGCTATGAAGATTTGACTTATACAGCAAGCTTTAATTCTGAGGAGTATGGTGTTGGTTTCCGAAAGGGTTCGGATCTTGCAGAAAAACTCAATGCTTTTCTGGCACAGAGCTATAAGGATGGCAGCATGGAAGAAACTGCTAAGAAGTATGGCGTACAGGCTGCGTTGATTGAGCAGTAAATTACACCGGATGCGATTGAAAAGGCAGGTAGGAAAATGTCTACAATTATGGAACAGATGCCCATTGTCATACAGGCATTAAATGAGGGTTTTTTACAGACTCTGAAATTGTTTTTTGTCACCCTTTTGGGGGCCTTTCCTCTGGGGTTGATTATTGCTTTTGGCTCAATGTCTTCTTTTAAGCCGCTAAAGTATTTTACCCGTTTTATCGTCTGGATTGTTCGGGGAACGCCACTGATGATTCAGCTTTTAATTATTTATTATTTCCCGGGGCTCGTGCTTGGAAAGACGCTTTGGGGGGCTGGTGAGAGCGGTAGATTCTTAGCGGCATCTGTTTCTTTTATTATTAATTATGCCTGTTATTTTTCGGAAATATACCGTGGAGGTATCCAGAGTGTCCCGAAGGGGCAGCAGGAGGCCGGACTTGTCCTCGGAATGACAAAGAGCCAGATTTTTTTCAAAGTCACTCTTTTGCAGATGATAAAGCGCATTGTGCCTCCGATTTCCAATGAAATTATTACTCTTGTAAAAGATACTTCCCTTGCCCGCATTATTGCGCTGCAGGAGATTATATGGGCCGGACAGGCATTCCTGAAAGGCTCACAGGGAATTTCCGGTGCAATCTGGCCGCTCTTCTTTACGGCATTTTATTATTTGGTATTCAGTGGGCTTCTTACCCTTTTCCTTGGATGGGTGGAGAAAAAACTGGATTATTTTAAGTAAGGGGGGCAGGCAGATGGCGATATTGGAAGTTCAGAATCTGGAAAAGAGCTTTGGGGCGACAAAGGTTTTAAAAGACATCAGTTTCTCGCTGGAGCAGGGACAGGCGCTGGCGATTATCGGCTCTTCAGGGTCCGGTAAAACAACGCTTTTGCGCTGTTTAAATTTTTTGGAGAAGCCGGACAGCGGAAAAATTATTGTACAGGGGGAGACTCTTTTTGACGCAGAGGCAGAGCAGACCCGGCGGGAGAAGGATATTCGTCTGAAACGCCTTCATTTTGGATTAGTATTTCAGTCCTTTCACCTTTTTCCACAGTATACGGCGCTGCAAAATGTCATGCTGGCCGGACAGCTTCTCGAAAAGGAAAAACCGGGATTTAAGGAACATAAAAAAGAAATCTATGCTGAAATTGAAAAAAATGCACTCGGACTTCTTGATAAAATGGGACTTTCCGACCGCACGGAGCACTATCCGCATCAGTTGTCCGGCGGGCAGCAGCAGAGGGTTGCAATAGCCCGGGCGTTGGCATTAAAACCGGATATCCTGTGCTTTGATGAGCCGACCTCTGCCCTTGACCCGGAGCTTACGGGGGAAGTTTTGAAGGTGATTCGGAGTCTTGCCGAGCAGAAAACGACCATGGTAATTGTTACCCATGAAATGGCATTTGCCAGGGATGTGGCAGACCAGGTGATTTTTATGGATGCCGGAGTTATTTTGGAACAGGGAGAGGCAAGACAGGTGATTGAACATCCGAGGGAGGATCGCACAAGGCAGTTCCTGTCACGTTTTACAGAGAAATAAATAACAAATATAGAAAGCCCTTATGCGAGTTGGATCGCAAGGGCTTTTTATCATAAACAGAAAGGGAGGCGTGATTTTGGTCTTTACAGATGAACAGAGAGAGCGTTATTCACGACAGATGAAGCTTGAGGAGGTAGGAGAGGCCGGACAGAAAAAGCTGGCAGAATCCAGGGTACTGGTTGTCGGTGCCGGCGGGCTTGGTTCTCCGGTACTCATGTATCTGGCTTCCTCTGGTGTCGGTACGCTTGGTATTGTGGATGGTGATTCCATAGATGTCTCCAATATGCAGAGGCAGGTTATTCACAGCACCCGGGGCGTGGGGAATTCAAAGGCGGAATCGGCAGCTAAACGTGTACAGGAGATTAACCCCTATGTAAAAACGGTTGTGTACAGAGAGTATTTAGCGGCAGACACCGCCTGGGATATGATACAGGATTATGATTTTGTCCTGGACTGTGTGGATAACTTTCCGGCAAGATTTATAATAAATGATGTCTGTGTGCTGGCAAAGAAACCGTTCTGCCACGGCGGTATCTGCGGATTTACCGGGCAGGTTATGACCTATGTGCCGGGGCAGGGACCGTGTTATCGCTGCCTGTTTGAGGAAATCCCGGGAAAAGAGGTGCAGGAGAGCAGCTCGCAGGGGGGAGTAATTTCATCCCTTCCGGGAATTATAGGGAGTGTACAGGCACTGGAGGCACAAAAGTATATTCTTGAAACCGGAGAATTATTGACTGGGAGGATGCTTACTTTTGATGGATTGACCATGCAGGTGCGGACAGTGAACCTGGGGGGAGCCTCTGCCTATTGCCGTGTCTGTGGGGAGAATGCTGATATAAAGGAAATTCGGCCGGAGTTATACAGGGAACAAGAGACCGGAAGTTCAGAGGGGAGTAAACAATGATATTGTCACAAAGTTCTGATAATATATTTCAAAGAACAGAGCTGCTGCTTGGAAAAGATGCCATGGAGAAGCTGAAAATGGCAAGAGTTGCTGTTTTTGGCGTCGGTGGTGTGGGTGGCTATGTGGCAGAGGCACTGGCAAGGAGCGGGGTTGGCGCAATGGATTTAATTGATCATGATACGGTCAGCCTGACAAATATAAACCGCCAGATTATTGCCCTGCACAGTACGATTGGAAGATATAAGACAGATGTGATGCGAGAGAGGATTCTGGATATTAACCCGGATTGTTCCGTACAGGTTCACAAATGTTTTTATCTGCCGGAGACAGAATATCCGCCAGGGGCGGATAAAGAATTTGATTTCCGTGAATATGATTATGTGGCAGACTGTGTGGATACCGTGACGGCAAAACTTGGAATTGCAGAGCGCGCTGCCAGCTGCGGCGTTCCGGTGATCAGCTGTATGGGAGCTGGAAATAAACTGGATCCGGCCCGCTTTGAGGTGGCGGATATTTATCAGACATCGGTGTGTCCGCTGGCAAAAGTAATGCGCAGGGAGTTAAAAAAAAGAGGCATTAAGGAGCTGAAAGTAGTTTACTCGAAAGAGGATCCGGTTCGCCCTGTTAGCGGAGAAGAGTCAGCAGGAAGAGCTGTTCCGGGTTCTACCGCTTTTGTGCCGTCTGTGGCCGGGCTTGTTCTTGCCTCTGAAATCATTCGGAATCTGGCAGGGGAGGTGGCCGTGGAATGAAGATAGAAAATCTGAGTGAGGGTGAACGGCGGAAAAGAGAGGTGGAGCGGAGCATTGTCAAAAAATTCCGCAAAGAAATCTGGCGCAGATTTACAAAGGCTGTGAATGATTATGAACTGATACAGGACGGGGATAAAATTGCGGTCTGTATTTCCGGTGGTAAGGATTCTATGCTGATGGCAAAGCTGTTTCAGGAACTGGAACGGCACGGACAGAAGAATTTTGATGTGGTATTTCTCATTATGAATCCCGGATATAATGAGGAAAATTACTGTCGGATTATGGAGAATACAAACATTCTCGGTATTCCGGCAGTTGTATTTACCTCTCAGATTTTTGATGCGGTGGCGGAAGATATTGAGTCCCCCTGTTATCTTTGTGCGCGTATGAGGAGGGGATATTTATACAGCAAGGCAAAAGAACTTGGCTGCAATAAAATTGCACTCGGACATCACTTTGATGATGTGATTGAGACGATTTTGATGGGGATGCTCTATGGGGGACAGGTTCAGACGATGATGCCGAAACTACACAGCACAAATTTTGCCGGAATGGAGTTAATCCGCCCTCTTTACCTTGTGCGTGAAGAAGATATTATCCATTGGGCCAGTTATAATGATTTGAAGTTTATCCGCTGTGCCTGCCGCTTTACGGAACATCTGGAAGAAAGTGAGGAGCTTGCACGGGGAGGGAAGAGAAGAGAAGTTAAACTGCTGATCCGGGAACTGCGGAAAAAGAGTCCGTTTATCGAAAAGAATATTTTTAAGAGTGTGGAAAATGTAAATCTCAGTACCATTATAGCGTATAAAAAAAATGGCAGAAAACATCATTTTCTGGATGATTATGATGCGTAAAAGAAGAAGCATCCAGAGCGGCAGAAGGAAACCGAATGATGGTATTGCATAAAATAATATAGGGAAAAGGGGGAATCGATATGAACCGATATCATTTTCTTATTTTAGGTGATGAGGCAAGGCAGAAATACCTGGCAGAATTTCTGACTGCAAGGGGACATGTGGTGATGCAGGCGATGGAGTATTTGCCCGGGTATCACGATGCGGTACTTCTGCCAATCCCTCAGACGAAGAAGTATTTGGAGGAAAATGCAAAGCGTTTTCAGAAAGGGCAGATTGTATATGGCTGTAATTTTCCACCGGAGCTTGAAAACCAGTGCAGAGACAGAGGAATCACCTTTGTTGATTATATGAAAGCCGAGGGGGTTGCAAGCCGCAATGCCGTGGCAACGGCAGAGGGTGCTATTGCTGAGGCGCTGCAGGGGGCCTGTGTTACGATAGGTGAAAGCCGTTGTCTTGTGGCAGGTTACGGATGCTGTGGAGAAATATTAGCGGAACGTCTTCTCTCGTTAAAAGCACAGGTTACCGTGATGGAGAGGAAAGAAGAAAAACGTGCCAGGGCTCGGGGATTTGGATGTCAGGCCGTTTCATTTACCCGTCCGGCTGAGGAGCTTGGGACATATGATTATATTTTTAATACTGTGCCGTCCCGGGTATTTACGGCAGAGATGCTCTCCCATGTTAAGCGGGATGTCCGGATTATTGACATTGCCTCCGCACCGGGAGGAGTGGATTTTGATTTTTGTCAGAAAAAGGGGATTCAGGCAAAATTATGTCTTGGATTACCTGGAAAATATGCACCAAAATCATCGGCCGGAATACTTGTAGAAGTAATAGGAAAAACAATTCTGGGAGAACGATAAATGGGCAAAATGAAACAGCGGACCGTTGGCTTTGCCATTACCGGTTCATTTTGTACCTATGAGAAGATTAAGGAAGTGCTCCAGGGGCTGGTAGAAAGTGGAAACCGTGTAATCCCTATTTTTTCAAATACCGCCCAGAGCGTGAACTGCCGTTTTGGAGATGCCAGGGAGTTTATCATAAAAGTACAGGAGATAACCGGAGAGAGAGGGATTTTCAATATCCAGGAAGCGGAGCCAATCGGGCCGAAAGCCTTTCTCGATATACTTGTAATAGCTCCGTGTACGGGTAACACAATGGCGAAATTGTGTGCCGGAATTACGGACTCACCGGTTCTTATGGCGGCAAAGGCACATATGCGGAATGAAAAACCGGTTGTGATTTCCGTTTCAACCAATGATGCCTTGGGTGTGAACCTGAAAAATATCGGTGAATTGATGAACTCAAAAAATATTTATTTTGTGCCTTTTGGACAGGATGATTATGCTGCAAAACCAAAATCTATGATTGCGCATGTGGATTTGATTTCAGATACAATGGAAGAGGCGTTAAAGGGACGGCAGATTCAGCCGGTTATCCGCTCACCGTTTTCTCTTTAGTTACAAATGCATGGAATAATATTTGAAAAGTCCTTGACCTTACCGTAACGGAAAGGGGTATAGTAGGGGAAAATGATGCAGAGTGCTGCAGGCACGAAAATAAGCATCTGCAGAAAGGGGAGAAAATGTACACAGCAGGAGAATTGGCAAAAAAGCTTGGGGTATCAGCAAGGACCGTCCGTTTTTATGATGAAATAGGGATTATGTGTCCGATAAGTTATTCTGAGGCGGGGTACCGGATTTATGATGAAACCAGTGTGGAGAGGCTGCAAAAGATTTTGATGCTTCGTTTTTTGGATTTTTCTTTAGAACAGATCGAAGATATCATGAAAGCGGAAAAGGTAAGTGTGCGTCAGTCACTAAAAGAACAGGAACGGCTGCTTATGCAGAAACTTGAACATATGGAGAGAGTTCTTGCAGCAGTCCGTGAGGCGCAGGCGGCAAGTGATGATATTGTGTGGGATAAGCTCAGGCAGATTATTGACATTACGCAGGAGAGGGAATTTGTTATTGAGCAGTACCGTGATGAAAATAATTTGAACAAGCGGATTAATATTCATGATTTTAGTACGGCAAAAGTGGGATTTCACAGTTGGATGCTTGATAAGCTTGATTTCAAATCCGGCATGAAGATACTGGATATTGGATGTGGAAATGCAGTTTTTTGGAAAACCGTTGCTCCTGCTCTGCCGGAAAATCTTGAAATTCACCTGATCGACTATTCCGAGGGTATGTTAGACAGTGCGAGGGAGAATGCAAAAGAAATACAAAAGGCATTTCCAGAAAAAAAGCTTCGGTTTGTTTTTATGCAGAAAGATGCAGAGGATTTTTCTTATCAGGAGTTTTCTGCCCCGGAATTTGATCGGATTATGGCAAACCACATGCTGTATCATGTGGAAAAAGAGAAGAGGCCTGCTCTCTATAAAACAGTTTTATCACTGTTAAAGAAAGATGGTATCTTTTCCTGCAGTCTGATAGGACAGGAACATAACCGGGAGCTGCACCGTCTGTTAAAATGTTATTATCCGCAGATAAAGATTCCGTCCGACTCCTTTACTATTTTTTTAGAGACAGCCGGAGAGGAATTGAAAAATTTTTTTGACAATATTGAATGGTGGGAGCATGAAAATGATTTACTCGTTCCCGATGCAAAAACAGTTTATGATTATGTCGCTTCCTACTCAAAAGAGGCTGCGGAAATTTTGAACAAAGATAAGGAGAGATTTCTAAAACGAGCCGAAAAAGAGTTGCGTTTTGGGAAAAGTCCGGCTCTCTATATACACAAGGCGACCGGAGTGGTGGTGTGCCGCTTATGAATAAGAGATTATAAAATAGCTGTTGTAAACAGAAATGCGTCATGTTAAACTGATACTAGGGTAAAAAGTGATGAGGCCTGCGGTTTTTGCCGTGGGCTTTATATATTTACAAGTAGTATGGGAACGGAGGGACGCATGGCAAGAACAGTATCCATAGGTGCGCAGGACTTTGGGGATTTAATCTCTGAAAACAATTTTTATATCGATAAGACACATTTCATCAAAGAGTGGTGGGAGAGCAATGATATTGTTACGCTGATAACCCGGCCGAGACGTTTTGGAAAGACTCTGAATATGAGCATGCTGGATTATTTTTTCAGCCTGAAATATGCCGGGCGGGGAGACCTTTTTGAGAATCTTTCCATATGGCAGGAAAAATCTCCTGATGGAGATTATAAATACCGTGAACTGCAGGGGACATATCCTGTTATCAGTCTGACGTTTGCCGGGGTGAAGTCAAACAATTACCCGGATGCCAGAGAGCAGATTTTCCAGATCATTACGGATTTATATGCAAAAAATGAATATCTGCGGGATTCCGGGAAACTAGGACAAAAAGATAAAGAATTTTTTGACCGAGTGGGTCGTGATATGAGTAACAGTGATGCTGCTAAAGCGTTGCATCAACTGTCGGATTATCTGTACCGTTATTATGGAAAAAAGGTCATTATCCTGCTGGATGAATACGATACACCGATGCAGGAGGCTTATGTGAATGGTTACTGGGAAGAGATTGCCGCGTTTATGAGAAATTTGTTTAATAACACATTTAAGACAAATCCCTATCTGATGCG
>DKUB01000052.1 GCA_002490465.1 Lachnoclostridium sp. UBA7215
TCTTATCCATTTTACACTCTCCTTTAGGTAAGTATATGAAGTGTGTATAAGTATCATATCTAAATGTGCGTACTTAATTTTTTTATATTTGCATTATACAATCTAAATATTGTATTTACAATAAAAACTTTGATTTATAAAGTTGCTGACGTCTATCTAATGAGCAGGTGGGGCTGTGAAACGAGAAGCGATGTTAAAGCTCAGAGAGGAGTTGCTTGCCGTGGAGGAGGGCAGGATGCATGGAAACAGAGGCTATTCCGTAGATGAAGTTGCATCCATGATGCGTGAGGCAATCAAGGAGGCGTCGGGCTGTGGAGAGACAAAATAAGTATAAGGTTATTGTATCAGAACAGGCAAAGCAGATGCTTGTGAACCATGCTGCATTTTTGGCGCAGGCCAGACCGGATGCGGCGGAACGGCTGGTTGTTTCTTTTGATTGTATATGCCGATTATGTGGTTGACTGCCGACAGGATTACGGCTGGCTTATTCATTAACAACAGAATAATACATTGTATTTGAAATCGTCACTTTTTCCAAAGGTGGCGATTTTTGCGCACTGTTATGAAACCTTTTATTTTTCTGATGTGTTTTATATAGGAAGGCCTTACAAAAGCAGAAAGGAAGTGGAAACATTAAATGACCTCGCAGGAATATACCCGTATCGTGCAGCAGTATGCAAATGATCTATACCGGTTAATTCTCAGCTATTGCCGGAATATCCATGATGCGGAAGATCTTCTGCAGAATGTATTTGAGAAATTACTAAAGGAGAGAAAGCATTTTCAGGATGAAGAATATCTGAAACGATGGCTGATTATAGTGGCTGTAAATGAATGCAGGAATCTTTTCCGCTCTGCATGGAGAAAAAAGCTGGTATCTTTTGAAGAGTGGACACCGGAATCTGCGTGTTTCACACCGGAAGATTCGGAGTTACTTGTAGCTGTCCGGGAATTACCGCCCAAATACAGGATAGTGATTCATTTACATTACTATGCAGGATATTCTGAAAAAGAAATTGCAGAAATTTTAAAAATCCCGCTTTCCACAGTGAAAACTCGTGTGAGACGTGGCAAAAAGCGGCTGCGGGAGAGAATGGAGGAACTATGAAGAATAAATATCAGAGAACATTTGATAAGATACATCTTTCAGAACAATCAAAAAATAAATTGCTGAAACTGATAGACAAGGAGCAGGAAAGTATGAAAATAAGTTGGAGAAAAAGTGCAGCAGCGGTTATATGCTGCGTATTATGTGCAGGAATTACCGTATTTGCGGCAGCACGGTTGATTTTTAATGACTCTTCCGCGCGTCCGGATACATTGACCGCAGATTATGCGGCTGTAGAGCAGGCGCAGCAGGAAACGGGATTGAAATTTAACTGTCCCAAAGTTCTGGGTAAAGATTATTCATTTATGAATATGAATATCAATGACGGAGAATATTTTGATGAAAACGGAGAATCGCTGGGGACATATTCCGCTGTTTTTATCAGTTATTTAGATACAAATAAGAACGCGCTGATTTATGAAGTGCGGCCGGAAAACAGTATAGAGCGGGAACAGACAGCCAGTGATCCGCAGACAGCAGAAGTATCTCCCGGGTATTATGCGGAGACAGAGGAACAGGGGATGGAGCAGACGCTGATTCGTAAGAGTCTGGTATGGTATGCGGATGGAAATCGTTATGAGTTGTCAGGATATAATCTGCTGTTGGAAAGCGAAGATATTGCGGCAATGGCGAAAGAGATTATGGAATCAGACAATTAAAAATAATAGGTGAGGCATTTTTAAGGGCCGCTGAAGGAAAGGGGCATACAGTCACCCGTTTTGAACACAGCGGCTCTATTTTTGTTGCCTTCTGAAAATTGGAAAGTTTTTACGAAATATCAGTAAAAACTATTGATTATGAGAAAGTTTTTGGATATACTAACGGCAAAGGAGGGACGTTATGATTGTAAGACCCCATTATTTAGATTTGCTGAAAACCTACCGTGACGTACCACTGGTAAAGATCCTTGCGGGTATTCGTCGCTGCGGTAAATCCACAATTTTAGATATGCTGCAGGATGATTTAATAAAGAGCGGTATTACTGCCGACCATATAATCAGTATGTGTTACACTTCGGAAGATTTTGACGACGGCATGACCGACAAAGATATGTATAACGGTATTAAAGAGAAAATAATCGGCCGTGAGCGTTATTATCTTCTGCTTGACGAAGTGCAGGAAATCACAGGCTGGGAAAAAGCCGTCAACAGTCTTTTGGAAAATGCCAATACAGATATCTATGTGACCGGCTCCAATTCAAAGCTGATGTCAAGTGAAATATCAACATATCTGACAGGCCGATATATTTCTATTCCTGCGTTTACGCTGTCCTTTGCCGAGTATATGGAGTTCAAAAAAGCAGGAGGACGCGCGCCGAAAGAGCTGCTTACCGAATACATCCGCATGGGCGGATTTCCTATCGTTGCGCTGAGTCATTTTGATGAGGGTGCAGCGCATCAGATCGTCGAGGGTATTTACAATTCCGTTATCACCAGCGATATAATAAAATGGCACAATATCACGAATTTTGACCTGTTCAACCGTGTTGTGAAGTATATCATTGAAAATGTCGGCAAGACCTTTTCCGCTAACGCTATCGTAAAGTTTTTGAAAAGTGAGGGGCGTTCTCTCTCGGTGGAATCGGTATATAACTACCTGGAATGGCTGGAGAAGGCTTTTGTGATCTACCGCTGTCAGCGATACGACCTGCAGGGAAAATCTGTGCTGAAAACGCAGGAGAAATTTTATCTGGCTGACGCTTCTCTGAAATACTGCATGATGGGCTTCAATCCGAAATCCGTTGCCGCAATGCTTGAAAACATCGTGTACTTTGAGCTTCGCAGAAAAGGCTATAAGGTGTATATCGGTAAGAACGGAACGAAAGAAATCGACTTTGTGGCGGTCCGGCGTGATGAGCGTATCTATGTGCAGGTATGCCGCAATCTGCCGGAGGAATCCGACCGCGAGGTTGCCAATCTGCTTGAAATCAAAGACCACTACCCCAAGTATGTAGTAACGCTTGACGAGCTTGCAGCAGGTAATATCAACGGTGTGAAGATCGTGCATTTGGCGGATTTTTTGTTGAGTGAAAATTATTAAGCTATGTGCATGAACATTTTTCAGAAGCAATACATCTCTTATTCATTTTACACTCTCCTTCAGGTAAGTATATGAAGTATATGTAAGTATCGCACTTAAATGTGCGTACTTGTATTCATGTTTATATTTGTTACAATCATCCTATGGATTGACATCAGAGTCAGGACGATAAAAAATGCAAAAGGAGAATGAAACATATGAGTAAAAAGATTGTTGTGATCACAGGGAGTCCAAGGAAAAACGGAAACAGCTTTGCCATGACGGATGCGTTCATCAGGGCCGCTGAGGCAAAGGGGCATACAGTCACCCGGTTTGATGCCGCCATGAAAAATGTGGGAGGGTGCCATGCATGTGAATCCTGCTTCAAGACGGGAAAAGCGTGTTCTTTTGACGATGATTTTAATGCCATCGCCCCGGCCATCCTGGAGGCGGACGCGGTTGTCTTCACGATGCCGGTTTACTGGTATTCCATCCCGGCGCAGATTAAGGGAGTGATTGACAAACTGTTTTCTTTCTGCGTGGCGGGAAAAGATGTGGCAGGGAAAGAGTGTGCGTTGATCACCTGCTGTGAAGAGGATGATCTGTCTGTTATGGATGGCGTCCGTATCCCGGTTGAGCGTTCCGCGGCGCTGTTGAAATGGAAGATGGCAGGTGAGGTGCTTGTCCCGGGGGTTTTGAATGCCGGAGATATTGAAAAAACGGACGGATGCAGCCAGGCGGCTGCGCTGGCAGAAAAAATCTGAGAGAAAATGGAGGAATGATATCCATGGCTGCCTGGGGTGCTTCGGGGGCAGAAGCAGCAGGGAATGTCCCTGCGTCCAGAAGGATGATATGAGTCAGATTTATCCGGCGGTAAAGGACTGCGATGTTGTTGTGCTTGCCACGCCGCTGTATTACTGGAATATGAGCGGGCAGCTTAGGACGGCGGTTGACCGGCTGTTTGCGCTGGAGGAAGGGGACGGAAATTACCTCCGGGGAAATGGAAAGGCATCTGCCCTGCTGATGGCGGCGGAAGGCAGCGGCTTTGAGGATGTGGTGCTTTACTATGATCATCTGATGGAGCATTTAATATGGAAAAATCTCGGACACGTCCTTGCCGGAGGAAATATGGCAGTGGGTGATATTGAAGGGAAACCGGAACTGAAAGAGGCATATGAGCTTGGAAAATCAATAAAGTGAAAAAATGTGGAACCGGAAATGATATCCAGTATGCGGCAGGCCATGTCTGCCGCTTTTCTAGTGGTTGAAATACTTTAACATCTGTACCAGCACATCATTCTCGTGAATATTTCCCTGCTTGTTCCGTTTATCAAAAGTCAGGAATCCGGCAGCAGAATAGAAGTCAAAAAGTTTTGGCTGATCATTACACTCTATGTATACAGTTTTTCCGCCAATCAGATATTCCACGTCTAATACACGTTGCAGAGCCATAGAAAGCAAGTCAGACCCGGCAATGCTGAGTGGCAGGTTTGGATTAAAGTTCCTGCCAAGCTGTGCAATCAATGGCATAGACACCATAAAACGCTCTAAGAAATCATCATATTGTGAAAACTTCGCAATTTTTTTCTGCAAGGTTTTACTCAGGTGTGTGCCGGCGATTGATACAAATTTATTGGCAAGGGTATAATACCCAACAAAAGCAGAACCGCTTTCGCATTCCTTGAAAACAAGGAATGTAATGGCAATCCGTTGTCTGGCAAATTCAATAGCCTTATTATGTATAAAATCTTCCACATCAAGATTAAGCGGACACATAAAAGTGGAGAGGACTGACTTGCATGAATCCTCCCCATACATTTTCATCATATCCAATATATTTATCTGCTTTATCTGTTGTGTCATTTTACTAAAGCTCCTAACAGTTTTTTAATATCCTCGCCTTTCACATCTTCGGATTCAACATGGCGTAGAGGGTAATTAGCTGCTGTTTCGGCAGCCTGTTCAAGAACAGTGATAAATGCTTCAGCTTTTTTTGCGTCATCAATAACGATATTATGAAAAATGCTTTCTGTTGCCATAAGCTCACTCCTCCCATATTCTTAGTGTTATTATACTCATTTGAGAGCTAAATAGCAATGAAAATTCTGTGAATACTGAGACAAAAATCGGTATTTTGACTGACAGCCTCTTTTTTATTATGTATTTGCCATTGATTTTTTGTAAGATATTCCCCATGCTTCCATGGAATCAATAATGGGGCGCATGGATTCACCCAACTCACTTAAAGCATATTCTACCCGTGGAGGGACTTCCGGGTATACGGTTCGTGTGATGATCCCATCATCCTCTAAGGAGCGCAGGCTGTCTGTCAACACCTTCTGGCTGATCCCTTCCAGGTCTTTTCTCAATTCGTTAAAACGCCAGGGGCGTACCTGAAGATTTCGTATGATCAGCAGTTTCCATTTGCTTCCGATCAGTGCTACGGTGGTAGCTACAGGGCAGTCCGGCATTTCTTCCTTTGTCATCATATCGACACCTCCATAAGTTCAGATTTGAATGTTACATGCAAATTATAACCTAATGTGGAAATCCCGTCAATTAGAGCCTGACAGGTTACTTTTAGGTGACTGGGTTATAAAAAAGTGCGTACTTTTTTCCTGAAAAATAACCCGATATAATGATGTGGGTGTCAAAAGTACGCCATTATTAAGTTTTAGTTTATTGACAACTGAATAAAGCTATGTTTCATTGCTGTTTTCTGGTAAAATATAATCATCATATATATTTTACGAGGTATAAGTAATGTCTTTTGTTTTGAATAATTATCAACAGATTTCCCTCTTTGATTCGCTCGGATTCTTATCTGAGCGTAAACAAAAAATACTGGATAAATCATGGGCAAAGCCATTTTCAGATCACATTTTTTCTAACATCGATGAAAGGCTGTTTGCCCCTCTTTACAGCGATAAGAGAAATTCTCGTCCGAATGCCCCGGTCAATGTGATTGTCGGAGCACTCATCCTCAAAGAGTTCAATGGCCTTACAGACGACGAAATACTTGAGGAATGCGAGTTTGATTTCAGATACCAGTATGCCCTGCATACTACCAGTTATGAAAACCAGCCTCTGAGCGACCGTACATTCAGCAG
>DKUB01000037.1 GCA_002490465.1 Lachnoclostridium sp. UBA7215
TTACAATTTTACTTTACCACATCATAAGAAACCGGCTCAAACACAGCCGTCACAGTCACATCATGATCCGGCATATTGAGCGTGTTCCCTTCCATCTCCACTGAAACCGATTCATCGTCCGTCTGGCAGGCTCTGAAGGAGTCCTCTTTTAACTGATATCCCTCATCTGGAACAGGCTGTAATGTAATCCTGTCATCTTCCTCAAAAATTTCATTGTCCCCATCCGAGCCACCCACATCTGATGTATACTGTATTTTCCCATGCTCTGCCCTGGTTGTCAGCCGAAATTTTCCCACGGTCACATTGCAGGACGCCGTCTCGTGATAAGGGGATACCGTCGTTGCCTTGATGAGAGCCGTTCCCTTTCCCACGGCGGTCACTTTGCCGTTTTCATCTACCGTCGCCACACTTTCATCGGATGAAGTCCATGTAACTTCATTTACCGGTGCATTATCCGGCGTTACCGATGCCGTAAGCGTTCCGGTATCTCCCTTTGCTTTCAGCGAAAGACTGTCCCGGTCAAGGGTTATGCCAACCGCCAGCACCATTACTATTTTTCCATCATAGGGAATAAGGGCATACTTCTCCATGTTATCCGCATACAGTTGCTTATCGTCGCTCTGCCTGTCATCACACAGCCGCTCGAAATCGCTCTGAGAAATCGTATAGCTTTTGCCTGTGCCTGTGTCTGCGCCTGTGCCCGGCACAATCATCTCCCGATACGGATGCTCGTTCTCGTCAGGACGAATCCACCTGCTCATCCCCAACTGTACCCCTTCCGTCAGTGCGCCCGTCAGTCTGACCGGCGCCGTCGCCTCAGAGGCGTCCTCATCCTCTGCTCCATCCAGATACAAATTATCAAACTGCTCCGTAGTATCTCCTGACGTATTGCCAAACACCCGGGGAGCACCCTTCAGCTTGATAACACTATTCGGACTTCCCAGTATGCCACCACCGTATAAGCCTGCCGTATTGTCTGTCACTGTACCGCCATGCAGCATCAGGGTCCCGTGGGACACAGAAACACCGCCGCCACACTCCGCTGTGTTTTCCTTCAGTGTACCTCCTGTTAACTCAACCTGTGCATATGAGCCCTGTATAAGGATGCCCCCGCCGTTGGATTCTGCTTTGTTATTCGTAATTTCACCATTGTCTACGCGAACTGCCGCCACTTTCGTACTCGATGAGGCTCCTGCCACATGAATACCGCCCCCGCCGGCTCGCCAATCTTCACTCGTCGCATGATTGTCTCTAACCTTACCACCCTGCATCCAGAACATCCCGATATTCACATACACGCCGCCGCCAACATCTGCCTCACAACTGTCAATACTGCCGCCAAACATTACAAGCATGGCGCGCTGATAGTTGGAGCTGCTATTGACTTCAATACCTCCACCATGTCATGCCCTGCACTGTGTGATCTGGCAGCCATCATATAAAAAAACCTGTCCCAGCCTAACGTTGATTCCGCCGCCGCACATACTCTGAGACACATTCTCTGCATTTTTCAGTATAGTACCGTCTAACATTCTCAAACTCGCTTTTGCACCACTTACACAGATTAGTGGATGATAAGCGGTAACGCCCCCGTCCCTTCCACCGTCCAGAATAATATCCTGCAGTCTCAACTCCCCGGCAGTAACTGTAAAGATTCTTCCATGATATTTTCTATCATCTGTATCCTGTACCGTATTTCTTATGACGCAGGGCTTCTGCGTTTCATTTGAAGTAATTAAAACTGATTTGGAAATGCTTATCTCGCTTGTCAGCAAAACATCTGACAGAAGTACCACTACCCCTTGATTGCTGACATTCGTAATCGCCTCTGCAAAAGAACCAAGCTGCCAATTCCCATTCTCATCCTGCCACTTTGCCTCATTCTGATCCTGTGACTCTTCCACCAGACTGCTTTCCGATCCCGCAAATACAGAATCTACGCCAAACAGTCCGAAATATCCTGTAAAAAATATACAAAAAACAAGAACCCCTGCAATAAAACGAAATTTCCGTTTCATTTCCATATGCCTCCTTCAAATTTGCTCTTTATCCTTTTATCTGTTTTACTAAACATAACAGATAATATCAACCCCTATGGAATAAATCGCAAATTTTAGGGTATCATTTGCACATTTTAGGCACGGAGGGTTTACTGATCCTTAATGAAACCGAAGCATTGAAATCTAGATATTTCCCCCACATTACCCTATTTCCTCTGCAATCCACTCATTTACCCTTCTCTTTGCCTCGGTAATACCATTCCTAATAAGATATACAAGGTCAATGGCAGTTTATTATTTCTTTGCAAAACCTGTATTTGTTTTCTCCTGCTCATTCTAAATCATCTCCTCAAACTGCCGATTATTCTCCCTGTTCAGCACTCCTATTTCATCCTGTAAATATTTAAAAAATAATCCAACATGATAACCATCTGATACTGCATGAGCAATTGTAATATTGACGGGCATGCTGATTTTTTCCCCATTTCTCTCGTATTTTCCCATAGTGACAACAGGAAAATATGCGGGTTCTCCATTTGTTACCCTGCTTCCGTAACCGGTAAATGTCATCCAGGGCGTGCAGGAAATACAATAGAAATTGAGAGGCTGGTTATCCTTTGCTTTTATTCCTTTCTTAACTCCTTCGCAAACGAAACGCACCTGACTTGAATAAAATCTGCTTCTAACAATTCAATATACAACTATTTAGTTCCTTAATTTTATACCCGACATCTTCAGGACAATGCGCATCCGATGAAGTAATAATTTTCACATTATTTTCTTTCAGTTTTCTAAGCAACTCTTTATCCATACCAAGCGAAGCTGTATCAGGGCACCTTCTAACTACCCCACTATTTTGATCTGCATACATATTACTTCCGGAAAGCTCCTTGGCTAAACTCTCATAGTATTCTGTAAGTGAATACGATGGTTTATGACCAAAAAGCTTAATTGCGTCCGGATGACCTATACCATCAAATATCCTGCTTTTTGCCAGTGAAATAGAATCTTCAAAATATCTGCGATATATTTTATCTACATCAATTCCCGTCCAGTGTTCTGCCTTATGGTCAAAGGCAAAGTCATCAACAAAATGAATACTGCCTAATAAAAAGTCAAAGCCTTTGTCTTTTGTTAGTTCTGAAATGAAGGCTTCAAACTCTTTAAAATAGCATATTTCAAGACCAAATTTTATCTCAACAGGAAACTGCTCGTTTCTGACTCGCTTCATTAGTTCCAGATAATCCTCAAGCTTTAATACCCCTGCCTTTCTATGAAACCATGCATCAACATATTTGCTATATGCACACACGGAATCATACATAGGAACAAATTCTTCAAACCGATAACAATGTTCAAGCAACCAAATTTCATCCATCTGCATTTCTACGGCTCTGATAACAAATTGATTGATCCAATCCAGCGTATACTCTCCACGCTCAATATGAATATGGCCATCTATCACTTCTATCCCCCTCCAATACACTTCAACAGACAATTCCGGCAAACTTTGGAGATTTTGGTATGTATCAATCCGTTTAATACCAAAGGTTTCCATCTCCAGTTCCAGCCCATTTGTTTTTAACTGATACACTTTTGCTTTTACCCCAAAAAACTTCCATCAAAATAGTGAAAGCATCCCCTTCGGATTACAGAAAGCACTTTCAGCCACTTTCCTCCTAGCCATTCAACGTTTCTTTCTGCAGTCTGTCAAATTCCGCCATACACTCATCCACGGTAGCGCCGTTTAATAACTTCCGCACGATAAGACAGGTGTTGCCCCATTGTTCCAGCTTCATATTCGCATTGGCGCCAAGAACATAGATA
>DKUB01000009.1 GCA_002490465.1 Lachnoclostridium sp. UBA7215
CTCTACAATCATATCGCCAATATCAGCAGTACGCAGTGGAGACAAGCATCTGGACAGATGTTCATTCCATTTTGCCAGAAAGCCCTCCCAGCTTGCGTAACCTTTTTCTTCTATGTCCTCGTTCCACGATCTTAATTCTTCTTCCAGTTCCGCACGCAACTCGTCTGCTTTCACGGAATCGCCGTTTTCTTCTGCTTCCTCGATCTGTTCCTGATAGTCACCTTTTAGATTTTCCATTTCTTCCTCATAGTAATATTCGTGACCGGAAGAAAATTCTTTCTGCAGCCCCTCCAATACGCCATCACCCAGAGGGCACTTATCTGTATCCCATCCCAAAGTGACATTTTTCTGACCGGGCACAAAGATGAACTTGGAACCCTCATATTCCAGAAGCCATGTTTCCCGTTCTGCTCCATTTGTGCCGGTTTTGATTGTTTTTACAAATTGAAAGCCTATCCCCAACGATTCAATGCGGGAACGAACATTGTTTAATAATTCCGACATAACATATCTCCTTTTTGAAAATATAAGTATGTTAAGATATTTGTGTGCTTTTAGTAAATTACTTTTCCCATGGGAAACCATATTTTGGCCGGGGGAGGTCCAGGTGACTGTAATCCATCGGAACAGTCTGCATCAACTCCCTGGGACAGTCTATGGTGTCAATGGTTACCTCCATTCCTCGCCGTACTGCCATCTTTGCCAGAAAGATAGCATAATTGGCCAGAAGAACTGGAGCATCACCATACTTGTCCGGTTCCCCTGTGCCCCGCAGAAAGCTCACGTAATTGTATAGGGCTGTGTTGACCCCTTCCGTGTCTCCGTCCAAAACCGCCATAAGGCCCTGGGCATAAGAGAGCCAGGTTTTGGGGCGTTTTTTCGCCTTTTCCTCCAAAGTCAACAGCTGCTTCGCATGGCGGCGGGCTTCTTTGTCATCCCCATATGCAAGAAAGATGGTGGCCTTGCCTATAGGATTTGCGTACCTCTGTTTTTCAATGTTATGTTCCGGCAGCATCAGGATGTCTCCCAGGGTATGCACAAAACTATCCTCTGCATCGGCAATCACTGCCATCATGAATTTTTCAATCGCTTTCAAAGACACAGCATACATGGTAATCAGGTATTGATCCTCCTGCGGCCAGTGGCACAGCTTTTCCTCACAGTAGGCCGCAAGATAGAAGTATTCCTTACAGCGTACAGTGTCTTTCCATTTGGCAAATGTATATTCACCACAGAAAGAATAGAGAGAAATCAGAACTTGAAATGTCTTGAATCCTATCAACAACTCATTATCAGGAATTTTATATCGCGTCTCCATTGTCAATATGCCATTCTTCCGAACCGGAAAGGGATATGGGAATTGCTTGCCGCTGGCGATCAGCGCCGCCAAATCCCAACTGGCTTCCGGAGACTCTAACTTCTTTCGCCATTTCTCAATCTGCTGCAAATGATTGCGAAATGGATTTGAGTATTTTTTGCTTTCTTCCCTGTCCATCAGGTATTGTTCCTGGGCATGGGTAATATATGGCAAGTTTTCATCAAAACTATTATCATTATTCATATCTGTATCCCCTTATACCTTTCTTTTTAACTGCTGTTTGGTTTTTATTTTTTCAAGTGTGGCGACAACCAGCCAACGTTTTTATGCTGTTTCTGTTAGTGGCTGAGAGCAATCAAATAATTCAGTATCTTCTTATGAAAATTTGAACATATTAAGCTGCCTATATGCTTTAAGCCGATTGAGCAACTCAGTATTGGGAAAATCTCCACATTGTTCTAAAAACAATATATCGCTTTTAATCCGATTCACTTCTATGTGCATTAAAATTATATCCTGGGGATGTTCTGGTGTTTTTTTACGCAAGTTGCCATACAGATGGCTATCCTCTGGATAGTTACTACACAAATCATCGAGTGCATCAAGTGCCTCAAAATATTCTTGCCGAGGTATTTTCTTCTGTTTATAAAGGGAGGCTTTTTCGCGGGATTTTTGTACTGCATCCGCAACATCTTTATGCCGCATAGCTAAAAAGTCATGGAGCGACATAAAATCTATTTCTGTGGTATGCAAAAAGTCCAACTCATACATTTCACACAGGTCAACACCAATTTGATAAATATCTCCAAATTCAAACGGATTTTTTTGACGGCATATCACAGCTAAAGATTCTACAAATTGGCATAGATAATCGGGGAATATTATTTCAATAGCGCATTGTTTCCACTCGCTTATTCGTCCATCATCCATTTTATCCACATATTGGTCACACCAGTCAATCAGTTGCTCTACAATATCCAGTTCTGGAACCTCCCCTGCAAAAAGTGCCTGCTCCAGAATATCCAGCAATTTTGAAAAACTCTTTGCCCCTTTTTTATCATACTTGACAAAGTAAGTAGTATAGAGCCGCTCTAAAGACATCAGGCCTAAAGCTAACTGTTTGTCCGCAGGCAACAACTCCATCTTTGCATTCAAAGGAGCTAACAGAACCTCGTCTTTATATTTGGATGCTTCTATGTTGATATCCACCTAAGATTACCTCCTTTATAAATTCTCTCAAAAATCCCAGAAAACCACCGTCCGATGTACGTTTTAGCAAACTATCCCCAAACACGTCCACAAGACCACCTGTAGCACCTCAGCCGCAGCTACAATGAGGTCAGTGTTATAAAGGCATTGTGCCAATAGTCTGATTACCCAAATCAGAAATTGAATCCGCTTAGGTAATCATCCAGCCAATCTACAAAAGTTGTTCCGCTAAGTGGTCTATAACTCCCCTCTCCTTTTGCAGCGTTATAGGATAGACACCAGATCTCTCCCGATTTTATGCCGGAGATAACCAATAGAAACGCCTGCTCTATGGGAAGATTACGCTTTTTTTCCGTAGAAAGAATGATATATCCACAACGGATTTTATCCCACACTTTGTCAGCATCAACAGATATGTTATATTGATTGCTTATTTGGGGATATCGGCATTGATTCGTAATAAAAACCCAAGTATCCTCTAAAGGAAACGGCTGGCTAACCTGCACCAGTTTATTGCGTTCTAAAGGAAACATGAATTTACCAAATGTACAGTCCGTTGAACTGAACCCATCTCCAATCCCCGTAAGGAAATTGACATATTCCTTTGGAAACTTTATACGATATCTGCGCTCTATTTCAAAAATTTGTTTGACAGGAATGACCGGATTCAATACCACTTTTTTTCTTTTGAGTTTTTTTCGTATCTGTTCCAATCGAATATCCGGACTATTTATTGTTCTATCCCATGGATCGTCATACCGTTCCCGCTGGAAGCCTCGCTCCACACAGTCTAAAATCCAGTCTAAAAAATCAACACATATTCCACGGCATATCTTCCAATCCGTAAACCCCCATACTTCACCACGGCGGGGGCCGCTTACTATCAGATTCCAGGTGTATCCATCACCATCATCCGGAGCGGTAAAGGCAAAATGACCACATTGCGCAGAAGCAATTTCCTTCTCATAACCAGCATCACTGTTATTCACCCCACATTCCCAATCGCACGCTTCTGTATAAGGGAACATGATAGCTGCTTTTCCAAAGTCACATTGTTCTATAGGATAAAGATATTGCGACAGTTGTTCTAATCCAGAACTGTCTGGCAAAATCCCACCATTTCCTACTGTGGTGATAAATAAAACATATTCCTTCGGTAGTGCGATATTATATTGTTTTTCAATCTGTCTCACCGTTTCCACTGAAACCGGTGGATTTAACCCAATATGATGTTTTTTCAACGATTTGATGACTCTTTCAAGTTTGTCCTGTTCCATCTTTTCCACATCTCTAATTTTGTTTTATCAATTTTCGTTTATGAAATTTGAGTATGTCAAATTGATTGTATGTTTTAAGTAATTCACTTTTCCCATGGGAATCCATATTTGGGCCGGGGAAGATCTAAGTAGCTGTAATCCATCGGAGCAGGCTGAATCAATGCCTGGGGGCAGTCCATCGTGTCGATTGTAATATCAAGGCCATGTTGAACAGCGATTTTAGCCAGTCCGATTGCATGAAAAACTAAAAGGCGTGGCGGGCCGGAAGTACGCCTCCAGCTACTGACAATGGAGCAGATATCCTCATTTGCATCATCAGCATTACTGGCTGCAATCGCGCAAATACAGTGCGCATAGTTTTGCCACAGCTTAGTGTGCGGTTCTTCTTCCTTCATCTTTTCAGCATAATAGATTGCCTGGTCCTTATCGCCTGTGGCCAAACAGATTGCCGCGCTGCCACGATATGTTAAGAACCTGTTTCGCTGATATTCTGGAGCAGAGAGAAGCTCCCCTAATTCTTTGGTGAATTGCATATCGGCATCTGCGATCAGCGCCATATAGAACGATGTCAACTGCGAAAGGGAAACAAAATCAGTCGCTCCGCCTCTTTCTTTATGATCCGGCCAACGGCAGATACATTTTTGGCAGTAGGCAGCCAGATACAGATATTCCTTACATTGAATAGTGTTGCCCTCCATGCACTGAGCCAGCCCTGCCAAAGAGGAATAGGATGAGATCAGGCAACGTAAAGCGCCGTATCCGGTCAGGAAAGAATTGTCTGGTATTTTCTCCTCGGTTTTTCCGTTAAATTCATAAGTGAACTTCCTCCCGCTGGCTAAAAGTTCCGGCAGTGTCCAGCTTGCTTCAGGTAATTGCAGCTTTTTCAATGCAGCCTCTTCATCCTCATGCAAGGATGCAATAAGATTGGTTTTTTCATATGCCAGAAGATATTCTTTTTGTTTTTTGGTCTGATACGCCATCTTCTTCCTTGATGTTCCATTATCCATTCCTGCTGTCTCCTATATTTTTTTATCCCTTCCCCCTGGTGCCTGGAGGCATCATTTAAAGCTTAAGAGTTCTTTTCCTCAATTTTTTGTAGGAAAATATGTTCAGACAACCCCAGTTTTTTCTTTAGTTTATTTAGCTCCACCTTGCACAATGGCGGAGTAAACCCTATACTGCTTCTTTCAAACTCGCCATTGACAATCCTGTCATAAAGGTTGACAATAAATTTTTTCCACAATTCTAAAGAGCTTTTTTCAACAGCTTGCTTGTCTTTTAGATAGCTTACTCCATCAGCAAGATAGAAAATTTCAAGTGCCGTGCTTAAATGGCAGTTAGGATTATTGATGATTGCCTCTGGCACAGCAAATCCATCATCCCAATTATAACTGTAACCCAAACTATAAAGTACACGCTCATCTGTTATCTCAGCCACCTTATTTATGAGAATCTCTTGACCTTCAATGTCCAGAAGTTCCTCAACCTGCCTTTCGATATCTGGTTTCATGGTTTAAGTTTGCTCCTTTATCTTTTGCTGTTCACAAAGCATCTTATTGGAATGAACGTATTGCATAATGAACGGCGTATGTTTTGAAGTCCCCTCCACAATCATTTTGTCCATCAGTTTTTCTGTTTCCGGGCAAGGAATCTCCGCTAACATCATCACTGTACGCAGTTTTTGCGGGAATTCCCCTGCCCGATTTAATATGTAACCGATATATTCATAAACAGAGGCCCGGTCGGTTTCTTCCAAAGATTTAATCCAGTCCGCAGTTATATACGTCCAGTTTGCCACGTAACAGTGAGGACAGCGATCAGGGGTATCCAATTTTTCATCATATATTTGTATCAATTCCTGCCGCCTATTTATGTCCATAACAATACTGCCGCCTTTCTTATTTCAAAAGCCATAGCCCATTTCCTCGGCATAGACACTCCACATATTTCGCTCGTCAGCCAGTGCTGTTGGGTCTATTTTCTGTATATAATCGCGAAACGCTTTCTCACGTTGTTCACAACTTTTTATATCACATTCTTGATATATGTTTAAATATTTATTGCTGATACGAAGAAACTGCTCAAAGCTATTCGAACAATACTGATATATTTCATACGTTGGCAAAATTGCCCTATATACTTTACCGTCTAAATCGACAACGAGACAAATACTGCCGTTGTATTTTGGAATTTCCTCCGCAACAACAAGAACCTCTCGCCCATTGCAATTTTCAATATGCCATTCCTTTGGTGAAAGAAAAGTAAGAGGGTCAATCCCTTCCTGCGGCAGTTGTAATTTTATTAGTTGGTCTTTAATTTTATCCCACTTTTCATTCATTTCGGCATCTCCTTTATATAACCCCGATCATCTATGCCTTTTCCGTTTTAACAGCCCCTCCCCAAAAGCCCACAGAACCGCCCCTGCCACGATGATGCCAGCTGTAACACCCAGCCGTATCAGCAAAATCTGGCCGCTGTGTTCCTCATACCAGCCATCGTTAAAGGCGTACACTACATTTTCCAAATCCGCCCCGTACTCGGCACAGATGTCCTGCAAGTACGGCTTGGCGTATGTATTCACCCCTGCTCTTGCACTGATAGGGAACGTGACAGATTTTCCTTTGATGAGATCGGCAGCAAGCCCACGGTCAAACAAAGCCAAAGCGTAAGTGCCGTCCGGAAACTCGATGATGTAATATTCATTGTAGCCCGTCATCGCCCACAATGCGCTGGTGGTGGCCTGGGAGTAGTTACGGGTATGGTGGCCTACCACAGCGGTACTGCTTCGCCACCGGGCCAGCTCATAGACGCCAGTGGGGACGGCGTTCACCGGCTCCACCGTGAACTCACTGAATGGATACTGCGCCAGGAAGTCCTCTACCCCGGTGATGCGTGGGATGTCCGCCCCGGCCTTTTCCCCGGTAAAGGTCACGGCTGCGCCAGCGGCCTCCACCTCGGCTTGGGTTACAGTGGCCTCATTCCGGCGGAGAAATCCCTCTGGGCGGATGGAAAAGAAAATTGTCAGCACCACCAGCAGGGTCACAATGGATCCCGCTGTGTAAAGGATTTTTGAGCGCATGATATACCTCCGTTTTTTATATGCCATGAATCCTGGCATCTGGATAATTTGATTTTATAAAGTCGGTTAATAAGTCTTCGTTGTCTGCTCCAAAATACAAACATCCATTCAATCTGTTAAATACTCCAAGAATATTTTTCTCAGCATTTTGGCAGGTTAGATAATTACTACGCAATATAACCGATTTATCTTCCGCGACAAAAAAGAGGCTGTCACCAATCATTTTTTCAAAATTTTTCTCGTTTCGTATTTTTATATGCGCGGCGTTTTTCATAGTATGCAATATCTGCCATGCTGATATATTAAACAGAAAACTTCTTAAACTGCCGCTTTCATTAAACCATACGCCATTTTCATGTATCTGATATTTCAACACCTACGGGATATGAATTTTTATGCCCAACAGCAAAAACAAGCCCATCATTTTTTATGTAGATTTCTTCAATAGGCAATATTTCAAAAAAGGATGTCCGAATGTCGCATGCATTTTGAAAACATTCATAAAAATCTTCAAAAATATCCAAACATGGATAACGCTCCAGTTTCCATAGACGCCTTAAATCTTCCCGCTTCGTAATTTGAATCGAATATGGAACAAACTTCATCAATTCTTTGTAATATGCTTTCATGACCAGCCTTTCTGTAGTTCATTTTTTCACCTATTATTTTGTGAAACTTCCAAAGATATGGACAGTTACATATGAGATATATTAAGGCATACAATTTCTCCTCCTTGACGCAACATCCGCCAATACCTATAACTCGCACTCCGCATGAAGTTTCTTCAAAACCTCTTTATGTATCAGGCGGCAGGAGCGCAGGTCAACATATTTTAACTTAGGCAGTTTCAGCAGTAACCGGCAATCCGTAAAATTTGTATTATAAAGAGACAGTGTCCGTAAATTTTTACACTCCGTCAGGAAAGAAAAATCCTCCACACATATTTCACAAATCCGCAGTTCCCGTAAATTCTCCATACGCCCGATGGCAGACCAGCCCCGGAAGTCATAATAGTAAGGTTCCGGGGG
>DKUB01000079.1 GCA_002490465.1 Lachnoclostridium sp. UBA7215
ATATCGCCCGTATCTAAGCAAACACAACGGATAATTTCTTATTATCCTTTATTCTTATCCTTTTAACCAACATCTTACCATTTCTTATCAATCATCAAATAATCTCTGGTTTTCTCTCTTACTTCTCCGATCAGCCGCGAATTGTCATGTCTTTTTTCATTGAACTCATTATATATCCCGACTGTGTTAACACTAAACTTCTCGTTATTCTTCCTTTTCTCATAAGCGTTTAACGCGACGTTCTCTAAAATCTGTTTCAGAGTTACTGTGATATCGTCATAGATATTTCTAATAATCTGTTCCAAAAGCGCTCTCATTTCTTTGGGCAGGAATGTATCATCCAACAGATTTTGATATTTTTTCATCGACTCATAGTATCTCCCTGTGAGATATATGATTTCAATATCTATCTTCCCCTCTTTCAAATCTGCATAAAATCCCTCATCAAAATCTATATCCGTTTTTTCCATCTTCTTACCGGCTACCTGAAACGGTTCCGGTTTCTCAAACATTTCTAATTGATTCCCCCGTTTTACAATAAGCCCTCCCACTAAATTTTTTTCGCACTCTTTTTGCAGGATTTCTGAACCGCTGAGAGTACATCCACATTGGGTTAATATTTTATATGTATTTAATGTTACAATCTGAAATAAATCCAGATTCTTCATCATCCTGTTATCATCAGAAAAACCTTCCATGACTTCAATCAATAAGTCCGTCTGTCTCTTTATTACCTCCGAACGCAAAGGCTGCAGTATTGTATATCTTGCACGTTTGTAAGTCAAAACAGCAATTATTGTAGCAATTAACGTAAAAATGATCCACAAAATATCCTTAATAGCGGAAAGATTATCCCATAGCCATTTGATTAGATCACTTCCCATATCCTAGCCCTTTATGATGTTAAGGAGAAGAACACCATATTCCCTCTCTGTGCTTTGATCAACACTGCCGCTCATTTCCTTCTTTCCATATTCAAATAGCGGAACAGAGCACATTTTTATCCATAGTCAGACCCCACTATAAACTTTTTATTATAAAAATCATACAGCATTTATCTCTTTTGGTCAATTTATTTTTTTAACTTTGTTTTCGAAGTGCAAGCTCTCTGGGCAATTTTTTACGTACCTCCCTACCATCCCGGCTCCATCATCTTCGGACAGTCATAATCCGACCCATAGTAGTTAAAAATCCGGACAACACCATTCACCAGATCTGCCTCCAGACAGACCGTCCCATTCAGCGTATAAGCGCCCCAAAAGACATATTTTAGGACTAACTGTTCCTTTTTGGCAGAAAGCACATTGCAGCTTGCGCCTTGAGAAAATGTTTTTTCCGGAATCTCCATGCCTTCGAGGTGGTTATCTATCCTTTCCTGTAATAATTCCGCCATCGCCTGATTGATCTTATTTTGGAGCTCGACAACAATGCCAGCGAACGAACAATCCGCGTCTTCTGCATAGACACGGAAAGTGAAAAGTCATAGGCATCCTCCTGCGTGTAGAAAGTTCCACCATCATCTGCAGCATTACAGAAATAGTCAAAGCGAATAACCTAAAACCCTCTAATTCTTTGAATATCTTCTCACTGGGCTTCCGAAATATATAGTGCAAGCCGACCAAGCATTTCTAGAAGGTCTGCTTCCATGACCACCAAAACTTACATGCGAGATTCGTAAGATGGTAAAGCCGGAGCCGCATGTCATGTAAGTGTTCTAACATTTGTGACATCGCTTGTAATAAAGGGCTACTATTCTTCATCGTCTTGGAATCTTTTGTATCCGTACAATATTATGATATATCAAATTTAATTTGTTCTAGTTTAGTATCAATATTAGTTACCAATCTAATTATTTCAGAGTTTGATTTCTCAATATATTCGGCATCATCAATATGATCCATAACTATAGCGGATAAACTATCCATCTCACTTACAATTGATTCTATACTCGTCTGATTGGATATATCTTTTTTCACTATTTCGAGTAAATTGGAAATAGTCTTCAATTTTATTCTTGTTACCTTTTTACTATTTTCTGAATCGACCACAATCAACTCCGAATCTAACATTTTAATTTGAATCTTTGTTATTACATCATTGATTTTTTCTTTTTTCCTATCAACATTATTTTGTCGTTCAACCAAATAAAACGAAACAAAAATTAAAATAAAAATCTCTATACCATCACCTATGCTTACATTCCAAAAACCAGAAATATCATTACACGCGTTTATAAACAACAATATACATGTTGCTAAAGACAACGCTCCAATAATTATATATTTTACAATATTATTGTACTTCTTCATTTGTTACTTTCCTCCCATTATCTCCTTTTCAGCATCTGCAATATATTTCTTAATTCTACGTTCTATCGTTAAATCGTCATTTGATATAATCACAATATTTTCTAAAATATTTTTTTTATTAAGTATTTTGACCAATCCGCCAAATGCCTCATCCAAAAAGGATGGAGGATATCCAAACGCACCATCAAAATCTATCTCCAATTTATCATTCTTTTTAACAGCCTCTTCATATTTAGGCAAAAGCAACTGCTGCCTAAATAATTCTCCCGAAAACTCTCCCTCAGAAATTTTCCTGCCACCCGGGGTATCCGAAAAATCTTTTGCTATAACAATTTTCATCTATTCTTCCTCCATCTTTATAATAAAACTATATATTGTTCCAGAAATATTATATTTCAACTCTTCTGTATAAATATGCCCTTCATTATCAAACCAGCAATGGCCTTTTCCTGACATAACATGAAAATCTGCCACCTTATCACTACAAGCATATTCTTTAATGGATGGAAGTCCTTTTCCATGGTTAGTCTTTCCCGTTTGCGTCCTAAAATCTCCATCTAAAGCCGATTTAATCAGCTTTGACTCACTTCCAATCCCAATTTTATTAACAACCTTTTCATATAAGGAATGCTTTTTAACAGTTTTTCCGATACCTATTCCAGTATCCAAAAACAAAAACTTCACATCATTACCATTACATTCTGCATACATATACCATTCTGGTATCATTGTATCTTCTTCATTATACGCATGATAATATACATTAGACATCATCTCTATAATAACTTCATAAAGATCTTTGACATATACATTAGAAACGTTTAGCTTATCTGCTACAAACAAGCAAATCTGCTTAGCTAAAATACCATCACTATTTCTTCCACATACAATTGACATTTTACTACTATTTTGGGGCAAATTTTTACTTTTAGACTTTACAAATTTCAGCAAACCAGATTCTATAAATACCATTCTTGCTTTATCATTATTAGGATAAGTACCATGAAAAGAATACAATCTTCTTCTTGATTCCTTATGATTCCTCATTAATGCAATCAAATACATGATGGCATCGGTCGTAACTTTTGAAACATCTCTTGCCTCTATTAAGAAATCACTTCTAGGAATAGCGCTCTTAAATTTATACATAATCGTACAAAAAAGCAATGCCGTTTCTTCCAAATTTTCTATGAAGCTAAAACACTCCGGTAAATTAATAATATAGTCTGGTACATATTCTTGCTGCATACTTGTTGGAATTGTTTTATTTACTCTATAATTTTTACTAAATTTTCTTTTTCTTTTTTTACTAAGTTTTTTACTCCGGAGATCCCAGAATTCTTTTGCTGTTTTTCCCATATTTTATCCTCATGTCCAAAACATCTATACAATCACAGTACTTCTAATAATAGAGTTAGTGTATGTCTATCTTGTGTATTCGTCTTAACATCCTTGGTATCAAATCTCTTAAACCCATTCTCGCCTTGATAAAACTGATTAATTTCTCATAATCCTCAACTTCAAGAAAAATCTCCATTCCTCCAGCTATATATTGAATTCTATTTATAGTAACTATAGTCTTCTGAAACAATTGTTCTCCAGTAATCTTCTCATTCGCTTTGCCATTTTAATTTCCCTCTAATTGTGCAATAAGACATGCCGAAAAATTATAGGTACTATTTTCTTTCTCCACTTCACTTATCCTAGCAATTTTACGCTTCATGGTATTACTAAAATTTTCTGCATTTACTGTAATTGCTTTGATTGCTATCATAAAATAGTCCACCAATAACACATCGTCATTAGAAAATACCATGTATGTGGACTGATTTTTTTTGTAAACTCAATCGATTGTTCGTTCAAAATCTTTCCACATCCGGTTTCTTATCGCTAAAAAACCCGGAAAAGAGTTGTCGTAATTCATCCTCTCCAAAATTTTTTCGTCTTTGATAGACAAGTATTCATGAATGTTAAAGGCTGTTATATTATTATACATTTGTCTTCTTCATTGCCATAAACTTTTTCACTTCTTCTGAGCCAGTGTTGCAACTCTGTGAAGAGACGCCTAATAAGATTTCTCAATAGTATTAAGAAAACGCTGATTAAATCAGCATTTCAGCCACCCTTTTTTCGTTATATATAGTATAATGTGAGTATCACAAATACTAAGGATGGTGCATGGTTATGAAACAACATTAGTGACATTGAATATTCCAACCGCAGAAAAAAGACCAAACGGAAGGAATTCCTTGATGCCATGGATGAATTGATTCCATGGCATCATTGGATACAACTCACCCACCCTTATTATCCATCCTAGAAACGCCAACGACCTCCGAAAAATATTGAGGCCATACTTCGCATGTGCTTTATGTAGAACTGGTTTAACCTTTCGAACGCAGGAATCAGAGATGCCATATATGACAGCTATGCAATAAGAAGCTTCATGCACCTAGATTTTCCCACCGGCAGGTGCCGGATGCTACCATCTTTCTTCATTTCCGCCATCTGATTGAAAATAACAGCTTAGCGAAAAGATATTCGCTGATGTAAAAAGCCAGGTCTGAAAAAGCAGACCTGATGATGCACGGCGGAACGATCATAGATGCCACGATCACCTCAGCCCCCAGTTCTACCAAGAACAAAGACGGCAAACTCGACCCAGAAATGCACCAGACAAAGAAAGGCAACCAATAGTATTATGGAATGAAGGTGCACTCCGGCGTAAATGCAGGCAGTGAATATGTCCACACGATCACCAGGACAGCAGCCAATGTTCATGATATGACGAAATGGCCGAATTTTATCCGCGAGGATGATGAATTCGTTTATGGCGACCCTGGATACAGTGGGGCGGAGAAACAGGAGGAAATCCGAAATGCCAGGCATTTGTCAATAATAGAGTTCCGTACCAATAAATGTCCCAAAAACATTAAAGTCCCTGATACCTATAAAGGGATCAACCGGGACAAACAGCAAGGAAATCGCAAAGCATCCACACGCTGTAAAGTAGAGCATCCATTTTTGATTGTTAAAAGCAGTTCGGTTATGCCATGACTGTATGACAAGGTATAGCCAAAAACATGAACCTGTTTCATATCCCGTTTGCCAGCGCTAATCTGGTCATGTGTGTCAGGTCGGGCGCAGCAGGAATTTTGTATGGTATAAATGCGTTCATTTTGGGAAATCCCATAAGGAATTGGGAGTAAAAGGAGCATCTATGGAGGGTAGTACTGATATTCCCCCAAAATTTACTAATGATGGTAACTGGGAATGTTGATCTTGGTATTAGTCAGCGTTTCCTTAGCAAACTTACTGCTTTCCTTTCTGTAACACTCTAAGAAAAAGTTTTCTTGTATTGTACTTTTCGCATGGATTGTGAAAATTTTGTGCTAAAAATTTTACCTTTTAGTGCTGTAATCATATGCTCCTTCTTCATACGTTTTACTACGAGAAAACAATACCACAATAATTCGTACGTCGATGTTCCGAACGGATACGCCGTTGAAACAGTACGCTCTCACCGATCAGGTGAATTCTACATCTATGAGGAATCCAACTTCTCCCCAAGTTGGCTCTTCAAATAGCTTACTCTTTGAAAACACACAAGCAGAAATGGCTGAGCCTGCTCTCAGATGCTAAGATTCTTCGTCTTTCTTTTTTGAAAAGGATCATCCAAGCTGTCTATTACTTTCTTTTCCATAGAATTTATTCAGTATTTTTCCAATTTTTCTTTGAATTACATAGCAATCCGGTTCCTATAACCTTAAAAGCTCACAGCATCATTTAATGAAAGACAAGCTGACTCTTACCTAACATATGCCCTCCTCAAACTATTCCTTTATATTTACATTCCAAAGCCACTTTCCGAATCATTTCAGTCGATATTGCTCCTTTTCGCATTATTTCAATATACTGATATCCATCTTGCATTTTTTCCCTGACTACCGTACTTAATTGACCAGGATTTATTACAAAATCATCCACCATGGCTATTTTTCGATAAACATGTAACTTCGCACTACGTTCCGAAACTATTTTCCAAGCCTCTTCCGCTGTAAAAACCTCCGTAAATTTAGAATTACGAATTGGTACACTTGGCATTGGAAAAAAATCTGCAATCTGTGTTTCAATAACACTTCGTGATAAACGTACTCCTATTGTACCATCAGCATATAAACAATTTGTAGAAAATCTATTAAATGCTTTTTTTAATGGCTTCATTACAAATGTGAGTCCGTAGGGGGTAAGTTTTTTTAAAAATTCACAGGCCTGATTACGACAATCCATTTTTTCAGTTATTTTTTTCAAATCACCAAATGTCAATGACATGGGAGCCCTATTACGTTCTAATAGCAAATCAATATCTTTAGAAACCTTTTGATCAGATACTAATCCAGTTAATATGTATGAAGAATCTGACGGCAAAATGCATAAGCCACCCTCTCTTAAAAGTCTAATAATTCTATCAACGTCATGCTGATTCAATTTTTGCTTCCCATTGCAAACAAACTCAAGGTTCACCAAACACTCTCCTCCGCACCATAATTATGGCGTTTATAATTAACTAGCCATCCGTCTCTTGTTATTCTCACTACAAATCCATCATCTGTTTCTACTATCTCAAGAAGTCTATGAAATTTCAATGGTAAGGCAAGTCTATTAAGTTCTTCCACATCTGACAAACCTAAAAGTTCTAAATCATTGCTCGAGATATCGGAGCCAAATGTAATTATTTTCTCAAACAATTGCCACGATTCATTAGGTATTTCATATTCCCTTTCAGGAAGATCTGATGCCATTTGATCAATCCACGTTTTAAATTCACTCTTTCTACTGTTATGTCTCCACACAGGATTATTAAATAAAAAAGTCGCAAATTCTTGACACAATGTAAATGCTACCCTAAGTTGTTTATTAACGATAGTATAAAGAGTTTCAAAAAGATCTTTATCAATTGGCGGATCAACATTTACATTTCCATAAAAAGCAATCCGCCTCTCAACAACTGTTGGCACTAAGCTGTCCTCAATAGGATATATTCTTTTTTCTGCCAGATAACCTTGTAAAAGTCTAGAAGTACGCATTCCCTCTACAGCAATAGGTGTTCCGCAAAAAACCCATAATAAGCCTGGCATTGTAAAAAGAGTATCTCTCAAACTTTCCACACTTTTTTTAACTTGACTTGAAGTCCCATTATTCTCCAAATTATCAATAACACATATAATACCACCACTATAGCATCCACTAAAACATTTCTCTAGCCAACTCCGTGCAATACTGGGAAGACTGTTTTCAGCAAAAGGATTCGGAACATAATCAATGTTTAATGAAACCAAACCAACCCCTCCACCTCCTCCAATATTGCCTAGCTGACGAATTAGTTTATTAACTTTAATGATTTCTCTTTTTTTAATATTTCTTCTCTCTAAAAATTTTCTATTATCTAAAAGTAGAAATAAAATTTCTTGATAGATACTTCTCTCAAACCCCGCTAAATCAGCCAATTGATTACCTTGTATACTCTTCATTTTAAGAGAAAAATATCTCGTATTTCCTTGACTGTGTTTTTGGCTTAGCCGAAAAGCCGCAACATTTGCAATACTTGATTTACCAACACCATTTTCACCATAGAGAAGTGGAATCAATGAGCTAGAAGTTAATTGTTGTATAAGAAAATTTACTTCTTCATCGCGTCCCACTAATAACGCATCCCCTTCTACAGAAGCCGGCAAAGCCATAGTATCATAAGGATTCTTTGTAAAGCCGAACTCGGATAACCAATTATTTCCCATTATTACTTGTACGATGTTTATAGAATCAAAAAACATCCAATCTCCTTTTTTCCATAATTATATAATATTGCGAAAATTTGTCAATCTAACGTTCAATTCTATGTTATCTGAATAATTTTATATTTCTTATGACTCCATTTTCCAAACAGTAATAATATTATAAATATCAACTATTATCCTTATATCTGCCCGCCAAAATCTAAGTCCCTTCTACCTTCCATGTGACATATCACCTTGCCCACAAAACAACCGCCTTACCCATATACTCCCCATAAACAATTTTGAAATCCTCTGCAATTTTAATCTCGCTTTCCGCCACCGTCCCCATGAGCGTTCCACATAAGCTCTCTATCATCTTACAGATAAGGGTGTTATAAAATGCGGCATACTCTTTGTTTATCTCAAATAACTCATGCTCCTGAAGGCGTATGTATTTTTCAGAAGCTTCCCTGCGTAGGCACTCGATACCTGACAGATACTCAGTCTGTAGTAATTGCGGGCAATAATATCCCGCAGCCTCCTGCTCGTCCAAATAAAACCCATCATCCAGCACTTCTATCCGAAGCTCAAGCTTATTCAAGTACACGCCGCAATTTAAGAAACTAAAAATCAAATAACTGATGCAACCCTTTTTATCTTCTTTCTGCATAACCTCTGCATTCATCAATATCCGAACAATAATGTCCTTCAATTCATTCCATACCTGATTCCCGCTGTTTTCTATCTCTGTCTGAATGAATTGACAGGATCTGCAAAAATATTTTTCCATATCAGGTCGCAAATATTGAATCATTTCATCTGTGCGGGAATTTGTTTGCTCCATAGTAAACACCTGCTCTTATTGTATTTGTAATTATATAATATGTCCCTATACTTTCTATTTTCCACATCTCTGTTTTCGCTTTATCATCCAGGCAAACATCCAGATCTAATCTATATCTATTTCAGTCAGACGAATGCCGCCTGCACCTCTTCTTAAAATACTTTCCACAAAATCAAGCCTGCCAATAATGCAGTTTCTATCAAAACCTTTTATTCGAAATACAGCTTTGGAACCAATTTTACGTCGGTCAAGCACCAACCTGACGACCCTGTTTCCCACCGAATTAAATTCCGTCTGATCTGACATGCATTCCAGCTCATCAAGAATTGGCAGATAATAGGTAGCATTCGCCCCGCTTTTTCTGTCCCACAATTTTATTGCTTTATATGGGATTTCCGGATGATACATTACAACCGTTTTTACAAGCATTTCCGACAGCATAATACAGGGACTGCATATCAGGTCTGGGAAAAAGCCCTCCATCGGAAACTCCATCTCCACGATATTCCACATGGACATCCTCTTGATATTCCCCTGTTGGAGTAGTCGGATATCAAGAGCTCTATTTTTATTGATATTGAATGGATTTTTGTTCTTCTCATCTGCCTCCAGCGAAAAAAATTTCATCAAAGTTTTCCTCCCCCCGTTATACCCGAATCGAAATCAGCACCAATTATATTTGAAGCCATCTGTAAACTTCACATCCACACTACCATACCAGATTTCCTTCTTCTTCGACCCTGTTAAGATCCACATAGACTAGACCCAGCACTTCCGCATACGCCTCTGCGTACGGACTGTTTCCATAAGCTAATTTCAGTCCACAGCACCCCTCAAATGCGCGATAGAACTCAAAGGCGGGTCCACCAACGTCCTCCATATCCCGTGGAAAATAGATTTTTTCCAACCGCGGACAGTATGCACAGATATCGTATCCGATTCTATCCAGCTCCTTTGGAAAACGAATTTCTTCCAGACTCGGACAGTACGCAAATGCTTCTGTCCCGATTGACCTGATCTGATCTCCCATAATGATGTATTGCAGTCTTGAACAGTATGCAAACGCTTCCTCTTCTATTTTTGTGACACCGGGCGGAAGGAGAACCTGCTCCATAACAGATTTTCCAGAAAAAGCACCGCTTCCAATAACACTCACTTCCATACCGTCCAGTTTCTCCGGAACAAAGGCAATCTTCTCATCTCCCAGATATGTAAGTATCCTTACTGTGTTTTCATCAGTAACAATTTCATATCTATACTCTCCGCATATCAGTCCGTCCTCTGCATCCCCGCCATCATTCCCCGATTGAATGCTTTCTCCTGCTTCTGTCCCGTCCGGCGTATTTTCATTTGCTTCTGTCCCGTCCTGTGCATCTTCCTCAAAATCCGTCTTCATCCCCCCGTCTGTTTCCTGATTCGAATTTTGTCTACCTGTATTCACAGCAACATAATGCCCAATCAGGTAGGATGCACACAAAGCCACAACCACAAGCACCTCTCTGACAATCTGAAGCTTCGTGACTTTTTTCTTCCTTTCCATAACCATATCCTCCGCAAATTCGTCAGTCTTTGACGCCGGTCCTTTGTAACTGACAGATATCCTATATCTATTCCTTCACGGCATTTCATCCCCGTTTTCGACCGCCACGAATTCCATGCCGGACTCCTCTGCCAGTTCCTGTGCCCAGGTTCCTTCCTGCCCGTAAATCACGATCGGAACATCATATTTTATGAAATAATACAGCAACTGCCTTCCACCATAATAGGAAGCACCCTTTGGTATATACATCCGCCTTAAGTAGTTGGAATAGAAACTCCCTCCTGTCACTATAAATTCCAAGCTTTCCGGGAGCTGCAGCCGCTCAATGTTTCCATCGCACACATTAACATTAAACACTGTCGTCCCTTCTTCGATCACAAGCTCCGACAGCCCGCTCTTATAAAAAATATCGCTGGCAATATCGTGGACCGAAGAGGGAATTGTGACTTTCTCCAAATGTTCTGTTCTGACAAATACCTCCGATTCAATTCGTCTCAAGCCGTGCGGAAGTTCAATTTCAGTCAGCATCGTCCCTGCAAAAGCACCATGCCCAATTACCTCAAGTCCCTGCGGAAGCGTGATTTCAACTATTGTTGAATTATAGAAGGCGCCCGCCGGAATCTCTTTGACCCCCATCGGAATGCAGATTTTTTTAATCTGCGCATGATTAAAACAGCATTCTCCTAGTTTTACTAACGTATCCGGCAGAATAACTTCTTCATACTCCACATCCCTGTCCAGTAACGCTTGCGGAGAATAATCATATGAGTAAAAATCTTCCATCTCCGTGACTCCATAGGGAATTTCCAGCACCGGACCGCTATTTCCCCTCGCATCCGTTAGGCGGCTTCCCCTGATCCGGAATTTCCCACTGTCCCTCTCTTCCTGCCATGCACTCCCTTCAAACGCATAGTCATCCACATATGCACTCTGAGGGATCAGGAATGACGCAAGCCCCGAACAGTCCCCAAAGGCATTTGCTCCTACATAGACCAGACTTTCTGGAAACAGGAGTTCCCTGATCCGGACGTCTCCCATAAATGCCCCTTCCCCAATATATTGAAGTCCTTGCCCCAATTCGACTTCCTCTATCTCCGTTCCGCCCGCAAAAGCCTGTGCCGCAATATAGCGGACGCCAGACCCTATCACAACTCTCCTAATATCCGTTCTGTCACGAAAGGCTCCCTCACCAATTCCTGCCACTGGAAATCCGTCAATCTGCGGTGGTATGATAATGGTTCCCGCATCCGCATAGCCGCCTGTAATCACGGCTTCCCCTTCACCGGTAACCGTATAGAAAAGCGCCCCCTGCCGTACCCCATAGTCAATTTCCTCCGCGCTTACAGTCGCCCCTGTTATAAGCAGCAAAAAAACGCTTACCGCAGCCGCTGCTTCTCTCATCCTGCTCAACTTTCTCAATTTTCTCCTCCTGTAATCATCACTTGCGTTACCTAATCAGAATATCCTCAAATTCTTCATAGGCGACCTCAAAATGATAAATATGCAACCTTATACGTTTAACAAAAAAAATATCAATTCCATTGTCCGTTAAAAGAAAATAATTCTGATACCAGCCAAGGTTGGTAGAATCCGAGAAACTTATACTATTCACATCGCTTCCAAGGAACCATGCACCAAATCCTGTTTTCCCGATTGCAAAGGCAAAGCGACCCAAAACCTCAGTTTTACTGGCTGTAAACAAATCCCAAATCTCGATTTCCTCCCCTGTTTCTGCAGAATACAGCCTGACTTCATATTGATCACATTTCACATCAGTAACTACATTTCTGCCAATAAATTTCCAATATACGATACTGATATATCGGGAATCTGCATATACATACTCGTAAGACCAGCTGCCCGCCGAGCTTCCTTCCCCTTTCTCCGACGCATCCCTGATAGATTCCGCGAACTCCATCTGCTCTTGATAAAAGCGCTCTGCATCCTCCTGAATATTTTGGTTTATCTTTTCATACGCCGGTATCTTATCATTAAACTGCGGAATACGTATATCCGTCCTGATCACATTTCCCTCGTCATCCTCTTTCTCCCCCTGATAAACGCCATCTTCCGCCCGATAGGACCGCGTCGCGTCCGTTATGTCTGGAAACAACATCTCTTCAAGGTCCAACGCCCTCACACGAATTTCTTCCATATCTTCAAAAACCGCATATTCTCCCGTTTCGGGGTCAA
>DKUB01000101.1 GCA_002490465.1 Lachnoclostridium sp. UBA7215
GCAATAAAGCCTAAATCATTATACAGATTATCCGTCAATACATTTGTGATCGTCACATCTGTAAGTGAATCCTCTGTTGCTGTGGTGTCCTCCGGGTGGAGCGTTTTATACAGCTTTAGGAGATAACTCTTGTTTTGGAAAAGGTCAAGGAATACGCTGTTTTTCGCGGTACGCTTTGCCATGACTTCCTCTATCTGTTTTGTATCGTCCTGCACTTTAACACCTCGATTTCTAAAAATCTGTGACGCAAGATATGATATATCCTACTCCTGTCACACTTCAATTATACAAAAAAGTGCCCGTCTTTACAATAAAATTCACATTAAATTTCCTCCCTCCGTTTCGGTCTGCTCTGTTGCCTGATACGCTGTCGGCTCTCGTTCTGAAGCTCCCTCTCAAGATTCTTTCTGTGCTGTGTTGATAGTTTCTGAAAATAAAAAAGGTAGCGGATTGTCTGTTAAGATAATCGCTACCAAAGATAAATAATACTCAATTTTTATTTCATTTTGCTGTTTTGCTCTTTTTTTGACAATTCTGGCTTTATTAATTTGTTTCCGTTATCTCCTTGACTTTTTTAATAGGCAGCCAGATTTCCACAATGGATTCACCATTGTCGGCATCAAACCGTGCATCATAATGTTCGATGCAATATGGCTTTCCTTCCAACAGATTGCGAACATATCCTTTTTCATTGCAAACCAGCCATTCTTCCATTGCATCGTTTTCGCTTTCATACCCATCTTCCACATACACATCAAAGGATGCATATTCGGAAGATGGAATTTGAAAGATTTCATATCCATCGCAGCCGCTATTTATTTCGCAGCCGACAAAGACACTTTCTTTTTCCGCTGCACTGTCATAGATTCGTACCTCATAGCTGTCATTGGATATTTTGTCCGTAAGCGGAACTTCCTTATAAAGCTTCATAAAACGTTTCCATATTTCCGCCGTTTCATTGCCAAAACCCGACACTCCCGCCAAAATTATTTTTTCTTTCTTTATCATGTTAGGATTCATTAAAATACCCCCCTTTAATCGGTTGGTAAACTGCTTTACAAGTTCAGCGGCAGGGACGATACATGGTACAAGCTTTCTGCTACGATACTTCGTCGGGGACATTCCTGTAATTGATTTAAAGGTTCTGGAAAAACTCTGTGCAGAGTCAAATCCGAAATCAAGTGCAATGTCCAGCACCTTTCGTTCTGTTTCATTAAGCATTTTACACGCATAAACAATCCGTCTGTCACGAACATAAGCCATCAAAGATTTACCAACAATAGATGTAAACAACCTGTGGAAATAGTATGGAGAAAAGGCAAATTGTTCTGCAATCATCTGTACTGATAACACATCATTGAGATGAGTATCAATGTATTTCATTGCCTCACTTATTTTGTAAAAGTTGTTCATTCACATTCACTCCAATCATTATACAGCTGCAGCTGATAGTAAATATTATATCACGCATATTTATTCCTGCTTAACATTTCTTGCTTTGCTACCCATTTAATTTGATTTTATCAATCCCTAAAATATTGCGGGAAGTTATATACATATAATTATTTTCTATATATGTGTGTCCCGACAACCTTAATGGGATATTAAATACTTTCATCTTTTCTAAGGTATCTTTATTCCAAAAAGCGATTTCCGAGCAAGGATAGGAAACTGTTACCAGCATACCCGCATATATCCCCGCGCAATCAAACATCTTTTTATGTACATTCTTTATTGAAGACTCAATTTCAAAATTTCTCATACCAATTTTAAAAAGTTTTCCATCGTGGCTTGCGGCATATAAGTTTTCTCCATTAATATATAAACTACCAACATTTTTCCTTCCTAGAGATAAGTTTTTTTCAATAGAAAAAGGCGATTTACCTAATAACAGCACTTTCCCATCTACCGTTCCGCTAACTAAGTATGAATCATATGTTTTGACGCTCCACATACTGCTTTCGGAAACTATATACTCATCTATTCGAAACGATTGTCTGTCAACAGTAATAATTTTCCCATTGCGGATGGAGCAATAAATAGTACTGCTATCAACTGCCATTCCACATATATTGTTATCCGGCAGATTAAAAGGAAGTGCATCCGTCACATTAAAAGCGGGCTGATACAGGAAACTGGTTAACGATTCGTCAAATTATCTTCTGGCAATCCGTCGGGTTATATGGAACACAAAACTGCCCATGCAAATTAAAACATGATTGATTGGTTTCGGTGCTGATAAATGATTTTCTTACGTTAATTGTCGAGAGATTGGATTGCGGAATATCATTGACAGATATTTCTCCACTTGGGGGAATAGTGGTTCATTTCTTATGGTAATTACCGCATGAAAGAAACTATAACCATTGTCATAGCCTTTTCCCCAAAATCAGTTTTTACATTACCGCCTGGTCGGCGGGGGTGTTCATGGTAACAAGAACGTCCGTAAGGCGGTTTATGGTTTCCATGTCGCCGCCTGTCGTCACCCAAACCATTTCCGCGAATGGCTGCGTGACTGCCCCGGCTACAAGGTTTATCTTATCCTTGCTGATTTCGCCGGACGGAAGTATAATACCCTTGTCTAAAAGTTCATTTTTCATGTCGTCCTCCTTAAATTTTTGGTGCCGAAATGGTGCCCGACTTTACAAAACCAACTTATACGGAGATATGGCATGATATAAAAGGATAAGCGGAAAACCCTTATTTTAAGCCATTTCTGCAAGAAGTTATAAAAACTTGCGGGGGCTTATAAGAATATTTTCCGCTATGAAATCAATAAAAAATAAATAAATTTATTTTTTATATAGCCCTCACCAATAGATTCGCACATTCGGTGCTATCCGCAGTAATAAGCCCCAAAAAGGTGGTGCATAAGGACTGGCGGGCGGCTGATGCTGCAAAAGCAGGGAAACAGGACAGCAGACAGCGAGTTTTGCGATAGGACGGCGCATTGTTTTTGCAGCAGAAGGAAACAATTTATTTTTTGCAGGGAGTGTTATACCGGGCAGGAAATGGTATGATATCGACACATTAGTACACATTATAAGCGATTGCTTTGTCAAAAAAACTGTCAGCTTGAATACTTTCTTTTTTTTCGGAAATCCTATAGTAAAGTGTACAAAGTATTCTTTATTACTTTTGGGAAATTCCGCCATGTGCGGAGCAGGAATCGCAAAGCGGTTCTTGGAGGGCTGCGATTCTCAGCCAGCCCTTTTTTGGAAAGGATTGATGAAAATGAAAAGAAAATTCAAAATCGCTGTCTGGGCAGCAGCACTGCTCTGGATAGTTGTATTGATTCAGATAGCAATTACAAGGCTGTATGTGTCGAAGACAGATTTTGTGCAGGCCTTTGCGCGCAACCAGCTGACCGTTGATATGGTTAATCAGGACCGTGCCAATATACAGGAGGGGAACACCTGCCTGGAAGGGTATGTGCCCGGACGTCTCGGCACAGAGGAAAGGGAAAAGCTTGCCACAGAGCTGTTTCAGACAATGGGCGGCACTCCGGTAATGGTGCATTCGGATAATGCGGAAGATGCTTATTATGTCGCCTATGGCTATACGACAGGGCTTGCTTATTACAAGAAGGTTAATGGGCATCGGATTAATCTCAATGTGGCAGTGTGCTATGAAGAGGAAAAGGACCGAACCCGTGTTATAATGGGAACTCCTATTATCAATAGTGATTATTAGTCAAATACCCCGCCCGCGTGCGGGCGCAAAAAAAAATAAAAAAATTTGTTTTTTTGCAACTTTTTCCCCCTCTAATTCGTTATATATATAAATAACAAAAGGAGGGGGTTTTTATTTTATGAAGAAGCTTTTTAAAATATTGTTTTTAGTAGCAATGTCGGTAACAGCAATTGCCGCTGCCAATATGTGTTCGGAAACGGCAAAGGCGGCAGAATCAGAAAAGGAGTGGAGTACGGGGAAGAGTGTTATAATAAGGCAGAAGAATTGCAATTTTTTTGCTTATTTGTCGAAAGATGGAAAAGCTAGCTGGGTTTATCAGGTTAGAATAAAAAAAGATGGTATGAAAAAATTGAGTTTTCCGACTCAAATAAAGGGTGCGCCAGTTACGAGGGTCGGATATGGTGAAGAACTTTATGCGGAGGATATAGAATGCTATTACAGCATTTTCAAAAATGCATTGGAACCGTGGCATAACTGCTATGATACAGATGTAAAGGCGAAGGATATTACCGCTATTAAATTTCCGGCAACATTAACACAGATAGATGCAGGGGCTTTCTGCGGATTTAAAAAGCTCAAAAAAGTAAAAATTCCTGATGGGGTAGAAACACTTTCGTCTTGTATATTTGCTGCTTGTCCCAAGCTGAAAGAAGTTAAACTTCCAGCAAGGTTGAAATCCTTTGATGTCGGGGCGTTTGATAAGAGCAAAGCCATTAAAAAATTGTTTGTTCCGTCAGAAAATGCAGAGTTCAGAACAAAAAAGGGGTATTTGCTAAGTAAAGATTCCAAAAAAATCATCTGGGCGCCTCCGGCTTTAAAAAAGTTTTCCATTCCAAGCGGAGTGACCGAGTTGAATTATGGAACACTAAACGATTCACAGGCGAAAGAGGTAATTATTCCTAAATCAGTGGGCAATATAGGAGCGGAAGCACTTTCCGGCTCGAAAATCAAAAAAATAACACTGAAAAAAGGAAACAAAACATATAAGATGGATAGGGGGTGTATTTACAGAAAATCAGATAAAAGTCTTATTGCTATATTGGTGAAAAATAGAAAGGCAAAGATATCCCCTAAGGTTAAAATACTTGGAGACGGCATATCGATCATGGGAGTTCGTGCGAGAAAAATTAAGCGTGTGAATATTCCAAAATCAGTAAAAATAGTGACAGGTGAATGGGAGTTCTTTAATGACCATGGGCTGATTTGTTCGGCAGTTGTGTATTTTCACGGCAAAACACCGCCCGAAATTGTAGGGGAAAATACGCACATTCCATCTTTTAATAAGATATATGTTCCTAAAAAAGCGAAAAAGGCTTATATCCGGTGGGCAGAAAACAAGGTCTTAAGTGTAAAAACATGGAGCAAGAGATACCTGTATACTTTTTAAGAATGAAGGGGGATTTATCATGAGCACAATTATGGGAAAAACAATATTTTACAAAACGCTGCTGTTTACCGTGGCATTATTTGCCACTGCATTATTTGCCACTGCAAATATGTGCCCAAAGACGGCAAAAGCAGCTGAAGAATGGATAACAGACAAAAGTGTTACAGTAACACAGGACGGCTGTGATTTCCTAACCTATTTGTCAGAGGATGGGAAGGAGAGCTGGATTTATCAGGTTAAAATTAACAAAGATGGACTGAAAAAACTGAGTTTTCCGGAAAAAATAAAGGGTGCGCCGGTTACCAGAATCGGATTTGGTGAAGAGCTTTACGAGGAAGATTCAGACTGGTATTACACCATTTTCCATAATACACTGGAACCGTGGCACAACTGCTACGATACGGACGTAAAGGCAAAGGATATCACCTCTATTGAATTTCCTTCAACGCTTACACGGATAGAAACAGGGTCTTTCTGTGGATTTAACAAAATTAAAAAAGTAGTAATCCCTAATGGAGTAAAAGAGCTGACACCGTATTCATTTGCTGCGTGTTCAAAACTGAAAGAGGTTAAACTTCCGGCAAAATTAACATCATTAAATGTCAAGGCTTTTGATAAGAGCAGGAAGATTTCCAAATTTACAATATCCTCCAAAAGTAAAAACTTTAAGACAAAAAAGGGATTGCTTTTAAGTAAAAATTCCAAAAAGCTGATTTGGGCAGCTCCTGCCATAAAGAAGATTGTCATTCCAAATGGAGTGAAGAAATTAGAGGATAATGCGTTGTTTGCAACAAAAGCAACAAAAGTAGTTATTCCGAAATCGGTGCGTGAGATAGGGAGCTGTGCACTGACAGGCAAAGATATTGAAAAAATAGAGTTGAAAAAAGGAAATAAAGTGTATAAAATGGATGGAGGTAGTATTTATAATAAATCGGATAAAAGTCTGGCAGCAATATTAGTAAAAAAAGGAAGGGCAAAAATATCCTCAAAGGTTAAAGTGCTTGGAGAGGGAATATCGGTAATGGGTGCTTATTATATTGATTGGGTCGATATTCCAAAATCGGTGAATACGGTAATCGAAGACTGGATGTTTTTCTCAGATTATGAAGTGTCCGGCACAAAAATATATTTCCATGGAAAAAAACCGCCTAAAATTGTGAGTGAGGTTTCCGGGCAGATTTTTACCGCACTTCCTATTTTTAATAAAGTATACGTTCCGAAAGGGGCAAAGAAGACCTATATCCGGTGGGCAGATGACCGGGATGGCTTAAAATGGAGTTACTTGTTTACCTTTTAAGCTGACCTAAGAGGAGCTTTAAGGGGAAATGCAAGACAGAACAATTTATAAACGGGCGCTGCGGCTTGCCGTGCCAATGATGATTCAGAACGGGATTACCAACATGGTGACATTGGTGGACAATGTTATGGTGGGAAGCCTTGGCACGGAGGCCATGACGGCCGTTTCTATCGTCGGACAATTGATTTTCGTATTTAACCTGGCCGTATTTGGAGGAATCTCCGGGCCGGGTATTTATGGTGCGCAATATTATGGGCAGAGAAACCTTGATGGTTTTCGAAATGCTGTCCGCATGAAGATATGGATATGTGCGCTGTGTGCGCTGGTGGGAACAGTGCTTTTTCTATGTGCCGGCGGAAACATGATTGGGCTTTACCTGCACGGAGAGAGTGCGACGGTCGACCCCGCCCTCACCATGGAATATGGCTTACAGTATCTGAATATTATGCTGTTTACTATTGTGCCATTTGTTGTTACACAGATTTATGCCAGCAGCCTGCGGGAAACCGGGGACAGTGTAAAACCTATGGTGGCAGGAATTATATCTGTAATTGTTGATATCGTGTTTAATTATCTATTGATCTATGGTAAGTTCGGTTTTCCTGAGCTCGGTGTGCGCGGTGCGGCGATTGCCACACTGATGGCAAGAGTGGCAGAAATGCTGATTGTCGTTATCTGGGCGCATTTGAAAAAAGAAAAGCATGAATTTTTACAGGGGCTGTATAAGACAATTTTTATGCCAAAAGATGTATCGTTAAAAATGATAAAAAAAGGCGCTCCTATATTTTTTAACGAGTTTTTGTGGGCGGGCGGCATTGCGGCTCTTACGCAGTGCTATTCCACAAGGGGGTTAGAGATTGTAGCCGGGCTGAACATATCGAATGCCATCTGTAACCTGTTAAATGTTGTATTTGTGGCTCTGGGGTCAGCAGTGGGAATATTGATTGGACAGACGCTCGGTGCCAGTGAGTATGAGAAGGCGAAAAAGAACGCTTTTCAGCTTATGTGGTTTACAGGGGCAATCTGTATATTTCTGACTGTTATCCTGATTTCCATATCAGGAATATTTCCGAGATTTTATGATACAACAGAGGAAGTGAGAAATTATGGACAGTGGTTTATTATTGTGACAGCTCTGTTTTTTCCGATACAGGGTTTCTTAAATGCGCTGTATTTTACCCTGCGCTCCGGTGGAAAAACTTTTATTACCTTTTTATTTGACAGCGTTTATTCGTGGGTGGTTACTCTGCCGATAGCCCTGTTGCTCTGTAACTTGACGGGATTGCCGATTCTTGTAGTATATGCCGCAGTGCAGGCAGCAGATATTATAAAAGTTATTGTCGGATATGTATTAATTCAAAAGGGCATTTGGATTAGTAATATTGTAGAGTGACAGAAGGGCGGAACGGGCAGAAAGTTTTGTTGTGAGGAGGCGCTATGAGAGAAGAAGTAGAACAGCTCATTGCTGAGGTGGGAAAGGCGATTGTTGGTAAGGAAAAGGAAAAGAAGATAATTTTGGCGGCAATGTTTTCCGGTGGGCATATTCTGCTCGAAGATATACCGGGGGTCGGGAAAACCAGCCTGGCGCTGTCCCTTTCACATGCTTTGGGGCTGACGGCAAGGAGAATGCAGTTTACATCGGATGTTCTTCCGGCTGATGTTGTCGGATACCATATTTTTTCCAAAGACGGGGAAATGCAGTATATGGAGGGGGTTTTGTCCTGCAACCTTTTTTTGGCGGATGAAATAAACCGTACATCGGCAAAGACGCAGTCAGCCCTTTTGGAAGTGATGGAAGAGGGAAGGGTGACGGTTGACGGTATTACGAGGCCGGTGCCGGACCCCTTTCTTGTCATTGCCACGGAAAACCCGATTGGTTCTGTTGGAACGCAGATGCTTCCGGAGTCACAGCTTGACCGTTTTATGATTTGCCTGTCTTTAGGTTATCCGCTCCATGGGGAGGAAATCCGGATTTTAAAGGATAGAAAAAAAGAGAATCCGATAACGCAGGTACAGGCAGTATTGAGTGAGGAGAGGATGCGCCGGATCCGTGGGGAAGTTGAGGATGTTTTTATTGCGGATGAGATTTATGATTATATGGTAAATCTGGCTGAGGCGACAAGGAATCATGACTGGCTGGAGACGGGGCTCAGTCCGCGCGGAACGCTTGCTCTTGCCCGAATCGTACAGGCGGTGGCATGGATGGAGGACAGGAATTATGTGCTTCCGGAGGATGCAGTGTTTGCTTTTCCTTTTATTGCAAGGCATCGTATTATCTTTAACACAAATGCAAGGATAAATCAGAGAGATGCCGGAGAACTTTTTTCGGATATATTGAAAAAAGTACATCTGCCCAAATATTCAGAATCTATGAGCAGGCGCAGCGTATGAAAAAAGGATGTTTTTTGTATGGGGCCGCTATCGTATTTGCGTTTTGTTATGCTTTGGGGATGCAGCAGTATGCCGGCTGGTATGTACTGCTTCTTACACTCGTATTTCCTGTTCTTGAAATTATTGCATGTTGGTTCTTTTTCCGGGGGAACCTGAGTGCAGATGTGGATGCTGCGGCAGAGGGAATGGATGGGGACAATCCGGATAACATAGAGGGGCGGCTGAAAAGGCTGAGAGTGGTTTTAGAGAATGACGCCTTTTTTCTTCCTGTTCATCATGGGGAAATTGTGCTTGATGTTGAAAATATGTTTTTGCGAAAAAGAAGGCATCTAAAATTGTCCTTTTCGGTCGGGGCAGGGGAAAGGGAATTTGTTGCCTTAGAGGATGAGTTTTCTTATCCGGGGAAATACCGCATTCATTTTCGCCGGATCTGTGTGTATGATTTTCTCGGTCTTATTCCCATTCCTATGGAGTGGCTGGAGCCAAAAGAGATTACTCTGATGCCGGAGCCAATGGGGGATTTGCAGAGTCTGGTGCTGAATGGTGAAGAGTGGGAAGGGGATGATGGCAGTTTCTTTTCCCATATCAGGACCGGGAGTGACGTATCTGAGCTCTTAGATATAAGGGAGTACCGCAGGGGAGATATGCGCAACCGTATCCACTGGAAACAGACAGAAAAGAGGGGCAAACTCATGGTAAAGGATTTTGGGTTTCCCCTGGATTTTGGTATAGGCCTGTTTATTGATTTGAACTGGAAAGTGGCAGGGAAGGCGGAAAAAGATATTACTTCACAGATACAGAATGCTTATCTGATAGGCCTCCACCTGGTTATGGAAGGAATTCCCTTTATTCTCATCTGGCAGGATGAAACAAAGCAGTTGTTAGAGCAGAGGGGAGTCAGGACGGAAAAGGATTTATATGAGAACTTTGCCCGGCTGCTCAGGGGACGTATTTATTCTTCCGAGACATGCCTGGCGGCATTATATCGGGAGGCAGGGGGCAAAAAGCTTCAGGAGGCGTGTTACTTTTCTTCGGACAGAATATATGATTATGAATATATATGGTCATTGTTAGAGGCAAAACATTTGCAGATTAAGAGGAGCCGGTAATGGATAGTGGAAAGGAATTGACAAAGGCGGTTTATTTGATACCGTTGTGGTTAATGTACGGCGAGATAGCAGCGGCATGGAAAGATGGTTTTGAGCTTCCTGTGAAGTCTGGTTCCTGTCTGCTGCTGTTGGTTTTTTTTACTGTATTATACAGTGCGTTTCACGCATTTAGCCCGTTATGGGAAAAGGCCGGTATAGTGGGAGATGTATTAGCGGCTGCCGCCGTGTTTTCCATGTTATTTTTCCAGGAGGTGCGTGAACAGCTTATGCAGCTTTTGGCATCGGTAAACAGTCAGTGTAATCGTGCATACGGAATGGAAATAATGATTACATCATTGCGCCATACAAGGACAGACTGCACCATTGGTTTTTTCTGGCTGTTCTTTCTCTTTTTCGGTATTACCCTGTATTTGTTCTGGAAAGAAGTTCCGCTTATCTGGCAGGTACTTCCGGGAGTGGTTTTATTTCTTGTGCCTGTAATGGCGGATGGTCAGATTTCAAGTACAGTTTCCATCGGTTTTTTCTGTGGTATGCTTCTCTTTTTAACAAGAGTGGGACAAAGAGGGAAAAATGTTATTCCGGCTTTTGGCGTCGGAGCAGCTATGTTGATTTTGTCCGCCATTCTTGTTTCGCTCTTTTTTCCGGAATGGCGATATGAAAGTCTGTCCCAAAATGACAGTTTTAGTAAATTTGTGAGCGAGCAGACAGAAATTTTAGAGGAAGTTGTGGAAGGCGGCAGCATACTGCAGGGGGAATTTGATCCGGATGGGAAAATAGAATACGGGGATATTACGATGTATCGGCTGACAGTGGCTGCCCGTGCCGGCAATACCTCATATGTTTATCTCAAAAGTTTCGAGGGCACCCGCTATCATAAAGGGCGCTGGCTTGGAGAATCCAGCAAAAATAATATTGCCTACACAGGGACCATCAGCCATATAAACAGTAATACATGGAAAATAGAGCGGGTTGCCGGAAAGGAAGATATTATCCCTTATGGGGTAGAAGGATATTATAATGTAGAAAAGGGCGCCATTGCCTGGAGGGGCGGCACCTGGGAATCCTATCAGTCGCTGGTGTGCCAGATGGAGCGGCACTGGGCGGATTATTTGTCCCGTCCGATTGTAAAAACGGATGATTTTCAGAAAGAGAGGGAAATTCCTGATTTTCTGCGCAAAGTTTGTAAAAAGAGAATGCAGTCCATTCATGCCGATGCCTGTCACACCTATAAGGAGCTTGCGGATGCCGTCAGAAATATGTTTATAAGTGATTTCAAGTATTCGCAGGAACCGGGAAAACCGGGCAAAAATAAGGACGGGCTGCTGTATTTTCTGAAAGATTCCCATACGGGGTACTGCGTTCATTTTTCATCTGCTGCCGTTCATTTGTTCCGAAGTCTCGGCATTCCGGCAAGATATGTGCAGGGGTATACAGTAGATACAACAAAACTGAGATTAAACAGGCCTTACAACATTAAAGATTATATGTCACATGCATGGGTGGAAATTAATATTGATGGCCTTTGGGTTCCCGTGGATCTCACCCCGGGAAGGAGTGAGGACTATTTCAATGATGATGGAAACAGTGTGTTTGGAGAGGATTCTGCTACCGGGGCAGGGATAGGTTCTTTGTCGCCGTCTGCCATATCGTCACAGGCGGCAGACGGGAATTTTTCCGATCATGCACCTTTATGGCTGAACTGGATAGTTACCGTTCTTCTATATCGGATTGGGCAGTTGATAGCTGTTGTCGTTATTTTATTACTGGTATTTCTTTTTGCTAAATTTTTGCTTATGCTCTGGAATAGAAGAAAGATGCTACAGCTCAGGAAAAAGGGGGAGTGGGAATTATTTCTGAGGAAGCTTCATGGAGAATTTCTGCGATATCTGGCATCAAAAAAGGTTCGGTGGGATGAATACAGCCGGGAGGAGACACATAAAAATATTTATTATGCCTTTTCGCCTGATATACCGTTTGTGTATGAAAGTGATATGCTTGAGTTTGAAGCTGAGACAAAATGGTATGTAAATAAAATGTTTGCGCTGCGCTATGGTGAAGCAGAGGTGACACAGGATGAGGTTTTACGTGCGGTGCGCTGGTATAAGAAAATAATACGGAATCGTCGTCATTTTGTGTTTGGCAAGGTATTTAAGGTTTTGGACAATTAGTGCTTTACATTTTGTAAAAAATAGTGGATAATAAAGGGGAAGAATTTGCGGATATGGCGGAATTGGCAGACGCGCTAGATTTAGGTTCTAGTGGGCATCTCCCGTGCAGGTTCAAGTCCTGTTATCCGCAGTGAGGAGGAGGAAAAAAAGATGATGTTTTTTAAGAACTTGAGTATTCGATTTAAAATTTTAATTCCAGTTGCGTTACTGGGATGTCTGCTTGTTTTTCTGGCAGTGACAAGTATTAACAGTGCCGGTCAGATTATGGATGCCAGTGAGGAAATTTCAGGTAATTATGCCTTGCAGATTGAGCATTTAGGTGATGTTTCTACTAATTACCAGACTTTGCGGCGCGTTGCCTTTGCCCATATCGTTGCCAAGGACGACAGTGCATTGCAGCAGACTTTGAAAGAGGAAGCGGATTCTCTGAGAGCAGATATCAGCAGCAAGTTTACTGAGATTGAAAATCTTCTGCAGACAACAGAGGCGAAGGATGGGTTTCAGAAATTTAAGAAAGATTATGAGGACTATCTGGTAATTTATGATACTATTCTGGAAAATAGTGCCAATGGTAATATCACCGAGGCAACTGCTCTGGCAAATAAAGATTTAAAAGAGGCAGGCACTACATTAACGGAAGAGATGAATTCGATACGGCAGCTCAATAAGGCGGATATGGAAAAGGCAATAGCCCATCAGGACAAAGTATATGCCAGTGTCGTTCGGGTGATTATTATTTTGATGGTTCTCAGTATTCTGATCTTTGCGTTTGTTGTTTGGGTTTCCTGGAAATGGGCTATTAAGCGTTTGATAAATATTAATAAACAGCTTCGGGATGTTATTTCTTCCATTGAACAGGGCGAGGGAGATTTGACGAAGCGTGTACAGTGTTTCTGTACCGATGAGATTGGTACACTGGCTGCCAGTATTAATACTTTTATTGAGACTTTACAGGGGATTATGGGGCAAATTAACAGTAGTTCGGGTGAAATTGGTTCTATTGTAAATTTGGTATCCGGTAAGGTATCGACGGCGAACGACAATTCCAATAATATTTCTTCCGTAATGGAACAGTTATCTGCTTCAATGGAGGAAATTTCGTCTTCCATAGCGACGATTAGAGAAAATGTAGATACTGTGGATGAAAATATTATAGAATTATCCAGTGAATCCCAGGGTCTGTATGATTATGCTGCAACAATGCAGACGAGAGCGGAAAATCTTGAACAGAATGCGGTAGAAAATAAACAAAATACCAGTAATGCCATTAGTGATATTTTTGAAAAGTTAAAACAGGCAATTGAAAGCAGTAAGAGCGTAGAGCGTGTAAATGACCTTACAGATGAAATATTAAATATTTCCAGTCAAACAAATCTTTTATCCCTGAATGCGTCGATTGAGGCTGCCAGAGCTGGTGAAGCGGGACGTGGGTTTGCTGTAGTAGCGGATGAAATTAGTCAGTTGGCTAATTCCAGCAAGGATACGGCAAACAGTATTCAGACGATTAACCAGATGGTTATTGAGGCGGTAAAGGATTTGACGGAAAGTGCAGATTCCATTGTGAAGTTTATCAATGAGAATATTCTTCCGGATTATGAAGGATTTGTCAGTGCAGGCAAGCAATATAATGAAGATGCTGTTCACGTAAATGAGATTGTTACCCGTTTCAATAATATGTCGATTGACTTGAAGCAGTCGATGAGCAGTATTATGGAATCAATCAACGGAATTAACACTGCAGTAAATGAAAGTGCAGATGGGGCATCCAATGTGGCGACGAATACCTCTGATTTAGTTAGGGATATCGGTGAGATTGCAGATGCAATGGATGATAACAAACAAGTTGCCGGTAATTTGACAGAAGAAGCAGAGCGCTTTGTTAAATTCTAGAAATATTGTTATTTACAGTAACGGCGCGAAATCGGAACATAATTAATCGGTTCTGGTTTCGCGCCGTTTTGTTGTTTATTCTTAAGTTTCTATTAAAAGTTATTTTTTTTGTGCATAATCCTTCATCCCTTCCATAGCACCCCCGGCAACAGCCCAGAAATAAAAGCTGGCAACACTGCCATAGGGAGACAGGCGTCTGCGGTATTTTTCAAATTTTGCTTTGTCAATCTGCCGATGATGGTAAACCATTCTCATGCCGCGCAAAATGGCCAGGTCTCCATAACTTAATATATCAGGGCGCTGCAGGCAGAACAACAATATCATTTCGGCAGTCCAAACGCCCACCCCTTTTAAACTGCATAGGGAGTGTATGGCTTCTTCATCAGACATTTTTTCCACAGCATCAAGATTAAATTCACCGTTCATAACTTTTTTAGAAAAATCTTTTATATATTCTGCCTTGCGGAAAGTTATTCCAAGGGATTGTAACTCAGTAGTATCCGCTGCTGCGACCGTCCCGGCAGACACTGTTCCCAACATCTGATTCATTCTGCTCCATATAGTCTTTTGCGCTTTTATGGAAATCTGTTGTCCTAAAATATGATGGACAACAGAAGAAAACAGGTCAGTATCGACGGGGCGTTCAATAAAACCCAGAGTATCAATAACTAATGCCAGTTTTTTATCTTTTTGTTTCAGATATTCCATTTCAGTCTGACCATATTTAAAGTACATAGTAATCCTGCCTTGTTTATATTGGTTATTGTGCTAAAGGTAATTACCAGTTAGTCCTCGGCAGACTGTAGTATCTGTTCCAAATCGGCAATCAATTCTTTTGAATATTGTGCCGCTTCCCTGTATATTCTTTCCGCCTCCGAATAAGAATCATTTTTTAATGCCGAAATAACCATGGTACCATATTTGTGAAACTTTTTATGTTTCATCTCAAGTGCTTCCCATATTGGAAGAATCCTGGGGATCCGGGGTCTTACGGAATAGTAGAAATGACCGAATCCACATTTGGAAGAATCAAGCTGCAGTGGTGTAACAGTTCGTGTCTCAACCATTTTCCTCAGATTATTTAGCCAGTTATGATGTGCGGAAATAGCATCACGGACATATTTGGCAAAATCAGAATTATCAAAGTGAAAAAAGGTATCTTCTGACATGATTCCCATTTGCTTTACTGTGGAATCCAACGTCTTCTCAATATCGACTACAGGTTCTACTGCCTGTTTTAAGTCCGAACTGACCTGGTTCATAAAGCTGGTGCTGGTTCTGAGCTGGTTTTCCATTTCTGTCATGGAGTTAGTAATGCTCTCACTTACTGAAGCTATGGAACGGATGGAATCATTAATTTTGGAAACCTGTTGCTGGTTTTCGCTGTTTATGTCCCAGATACTGTTGATTTTTTTTGACATTACCTCAAGTGAGTTTACAGTATTTGAGGCGCTCTTGACACTTTTTTGGGAGGCTGCTTTTATAGTATCTACAAACTGCTCCATATTATTTGTCAATTTTTGTGTTTCTGTTGCTAATGTGCGTATTTCTTCTGCCACAACGGCGAATCCCTCCCCGGCTTTTCCAGCCCTTGCCGCTTCCACAGAAGCATTCAGTGACAAAAGGTTCGTCTGCATGGAGATATTGTTAATTTCGGCGATCACACTGCTTACGGATTCGAGGATCTTGAGCAGTTGGTCCATATCGCTTTGCAGCTCCAGGGATATATCAATTGTCTGTCCTGATAGATCCCGAATTTCTGTCAGCTCTTCCTGACCTGTCTGGATTTTTTCAAATACATTACTGGTATCAGAAGATACTTCAACAATTGTATTGGTCAGTTCTTCATGCTGGTTATTTGTTCTTCCGTTGAAGTTAGAGGAAGAACCAAAAATAGTTTCTGTGGCATTTGCTACATTTTGAGATATCTCAACAATTTTTTCTGTCTGGTACTGCATGGTTAAGTCCAGAGAGCTAATCTGCATAACTGCTTTGATATTTTTGTCAAATATCTCCCCGAATTGCTTTCTTCCGTTCTGTAGTCTCTGATAGATGTTGTACAAATCCGGGTCCTTGGTGTAATCTGTTTCCTTTAATTCTGAAACTGCCTTAATAAGCGCCGTTTTCCCCGTTTTAACTGCCATTAGTCATCTCCTTTTTTTGAAGTAATTTCTGTGTGCTGACTGCACATCTGAAAATTGAACAAGGTACATACTTTCATAATACGGGTTTTTGGGTATTTTGCAAGCTTTTTTTCTATTTATCAGGCAAAAAACATGCAAATGAAAGCCCCCATCAGTGACATATGGCCATGATGGGAGCTGATGTGATAATACAATCCGATAGGTTTTTATTTATGGCAACTGTTTTTATCGAAATCCGGGTTGAATGCATAGTAGTTTTTCTTGTTCAGTTCATCCTGCACAAGACGAAGTGCTTCACCGAAACGCTGGAAGTGAACTAATTCACGCTGACGCAGGAACCGAATGGGGTCACAGACCTCCGGATCTTTTACGAGGCGGAGAATGTTGTCATACGTACTGCGTGCTTTTTGTTCTGCGGCCAGGTCTTCCGTTAAATCTGTAATCGGGTCGCCTTTGCTCTGGAAATAGGTTGCAGTAAATGGAGTTCCTCCTGCGGATTGTGGCCAGAGTCCCAGCGTGTGGTCTACATAGTAGTCTGCAAATCCCTGTTCTTTAATCTGTTCAGGTGTTAAATCTTTTGTCAACTGGTGAACAATGGCACAAATCATTTCAAAATGTGCCATCTCTTCTGTACCGATATCCGTTAAAACACCAGCTACCTTACGGTTTGAGGCGGAGTAGCGTTGGGACAGATACCTCTGGGAGGCAGCAAGCTCTCCGTCAGGCCCGCCAAATTGTGTAATAATGACTTTGGCCATTTCGGCATTGGTTTTCGTGATATTAACTGGATACTCTAAACGTTTTTCGTAAGTCCACATTAATTACAACCCCCTTCCCAAGGCCATGGGCCCTCTGTCCATGTCCAGCCATCACATGTATGAACTCCGTTGATGGTGATAGGGCCACAGTGTTTTTCATAGTCCTCAACCGCTTCTTTGTGCATTTGCTGATATTTATTAAAATAATCCATTGCGGTCTCATCACATGGGTGCGTATCGAGGTAAAGCCCAGCCTCTATCATGGCAAAGCCGGTCTCCCGAACAAATTTCATCATTTTTTCTCTTGACATCATATTATTATGACTCATTAATAACCACGTCTCCTTCCATAAGAGGTGTTGGTCTGTTCGCAGTTGCAGTTTCTTCGCTGTGGACAGTTAGTCTTAGACGCTGGCTGGGTCTGAATGGACTGGCATGCTGCCTGGGCACCCATAAATGGAAAAATCAGGTCTTCAAAGATGGTTCCCTGTTCCAGGCCGCATCCTGCATCCAGAACATTTTCAAATTCCTGCCATGGAACATATGCCATAGCAAGAGGTTTTTGAGAAAGATTCATTATAATTTCCCCCTGTTTTTTGTTTTGTTCTATATAATATGTAGAAAAATGTCGAATGTGATAAATATAGTGACTGAAATATCTTTGTGAAAAATTTCGGCAATATAATTTCCATAAAAAAACAAAAATAATCTATTGACAATAATGGCGCAATCATGTATTATAATAACAGTAATCGTTACTATTACTAAAAAGGAGCGAGTACAATGGCTGGTTTAAAATACAGCAGACAGCGGGAGGCTATTTTAAGTTATCTGCGCTCGACCACCTCACATCCTACGGCGGAAAATGTATATTTTAAAATCAGAGAGGAATTTCCCAAGTTAAGTTTGGGTACAGTATATAGGAACCTGAACTTGTTAGCTGAGAACGGCGTGATATTGCGTCTTAGCTGCGGAGACGGCGTAGAGCGTTTCGACGCGATAACTGAGCCGCACAATCATTTTATCTGTCGGAGTTGCGGTGTTGTTTTGGATTTAAAGGTGGAATGTATGGAAACAATTGATAAAGAGGTTGAAAAACATTTTTCAGGGAAAATAGAAGGGCATGAGGTTTATTTCTATGGAACCTGTAATCAATGTTTACAAAAAAATATATAAAAGGAGAGAATGAAAGATGAAAAAATTTGTATGTTCTGTATGTGGTTATGTACACGAAGGGGATACCCCACCGGAAAAATGTCCACAGTGTGGTGTGGGACCGGACAAGTTTAAAGAGCAGACTGGTGAGAAAGAGTGGGCTGCTGAACATGTAGTAGGTGTAGCAAAAGGTGTAAGCGAGGATATCGTAGCAGATCTCCGTGCGAATTTCGAGGGTGAGTGCTCAGAGGTTGGTATGTATCTGGCAATGGCACGCGTGGCACACCGCGAGGGCTATCCGGAAATTGGTCTTTATTGGGAAAAGGCAGCTTGGGAAGAGGCAGAACATGCAGCGAAGTTTGCTGAGCTTCTGGGTGAAGTTGTTACAGACTCTACAAAGAAGAACCTTGAGATGCGTGTAGACGCAGAGTGTGGGGCAACTGCCGGAAAAATGGATCTTGCCAAAAGAGCAAAGGCGCAGAACCTGGATGCAATTCATGACACCGTTCATGAGATGGCCAGAGATGAGGCAAGACATGGCAAGGCATTTGAGGGTCTGTTGAAGAGATATTTCAGCTAATCAAGAAATGGTTTAAAATAAGGGATTACAGCACTTCGGGGTGCATGGGCGGAGGCTTGTGTACCTCGATTTTGGGTGCTGCTGTAGCAATAGGTGGCGGTTTTGCCTTTCAATGTATGAGTACATACAGGCTTCCTTGCATTCTGGAGGTGATGCCTATGAGGAAAGTACCGGGAAAGGATAGCAAGTATTGTTGGATATTGTTGGTGTCATTGTCTCCATAATCCGCACAGTGATTTCGCTGGTGCGGTTGGTATATGACATCATGAAAAATGGGAAACAAAAAAGCAACCGCCCGCCCAAGGTATAGGTTGCTTTTTTGGAACCATTAATCAAGGCAAAACCGTCTGCTACGGTTTGCACCTTTCTATTAATTTATTCTATACAATTTACTGGCATTTGTCAATTCATTTTTGTTTTTTAAATTAGCCAGCGAATGCTTGAGTCAGATAACGTTCCCAGAGCTTGTAAAAACCTCCGGACTGGTATAAACTATGTTTATATCGTCAAGGAGGTTTTTATTTATGGGGACAATCAATCAACCAGGAGCTGTGCGGGAACAATATAAAACGGCGGATAAGCTGAATACCAGAATTTCCATCCATGAAAAATATTCGACAAATAAATTGGGATTTGGGAACTGGTTATTTTCCCACTATGATTTTTCGCACGAAAACAGAATTTTGGAGCTTGGATGCGGCACAGGAGAAATGTGGAAGACAAAATTACATATGCTCGATGAAAGTATGAAATTGACTCTGACAGATTTTTCTGAAAACATGGTTTCCGTTGCAAAGAATACGTTAGGCCCTGCCAACATTTTATATGGTGTAGTAGATATTGAACACATCCCCTATGAGGATAATTGTTTTGACAGGATAATTGCCAATATGATGTTATATCATGTACCGAATCTGGATAGAGGGTTATCAGAGATAAAACGGGTCCTGAAAAAAGGCGGATATTTTTACTGCGCAACATATGGCGAAAATGGAATTATGCCTTTTATATCCAATTTGTTCAGAGAATATGGCATAACGGATAACTCAAATAAGAATTTTACACTGCAAAACGGATATGGGATTTTGGAGAGTTATTTTTCCCATGTAGAAAGGCTGGATTATGAAGATTCGCTGGCAGTCACAAATGTGGATGATTTATTGGATTATGTTGATTCACTGACAAATATGTCGTCTGTTGCAAAGCTCGGAAGACAGACTATAAATGAAATTTTAGAAAAAGAAATGGTAGATGGGGTTTTAAACATTCCTAAAGAATATGGTATGTTTGTCTGCCGGAAAGGATGAAACAATGGATAAAATAACGGAGTTTTTAGTAAAAAATGCGAATCCCTCAATTGTTTATCATGTCAAAAACGATATTTTGAAAAATATTACAGAAGAAGAAAAAAGAGACTTGCAGGATAAAATTTTGCAAGAAAAAATAATCCAGAAAATAATTGCGTGCCAAAAAGAAAACGGTTGGTTAGGCGATGGTTTTCACGGACCGAATAAAAATGCAGGGCCTTATGAAAATCAGGAGGTTGGTGTAAAATATCTCGGAGAAAAACTGGTGTATAAAGATACTCCTGTTTTGAAAAATGCAATAGAAGCATTTAAAACAGTATTTCCGAAACTGTTTGGCGAAAACGATACAGATTGCAACAGATACGCAGCCTCCGGCTCAGATATTATTAAAGCCGCCTGTGTGGCAAGAGCCGGTTATGAAGATACCTTTGATATCACAAAAGAAATAACTACGGCACTGGAATCATTTGGCAGAGTTACAGAAATAAATTCGGTGACAGATATTGTAAAAATAAGAAAAAAGCGTCCCGAAAAAATCAATCCTGAGGGAATCGTATATGTTTTTAATGATTATGAAAAATGGCCCTGTTGGTATCATTTGGATATTTTAGCCCATACGAACAGTTGGCGGAGCAAAGAAAATATAGCCATGCTGGCGGATGCATTTAATAAACTGCTGGAAGACCCGGGGTTAAATTATTTACCTGCATACTGCGTAGATATTGGTCATTTGGTTGGCTGCTGCGGTGCATTTAAAGAGGGGATGAAGCTGGGTACAGAGGTCGGCGGCGAGCACTATGTGTTTTTGAACCTTGTGGAATATATGTGCCGGTGCGGTTTATACAGTCTTGTTCCTCCACTAAAAAAAGAGGTTGATATGATTTACGATTCAATAGATGAGCAGGGCATATGCCGTGCAGGTTATGTGGAAAATGCGCTTAAGGGAATGGGAACTTATGGCGGCGGACAGTTGGAGGTGGACTGGCGGAGTAAAACCAGAAAGCTTTGCGATGTCACTTACAGGGGGCTGTTGATCCTGTATTATTCCGGATTGGCAGCATAGGACGCTGAGCAATGATTTATCAGATTTATACGGGTGATTGTTGAAAGAAATGATTTGTGGTAGTATTGTTACAATGTTTGATTGCGGAGGCTGCCTATGATGAAGAAGAAAAAATACGTTATTTCCAGTATTATTGTCCTTTTTTTGTGTTGCCTGTGGATATCAGCGGCCGGGGTGGCAGCGAGTGGTGAGGCGTCACAGAAAACGGTTTCTATTACAGAGTTTTATAACAATGGAAAGCTGGGAGATAGCTATGAAAGGGCGCGCAGGGGAGAAGCAGTTGTGACGATTTCCAGTGCAGAGGAAATGAAAATCTTTTTTGAGTGTCTTTATGACTCTAATTGTACCTATGGGATTTCCTTCCGCCAGGAAAAAGATATTTCTTTTAGTGACAGCAGATTTGATTACAATCCCGACCGTAATCGTATATTTGTATATCAGGATGGAATTTGCCGGGGACATAATGCAGTTTGTCTGTCCATAGAGCAGGTACGAGGGTTTGGATTAGAGGATGCCTATTTTGAATTGGGCGCTAACCGGGATTTTTGGGGACAGTATGACGGTCAGGGATACTCTATCAGCGGATTTATTGCGTCAAATGGTGGACTTTCTGTAAATGGGGGGATTTTCGGCCATATAAGGGACAGTGGCTCTATCCGCAATGTGAAGATAAAAAACTGTTTTTTAAATCTTGCCTGGGGAGCGCTTTGTGGGGAAAATCTGGGAGTCATTGAAGACTGTTCGGTAGAAGCTGTTGTCGGCAGTTCATGGTCGATTGGAGGAATCGCTTATAGTAATTGCGGCACAATACGCCGTTGCAGAGCAGAAAATCTTATGTTGTGCTCGGCGTGGGGATATGGGGATTTTGGTGGAATTGCCGCAGTCAGTCATAGTGGGAAGATATCCGATTGTGCAGTAGAACGGTTAAAAGTAAAAATGGTCGAAAAAAGTTTCATGACGTCAGATAGCAATATATCCCAAAAAGGGCTTTCGGCGGGCGGCATTGCGGGATGCCAGAAGGGGGGACAAATTGTCAATTGTTCCAGCATTTATGAGGCACATTGCACAAGTACCGGGTACGAAAGGGTAGGGGGAATTGTCGGCCACATAGAGGACAGTTTTGATGGGAATTTTATTGATAAAGTAGAATATGTTCCATCCGAAATAAACAATTGTATCAGCGCCGGGAAGTTACAGGGAAAAATAGCCGGGGGGATTGTCGGGAAAATATCCGAAACAAGAAGCGCATTGTGGGTTTCACTTAAAAATAATCTCAGCCTTGCCGGGGTATATGGGGATGTTGCCGGGGGAGTTGTCGGGCAGCTTGATGCGGGAAAGGTAACGGCGTGTTATTCTTATGAAAAATCAAAATCCCTCGCGGTAGTGGGACAGAAAAATTCAGGAAATGTGGTGGAAAGTTATGTTTTGGACAGGGCGCAGGTATATGGGGAGCCATCTGCCAATGTGATTGATGCCGGCAGTACATACGGGAATACCAGGATACTTTTAACAGCCCTGAATAATGGAGTGGCAGAACATTCTGATTATGCGAAATGGAGGAGCGGAGCTCTGGGGTATCCGGTGCTGATATCCAATTTAGAGGAAGCGCCGGCGGGGAGCTATGAGTTAGACAGTGAGATAGAACTTTCCCTTCCCTATCAGCCAAACGTTACGTTGTCGCCGTCCCCAACTGTGTTGCCGACTCCAACTGCGGCACCGGTCATTACAGCGTCACCACTCCCAACCATTACTCCAAACATAACTGCGCCGCCGTCTCCAACTGTTGCGCCGGTCATTACAGTGTCGCCGACTCCAAAGATTACGGCTTTGCCATCTCCTGATATAACGCCGGGGGGCTTTGGTTCTCCCCCACCGGCTGAAACAGCGCCGCCGTCTAATCCAGAGGATAAAAAAAGTCTGTCCGAAAAGCTGGCGATTAAGAATCTAAAGATAAAGGCCAGTGCTTTGATGCGCGTAAATTTGTCATGGAAAAGCAACCAGTGGGCAGACGGGTATCAGATTCTGCGTTCGGGAAAAGGTTCTGCCGGATACAAGGTGATAGGGGAGGCCTCTGCATCAAAGACAAAATATGTGGACAAAACAGCTAAGAGGGGCCGCCTGTATTTTTATATGGTCAGGGGATATATAAAAAACGAAGGCAGTGTTGTTTATGGAAATGGGGCGAAAAGGAAAGTACGAATTGCGTGGTATCAGGCGCCATCGCTGCGCTTGAGTGCAGGAAAAACATCGGCGGGAAAATCTTATGTGCAGGTTAGGATTAGCAAATATTCAGGTTCATATATTGAAGTATATTTTAAGGTAAAAGGGAAGAAATATATTAAAGCTCCGCTGAAAAGAAAGAAGATAGCCTTTTACAATGGGAAGTTACGGTTTTCCTATAAGACAAAATCCCTGTTGTATTGCAAGGTGAGGACATATGAGATCAAAAAAGGGAAAAAGCAGTATAGTTATTTTTCAAAGGAGAGAAAAATCCGGCTGTAAAGGAGGAACACAATGGAATTCGAGGAGCAGCAAAGGTGTATGGGATGCATGAAGCCTTTGGCGTGGGATGGCAGATGCAGTTGTGGATTTGACAGGAAAAGTTACCTGTTTGATTCGCATTATCTTCCGTTGGGTTCTTTTTTGAAAAACGGTGACTATATGGTGGGGAAGGTTTTGGGAGAAGGTGGATTTGGCATTACATATATCGGATTTGACCGAAACCTTTTGAGTAGAATAGCGATTAAAGAATATTATCCGGCAGGGTTTGCCGGGCGGGATATATCCAGTGGGAATTATGATGTGTGCGCCTACGGCGGCGACGCTGCAGAGGTTTACCGAAAGGGACTGGATGCCTTCCTGAAAGAAGCGAGAATGCTGACAAGATTCAGTACAATGGAAGGAATTGTTAAAGTCCGTAATTTGTTTGAAGAAAATAAAACGGCCTATATTGTTATGGAATACGTTGAGGGAGTCAGCGTAAAAAATTATGTTCAGAGAAATGGAAGAATAGCACCGGAGCAGGTGCTGAAAATGATGGAGCAGCCAATTCAGGCGCTGCAGGCGGTTCATGAGGAAAATCTGGTTCACAGGGATGTCAGTGCAGATAATCTGATGATTGGTCAGAATGGGAAAATTACTTTAATTGACTTTGGGGCAGCGCGCTCATCAAATGTGATGGATGAAAAAACCAGAACGACTATCTGTAAACAGGGATTTTCAGCTCTGGAGCAATACAGTAAGGAAGGAAAGCAGGGGCCGTGGACCGATGTGTACAGCATTTGTGCGACCATGTATTATATGCTGACAGGGATTGTACCGAAAAATTCTACAGAGCGCATTGTAGATGATATGGTTGTCCCGCTGAGCCAGATGGATGATATTCTGCTTGCACAGGACAAGAAAGAAGCCATTATGACTGGCATGAAGGTAAAGAGCAGTGAGCGTTTTCAAAACATGAAAATGCTGTATTCGGCGCTTTATGGAGAATCGCATAAGGATAAGGGTGGAGCGGAGACGGATTTTGTAATTCCCAAAGTACAGGAACCGGACATGCCGGCGGGGAAGCGGGAGATGGAAAGCAAAACAGGAGGAATAACGGCTCTTTTGGGAGAGGTTTTGCAGGAACTGCGGGGGAAGAGAAGCCGCAGGAAGAGGAAAAAACTTTTGCGGGGAATCGCAGGCACTGTTGCAATTTTTGTATTTCTTGCACTGGTTTTGTGGAACACGAGAGGATTCCTTTTTACAAAAGATACAGGTGTCAAAGAGCAGGCCACACAGACACAAGCAAAGCCGACGGGTACACCAAAGCCAACGGAAACACCGGAGCCAACGGAAGTGCCGAAACCGTCGGATACGCCGAAACCGTCCATCGTGGTGAAGATGCCAAAAGTCAATGGGATGAAAAAGGCGGCCGCAATCGAAAGAATGAAGAAGAAAGGATTTCGTTACAGGGTGGTAATGCGTAATAGCAATACCATTGCTGCGGGAACCGTAATCCGTGCCAATATTTCAGCGGGAACAACAGTAAAAAAAGGAAAAACGATTGTCCTCTATGTCAGTAAAGGCAAAAAAGTGACAGCGACACCGAAACCAACCGCTGTGCCAAGACCAACGGCAACAAAAAAACCAAACAAAAAAAAGGATGGTAATCTGGCGGGAGATTTAGATACCATCTTGTATTAGGGATGATATACCAAATGGACAATATGAAGTGACCCCACAT
>DKUB01000105.1 GCA_002490465.1 Lachnoclostridium sp. UBA7215
CGGCTCTATCTGAGTTTCCTTATATGGCTTTCCTTTCCCCAGATTCCCTATAGCTCTTATTGAAGGGCAAGAAAATATACTTAGCCCAAGAGACAGAATACACAGCAGTACAGACAGTCTTTCCAAAGTTTTCTTCATTAATATGTACCTCCACGTTTTAGTGTTCCTTACCTTTTCTGCTTATATAACGTTCTTAATCATTTTAATCGATTCAATTGGTATATTGCCGCACTTTGTATAATAACTCCCTTCCTACAACGTATACATATACATATCATTGTAGCAGCTCACATACATCTTTTTACCGACCACTTCAAAATTATCGTAGTGGCATTGACCAGTTGTATCATAGTACTGGCCAGTTGTATAGTTTGAATTTCCGATTCCATCTAAGACGGTATCAAAGCACTTCTTCTTTTCATTCCACGTATAAATTCCCGTCAGATATTTTAAATACAACTTTCCACCGGAATAACAGGTACTGAATGGATTATCTTTATAATATCTTCCCTGTTCTTCATCCCAGTCTTTTTGGTTCTCTGCTAATGCCCGGATTTTCTTGGTAGATATCGAGGATACCTTTTTTCCTGATGACGCTTTCAGCTTAACAATTTTCTCTGTCTTTTTTGCAATTGAGCCAGACAGGACATAAATATGTTTCCCGTCTGTTCCGCAAAGCCAGTTATACTTTGTATTATAATTTCTAATTGCTTTTCCTTTTCCCATATTCACAAGACACACCTTGTTTTCACCCATGATATCCAAAAATCCGACGGCTACGGTATCTCCCGAAACCCATTTTATCCTATAAATAGCTCTGATTGGTTTCGATAATCCTTTCAGCTCTTTGATTGCCTTTTGAATTCTTCCTTTTTGGTTATATTTAAAGAGTATTGTTCCGTTGGTAAAATACCCTGCCGTTCCCTTTTTGTTTACGGTATTGGCATAAAACTCCGTATCCCTTTCCTTATCTTTTACGTAATCCCACGCCTTGTAAGCAGCTTTTACCATCGGGTCGGAAACTTTTTTGAGCTTGTTTCCGGAAATTCTGTAAACGGATTGTTCCTACTCCCTTGAGGAAATCCTGATTTTCCCTTTTGCATTTACAAACAATCCCCCTACATCCATGCTGTAATACCCTTTTGGCAATTTTAATTTTGTTTCTTTGTAAGCCTTTCCTTTCCCCAGATTTCCTGTAGCTTTTGCAGGCGCAGGACAGGGAAACAGGCTAAATCCCAGCGCAAGAATATACAGTATAATAGCGGTCTTTTCCAAACACTTACGTAAATATTTTTTCATGCTGCACCTCCCATATAAAAAACAATAGAACAAAACATATTAGCTCCATTTGGCGTTGCCAAAGTATCACAACCTACACTAGCTCTACTTGCTTAATCTCCGAATACATATTATCGCGAAAAGCTCCCTCTAACGTGGTATCCAACCCTTGTATAGTTATCTGTTTTATATTGTAACGCTGCTGCCCTATATATACTTTTTCCACATACTTGGGAACAACAATTTCCAATTGTTTAGCGGAATCCATCAGACAATTCTTGGTATGTTAACTTCTTTTGCATTTTTGTGGACCTTTATCTTTTTCAGAGTGCGTACTCCGCGGAAAAAGCATAATTCCCGATACTTTTTAATTCTTTCGGTATAATCACTTTTTTAATTTTGTAACACTTTTCCAGTGCGTGCGCTCCAAGATAACATAGCTCTTGGGGGAAAGCAATTTTTTTCAAATTGACACATCCCTTAAGTGACTTCCCTTCATTCTCCCAATCTGCACCACCGTATACCCCTTAATCTTTTTTGGTATTTTTACTATAGCACCTGCATTCCTCACATGCGTAATAGCTGCCGTCTTTTTCTTTTTGTCAAGCACCTCATAACGGTATTTTCCTCTCTTTTTCTCCGCTGCCTTTACGTTTCCCGACAATACTACCAGAGAACACAGCAGTATTGTCATAAATATAAAGAACCTTTTCATCCCCTGTCATCTCAAATTTTTAATGCTCCCCAACCCATTATACTTATATAACGAACCGGGGAGCAAAAAAGTTGCAAAAATATAAAATTTTATGATTTTTTTAGAATTTATCTCTTTAAACTGCATGAACTAAAGTTAACAACATCACTCTTTTTTACGTTCTCTGTTATTTTAATCACTTCAATCTTTTCCCCGCCCTTTAACTGCTTAATTGCACACACTTTACCTTTTTCATCCGTTCCCCCTCTTCTGTGTAGTAATTCATCGGGTCCCGGATCCATGCTGCATCTCCATTTGACAGATAAAATCGTGCTGGATACGTTGCTTTTTTCGCATAACGGAATGCTTTTGCATTCTTTGGTGCCACCACTTTTGCCACGGAAATATATTTTTTATTCTTGTGCAGCCCCATTTTGGGGTCTCCTGTCAGTTCCGTATTTTTCCCCTTAAAAATCAGTTTATAAAACGTGGTTGGCTGCTGTTTAACAATGACTTTTTTTACTTTGGACGGTATCGTAATGCTTTTTACCTTATCCCCGCGGATAACACATCTGCCAAAGATAACTTTCTTTGCATATTTGGAGATTTTTACTTTCTTTAAATTCCATTGCGGGCCAAACCAATTGGTTGTTATATTTTTTCCAGAACAATCCGGCCATACAAATGATTTTCCCTGATAACAGGAAAAACAGTCTTTTTTTAATTGTTTAGCCGAGACCCTCTCCGGCAGCGATAGTTTTGCAAACTTGCGTTCTGACAGTCTGCCACGCTGAGAGAAAGCTTCCGTTCCAATCAAAACCTTGCTCGATTTTATTTCTACCTCATGAAACATTCCGGTATCAAATGCCCTTGCGCCTATTTTTTTTACCGACTTGGGTATCACTATTTTAGATGCCTTTTCATTGTACTGAAAGGCCCCGGCGTGGATATACTCAATTCCCTTTGGCAAGTTAATCTCATTAATTAAGGGGCAGTTCTGGAAAGCAAAGCCCCCTACAATCTTTAGTGTTTTCGGCAGCTCAAGTGATGTTAAATGCTTGCCAGCTTCATTGGAGAGAACATGCAATTTGCTTTCTTTCTCTGGAAAATCTTCTCTGTATTCTTCCTCCTCCTCAAACATAGCCGTCCAGGCATAATTACAAATATATATTAACGAATAGCATTTGGCCTTCTTACATTCTCTTTGGGTATAATATTTCCCCTGGCTACTCCCCACCTGAACAACGGTATAGCCGTCCAGGTTTTCCGGGATCACCAATGACTCCCCCACAAAATCTATTTTTGTGATGGCAACCGTCTTCTTTTTCTTATCTAATACTCTGTAGTGGAATACAGGCTCTTGTTCGCCGGATTTTTCTGTATCCGCTTCTGCGGCCAGCATTTTCTGACTGCTTAGGCCCACTGGAAACAAACTGACTGTCATTAAAAAAAACAGAAATAACGCTGTTACTTTTTTTATATTCCTCTTCATTTTCACTCTTCCTCCTGATGCTGCTTATTTAACTGTCCAGTTTCAGTGACCCGTCACTGTTGATGGACAAATATGAATAGGGTTTCAATGCTGTCCCGACATCCGTATTAACAGCATCCGCATACTTCTTTAAATACTTAACTTTCCAAGCGTTACCCGTCTGACTGTAACCACCGGACGGATTAAAATCTGTTGCTGTCCCCGACGCACCCGCTTTATAATGCTTCAATCCCGATTTTGCCACTAACAGCGCCGTCTGTTTTCTCCCCGGACATGTATTGACATTATCCGCCTCTTGGTTTGGACTTTGATCAGTCAAAAACGTCCAGACATTATTAATCTTACCACACGTGCTGTGCGCGAAAGTATCCGTAGCATGATGCAGCGCCATTCCCCAGACAAATAACTTTTTTGTTTTTGCCGTTACATTAATTCCAAGATTTGTCTCTATCCACTTGTAAAAGTCTATTTTTGAAACATCTCCTGCCAACTCATTCGCAATGCTCCAATCCATTCCACTCGGTATATCACTCGTTGAAATAGTTCCTCCATCCCCCAATCGGTTTGCTATTCGTGTTTCTAAAATATAACATTGGATATAATTCCAGGGAATATCATGAGGCTGTTGGCCGATAAGCGTCTCTGACTCTGGTCTCTTAAAATATCCATGCCATCCCGGATGCTCCGTCTTGTGTTTTAATCCACTTGCCTCCTTGTCTTGAAATATAATGCCCGCCTTTAAAACCTTTTGGTTTTCCGCTGATGTAATAATCGAAGAATCAATTGCGCTCTGGTGCACATCTCCGACCCAACTGCCCTTTGCATAATCCACATCTTCAAATGTTTCAATCTCAGTTCCATTTTCCGATGTACATTCTGAATTTACAGAAAGTGAAGCTCCCTCAACATATTC
>DKUB01000056.1:0-1321 GCA_002490465.1 Lachnoclostridium sp. UBA7215
CAAATAAAAAAGAAGATGCAGGAAAAGGCGTTGCGAACGGAATTATATTATCGGTTGTTACCTCCATATTGTTTACAATCGGTGTTTTGCTTTTCTTTCCACAGTTATTGAATGTATTCGGATGTACGTCTGAATTAATGCCTTATGCGAAAGATTATGGGTATATTATTGCTATCGGGCTTCCTTTTATGGCAGTAGGTGCGACAATCAATTCTGTTATCAGGGCAGATGGAAGTCCTAAATATGCAATGGGCTCTATGCTGGTCGGTTCAATTTTGAATGTTATTTTAGACCCTGTTTTTATATTTGTGTTTCAGCTTGGAGTAAAAGGTGCAGCAATTGCAACTGTCATCAGCCAGATTGTATCCTTTTTGTTAAATGTTTTTCGTTTAAGAAAGCTGAAAAACGTAGAGTTAAAAAACAATTTCAAATTTAGCTTTTCTGTTTCCGCAAGAGTAACCACTCTTGGGATTAGCAGCTTTATTACACAGATATTTGCGGCGATTATTATGGGAATGCAGAATAATTTATTGAAAACATATGGCGCCGTATCCATTTATGGTTCGGAGATACCGATTACTGTAATTGGAATTGTTGTGAAGGTGACTGAAATACTGAATAGTGTTATTTTAGGACTGGCAGTGGGAGCCCAGCCGATTATAGGATATAATTACGGGGCTCAAAACTATGACAGAGTAAAAAAGACACTGAAAACAGCGGTTATAAGCGGTCTGATTATCAGTACGGCTGCATTTATACTGTTTGAGGCAATACCTGATAAAATTATTCTGCTTTTCGGCGGTAGTGGGGATAGCAATTATATTGCATTTGCAGAGATGGCATTTCGGATTTATACATTGCTTATTATTGGAACCAGTGTTCAAACGCCGGTTGGGATTTTTTTGCAGGCTATAGGAAAAGGTGGCAAAAGCTCACTGCTTTCCCTGTCAAAGCAGGCAGTTTTTCCGGTTTTGGGAATGCTGCTGCTAGGACATCTATTCGGAATATCAGGTGTATTGGCTGCAAGACCGGTTGCGGATGGATTGTCATTTTTGCTGGCGGTTATATTGCTTATGACAGAGCTTAGAACATTTGGAAAAAGCAAAGTCAAGTCTACTGCACTGGTTGGAAATGGAAAATTTGATAATAAGTTTGATACACGGATGCTTATTACAATTTCCAGGGAGTATGGTTCCGGTGGGCGTTATATTGGAAAAATGATTGCCGAAAATCTTGGAATCAAATTTTATGACAAAGATATTATCGTTAAACTGGCGGAACAGACAGGGCTGTCAGAAGAATATATTGAAAATAATGAGCA
>DKUB01000056.1:1592-21264 GCA_002490465.1 Lachnoclostridium sp. UBA7215
AGAATATATTGAAAATAATGAGCAGAGGCGGAATGCCATATCCAATTTCCATAAAAGCTATACTGGAGCAGACAATGCAGATGAATTGTTTATCAAAGAAACCCAAATCATAGAGGAAATAGCAGATAAAGAATCATGCGTCATCATTGGCCGGTGTGCGGATTATATACTGGAAAACAGAGAGAACCTTGTAAAGGTTTTTGTATATAGCGGTATGGAAGATAAAATAAAAAGGGCAGTTACATATTATGGGCTGGATAAAAGCAAAGCAGAAAAAGAGATAAGAAGAAGTGACAAGGAACGGGCAATCCATTACAGGCATTATACAAACAGAGACTGGAGCAATAAGTCAAATTATGACATATGCATAAACAGTGACTTTTTAGGAGTTGAGAGAACAGCGGAACTGGTTTGTACTATGATAAAAGAAAGGCTGAATATTTCAGAAAAAGAAAGGTAGTACATTTTATGAAAAAGAGTGTGAAGAAAGTTTTAATTGGAAGCGGACTGGCGGCGGGAACACTTGTTGCTGCTGGGGCATGGTCGTATGCAATTACCAAGAAATTGGTGGAGATTGCTTTAGACCGCAAGGAAGATGAAACCGTAGAGGCATCTAAAAAACACATTGCAGGTAATCCGGAAACAAGTGCGTTTATAAAGGTACGGGAAAATGCAGCGGAAAAGTTAGAAGGCAGTTCTTATGATACAATAGAGATTATGGCTCAGGATGGCATAAAACTGGTTGGCCACTGGCGGTCCTGTAAAAACCCGAAACGTATCATTATAGCCATGCATGGCTGGCGGTCTTCCTGGGCAAAGGATTTTGGACTGATAGCTGATTTCTTTTATAATAATGACTGCCATGTTTTATATGCGGAGCAGAGAGGCCAGAATAACAGCGGTGGTGAATATATGGGATTTGGCCTGACAGAGCGGCATGACTGTCTTGCGTGGGCAAAGTGGATAGGCAAGCAGGAATATGGAGAACTTCCCGTTTATCTGTGTGGTGTGTCTATGGGAGCTTCTACAGTTTTGATGACAGCGGGTTTTGAGCTGCCCCCATATGTTCATGGGATCATTGCTGACTGTGGCTATACTTCGCCTCATGCAATATGGAAGTATGTCGTGGAAAACAACCTGCGTCTTTATTATGACGATATGATGAGCAGCATTGCCGATGAAATGTGCCGGACAAAGATACAGATAGGTTCTAAAGATTATTCCTGTCCGGATGCATTGGCAGAGTGTAAGGTTCCAGTGCTTTTCATTCATGGCACAGATGATGATTTTGTCCCTGTTGAAATGACCTATGAGAATTATAAGGCCTGCGCGTCGCAGAAACGGCTTCTTATTGTTCCGGATGCCGGACATGGAATGAGCTATGTGATAGACAGAAAATCGTATGAACAAGCGGTTAAGCAGTTCTGGACGGATTTTGATTAAAGTTTTTTACGGGCATCTATAGGGAAAGAATAATAAAATTTTAAAGGAAGAAATTTATGGAACAGAAAACAGACAGAGCATCTAAATATGAAAAGAAAATAATTACCATCCCGAATATCCTTTCCTTTTTTCGGATATGCCTGATTCCGGTGCTCGTATGGCTGTACAGCGTGGGGCATGATTACATGTGGGCAGGGTATATCCTGATTCTCTCCGGCATTACGGATATGGTGGATGGTTATATTGCCAGACATTTTCACATGGTCAGCAATCTGGGGAAGATACTTGACCCCATTGCGGATAAACTGACACAGGGAGTCATGCTGATGTGTCTAGTGATGCGATTTCTTTTGATGATAGTGCCATTTGTTTTGCTGATAGCAAAAGAAATATATATGAGCGTAAGCGGAATTTTGGTTATCCAGAGGACAGGAATTGTATGTGGGGCAGATTGGCATGGAAAAGCTGCAACGTGCTTTCTATATGGAACAATGATTCTTCATGTGTTCTGGCATGAGATTACACCAGTGATTTCTGCGGTTTGTATTATAGCCTGTGCAGCCCTGATTGGAGTTTCGTTTGTGCTTTATGCAATCCGCAATGTGAAATTGCTGAAAAATAACGGACAGTAGGAAGGTGGTTTATGTGAATGACTTTTGGGCGTGCCTGATATATCTTGCTTTGATTGGTGTGATTTTATTTATCATTGGCCGTGTATTACCAAAACAAAAGTTTTCATTTGATAAATTTCCCTTTTGCACCCTTCCGATAGAGGACGGGGGTAAAATCTATCAGAGAATCGGGGTGCATAAATGGAAAGACGGTTTTCCGGACATGAGCAGGATATTACCTTTCCTTATGCCATCAAAAAGATTGCCCAAAGCAGTGACTGCAGAACAGATAGAATTGATGATACAGGAAACCTGTATTGCGGAATGGATACACGGTCTGCTGAGTGTTTTGGGGTTTGGGTGCGTATTTATCTGGAAAAGCATGGGAGGATGGATTGTGTCTGTCCTTTATCTGTTTGGGAACCTGCCCTATATAGTCATACAACGCTACAATCGTCCTAAATTTGTAAGCCTTTTACGGACAATGAGAAAAAGGGAGGGCAAGGTACGGACTTTGGAATATCATGAAAGAAAGGCGGAAAGAAAGTGGAACAAAAAAATGACTTTTTAGGGATAGAGCCCATTGGACAATTGCTGTGGAAATTGTCAGTACCAGCGATAGCAGCCCAACTGATTAACCTTTTGTATAATCTGGTGGACAGGGTTTATATCGGTCATATCCCGGATACTGGAGCGTTAGCTTTGACGGGCGTGGGCGTATGTATGCCAGTCATTATGATAGTATCGGCGTTTTCCGCATTTATAAGCAGTGGCAGTGCGCCCAGAGCTTCCATTGCAATGGGAGCGGGGAACCATGAGGAAGCAGAAAAAATCCTGAGCGGAAGTTTTCTCATGCAGCTTTTGGTCTCTCTGGTACTTACAATCAGCTTGCTGCTCTTTCATCGTCCGCTGTTGTTGGCTTTTGGCGCAAGCGGAAATACGATTGAGTTTGCTTCTGAATATATGCGTATTTATGCAATAGGAACCGTTTTTGTGCAGCTTACTCTTGGGATGAATGCGTTTATCACGGCTCAGGGATTTGCAAAAATGGGAATGCTGAGTGTTGTGATTGGAGCTGTTTCTAATATTATCCTTGATCCTGTTTTTATTTATGGGTTTCATATGGGAGTGCGGGGAGCAGCACTGGCAACCATTATTTCTCAGGCGATTTCCACAATAGTAGTAATTCGTTTTTTAACTGGTAAGAAAACGGTTATCAAAATAAAGAAGTGTTATATGAAGTTGGAAAAGGAGATTATTCTTCCCTGCATTGCCCTTGGTGTTGCACCTTTTATTATGCAGGCCAGCGAAAGTTTTATTATTGTCTGTTTTAATTCATCTCTGCTGAAATATGGCGGGGATGTTGCGGTAGGGGCCATGACGATTCTTTCAAGTGTCATGCAGTTTTCTTCTTTGCCACTGCAAGGTTTGGGACAGGGGGCACAGCCAATCTCAAGTTATAATTATGGAGCTAAAAATGCGGTAAGGGTAAAAAAAACGTTTCGGCTTTTGCTGGTGTCCACGCTGGTCTATTCTGTTTCCGTGTGGGGGCTGGTCATGTTGTTTCCCCAAATATTTGTAAAGATTTTTTCCCCGGACGTACAGTTGGTTGAATATACCAGCTATGTCCTTCGTATTTATTGCGCTGCTATGGGCATATTTGGGGCGCAGATTGCCTGCCAGATGACATTTAATGCACTTGGAAATGCAAAAGCATCCATTATGGTTGCTATCATGCGAAAGTTTATTCTTTTGCTGCCACTTATTTATCTGCTTCCCCACATCGTATCAGATCAGGCTATGGGAGTTTATCTTGCAGAGCCAGTGGCAGATGTAATTGCGGTGTTGTTTACAGTGGTTTTATTCAACCTTCAATTCCGAAAAGCCATGAAACGGTTGGAGAGTGGTATGTAAACAGCTTTCCTTGTGAATGACGGGAGAGATTACTATGGAGAAAGTTCTGCTATTAAGCGCCAGTACAGGACAAGGACATAATTCCTGTGCTCAAGCGGTAAAAGAATATTTTGAGGATAAGAATATACAGTGTGAAGTGCTGGATTCACTGAATTTTATATCAGAGGGATTTGGCAGGTTTATGTCATGGGGACACAGCTTTATGTATCGGCATATTCCCAGACTATTTCGGTGGGGCTACAATTATAGTAAGGATCATCCGTGGGTTTTTAAACCGGACTCAGGTATCTATAAGATTTTAACCATCGGAGCAGAACGTCTGCATGATTGTATTATAAACAGAAAATTCGATGCAGTTATCTGCACACATCTTTTTTCGGCAATTATTCTAACACATCTGATGAAAAGGCATCGGATTTCGGTTAAAACGGCATTTGTCGCCACAGATTATACGTTTTATCCAGGTATGGGAGCCTGCAATTTGCAGAAATATTTTATTGCAAGCAAATGTTTGGCTCATGCATATAGTAATCAGGGAATTCCACAGGAGGCCATTATTGCTTCCGGAATCCCCGTGCGGCAGAAATTCTGGAAACGGACAGAGAAGGGGGACGCAAAGTATTTGTTGGGCATTGGCAGGAAGAATAAACATCTTCTTATGATGGGCGGCAGTATGGGATGCGGGCCTATGGCAAAAATGTTGAAAAGAATTGTGGACAGATTACCGAAGGATGCGGAAGTATCTGTTATTTGTGGAACGAACAGGCAGCTTTATCGGAAATTAAACGTCAGGTACAAAAACCATCCGAGGGTTCATATTGTTGGTTATACGGACAAGATGCCGCTATATATGGATTCGGCAGATTTATACCTGACGAAACCAGGTGGAATCAGCGTGACGGAGGCGGCTGTAAAAAATATACCCATGTCCTTTATAAATGCGGTGGCCGGCTGTGAGCAATATAATATGGATTTTTTTGTAGGAATAGGAGCGGCATTTACCGCTGATTCACCTGCGGAATTAGCAGAAAAAAGTATTACTGTCCTAAAAGACGACCGAAAAAGAAAGCAGATGGAAAGCGCTTTGCAGGAGTACCGGCAGTCAGACGGTGCAGAGCGCATTTTTTATGAAATGAACCGAGGAGAACACATATGCGAAAAACAGCAATCGTAGATTACCGGAAATTTCGTTTCAGTAAATTGAATACACCGGAATTTGAGCATTTGAAATATTTATCTTACTGGCCTGTATTTGGTTTGTTGTTCCTTACCGTAGAACGGTTATGGATTAGGGAGAGATACTACCTTGTTTCCTGTCCGTTGGATGATAGGATACCATTTTGCGAGTATTTTCTGATTCCCTATTTATTCTGGTTCGTTTTTTTAGTAGGGATTCATATTTATACGCTTTTATATGATACAGAATCGTTCAAGAAACTGATGCAATTTATTATAGTATCTTATTCGGTGGCAATGTTGATATACATATTGTTTCCTAACTGTCAGGAACTCCGTCCTGTAATATTTGAACGGGATAATTTATTTACACATTTTATAGAAAGATTTTACCAGTTTGATACCAATACAAATGTATGTCCATCTATTCATGTGATCGGCTCTGTGGCTGTCATGCTTTGTGCATGGAACAGCAGGCATTTCAGTACGGCAGGCTGGAGGATTGCTTTTGGAATGGCAGCTTTGTTGATTTCCATATCTACAGTATTTTTGAAGCAGCATTCTGTGGTGGATATTATTGCGGCAATCCCTATATGTGTGATTGCGTATATGGTTTCATTTTATAGAAAAAAATAAGGAGTGAGCATTATGGATAAAAGAATGAAACAAAATTTAGTGATTGTTATTGTTGGGATTGGATTATTCGCAGCTTTAATGAATCTTTCCGTGGTGCTTTGCTTTTTAGAAAAAGTGATGGGGATTATCCTTCCTGTTATTGTTGGCGGCATATTGGCTTTGTTTATTAACGTTCCTATGACAGGCATTGAAATACGTCTTCGGAAAATGCAGGAAACAAAGAAAAGGATTTTTTCTGATAAGTTTTACCGCGGTACTTCGTTTCTGCTCACTCTGGTATGTATCATATTGGTGCTTACGCTCGTGTTTACATTGCTCATACCGGAACTTGTGGGATCAGTGAAAGGTCTTTATCTGCTGGTTGAGACACGTCTGCCACAGTGGATTTCCTATTTAGAGAGTCTTAATCCAGAGGCAGAGTGGTTGGAGGAAATAATTGCAGGCATTAATTTAGAAAAAATCATGCAGGACTTTGGCAGTGGGGCAAATCTGTTTTTTGAGGGATTGGTGAGTACAGTATCTTCTGCTGCGAGCATAGTTATAACAGCGGCCTTTGGGATGATTATCAGTATTTATTTAACTTTGAGTAAGGAGAGGGTATGCAGACATGTCAGAAAACTGGTAACTGCCTATCTGAAACCTGCATGGGCAGAAAATATCTTTCATATCAGCCAGACATTTAGCCGGACTTTTGCAAATTTCCTGTCAGGGCAATGTACGGAAGCTGTAATACTTGGGATTTTAATGTTTTTGGCATTTACTATTTTTAGGTTACCATATGGAAGTCTGGTCGGCGTATTGACAGCTGTCTGTGCGATTATTCCATACGTTGGGGCATTTGTGTCTGGCGGGGTCAGCGTAATTCTTGCTTTGCTAATTAGTCCGGCATTGGCGGCACGATGTCTGATTGTTTACGTTATCGTCCAGTTTATTGAAAATCAGCTGATATATCCGAGAGTAGTAGGCAGTTCTGTAGGACTTCCACCATTATATACATTAATAGCGGCAATGATAGGAGGAAAACTTTTTGGAATTATGGGAATTATATTTTTTATTCCGTTGATGGCAGTGGTCGTAGAACTTGTAAAAGAGGATGCAGAAAAACGTCTGAGCCGTCGGGAAAACCATGTCATATAAGGGAGATAAAGTATACTTTAAAAAATTAAGGATTAATTCGTAACAGTTGTTAGGGCAAATATTTGTTTAAAGTTGGAAGGTGATATTATCGGACGTGTATTGTTGATAGAATTTCAAGAAGAAAATGCTGCAGCATTTGATGAAGTCATGGCGGTATTGAAACGCCATTCCGGTTTTGAAATGTTCAGCATGGAGGAAGAAACGGTTATCTCCCTCCCCGGTCTTACCATTTATCCAGAACAGAGAAAAATCTACCGTGACAGGCAGGAAATATCCCTGACAACGAAAGAGTATGAGCTGCTTTGTCTGCTGGCTGCCAACCGGGGACAGGTGCTGACCTATACACAGATATATGAAAAAGTATGGGGGAGTAGTCCGGATGGAAATGAAAAAATTATCCGTTTTCATCTCTGCAATTTACGAAAAAAGTTAAATACCGTATCTCAGGATGAACCTTTTGTAATCCGCTGCATTCGGGACGTGGGGTACTGTTTCGAGGTAACATCTAAATAATCTGCAAAGACAGTCTGGTTTTGATATCAGGCTGTTTTTTTAACATAAGGATGGCTGGCGGAGCCTGACATCCGTTGTTTGTCGAAATTTGCGATATTCCAAACGCTAAATCAACAAAATCTCAACAAAAAACAAATTTTAATACAATATACTGTTTTCCGTCACAAAAAATGAGGGGATTTGACAGCACGGTATGTCCGTCACTTCTCCGTGGAATGGGGAATCAGTATTATAAAAATCAGAAATGGCATACGCCAAACAAAAAGACGAAAAAAGCGAAATAAAAATGTCATAGCCGGACAGGGGGCTATGGCATTTTTTAGTTCGACATACTTCTTTCTGTTTCCCTTCATTTTTGTATTACATTCCAAGGTTCGACGAATGGCAGATATCTGGTCAGTAAAAATGACTGGAATATCTGCTTTTTATATTTTGGCACATCTGGCAAGACCGCCGCCACACTTCGGTTTGATTTCTAAAAAATTTCAAATCGGAGGTGGATACAGAAAAATGGGTTATAACAAAGCAAGAGAGGAAAAGAAATGGAGACTGTGGAAAGAGTCCGAAGAACGGCAACTCCGCAGTCTTGGAATGGATGAGGAATCCATCGAAGAACTCCGCAGGTTGGATTGGGAGGACTTTAAAAGTGAGAGAAGGTATCGGGAACACCAGACGGTATTCCCGGAGCAGTATACACTACAGGCGGTAAGTATGCCGGAGCAGGAGATTTTGGGAGTAGATTCTCTGCTGGAAGCCGTGGAAAACGAGGAACTGTTACATATCCTGATGGTGGCAGACAGAAAGACACTGCAGATTGTTCTGTTAAAAACGATGGGATACTCCATTCCGGAAATTATCCTGAAAACCGGTATGAGCAGGCGGGCAGTCTACTGCCGAATACACCGACTGAAGAAAAAAATTAAAAAAATTTTTTAAGGCGAGAGAAAAAAGCAGGGTTCCCATCGGCTATATAGTAGAGGGGAACAAAATCCCCCTGTGTTCTTTGACAATTTCATACACAGCATTACAGGTACGTTCCCGTAAGTAGTAGCGTGACAAAGTAAGCGCCATGACGGATGGAGCCAGTGCTGTATGTCATAAAAGACTGCCCAGATGAGGAAAGCATTTCCGGGTGGTTTGTCCGTGCATCGGTGCCAGCTTCATTCTGAGCGATTCATTACATTTGAAAGAAAGCCGTGGCAGGCTTTCCGCCATAATCACGAGCGGGGGATAATGATACGTTTTATTGCCAGAGAGCATGGGATGAACTCCGGGTTGTAATCAGCAAGACCTTCAGGACATCTGCGAGCGGCATCATGCCGGATGCCCGCCTGTAATGTTCCCCGCCCTTTACAGGGCAGTGCTTCCGGGGTGCGTGGCAAATACGGGAGCAGCGGAAACGAAAATAAAGAATCAACGACATCGCAGCAGGCTGCGATGTGTAGACCGCGCGCAGTCGCCAAATGCAAAGGAACTTTCAGTTCCTTACAAGCATTGCGCTTGGCTCGTTGCGTTCGCGGGAATCAATGAAGATGTGTGACGTTGATATCAGATACATGCGGCTGTGGTTTTTCATGGCCGCATTGATGTGGTATTAACGCATACGGGGAAGGAAGCGATAGAATGTTGCATTACAACCAGTGCCGGGAACAGGCACACCGGGAGGTGGAGGAAATCTTCCGCACTTTTCTTCCAGAGCGGGGACTTGCAGTCAGGGAAGAACAAATCCGTCTCTGCCATGAAATGCTCTCCACATTGCTGGAAGGAAAAATAGCGCTCTGCGATGCCGGGGTGGGAATCGGTAAAACCTATGCCTACCTCGTGGCGGGCATTCTGATAAAAAAGCATGCTTCCGGGAGATTTTCCCGGAATGCGGATTCTCTGGTAGTCTCCACCTCCAGCATTGCCCTCCAGCGGGCGGTTATGGAGGAATACCTGCCATTTTTGTCCGGTGTTCTGTTGGAAAAAGGAATCATACAAAGTCCCTTGAAAGGCATTATCCGGAAAGGGAAAGAACATTTTGTCTGCGACCGGAGGCTGGCATTGCGGTTGGAGGCGGTCAAAGACAAGAAGAAAAATGAGAAGCAGAGGGAGGCGCTGAACTCCCTGCGCCTGCATTATGACATGGACAAGGTGCAGAATCTGAGCGGTTTTGACCGTAGGCTCGTAAATGTTCCGGGAAGTTGTCCAAAAGAATGCCCGGCAGGACATTTCTGCCGTTACCGGAACTATTTAAAACGGGCGGCACAGGAGGATATTGCTTTTCAAATCTGCAATCACAATTATCTGCTGGCAGATGTACTGCACCGGGAGAGGGGCAGCCGTCCACTGCTTGCAGATTACGGGGCGCTTATCGTGGATGAGGCCCACCAGCTTCCGGAGGCGGCAAGACAGATGTATGGGATGAGCCTGTGCCGGGATGAAGTGTTGGAAATCAGTGATTATCTGGAAAGAGAACATAGGAGAAAAGAAGCAAGGGGACTCAGGGAAACCTATGCGGGGCTGCTTGCTAGCCTGAAGGCTGCCGGAGATAAGGATAGAAGCGGTACTGACAGCGAGACGTTTACCTGCCCGGAAGGTTGTATGCAGGTACTAAAGGAAACGGCTTCTTTGTTTGCAAAGACAGCGGCAGAGTTAAAAGGGGGAGTTCCTGTCTGGATACGAAACCGGCTGGAAGAAGCAGCAGAGGTGCTGAAACTGTTTCAAAGACAGGAAAAATCCTGCATCCTGTATCTGCAGGAAGATCAGGAGAAATATCCGGTATTCTGTGCCACAAGCAGGGAAATACCGGAAAGGCTGTATAAAACTTTGTGGGAAAAGAGTTTCCCCGCTATCCTTACCAGCGGAACGCTGAAAGCGGGGGATGGATTTGAAAGGACAAGGCAGGAGACCGGTCTTTGCGGGCCAAGACCGGTCAAAGAGTGTGTGGCAGAATCCCCGTTCGCTTATGATGAGAACTGCCTGCTCTATCTGCCGGACACGCTGAAGGAATGCCGGAAGGGAAGCCGGAGAGAGGCAGAAATGATTGCCGGACACATCCGGTCGCTGGTCCGCTCAACCTGCGGGCATACGCTGATATTGTTTACATCCTATTCCCTGATGGGGAATGTCTGCCGGATACTGCGGAAGGACATGCCTTTTCCGATGGTGGAGGTGTGGCGTCATGCCCAAGAAGAAATCGCAGCGTTTAAGACGATGGAAAATGCTGTCCTTTTGGCAGCGGGTTCCTGCTGGGAGGGTGTGGATTTTCCGGGTGATATGGTATCTTCCCTGATTATTGTAAAACTGCCTTTTTCTGTCCCTGATCCCATCCGTGAGGCGGAGAGGGAGAACTACGGCACACTGCGGGAATATATAAGGGCCATTGCCCTGCCGGATATGCAGAAGAAACTGCGGCAGGGATTCGGGCGGGCAATCCGGACGGAGCGGGATACCTGCGTGGTGTCCATACTGGACCACCGGGCAGTTCCCGGCGGGCGCTACCATGAGGATGTGCTGTGCGTTCTGCCGAAGTGCAGAAGGACAGGCAGCTTAAGGGAAGTGGAGGCGTTTATCAGAGAGCGGAAAGGAGAAGGATATTATCTTTGATATTTGGTTCAACGGCGGGTTCAAATTGGCGCCGTTGAACTATATGGACACAGTTCCACCTTTGTTGGTTCTGCTTAAATACCAGAGAGGTTTCGGGCGAAAGTTTGTTGGTATTTTGGGCGGAAACTGCGGTCTTTGTGCTGGCTTTTCCGGCATGAAGTGGGTATACTGTGTATAGAGTTAAGAAACCGCAGAATAAGCGGTTTCCAGACGAGAGGAAGTGAGGCAGATGAAACGGTACAGCGTGGAGATGGTAAAGGATGCATCGGTAAAATATTATTACATCCGGGATAACGAGACGATGGGCATTGTGGAACTGCCCTCCCGGTATCTGAAACATAAAACGATGTCCAAGCGTTCCCCTAATACAGTGAGGCGGTCAGCGTTTTCCATCCTTTATTATCTGGAATATCTGGATACAAGAGATATGGGGATTATGGATATATACAGTCTGCCGTATGACAGGCAGACGGAACACTTTACAAAATTTCTGGAATGGCTCAAAAGCGGATGCCATACAGAGGGAAAAACAAATAAACTGCCGGATAACAGAACCTGCAACGCATACCTAAAAGATGTGTTCAGGTTCTATCTTTTTGTCGAGGAAAGCAGCGACGGCGGCAGGGAACTGAAAGTCCTGTATTATAACCAGATTGTGGAAGTCAACAGTGTGGGCATGAAAAGAGTCCTGCGGAATCATTCTTTTAAGGGTTATCTGAAAGAGGAACGCAGAAGGGGGAAACCGGCAAAGCAGAATGAGATTGTTACTATTCTGCAGTCATGCACGAACTGCAGGGATCAGCTTCTGCTGCTTCTGTTAGCAGAAACTGGGTTTCGGATTGGAGAAATCCTCGGTGTGAACTATGTGAAGGATATCGATTATCGAAACCATCTGGTCGGGGTATATTTCCGTGAGGACAATGAGAATGATTCCAGAGCAAAGAATGCGGAATACCGAAAGGCAAAAATCAGCGATTCAACCTTTGATTTTTTGCTGTATTATATCGCAGAATACAGGGAGTTACTGCAGCACCAGACATTCCTGTTCATTAACATTATGGGGGACGGTATAGGGAAACCATTAAAAGTGGACAGTGTCTATAAAATGCTGGAGAGGATGGAAAAGAAAACCCAGATTAAAATCACACCGCATATGCTGAGAAGATATTTTGCAAATATGCGCCGGGAAGCCGGATGGCGTCTGGAGATGATCAGTCAGGCACTGGGGCATAAACATCTGGAAACGACCATCCAGTATATGAATATGGTGGATGATAATCTGATTGAAGCAAGCAATAAATTTTATGAGAAACATTCAGCCATATACGGGATACAGGAAATGCTGAAGTAGTCAGACAGGTGAAACAGAGTTATTTCATAATGGAATACGGGAAAGGAGAATGGATATGCCGGTATATGCTTTACAGCAGACAGAAAAGTACATAGAGCCGGAAGAAATCAGGGAAAAGCGCCGGCAGAATATCAACCGGGAAATCGATGCCTTTACCGATATTCCATCGCCGCAACGGAACAAGCTGAAAAAATTTCTGATTGCTGCGGAAATAGGAAGCATTGAGGAAATGGATTATTCGGTCAGGCAGGAGTATGAAGTATTTTTGACAGACCAGATCAGTAAAAACAGCAGACGTACTTATATGAACGCTTACGATAAAATCAGACGGCATTTTATCGGACAGCAGATGCAGACGCTGGCGGGACGGCAGAAATACCAGTGGCAGTATCGGAATGAGATTTTATACCTGCCCTATCATCCCGAACGGGAAGTGGCAGAATCTTTTATGGATAGCAGACAGCGTGAGATTCTGGAGTGGGATTTTACAAAGCAATGTCCGGAGCGGTTAAAGCGGCAGATATTTGTAGCGCTGAATTGCGTGATAGAAAATTATGCGGACAGAAATATCCGAAGAAACCGATTGCTGGCATTACAGTATTTCTATGGTTTCTGTGTTAAAAATGGGGTGGACGATATTGAAACACTGGAAACAGAGCAGATGGAAAAGTACAAAAACACATTAAATCTAAAATCCAATGGGAAAAAAGTGCCATCTGCCTATGAGCATATTATAGGCATCGCAAGAAAGTCAGTTTTTTTGGATGCAGAGGAAATCCACTGGCAGGCAAACGTATGGTATCTGGAACGGTTTCATATCACCGAACGCAGGAGAGACCCCTCAAAATCACTGGAAAGCATATCCTTTCTGGAGATAGCGGACCGTGAGAATCGGAAATATGCGAAAGAGTATATGAAATATGAGCTGGGCATTACCGGGCAGGCATTAAGCACGGTAACAGGAAGATATCGGTTTGTCCGAAACTTCCTTGAAAACCTTGCCAAAGACGTCAGAAAGTGTACAAATGAAGATATTGAAAACCATATCAAAAAGCTGCAGGAAAGCGGGATAGCAGCCAAAGGGTTTAATGAGAGATTATCCGGCATCCGTCATTTTTTCAAATTCCTTGAAGTCAGGGGGCATATAAAAAATGTGCCGTTCCGGGCGGAATACTACTGGAAAAAGGAAATTCCCGTACATCACGACAGAAGCGTGGGGTATGAGGTTTATATGGATATCATACAGAAACTCCACTGTTTCCCGGAGCATCTCCGGTGTATGTTCCTGCATCTGTGGTGCATCGGCCTGCGGGCAAGCGAGGTATGCACCCTAAAAGGAAATGCCTATTACCGGCAGGGAGAGGATGCGTGGATTCAGGTCTATCAGGTCAAGATGAAAACATACAAAAGGGTTCCAATCCCGGAGGGGCTGTACCGGATTATGCAGGTATATTTGAAAAAGAACCGGATTGGACCGGATGAATATATTTTCAAGGACAGCCGTAACGGTGCCTGTAAATACCAGACATTCCGCCACCAGATGATAAAGTGTTGTGAGGAAAACGGCATTGCGGGAGGAAATTATATCTTCCAGTCCCATGATTACCGCCATACGGTGGCAACGATGTTCTATGATAACGAGGTATCCATCCAGAGTATCCGTGATTATCTCGGACATGCTTATGAGGAAATGACGCGGCAGTACATTGACTACATGCCAAAAAAACTGGCAGAGGCAAATGCGGAATACTTCAATAATCCGGAACATGACTTGGCATCCGGACTGCGGAAAGGAGAAAACGATGGAGCAGGACAGAATTTATTATAGCGAGCTGAAATGTTACGCAGAGGCAACAGAGGAACAGAGAAATACAAACTATGTTTCACCCTTTTATGATATGTCGGGGATTGCATCGGAAGGTCTGAAAAAGGAATTAAAGAGATTTGTGCTGCACCGAGGGGAAAAGGTCTCTTTTGCAACAATCCTGAGTGATAAGATTCTGTTCCGGAGGCTTGTATGTTTCCTCGAAGAAAAGGATACCAGCCACATAAAAAGTTTTCTGGAGAGGAAACCGGAGAAGTGGATGAGACAGTTCAGGGGCTGGCTTTTGCAAAACGGGCATCCGCTGACCACGAAAAAAGTGAATGTTTATGGAAATGAACACATGGTGGATACCAAGCAGATTAAATATTTTGAGAGAATCCTGCGTTTTTTACAGCCTGCTGATGAACGGGATGAGAGGGAAAAAGACATATGGGAACTGGACAGGCTTGACCTTGCGATACGGTGTAACCCGATTTATAACGTAAAAACATTAAATTTTACCAAAATCAGTCAGCCGGATATGCGGGAGGAAATAAAGAAAGCGGTGTATCTGCGTCTGCAGTATGAAGCGCTTGGAACAATACAGAACGGGTTGAATGCCATGCGGCATTTTTCTATATACCTGCAAGAAAAATATCCCAAAGTGCAGTCTTGTGCGGAGATAGACAGAGAGATTCTGGAAGCATACCTAATATACCGCATGACAGAATGCACTCCCAAGAAAGGGGCGAGCAATCAGGTATTGAGTCTGCGTTCCATGCTGGAAACAGTAGGAAAACTGTACCAATATCCGCAGCTTGACAGATTATTTCTGAATACAGACATTCCACCGGAGGAACAGCCGGAGTTCAAGGTGTATTCGGAAAAAGAGATGAAAATTCTTAATGCCCATATCGCCAGAATGGATGAGCAGATTGCAAGATGCCTCGTGATACATCAGATGTTAGGGACGAGAATATCCGACACACTGACGCTTCGAAGGGACTGCCTTTACAACGAGCATGGACAGAATATGATCCGTATATATCAGGTAAAGACGGATGTATATAACAAGCCAATCAGCAGGGAACTAACCATGCTGATACAGAAAGCGATTGACTATACCATAGAACGGTATGGAGAGACAAAGTACATATTTGTCAATGAGAATGATGTCAGCCGTCCGCTGCAGTATACCACGATTAAACATAAAGTCCTTGCCATGATCCAGAGGGAGAAGCTGCGGGATGATGAAGGGAAGCCGTTCCGCTTTAACTCGCATATGTTCCGGCATTATTACGGTGTAAAGCTGACGGAGATGCATCTGGATGACTGGACGATTGCAAAGCTGCTAGGACATAAGAGGTTGGGAAGCGTACAGCACTACCGGAAGATGAGCAATCAGCTTATGGCAGATGAAACAAGGGCGGTGAGGGACATGATGACAAAGATTATTTATGAAAATCTGGATGGATGGAGTGAGGAATATGAACAAATACGACACGATGGTTACCAAGAACCGGCAGCGGAGTGAGGAAAAGATTGCACAGGCAAGGAAGGCAATCCGGGAACTGCAGATGGGACAGGAGCGGATCACCGTCCCCAAGCTGATGAAAATGACGGGACTTTCCAGAGGGTTCTTTTATAAGAATCCCACCATCCGCAAAGAAATGGATGATGCAGTGCAAAGTCAGGCAGGATTAATTGATCCCCGCAGGACTATTATAGACCGGGCGATGGAAGGACGTCTCGAATTGCTGGAGCAGAAAGTAAGGGAACTGCAGAGGGAGAATGAGGAACTGAAGAAACGGAATGCGAAGCTGCAGAAGGCGGTGGATAGGAAGGATTTGAATTTTATTAAGAATTTGTAGGCATGATAACTGTCATATTAGTATGGTGTACAGATATATTGCTTATCGTTTATTATAGGAAAAGGATATTATAGTAAAACATAGATAATAATAAAAATAAAAATGCGAGTTGCGCAAATCAAGGTAGTATGTTATGATTTTGCTAGCACTTTATGGTGTTGAGTGCTAATGCAAAATCTTTTGCTTATATGGCACGATGTGAAATGCGGACAGATAATATAGAGAATTAATGAAATAGGGGGCAAAAGGTATTTATGAAGCAGTTATTGAATTATTGTAAAAGTTGTACAATTGAGCAAATAGGGGAAGTAGAGTGTTCTATAGCGGGATTGATTAGAGTATCTGAAAACTATAATGTAAGAATAGAAACAAAAGAACTATCCAGAGAATTGTATCAGCAGATGGAACATAATGACAATGATATTATTTATTTGAAAACAGTTGACCAGCATGTGACTATTATGGGATATTGGGTTATTGACCAGCATACAAGAGGAATAGAAGATGTTGTTTATTCAATTACTTGTGAAGCAAAGAAAAGTTTTTGGGGGAATCAATATTGTAGTATAGAGGAAAATTGCTTTGAAGATTTCACTTTGCAAGTGACAGAAGGCGTAGAATTGATAGGCCTTACACCTTATGGAGAATTGGATATAAAAGATACTTCATTTCATATGCCGTCAGAAATTTATATTGATACAAATATAAAACAAATTGGTAAGGATGATGGTTTTTCTTGTTTCGTAGCCCCGATAGTTCAACGTATAGGTACAGATATACGATTGGGAATTCAATACGGAATTCAATACATAGTAAATTGTTCACATGAGTGCGGATTATCAATTAGTGATATCGAAGAAAAAATTCATAGTCTTATCTTGTTTTTAGAAATATTATGCGGAGAAAGAATATCAACAACTAGAATACAAGTGCGACAAAAGGAAGAAATATATAAGTATTTGGGAGAACCTATGCTTCTCAAAGAACGATTAAATACTTTTGATAAAGAGCATTTTGATTCTCACGGATATGTACGGAGAAAAATATTTAAACTTTCTGATTTTCATCAAGATATTGATGAAGTTATCAGCCAGTTTGGAGAATTGTATATCGAGGATAGAGTAGCATTTGAAGCATACCAGCAGCTTATGATGGATGAAGAATTACAAATTTTTACGGTAAATAATTTTTTAAAAGCTATGCAGATGGTGGAAGGAATAGAGAGAGTAGGAGATAGAAAAAAAGCTCATAATGAATTTAAAAAAATTCGAGATAGCATAGTAGAAAAGTTAGTAGATGAGGATGATAAAAAATTTATCAAAGGTTATTGTGATGATCAGGGGGAAGGCTTTAGAGAATGTTTGAATAGAATTACAAATAATTGCTTTATGGTATTATCAGATACTGACAATAGCAATTGTACTGGCATAATAACAAATATAAAAAAAGACAGAGATGTTTATACTCATGCATCACATAAAAATGAACCACTACTAAGTCAAGCAGATTTGTGGGGGATTACATACTGTTTTGAAGTTTTTTTTAGGGTAGAAGTGCTTATAAAGCTTGGATTAAGCAAGGAACTTATACGAAAAAGATTTTCTTATGATAGAAAGTTTGTAGCATATTATGAAAATCTATTTGGACAGACAATAAAGGTAGAAAACTGTGGAACAGGAGAGTACGATGATATTATGCAAAGTATTTAAATGGGATTTTATAATGAAATCATGATGAGAATCATGCCAGATAGGATAAGTATAAAATGAAGTAAATATGGATAAAGAACAATTTCCGATGTAATGTATGATAAAAGGAGGTATCAAAATGGGTTTATATGAAGGAATAAAAGATGTTGCAAAAGTTGTGCAACAAGCTGATAATGTAGAATTATATAAAAAATTGCTAGATTTAAGTTCACAAGCACTTGATATGCAAGCAGAGATTGCTAGGCTAAAAGAAGAAAACACAGAATTGAAAAAGAAACGTGATGTATCAGAGAATATAGTAAGACATGAATTGCCATTTGTTACTTTACAAGGAGATACAAAAGATTTGTATTATTGTTCGCATTGTTGGGACAGTGAACAACGAGTTATACAACTCAATTGTGGTAATGATGGACAATTTGAGTGTCCTCATTGCCATTCAAAGGGTATATATGATACGGCAAAAAAACAGGAGTATTATAAAAAGAAAGCACAAAGTATTGCAAACGTTAATAGGAAAATGTATCGAAATAATCTTTTTGATAGTTATTGATTTTGCATATTATACTAGCAAGATACAGAAGGCAAACATTATGGTTACAGAGGAGAACACAGAATGAAGTCTTTATATATTATAGGAAATGGATTTGATGTTGCACATGGACTGAGGACGGAATATTGGAAATTTAGAGAGTATCTAGAGTCGACACAGCCATACTTTCTGAATGGCTTTGAGACTTTGTATGATATCCAGCCATTAGATGATACAGAACCTTGGTATACGAAAAAAGCACAGGAACGATGGGATAAGTCCGTTGACAATGCATTATGGAGCAGATTTGAGGAAAAAATGGGATGTCCGAATACGACAGAAATGTTAAATATTTCCTCCTGTGTTTTGGATGACTTATCGCTTGATGGTGGTAATATTGGAATTCGGGATACAATGGATGTATATTGGCAGGAGCAATTTGGTTTTATAAATAATATGCAAGGTTATGTGAAAGAATGGATAGAGCAGATTGATACAAGCAAAATTAATTGCCAAAGAAGGGCATTGATTGGTTGTAAGGATTATTTTTTAAATTTTAATTATACCGATACATTGGAACGGATTTATCATATTGAAAATGTCCTACATATTCATGGCGGGATAGATAGTGTATCAGATGTTCCTCCTATCATGGGACACTGCAACATTGATGAAATTAGGAAACATCATCAGTGGAAAAAAGAAGCGGATGAGGAATATGAAGAAGGAGAAGCCAGCATACAAGAGGCAATCGCAAAATATCTGGAGGCAATTTATAAAGATACAGACTTCATCATTTCTTTACATAGCAGTTTTTTTGAAAAACTACAGGATGTAAGCAATGTGATTATTATTGGATGGTCTGCTGGTGACGTGGATATGCCATATCTGAGAAAAATTAAGGAATCCGTAAATAAAAATACGAAATGGACAGCTTATTGGTATGATGATGGAGCATATAATAGTCTGGTTACCGCTTTTAATGCTGTTGGGATAAAAGATAGCGATGTAAAGTATGAACAAAGCAATAAATTCTGGGATTAAGGGAAGTCGATATGAAAGCGCATGATAATGTAATAAAAGAGTACGAAGATATAAGAGGGGAAATAAAGCAGAAAATAGAATTGCACAATTCTTTAATTATGTTTATGATAACAACAGTAGTGGCAGTCTTAGCTTTTGCAGTGCAAGGTGATAATAGCATTTTGTATTTGTTGCCTTTTGGAATTATTATACCTACTTCAATGCGAATTACTTATTATAGAACTGCAATGGCTAAATTATCTGCATATATTATTGTATATATAGAAAATAAAATAAAGGGGTTAAACTGGGAAACTCGCAACAACAAATTGATAAACTCTGTCCATAATAAGTAATTCGCATT
>DKUB01000016.1 GCA_002490465.1 Lachnoclostridium sp. UBA7215
CGGATACCAAGGTATCCGGCAGTCCCTTTACGGGGGGAGATTTGACGCTTACTTATCTTATATGGAAGGGTGAGATGCTAGACGGGCGGTTATTGAGCGCTTACTATGTAAGGGTAAGTAAGTCATAAAAAATCATAAAAAATCCCCTCTGCTGACGGACACCATACCGTGTCCATACCAAACAGAGGGGATTTATCTCAATCTTCCACCAGTTTCATCAGCAGCCTGTCTCCAGTCTTCATGCCTTCAATATAACTTTATCGTTCATAAGCTGCACACAGCTCAAACACTATGTTCATATTCTCATCCGTATCCGCTAACGAACGCAGAATCTGATCTGGTTTACTTGTGTCAAATATAAATCTGGAGATTCGGACAAGTACTAAATGAGTTTCTGTATTTGCCCATATTCCACATTCGTTCCTTTTCTTGTAAGAGAAAACATCTTTTCCGCCGAATAGCCCTCCCATGGTTTCTGGCACAAATGAAGTACTATTTTCATTCCCTGAAAAATACTTCCCTGACTAATAATCAACACTTTTTCATTCCGATATCTGCGATTAAGATAATTGAGCAGTTTTATACAACGATAAATAACATCGCCCCAACTGTCTCCTCCTCTCGATTTCGCAAAAATATTATGGCTGCACTCACGCTGCAAAAACACCAGCAAATTTTCCATATCAAGCATCTCAAAGGTTTTTCCAGCCCAGATAGCATTATTTATTCCCCGCATAAAACTACATGTATCTACTTTCACTCTTTCTCTCAGGTAAGTTTCCAGAACATCAAATGTCTCCTTAGTTCGCTCCAAAGGTCCCACAAGAATTGCATCTGGAAGGTTTCCGCATATCTGATGCGCCGCTGCGGACAATTCCGCTTTTCCGGCATCTGATAATCTTGCATTGCAGGAGGTGTCACTCATGAACTCCTTTTTCTCTATAGCTTCTGTTTTTCCGTGTCTAATCAGGTCCACACTCCTGCACAGGCATTTTTTTCTAAAAGGAAAATATCGAATGTTTCCGGAAAATATATTCACAAGAATACCATAATGCAGGAATACCATCTGATACTTTACCCGCTCTATCCAGGTATTGGATTCATTTTTTTTAAATAATGCATTCTTCATTTCTCCATCTGCGATCTGTGAAAGCAAAAAGCGCAAAAGCACTCCTACACTCCGCTCTTCTGATATTTTCTTATCGATACAGTACTGAAGCACTGTACCATAGTCCACCCAGCATGGCTGAATATATTCAAATTTACTTTGCTGCTCCAGGCAATCCTTTTGTTTTCCAAAGCCTTCGAACTCATCCACAATATAGTAATACAAATCCCATTCAACTGTAAAACCATTATGCGAGCATTCATACAGCGAATAATTTCGAACCTTTAAGCCTGCCTCTTCCCAGAGTTCTTTCATCAAAGCCTGTTCCACATACTGCATCGTTTCCTTGCCATTTTCATGGTTAGAAGCCTGAGCCTGCTCCTGTGTGTCAAACACCTTGCCTCCGGGTAGCCTGTAGTCCCATCCATTGAGTTCATAACGAAATTCCCTGTTCAGCAACAGCCTTCCATTTTGTATCACGATAGCTCTCACCCCAGGTGGACGTTTTACAAGTTCATATTCAATATCTACATGCTTTTTCTCATCATCAATAGGGACTGTAAATCTCTCCTTACGCCGGATTACCTGAAACAAAGAGCCTGTATACATTACTTCTTCATGCATTTATAATCTCCTTTATCAGGTATTCCAGCCCTTCCTTTTCTACATAACCTTTATTATTTAACTCTTCTGCACAGAAGTGGCCAACTGGTAATACATATTCTTCCAGATATTTATCCAGCAAAGAAATATGCTCCTCCTGATCCAGTGAAAATCCCTGTAAATTGCCCGACATTACGCATTTCACATCGTTTGCATGTTGAATAATATCCTTATCATCTATCAAAGAGTCAACAGCAACGCTTTCTTTCGTTTCCAGCAAAGGACGTATAGTTTCTATTCCGGCGCCCTGAAAAATTCTGTCAAAAATTGCTATTGTCCTGCTGTGCTGATTGGCTTTCAGTTTCCCTGAATGCGATTTTCTTTCTCCAGTGACAAGACCTTTTGCCCAATATTTCCTGTAAATTGGAATTCGTAGCAGATGAGCATACATATGGCAGATAATGCACGGCGTAAAAAAATGAAATTTTTTATAAATACCATATTGATATCGTGCATTCATTAAATTCCATAGTGCCCCATCCTGAATATATATCGTATCTGTCATTACTACACAATAATCCTCCAGCCTGAGTCTCAAAAAATCGATACTTTTTTCATAGGATGACAAATCTCCATATTCTGTCCCTGTTATAACAACTGTAGGAATAATTTCAGTGTCGTTATGATCTGATGCAAAGCTTAATATTGCTGCAACACTGTCCTTTCCCGCAATTTCGGCAATATATTTATCCAAATTCTCTCCCCCCTACAGCCTATCATTAACAAGTTTTTTGCAGTCTGCCTCATAGGTGCACTTTTCCATAGGACATGTGCATAATTGACAGCCTTGTTTATTCACAGATTCTGTATCACAATCTTCACAAAATCTCCTAACACAGTTACCATCGTTAACCAATTCCTTAAATCCCTGTTTTGTCAGAGCAACATTCCAAATTTCATCAAAATACCGCTCCATAAAACCGCCAATATTCTGATCATTCTTTAAGACCTTGTACATAGGCAATTCTGCTCCATGAGTGCGCCTGTCTGCATCATAGTCGCTAAACAGTACGGTTTTAATTGCTCTGTCCAGCGACTCAAAAATGTAAAATCTCCATTTAGAATGCCTGCCAGAATAAAACCTGACTTCCACTTGGAAATGGACATTATTTTTTTCTTTTTCAATGTCATCAATCGCTTTTATCGTATCATACCAGCTGCCCAGGAAATCTTCTGGCTTCGGATAATTTTTTTTACTGAGGATATGTCTCTCCTTCACATGACGCAGTCTATAGCATGGCGCTATCAATAAAAATTTACAGTGTATTTCGTAAGCGTCAAATCTCCCCCCG
>DKUB01000077.1 GCA_002490465.1 Lachnoclostridium sp. UBA7215
TGGGGTGGCAGACAGGAAAAGACCGATTAATTGGTCATATACCTTCCGTGGTGCAGTAAATTATCTGCCGACCTGCGTGACAAAGGCAGAGTATGTTATTAATTTTGCCAATCTGAAGGGGCACAGTTATGGAATTACTCTTTGCGGAAAAAATCATTTTGGCTCTTTTATTAATGGGAATGAAATGCGTCCCCCGGAGGGGGCAAATCTCCACCAGTTTCTTATTATGGATGAGATGGGTGTTTACAGTCCGCTGGTGGATTTGATGGCAAATTACAAACTGGGAAACAAGACCGTCCTGTATATGTTAGATGCCCTTATTTGTGCTCCGTCTGAGGGGGATGATATTACTGGCAGCAATGCAAGATGGAAACAGAGTCCTTTCAATGGACATTATACATCCAGTATTTTTCTTTCACAGGACCCGGTAGCCATTGATTCTGTCGGGGCTGATTTTCTGATGAATGAACCTGCAGTGACCAATAACAATGACAGCCTGAAAAACAATGCCACAGTGGAGAATTATCTGCATGAGGCGGCGCTGGTAAAGAAAGCGCCATCCGGTAATGTATACAAAAACGGCAACGGAAAAAAGGTAACAAACCTGGGTGTTCATGAACACTGGAACAATCCGGCCAGTAAAAAGTACAGCCGCAATCGCGGAAAGAAAGAGGGCATTGAATTAGTAAAGGTAAAATAGAATTTTCTGAACATTGGCTCACAGTGGTCATAACCCTATTCCCTTCAAAACCTCATTTGTTGTAATTCCTGAATAAGAATACTTTAATTTATGCATTTCAAACGGCAATGGTTCCGTATTTCCAAGTTTTATTATTTTATAATTGTTTCTCAGGTTTTCACGGTTTTTAATAATTGATGTTTGAATAGACGGCTTCTTAATGCACTCTGCATTAGCAAGGATATTTTCGAGAGTACCAAACTCATTCAGAAGCGAAGCTGCTGTTTTTACTCCGACTTTTTCTGCGCCCCTGATATTATCGGATGTATCCCCTGTCAGTGATTTAAAATCAGCATACTGATTCGGCGTTATTCCAAACTTATCTATAATGTATTCCGGTGTGCAAATTATTGTTTTTTTGCCACGGTATCGCAGTATGGACACACGGTCTGTAATGAGTTGAAAGAAATCGCTGTCAAATGATGTGATAATAATCTCAGTGTATTGCGCCAACGATAAAGCATAACTGGCAATGAGATCATCCGCTTCACAATTTGTAGTTTCTATGTGCCTGATGGCAAGATAATCAAGCGCTGCATATACATCGGGTAGTTGTGAAAAAGGATTTTCACTTTCCTTTACTGTGCTATAATCAATTCGATTGGCTTTATAGTCGGGATTGATGGTGCAGCGATTGTTTTCGTGTTCTCCATCAAACACGGCAATCATATGTGTGGGTTCAACTTTGCGGATTATTTTTAATAATGCGCCTACAAAACCAAGCGTTCCCTGAATAGCCCGGCCGTTTTCATTAACGATTCTTGCGGGCATACCAAAAAACATTTGAAAAAATAAGTTACTGCCATCGATAATCAACAGTCGGTTCAAAATAAATCTCCTTAATTCAGGCTTAAATTACAGTTCAATGTCTACCCGGTATTCCTCATCAATAAGAATATAGTCGGTTTTATATTTCTGACACTGTTCCAGTATTTTGGCGTTATCTCTCAGTACGGTATCTATCGTACAGTATTCATCATCCATTCTGTTTTCCACAACGCTGGCATATTTTTTTATATCATTGAAATGATTGGTTATATACTTCTCACTCATAACCAGGCAGTAATATTTTATGTCTTCCAAATACTCCGGCTCAAAATCATGTGCCCAGTCAAAAGGGATATAACATCCTTCGACGGTAAGATTCTGGTCGTTTTCTATTGCCGTTTTTATCATTTCACACACAATTGGCCATAAATAATTTGTCAGTGCGTTTTCATCGCTCACAGGAGTAAGGGTAGTATTTCCGCTGCGAATAAGTCCCATCTTTAAGTGGTCGATAGATAAATAGGGATATTTATACTTTTCAAGCAATTTTTGAGCAAGTGCGGTCTTTCCTGTATGAGATGCCCCTGATATTAAAAGAATCATGCAATCCCTCCTCTGCCAGACATTGTAACATATCATAAATGGGATATTGTGAACAAACAATGAAATCATTGCTTATGGAAACAAAGTGTGACATAATGGTGTCATATTTTATGAGGATGGAGGATTACAATGAGCGAGATCAAAAGATATGATATGAATGAGGACTGGGCACATTCCGGGATTATTAAAGCGGGTGACTTTTGTTTCCTAAATTATTGTGTCCGTAATACAGGAGGTACGATTGAGGAACAGGTCAATGGGGCTTTCGATGTGATGGAAGAACGCCTGGCATTGGTAGGACTGACTCTTGAAAGTGTAGTACAGATGGATTGTCTGTTTAAAAATATCTGGGATATTCCTGTAATGGAGCAAGTAATTAAAGATAGATTCGATGGTAAATACCCCGTACGCAAATCAATTCAGACTGAGTTTGCAGACCCAAACGGTTTGCTGTTTCAGGTTGATGCAATTGCTTATTGTGGTTAATAATAATTGATGGAGAGGAGGAGTCATACATGCTGCCTACGAGGGATGAAGCAGAAGAACTATTACGGGAAGCTGAAAAGTGCAACCCGGGGCCATGGGGGAACCATAGCCGTGTTGCTGCGCATTGTGCAGAAAGGATAGCAATGGAGTGTGATGATTTAGATTCGGACAAAGCATATATATTGGGACTGCTGCATGATATAGGAAGGAAATTCGGCGTGAGACATATGGGACATGTGTCTGATGGTTATACCTATATGATGTCTTTAGGATATGATGAGGCGGCACAGATATGGTACATATCCTCAAAATAAGTGGAACAGCAATCTGGCATTAAAAAAATACTTTGAAGAGAAAATGGGGAAGGACATATACGTTGTGGTAGACAAGGATAATTTCAGGCCGTGAATTTCCTTAATTAACTTTGGGAGGGCTTATGCCGGAAACAATTTTAACAATACATAAAAGAAGAAGTATACGAAAATTTCAGAAGAAAGATGTTCCGATAGAAATAATAAATGAAATATTAGATGCGGGGCGGATGGCACCCTCTGCAAAAAACAGACAGCCGTGGAAATATATTGTTTTTGGAAACGGACACAAAAAAGAATTATTAAACGTTATGGATGCCGGATTGCGACGGGAGGAACATGGCATAACAGATTTACCAAAATCAGGTCACGGGCTTTCGGATGCAAGAAATACATTGCGAGTGATGCTTGAAGCGCCGATTATTATTGTCGTGCTGAATACAAATGCCCGGTCTCCCTTTTTGTCTGTAGACAATGATGAGAGAATTACAGAAATTTGTGATTCTCTATCGATTGGGGCGTCCATACAAAATATATCGCTGGCAGCAGAAGAGAAAGGTCTGGGAACTTTATGGATTGCTAATACCTGTTTTGCTTATGAGGAGTTAATGTCATATTTAGATATGAAAGCGCAGCTTGTTGGAGCAATAGCTGTCGGGTATGCAGATGAGAATCCCATGCAGCGCCCGAGAAAGCCGTTGGACGAGGTCGTAGAGTATAGATTATGAATAATGGAGATGTGAAATGAATAAAAACCTTACCAGAATTTTGTCCCATTGGGGATTACAGGATTGTGAAACAAAGAAAATATACGATACCGCCTGGCAGGCAGGGGAACATTACGTGTTGAAAGAATATCAGGATTTAAATCTGTTGGAGAGGAATTTAAAAATACTGAACATATTAGATGAAATGGATATTCCTGTGGGTCAGGTTGTATTAACAAAAGACAATGCTCAATATGTATCAGAAGGAAAGAATTTTTATTTTTTATCCAGGAGGCTTTCGGGGAATCATATTGTAAAAATTGACGATGTTCAAACAGTTGCCACCGAAATGGGAAAAATAATTGCGAATCTCCATGTGGCATTTAAAAAATGTGAAACGATGGATGGTTTTTGGGAAAACAGCTTATTGGATGAAATGAACGGGTGGGTGAAAGAGAATTTTGAAAGAAGCGGTTGGAACCGCCTGCCCTGTGAAGAATACGAAGAAGTTGTATCGAAGTTAGCTGACGTTTACAGTGAACTGCCGGTACAGCTCATTCACAGGGATGTCCATTTTGGCAACTTTTTATTTTCAGACGGCAGTTTTTCAGGATATATTGACTTTGACCTGAGCCAGAGAAATATACGGATTTTTGATATTTGTTATTTCCTGTTGGGACTTCGCTCCAAAGAGGAGGAAATACAACTCACGGATGAACAATGGTTTGCATTTTTGGAGTGTGTCCTCCGGGGATACGAAAGCGTATTGAAATTATCCGAAACGGAGAAGAGGGCAGTGCCGTATGTGATGGAATGTATAGAGCTTTTATTTGTTTCTTATTTTGAGGGTGAAAATGATTTGGAATGTGCGGACAATGCTTATGAGATTTATCAGTTTATAAGGGGACAGGAAGACAGGATATGAGAGGGAGTTATAGGGAGGCATATTTATGGCAGAAAATCAAAATGTAGAGTATAAAGAATCATGGCGTGACGAATATCTTAAATGGATATGCGGATTTGCTAATGCACAGGGTGGGAAAATATATATTGGTACCAAGGATGATGGAACTGTTATAGGGGTAAAGGGAAGTAAAAGGCTATTGGAAGATATACCGAATAAAATTCAGAATAAACTTGGTATTGTCGCAGATGTTAATTTATTATTAAAAGACGGTTTTGAATATATTGAGATTGTTGTAAATCCATGGGCATTTCCGGTGAATTATGATGGGGAATATCACTATCGTAGTGGTAGTACAAAGCAACAGCTAAGAGGGAATGCATTAACAAATTTTCTTATGGCTAAGACAGGAATGAAGTGGGATGCAGCAGCAGTAACTAATATCTCTATATCAGATTTGGATAAAGAAAGTTTTGATATTTTTAAGAGAGAAGCTCTTCGCAGTGGTCGTATGACAAGAGAGGATTTGGAAATTTCAAATGAAGAACTGTTAGAAAAATTAGATTTAGTAGTAAATGGTAAGTTAAAAAGGGCCGGAGTATTATGTTTTTATAGAAAGCCTGAAAGAATTATCGGTGGATGTTTTGTGAAAATTGGGAAATTTGAAGGAAGTGAATTATTGTATCAGGATGAAGTACATGGTTCACTACTTATTATGGCTGATCGGGTAATTGAATTAATTTATTTGAAATATCTTAAAGCTGCAATTACTTATTATAAAGAAACCAGAGTGGAAACCTATCCTTTTGCACGTGAGGCAGTGAGGGAAGCAGTGTTTAATGCTTTAATTCATTGTAATTGGGCAGATAATGTGCCAATTCAGATTCGCATCGAAGAAGACACGATGTTCATAAGTAATTGCAGTATGCTCCCTTTTGGGTGGACGGCAGAGACGCTTTTAGGTCCTCATTCATCGAAACCTTACAATCCGGATATTGCACGGGTATTTTATCGTGCCGGTTATATTGAAAGCTGGGGACGTGGCATTCAAAAAATTTGTGATGCATGCAAAAGTCTGGGTACTGAAAAACCGGAATATATAGTTCATGGTGAAGATATTATGGTAAAGTTTAAGGCACTTCAAAGTGAAAAAGTGACTGAAAAGGTGACCGAAAAGGTGACTGAAAAGGTGTTTGATACTTTAACGGAAAGTGAAAAGATAGTGTTGGAGATATTGGACAACAATCCATTTTCCACCTATATGGAAATAGCCGACAAATTAGCAGTAAGCAGAAAAACTGCTTCACAGAAAATTAAATTACTCAAGGATAAAGGTATTATTACCAGAGTAGGTTCCGCCAAAAAAGGATATTGGAAAATAGAATAAAAATTAGCACTCACCTCTTGACAGTGCTAACAAAACGTGTTATTTTCTAATTAGTGTTATAACCAGAGTAGAACAGACACATACTGTTAGTGAAAGGAGTGTGGGATGTATGAATTTAGAATTTTTTACGCAAAAGTCAAGGGAAATTGTATTAGACCTTGAAAAAACTGCTTATGATTTTGGCAATCAGGAGATTGCGCAGGAACATTTACTTTATAAAATGATGACAATCGAAGACAGTCTTCTGGCAAAATTAATACAGAAAATGGACATACAGCCGGAAGTCTTTCTGGCTCAGGTAGAGGAGCTGTTAGAGAGAAGACCCAAAGTAGAGGGTGGTCAGGTGTATCTGGGCAGTGACCTGAATAAAGTGCTGGTATATGCGGAAGAAGAGGCTAAGGCAATGGGAGATGCGTATGTATCAATAGAGCATTTATTCCTCAGTCTTTTAAAATATCCGACAAAAGAGATACGAAAGCTTTTTAGTGATTTTCATATTGACAGAGACCGCTTTTTGCAGGCATTGACAAAAGTGCGGGGAAACCAGAAAATCACAACGGATAATCCGGAAGCCGTTTATGACAGCCTGGAAAAATACGGATATGACCTGGTGCAGAGGGCCAGGGAACAGAAACTTGACCCGGTCATTGGACGGGATACGGAAATTCGCAATATGATACAGATTCTTTCGAGGAAGACCAAAAATAATCCGGTTATGATTGGAGAGCCGGGAGTCGGCAAAACGGCTGTGGTGGAAGGGCTTGCCCAGCGGATTGTGCGTGGGGATGTGCCGGAGGGACTGAAAGATAAGCAGCTGTATGCGCTTGATATGGGGGCGCTGATTGCCGGTGCGAAGTATCGGGGAGAATTTGAAGAGCGTCTGAAAGCGGTGCTGGAGGAAGTAAAAAGCAGTGATGGGCGCATTATTCTGTTTATTGACGAACTGCATACCATTGTCGGAGCGGGAAAAACGGATGGGGCAATGGATGCCGGAAATCTGTTAAAACCTATGCTGGCCAGGGGAGAGCTGCACTGCATTGGTGCAACGACACTGGATGAGTACCGCATGTATATAGAAAAAGATGCCGCATTGGAGCGGCGTTTTCAGCCGGTTCTTGTGGATGAACCTACGGTGGAGGATACCATTTCTATTCTTCGAGGCCTGAAGGACCGTTATGAGGTGTTTCACGGCGTCAAAATTGTAGACGGGGCGCTTGTATCTGCGGCCGTGTTGTCAGACCGTTATATTTCAGACCGGTATCTGCCGGATAAGGCAATTGATCTGGTGGATGAGGCCTGTGCGCTGATAAAGACCGAACTGGATTCCATGCCGACCGAGCTGGATGAGTTAAAGCGCCGGATTATGCAGATGGAAATTGAAGAGGCTGCGCTTAAAAAGGAGACAGATAACCTGAGTGCGGAGAGGTTGTCCGAACTGCAAAAGGAGCTTGCGGAACTGCGGGAGGAATTTTCAGGGCAGAAAGCAAAATGGGACAATGATAAATCTGCGGTAGAGACCATACAGGATTTGAAGGCGCAGCTTGAGCAGACAAATCGGGAAATAGAGATGGCCCAGCAGAATTATGATTTGGCAAAGGCGGCAGAACTGCAGTATGGCAGGCTGCCGGAATTGGAAAAGAAGCTGTCTGCGGTAGAGGAAAATATGCAGGACCGTGACAATACGATGGTCCATGAAAGCGTCACGGAGGAAGAAATTGCAAAAATAGTTTCCCGCTGGACGAAAATTCCGGTTGCCAAACTGACCGAATCAGAGAGAAATAAAACGCTTCATCTGGATGAAGAGCTCCATAAGCGTGTGATTGGACAGGATGACGGTGTCACAAAGGTCACAGAGGCGATTATTCGTTCCCGTGCCGGAATTAAAGACCCGTCAAAGCCAATTGGTTCCTTCCTGTTTCTTGGACCGACCGGAGTGGGTAAAACAGAGCTTGCCAAAAGCCTTGCCGAGTGTCTGTTTGACAATGAGGCCAATATGGTCCGCATTGATATGAGTGAGTATATGGAGAAATATTCCGTCTCCCGCCTGATTGGAGCGCCTCCGGGATATGTGGGCTATGAAGAGGGCGGCCAGTTGACGGAGGCGGTACGGCGCAAACCGTATTCTGTGGTATTATTTGATGAAATAGAGAAAGCACACCCGGATGTATTTAATGTTCTGCTTCAGATATTGGATGATGGCAGAGTGACAGATTCGCAGGGCAGGACGGTAGATTTTAAAAATACTATCCTGATTATGACGTCAAATCTGGGAGCGGAATATTTGTTAGAGGGAATTGATGATGATGGAAATATAGCCCCGGAAGCAGAAGAGGCAGTAATGGGAACACTCAGGGGAAGTTTCCGTCCGGAATTTTTAAACCGTCTGGACGAGACAATATTGTTTAAACCGCTCTCCAGACAAGATATTTATGGTATTATTGATCTGTTAGCGAAAGATATCAATAAGAGAATAGCGGATAAGGAAATATCACTGGCATTTACCGAAAAAGCCAAAGAGTATATTGTAACGCAGGCCTATGAACCGGCGTATGGTGCCAGACCGCTGAAGCGCTATCTTCAAAAAAATGTAGAAACTTTGCTTGCAAAAAAAATACTTGCCGACGAGGTTCACATGGGAGAGACTCTCCAGTTGGATGTGGGAGAACAGGGATTGTTTGTTTCAGCATAAAAACAGATTTCAAAGGTCCGGTTGAAAGCCGGACCTTGTTTTCTGGTTTTATTTGTCTTTTTTAAATATGAAAATTTTACTGAATACATAATTTAGGATTGTGACAAGGACAGAGGAAATAAATATTTTAGAAATCCAGTAATTGAGGGCCCAGACATTCACGGTCAGTTCCATGACAACAAGATCCAGAATCCAAGTGGATAAACGGGATGCGGCAAATTCTCCGAATTCCTTTATGATTTTTGGGTTTGTGCTTCGGAACACCCATTTGCGGTTAAGCGGATAGGCAAAGCAGACGCCGGCTATCCAGCCGATGGTATTAATAAGTGCGTTTTGCCAGGTGATATCCGGATTCAAAAAAAAGCGTTCAAAAATAAAGCAGGCTGCCCATGAAAATATAGTGGTAAGTACCCCCACGATCAGATAGATAAGTATTTCCCTGTATTTTATACAGAGTTCTCTGCATTTTGCAATCATATTTTTATCCGTCCTTTTTTGCTTAACCATTATACCTGTCTGAAAAAGACATGTCAACTGCAACAGGTAATAAGACGATATATAAAGAAGAAATATTTTACGATAAATCAGGGGGGACGAAAATGGAGCAGAGAATACAAATTACAGCAGATAACCATGCCAATATTGAGGAAACGCCGCGGGGGCGGGCAGCAAGGCTTATAAAAGAGGGTATCGCTAACATAGAAGATTCTTTTATGGATGTGCCGGAAGAAGAGAGAGAGGCCTTCTTGCAGAAAATTAAAATGAAATTGAAAATGGGAAAGCCATTATCAGCAAAGGAATTAAATTATTTGCGGATTCATGATCCGGAGGCATACCGCTCAGCAATGCGGGTGGCATACGCAAGAAAAAATCTGCAGGATTCATTAAAGCGCTGCCGCTCAAAAGAAGAAGTTTCCAGGGTGATTAGTAATCAGCTCTCCAATCTGCGCGCCATGAAAAATGACCCGGACCGTGAATATATGATGGCTATGGTGCAAAGAGAAATTGATGCCTTTAAAAAGAGCGGTGCATATGCACGCCTGCCGGAAACGGAAAAAGAGGCAAAGGGGAAAGTCAAGAGCGAAACAAAATCACGTTATGAATTTTCAATTTTTTTACAGTTGTTTCAGCAAAGTGAGACATTGTCCGGGCAGATTGATAAAATTGTGACTGAGGGAGGTGCCTCTGTTTGATTCGGGCAGAGCATATCAGGTTTGACTATATACGAAGAGATGATAATGACAATGTAATTGCTGTTGAGTCAGCGATTAATGATATATCTTTTGAGGTAAAAGAGGGCGAGTTTGTCGCTATTCTCGGCGCTAATGGTTCCGGTAAATCTACTCTTGCCAGGCACATAAATGCGCTCCTCACCCCTGAATCCGGAACCGTGTGGGTTGATGGAATCGATACGTCAGAGGACAATAAGGTATGGGAAATCAGGCAGCGGGTTGGCATGGTTTTTCAAAACCCGGATAACCAGTTAGTGCATAATGTCGTTGAGGATGACGTGGGATTTGGGCCGGAAAATCTTGGAGTTCCGACAGAAGAAATCTGGGAGAGAGTGGAAAATGCACTCTCAAAGGTGGGAATGCTTGGCGCAAGAAAGGAGTCGCCTAACAATTTGTCGGGAGGTCAGAAACAGAGAGTAGCCGTTGCCGGAATACTTGCCATGAAGCCAAAGTGTATTGTTTTAGATGAGGCAACTGCAATGCTTGACCCGGCTGGTCGGCAGGAGGTTTTGCAGGCAGTGCGGGAGCTGAACCGAACAGAAAACATTACCGTTCTCTGGATAACTCATTATATGGAGGAAGTGACACAGGCGGATAAGGTTATTGTTATGAATAACGGGGAAATCGTTCTGGAGGGCATTCCCAAGGAGGTGTTTACCCAGGTTGAATTGTTGGAGAAATATCGTTTGGAAGTGCCGCAGGTGACATTGCTTGCCCACCGGCTGCGTGAGCAGGGGATGCCGTTGCCGGAGGGCATTTTGAGTGTGGAAGAACTGGTCAATGCAGTTGCTTATTGTATGGGTTAAACAGAAAGGAACGTCGGGGATGGCAATCTTAGTCAATGAACTTGAGCATATATATAATAAGGGAACTGCCTATGAAAAAAAGGCTCTTCATCATGTGACACTGCAAATAAAGGATGGGGAAATGATTGGTCTGATTGGACATACCGGTTCTGGAAAATCAACCCTTATCATGCATCTCAACGGTCTTTTAAAACCGACAGGCGGCGGTGTATACTTTAATGGCGAGGATATTATGGACCGTGATTTTTCCCTGAAAAAGCTGCGCAGCAAGGTTGGACTTGTTTTTCAGTATCCGGAACACCAGTTGTTTGAGAGTACCGTAATAGATGACGTAAAATATGGTCCTAAAAATATGGGGGTGGATTCACTTTATGTCGATATGCGGGCTTTTGAGGCACTAAAGCAGGTCGGCATAAAGGAATCACTGTTTGATGTCTCTCCTTTTGAGCTTTCGGGTGGTCAGAGGCGCAGGGTGGCAATTGCCGGGGTGCTGGCTATGGAGCCGGAGATGCTGATTCTGGATGAACCAACAGCGGGACTGGATCCGGCAGGCAGGAGTGAAATACTTGATTTAATCAAAAGACTTCATGATGAGCGAGGTATAACGGTTTTAATCGTATCCCACAGTATGGAGGATATGGCCCGTTATGTAAACCGCCTTGTTGTAATGGGTAATGGCACCATTGCTTATGATGGGGAGGTGGCGGAGGTGTTTAGCCATTACAGGGAACTGGAACAGCTTGGGTTAAAGGCGCCTCAGGTTACTTACGTTATGGAGTCGCTGAGAAAAAAAGGGATATGGCTGCCTCATAGTGCTATCACAGTAGAGCAGGCAGCGGCCAGTATATTGGCATCCTGGAAATCCTGACGTGGAGGAGAGTCATGTTACGTGATATTACAATCGGGCAATACTATCCGGTAGATTCAAAATTGCATAGGCTGGATGCCAGGGTGAAGATTGTGGCGGTATTTATTTACCTGATATCTTTATTTGTATTCAGCAGTTTTGCCGGTTATATTGTTGTGACCGGATTTCTTGTGCTTGCTGTTCTACTCTCAAGAGTTCCGTTATCCTATATGATAAAGGGGTTAAAACCGATACTGATTTTGCTGCTCTTTACTGCGTTCTTTAATATATTTGGTACAAAAGGGGACGTTATTTTTCAGTGGAAATTTATATCGATTACCTGGCAGGGGCTGCGTGCAGGGGGTTTCCTTTCCATGAGATTAATTTATCTGATTCTTGGCTCATCCCTGTTGACCTACACAACAACGCCGGGACAGCTGACCGATGGGATTGAGATGCTGTTAAAACCCCTTGAGAAACTTCATGTACCGGTACATGAGTTTGCCATGATTATGTCTTTAGCTCTGCGATTTATTCCATTGTTGTTAGAGGAAGCGAATCACATTATACTGGCACAGAGTGCAAGGGGTGCCGATTTTGATGAGGGAAGTATTATGGCGCGGATGCGTGCCATGGTATCGGTTATTATCCCGCTTTTTTCGTCATCTATTCGCCGGGCATACGATTTGGCAATGGCAATGGAGGCCAGATGTTATCACGGCGGGGAAGGACGTACAAGGATGAAACCTCTTCAATACCGGAAGGCTGATTATCTTGTGTACGCAGTTATGCTGATTTATCTGGTGGCAGTGATCTTGTTTTCCCGTTTGTTCGTTATTTAATTAAAAGGTTAAAAAGGTTAAGGTGAATATAAACATGAAGCGTATCATGCTGCGCATTGCCTATGATGGGACAAATTATCATGGCTGGCAGATTCAAAAGAATGGAGTAACCGTAGAACAGCGTCTTTCAGAGGCGCTTTTGGCGCTGTTAGGGGCAGAGACAGAGCTGATTGGTGCCAGCCGGACAGATGCCGGAGTGCACGCAATAGGTAATGTAGCTGTATTTGATACAGATTCCCGCATTCCTCCGGGGAAATTTGCTGTTGCACTAAATCACTATCTGCCGGAAGATATTCGCATCTTACATTCGCAGGAAGTAAGAACTGATTTTCATCCCCGCCATTGTGACAGCATGAAGACGTACGAGTATACCATCCTGGCAGCTCAGAGAGAAATTCCGATTTTTAGCCGTTACAGCTATCATGTGTACCGGCCTCTTGACGTTGAAAAAATGAGAATAGTGGCAGAAATGTTAGAGGGAACTCATGATTTTTCCGCGTTTTGTTCGGCAGGAGGCCAGGTGAAAGATAAGGTGCGGACCATCTACAACATCAATATAAAGGAAGTCCCCTTCTCTGACAGATGGGGAGACAATCTCTCTGGTATTTTAGAGGGGGGTGAAGTACGGATACGGGTCAGTGGCAATGGTTTCTTATATAATATGGTACGGATTATTGCCGGAACACTCATAGAAGCAGGGCAGGGCGACAGAACCGCAGCCAGTATCCGGGAGGCATTGGAGTCAGGGGACCGCAGCCTTACCGGACCGACAGCACCACCTCAGGGACTTATGCTGTTGGGAATTCAGTATTTGGAGGATTTGTAGGATGTGTTTTGGAAAAAAATAGTTGACATTTCCTCACACTTATTATACACTTAATCAGTATGACGTGAAAATATCTGAACCAATGCCCCGGTAATGATATTTTTAACATAAAATTTTTTGAAAATTTATAAAAAGTTGTTTTGGGACCTTATTACGGACAGAGGTTTCCAAATCGGCATAAGTAAACAAGGAGGATTCCAGGGATGAATAGTTTTATGGCAAGCCCTTCCACAGTGGAGAGAAAATGGTATGTTGTAGACGCTGATGGAAAAACTTTGGGGCGTCTTGCATCAGAGATAGCAAATGTATTAAGAGGTAAGAAAAAGCCGATTTATACACCACACATTGATACAGGTGATTATGTTATTGTTGTAAATGCTGAAAAAGTTAAAATCACAGGTAAGAAACTGGATCAGAAAATATATTATCACCATTCCGAGTACGTCGGTGGTATGAAAGAGACGACAATGCGCGAGATGATGAAAACAAAACCGGAATTTGTAGTAACCCATGCTGTTAAGGGTATGTTGCCGAAGGGACCTTTGGGACGCCAGATGCTGAAAAAGCTTCACGTATATGTTGGACCAGAGCATAAGCATGAGGCACAGAAACCTGAAGTTTTGGATATTTAATGGTGTTAGAAAGGAGAGATAACATTGGCAAGTTCAACATTTTACGGAACAGGAAGAAGAAAATCCAGTATCGCACGTGTTTACCTGACACCAGGTACCGGTAAAATTACAATTAATAAAAAAGACATAGATGATTATTTTGGTCTTGAGACCCTGAAAATTATTGTTCGTCAGCCGCTTGAGGCAACAAATACGACAGATAAATATGATGCAAAAATTACTGTTAAAGGCGGTGGGTTCACCGGACAGGCAGGCGCTGTCCGCCATGGTATTGCCCGTGCATTAAACGAGGCAGATGCTGATTTTAGACCGATTCTGAAAAAGGCTGGTTACCTCACCCGTGATTCCCGCATGAAAGAGCGTAAGAAATACGGT
>DKUB01000012.1 GCA_002490465.1 Lachnoclostridium sp. UBA7215
AAACAACTTCTACTTATATAACGAAATAAACAGAAAAAAAGTTGCAAAAATCAAAAAAATTCCAAAAAATCTTTTCTTTAACAAAAAAATCTGGTATTATTAACACATTATTGTATTGCAAATCATGCAGAAAATGGAGGGAAAATATGGAAAAGAAAAAAGGCTCACTTTTATCATTCCGCCCGGATATCAAAGTAGTAGATGCTACAATACGTGACGGAGGACTTGTCAATGATTTCCGGTTTACAGAAGATTTTATTAAAGATTTGTATAAAAGTAATGTAGAAGCCGGTATTGACTATATGGAATTTGGATATAAAGCTTCCAAAGATATTTTTGATGAAAATGAATTTGGCACATGGAAATTCTGTGATGAGGATTCTATCCGAAACATTGTCGGTGACAACGATACCGATATGAAAATTGCTGTTATGGCAGATGTCGGCCGCTGTGATTACAAAAAAGATATTATCAGCCGCTCGGACAGTGCAATTGATTTGGTACGTGTCGCTACTTATATTAACACAATTCCGGCAGCGATTCATATGGTAGAGCATTGCAAAAATATGGGCTATGAGACTACGATTAACATAATGGCGATTTCGAATGCAAAAGAATCGGAGCTTGACGAGGCGCTTGAACTGATTGGGCAGAGCCCGGTGGACGGCATTTATCTTGTAGACAGCTATGGCTCCCTGTACATGGAGCAGATTGACGAGCTGGCAGACAAGTATCTTGCTATGGCCGACAAATACGATAAGTTTGTAGGCATCCATGCCCATAATAACCAGCAGCTTGCCTTTGCCAACACGATTGCCGCCCTGACTTATGGTGTGAGCTACCTGGATGCCACCGTCAGCGGCATGGGGCGCGGGGCAGGAAACTGTGCCAGTGAACAGCTTTTGAGTTTCCTTAAAAACCCCAAATACGATATCATTCCTATCCTTAAATTTCTGGAAAAACATATTGTACCTCTAAAGGAAGCCGGAGTTACATGGGGATACAATATCCCTTACCTGATTACCGGGCAGATGAACCGCCATCCGCGAAGCGCCATTGCTGCCACCAATGAAAAAAGGACGGATTATCTGAATTTTTTTCTCGAAATGAACGATAAAGACTGATGTTAAAAACTCATTTAATATTGCAAGAGGACGGGCGATGTTACATTTCCCATCCTCTTGTCTTTACCGCCTTCAACCACACCCTAATATGTTGCCAACACGGAATATTGATAATTATCCAGAAATTGTTTATACCACTCACTTCCATAATCAAAAGAAATATCCTGATTTAAGTCATGTAAGCCAGCAGATGAATACCCGATAGACAACACCATATCCGGCACATTTTTCCATCCCCGCTCTGCCACCTCCTGAATCCAGCTGCAGACAGCATTTGCATAATCTTCTTTTGCCTCATATGGGAAAATCGGGTCCATCCATACTCCCTCACGAATCAGCACTTTTATATCTGTCCCATCTTCTGTGTAATATGTGCCATTCTCTTCCTTCAGCTCATTTAACCGATAACCTGTATATCTGTACACTTCTCTATAAGCCAAGACTTTATGGTTACTTAATTGATTGCTTACCTGGACGCCATGAGCACCATCACGCTCCGAGAACCATTTGATTTGCTCCCAGAGATGTTTCCCATTTTCCCCCTGATTTAACACTAATTCCATTTTTTCCTTCCTGTCAGCGTGCTCACAATCTACAAAAATGTAATAACTGTAAGGATCTACCTGGAAAGTATACGGGGTTGATTCTTCTATTGCTAATTCATTCTTGGAAAATATATTATGTAGTTGTGCGTTACATAGCTGTCTATAAAAAGAAATTTCAGAAGCATTTATCTCTTCATAATTAAGAGTTACATTATTTACCCGAAATACCGAATCAAGCATATTCGCACCTGTCACTTTCCCTCTTTTCAACATGGATATTTCATTGCGGTATCCAATACTTCTTTCCTCCCTCGTCAAGTCCGAAGTAAACCAGGGACAGGTAGGATCATAATACTTTCTCTCAATATAGAGCTCCGGATCATCGTGCTGTTTTGCTTCTTCTACTAATTTGCTATATTTATCCATAAGAATTTGATAACACACTTCACCCGAAGACACATAGGGACACTTCTGTCCGGAACGTGTAATCTCATCACCCGCATTTTCAAGTGTTTTCTGGTTGGTTTCTATGGCTTTATTAAAATACGACTGAATATCAACCGTCTGGTCAAATTTAATATTTTCCGATTGACGATAAACTTTGGCTGTTTTTTGAATTTCCATGGCCTCTGTACTAATCGTCAGGCAGTCCCGTTTCATGGCAGTCTTCTTCTCAGGACACTGTATTTTTTTTGCACCCTTGTGTCCATTCTGAAAAAATAATCTTAAAACCTCTTCCTGCCGCTTTACTTTGAACATATCTGTCATAACAATATCTCCTCCCAAAAATCTCATAATATATATCGGTTATAATATATTTCCAGCTTACTTATAATTTCAAAAACAAAAAAGAACTAATTATCTGATTTTTGTCTCGAAATGAATGATAAAGACTGATGTTTTTAAGCATCTAATTTGCTATCGGCAAAGTTTTACTTATTTTTGTTGTTTGAAATTGATATTTTGCCGATAAGGTGATATAATAAGGGCAGATATTAAAGGAGGAACTGCTCAATGAAATATATCTCTGTAGCAGAAGCCGCAAAACGCTGGAGCGTATCAGAGCGAAGTGTGCGCAATTATTGTGCTCAGGGAAAAATCCCGGAGGCTTTTCTGGCGGGAAAGACCTGGAATATTCCCGAAATTGCTAAAAAGCCGGACCGCATCAATCGAAAAAACAATGCACCGACTACCTTACTTGAAGTTCTGCGCGCTGAAAAAGCATCCAAAGTACCCGGCAGTATTTATCACAAAGTGCAGATTGAGCTAACCTATAATTCCAACCATATAGAGGGAAGCCGCCTGACTCATGACGAGACACGATTCATTTTTGAAACCAATACTATTGGTATGGACAACGGCGCAGTCAATGTAGATGATGTGGTGGAGACCGCCAATCATTTCAAGTGTATTGACATCGTAATTGAAAACGCAGGCTATGCTCTCAGTGAACGATTGATCAAGCAACTTCATGCCATACTAAAAAACGGCACTTCCGACAGCCGCAAGGAGTGGTTTGCTATCGGCGATTATAAAAAATTTCCCAATGAGGTGGGCGGTCAACACACAGCGCTGCCGGGGGAAGTAAAGACAAAAATACAGAAACTCCTGAAAAACTACAACTGCGTGAAGGAAAAAACACTGGAGGATATCATTGACTTCCATTATCAGTTTGAGTGCATCCATCCCTTTCAGGATGGCAACGGCCGTGTGGGGCGCTTAATTTTATTCAAAGAATGTCTTAGAAACAATATCGTACCGTTTATCATTGATGAAGAACTCAAAATGTTCTATTACCGCGGTCTCCATGAGTGGAAACGGGAACGGGGCTATTTGATGGATACCTGCCTTGCTGCCCAGGACAAATTCAAATCCTATTTAGATTATTTCCGCATTGCTTATGAATGACCATCAGCACAGGTAATCAAACAAGAAGAGGGACTACTGCAAATAGCAAACAATCCCTCTTCTTGTTTAGAACTTTCTTAATGCAGCAGACTCTACTCCAACGACTGCTCCACTTTCTCTTTTACCGCTTTCAGGTTGGCAATCATTTTATCCAGCTCGTCTGCCGCTTTCTTTCCATCCTCTTCTGTCGTATCTGCCACCTGTTTTCTGACACGTTCCGACATATCCGTCAGTTGTTTTTTCATGTCGGTAAATGCCTGCTCGACTTCTAACCCATTGTCCTTTACCAGCTTCTCCAAATCTGCATACAGAGACAATGCCTCGTCTGTTTTCTCCATAACCAGTTGCTTTGTATCCTCTTTTATGCCATCTCCGCAGCCGGTCAAACAGCTAAAACAAAGACATATGGACAAAACAAAAACCGACCAATGAAATCTTTTTCCCCCTCTCACATCAAACACCTCCCCATTTTTTTAATAATTTATCACTCTTTCAAACATGCCGCCACAGGCGGCACAAACATTATCGTGACTAAAACACCGGGCTGCCGCTGCTTCGCAGCTTTACCAGCCCTCCCTCATTCGAGACTCCACGAAGTTCCTTCCCGCGTGTCTTTCAACATAATTCCTTTTTCTGCCAGCTCTGCACGTATTTCATCTGCTCTGGCAAAATCCTTTTCGGCTTTTGCTGCCGCCCTCTCTGCTATCTTTTTCTCCACGTAAGCGGCAAGCTCCGTATCGGTGTCATGATCGGTCTCTCTCTCTGCCTCCCCATCCATCAGTCCAAGCGATAAAACGGTATCAAAATCCTCTGCAAGTGCCCTCTTAGACGCATCAGAAAGATCTGATTTCAACATATCATAAAGTACTGTGATAGCAGAGGATGTATTTAAGTCATTTGCCATTGCTTCTGCGAATTTTTGCTTAAATTCGGTTATCTGTCTGCTGTCATCCGGTGTCACACTACTGTTGTCGTCCGAAAGTCTCTGAATTCGTTTTCTCAACTTATCATATGCCGCCACGGCATTGTCCAGTGTCTCCCATGTAAATTCCAGCGGTTTGCGGTAATGGGACTGCAGGCAGAACAGGCGGTACGCCAGAGGATGGTACCCCTTCTCTTCCAGCAGGGAAACCGTCAGAAACTCACCGTCACTCTTGCTCATTTTCCCATTTTTTGTATTTAAATGGTTTACATGAAACCAGTAATTACACCATTTATGGCCGGTATATGCTTCACTCTGCGCAATTTCGTTTGTGTGATGCGGAAAAATATTATCAACGCCGCCGCAGTGGATGTCCATATATTCCCCAAGATGTTTCATACTGATACAGGAGCACTCAATATGCCATCCCGGATATCCCACTCCCCAGGGACTGTCCCACTTCAACTCCTGATTGTCAAATTTTGATTTTGTAAACCACAGAACGAAATCCGTCTTGTTTTTCTTATTTGTGTCCTCGTCCACATCCTCCCTGACACCTACCTGCAGTTCTTCCTCTTTTTGCGCCGATAAAACATAATACTGCTCGAGCTTTGACGTGTCAAAATATACATTTTCTCCCGCAACATAGGCGTAACCCTTGTCCAGAAGAACTTCTATCATATGAATAAACTCTGGAATACAGTTTGTGGCCGGCTCAACCACATCCGGTTTCTTTATATTCAGTTTTCTACAGTCTGACATAAAAGCATCCGTATAAAAACGGGCAATATCCATTACGGTTTTATGTTCCCTTTTTGCCCCTTTCAGCATCTTATCCTCACCGGTATCCCCATCGCTTGTCAGATGCCCTACGTCGGTAATATTCATAACACGTTTTACATCATACCCCGCATAGCGCAGATATTTCTCTAACACATCCTCCATGATATAACTTCGCAGATTACCGATATGCGCATAGTGGTACACCGTAGGACCACATGTATACATACTGACTTTTCCCTCTTCATTCGGAATAAATTCATCGACTCTTTTTGTCAAGGTATTATACATAAACATTTTCTTTTTCATACAAAGCCCCTCACAATTCTTTTACAGTGATAATCATCACTTGATAATCATCACTGCTATTTTACCCTATGCCTGCCATATAGGGCAAGGATTTTTTTTGCCAGGGGACGTTCCACCAGATATGTCATGACAGTAGCCACGAGAAAAGTAAGAGCAAGACAGCTAATCATATACTTCCACTGCCATACCGTATCCCCCAGCTGATTTGGCTCCACATCCCCCTCCCAATACGGGATGCGGAATTCCTTGAACTTAACAGCAATAAACTGATGCCAGATGTAGAGATTATACGATATGCCGGACAAAAATGCCATAATCCGGTTATCAAAAATACGCCGGAACCACCCGGATGAAAAAATTACAGCTATGACAAACAGCATAAACACCAGGGAAAGAATATAGCGGTTTTCTACCTGCCACTGCGCACCTGAAGCAGCCTCCCGCAAATCCTTTGTGAGAAGAAAATACACGTAGACGCATACAACCGCTGCAATTGTCCAAAAGATACCCTCCGCAGAATTTCTCTTCCTCCCCTTTGTCATTGCCACATACAGCCATGCCGCCAGAAGGCCGTTTGCGTACACACTTGTAAATGTCAGAACATGATTGGAATAAAGGGCAGGATTCAGCGTTTCCATATTCTGTCCTATATAATAAGAACTAAACAGGCCAAGCAGCGCCATAACAATATAAGTTATCATCGGCTTTTTCTGAAAAGCCCTTGCATAAAGCGGGAAAAACAGGTAAAGCTGCATCTCTACTGCCACCGTCCATAAAACACCGTTTAGCTTTGTATCCACACAGGCGGCCGGGAAAAAATTATGCACAAAAAACACATGCGGCACTAAATCCCCAAACAGAGCCTTATTGTCCACATACACCCCCATTGCCAGAGCAAAAATAAGGGCAATTGCTATAGCAGCATAATAGGACGGCAAAATACGTGCCGCCCTCTTGACATAAAATTCTGATACAGACTGTGTTTTCTCCCCGTACACCATTGCCCTGGCATATGGAAGAAACAGGCAAAAACCGGAAAGGAAAATCATCATATCTACCATAAGGTATCCGGTTCTTGGCAGCCAGTCAAGGTTCAATGGCCCTGCTTCCGGCGAAAGCCAGCTTTGCTGCCAGAAGTGAAACCACATTACTATTAGTATGGCAATGGCCCGGATTCCATCTAAGACGCCTATGTGTCCAACCTCAAACGAAGTTTGAGGTTTCTCATACGCATCCGCTATCTTTTCACTCATCCTCATTTCCCCTTTAAACTAACCAGCTATTTTCTCTATCCCCTTAAATCCTTTTATCACATCATCTACCGAGCGCTTATCTACAAGAAAATAATTCATGCCATCTCTGTCCACACGGTAGAAATTCGTTCCGTCATAGGGATAATAAGTTACGGTCACATCCCTCTTTTCCTCATGATAAATCATAGTGAGGACCGGCTTCTTCTCCCTAGGCTTCACAGAATTATCTGCCCGCTCTGTATATTCAAGAAGATATGCGTTCGAGTAGGGCATCAGGAAATCCGATTCCTTTTCGTCCGGAACCTGTTTCCCATTTAATGTCCATATATTTTTCTCTTTTGAACTTTCTTCAGAACCCTCAACAGGTGTCCTTGTTACCGAAAGTGTGGTATCCCCATACTTCACATCATATCCCTTTATCTTTGTTGCCAGTGTGGCATATACACAGTGGTCCATGGCAGAATAGACATTCAATTTTGTCATATTCTCCACGACATCACCGTTCATCAGGTAAACATCACGGCTTCCCTCTTTACAGGCATAATAACTCTCTCCCTTTTTATTCCCGATACACAGCTTAACCGTATGATATTTTCTGTATTTTTCCGGCACTTCACTCTCACCGTCTGACTGAGCAGTGTCCTCTTTCGGTTCGTAATCCTTTGTCGTCTCAAAATAGCGGATAGTAATATTGGCGGATGGCGAAGAAAGCCCGTACTTGTCCAGCTTTTCTGCTCCATATTCCACGAGGTTGCCAAAAGTCAAAGAATCAAAATAACCAAGAATCGAGGACCAGTCCTTTGTACTGGTTGCCAGAGGCTTCTTATACGGTTTCGTGATATTCCATCTGGAATAACTGTCAACCCGCTCTTTCTCATCTACAACTGCCGCCTCAAAATCACTGCCCTTTTTATTATCCACAAACAGATAAACCATCGTATCCTGTTCCATCTGAGGCAGCTCATCCCGGACAATTAACGTATTCGTCTTTATATCCAAATCTGAAACAAGATTTTCGGCAAAACAGTAAATGGAATCGCTGTTATTGCTGCTAATTCCATAATAACCACCCTCCACTGGCACTGCAATACCTAAATCGTACTGATACTGTTTGCCACCTGCCGTCACAATCACCGTATAGGCCGGATCCTCCAGACCATACTCTGACAAAGCATCCACTGTCTTTTCCAGCGTCTTTGCTGCCTTTACCGGATTCAGGCAGGAAAACAGAGCCGTCACTTTCGTCTCATCCAGGGGAATATTCTCCTGCCCGGACAACTTCCACTCTTCCCCCTTTTTTATAAGAACATAGCTTGTTTCCCCTTTCTTCTTTAACTCAAGCTGTTCAATGGCATCACTCTCTATCGTATCTACAGTAATTTCCCCCGCATCTCCCGATGCGGTCACATCACCTGATGTGGTCGAATCCCCTGATGTGGTCCCGTCATTTTCTTTCTCCCCTTTCGGTATGAAAAAGTAAAGTGCGAGACAGGCCGCCAGAAGTACACACAGCCCTGAAATTGTCAGAAGATTTCTGGTTTTTCTGCTCATCCTTTTTACCCCCTGTAATTGACAATATCTCTGTTATTTTTTCCTTCTCCGGTACCAGATAACAAAACCGATTCCGAGAAGGGAAAGCGGCAGGAGTACCACGAGAAGCACAATCCAGAACGCTATATTACCGGCCTCCATACGGACAGTTTCCGTATCCAGGCTGCGAGTCGGAATAGCCAACGTTGTCGTCTCACCCCCGGCGAGCCAGTTCAGGGAATTTAACAGCATGGTTCTGTTTCCATACTGATTGGAAGAGATAAATACCTGATTATAATTGTCAAAATAACTACCATAGACGAAAATTTTTGCCGCGTGTCCGACCCCGTCTTTCTTTTCTGAATACGTATCCGTAACTGCCGCTGCTGTAATAAACGGACCAGCAATATCACTGTCGATTTTTTCTATCGTTTTTGCCTCCTGGTTTACACGGCTGAAGGATGTGCCGGAGGACTGCAAAATTGGTTCTATTTTCAGGGTACTGCGAACTTTTTCCTGACTTGTCATGCCAACAGCCAGCGCCTGAAACACAGACCCCTCTGTTACATCTGCTGTAATATCATGTTCCTTCATGGTCGGCTGCAATATTGTAGGGTAATTGGCACTCATGGACTGTTCGGAATCGACAATATATCCCTGTACAGTATCAAGACCGTAGTCACTGAGCAGCTTCTTAAAATTCGGCTGCTCCTCTGCGGTCGGATTCAGATAGAACATTGCCTTTCCCCCATTTTGCAGGTAGGAAGAAAGCATCTCGTACTCTTCCTTTGTAAAGTCATACTTCGGTCCGTTGACGATTAATATATCACAATCACCCGGCATTTCTTTTTTACTGGAAGTATCTATTACCTCTGTCGTCATATTGCTCTTTGTGAGAATATCCGTAAAATCGCTTCCAAGCTCCGTCTCCCCATGTCCGGATGCAACATAAATCTTTTTTGTATCAGCACTTGTTACACTCTGTATAGCTGCCGTAATCTGCCCCTCTGCATCCAGTGAATTTGTCTGGCTGTAAGTAGAATAATCAACATCCTGAATCAGCATATCAGCATATGCTACATGACGTGAGGCCTCCTTTTTTTCATTTACTACAATAACATCATTATCCTTGATCTCGTCATCCGTAAAATCTTTTGAAAAATTCGGATAAATAACCGGGTCCTTTTTCTCAACACGTATATGCCCAAGCCTCCCGTACTCATCCAGAACCTTTTCAATCGGTGTCACTTCTTTTCCACTCTGCACCATATAATAAATTACGATATCATCATTTAACCCCGCCGCCATATTTTTTGTTTCATCTGTCAGCGAAAAAATCTTGTCGCTGCTCAGATCAACGGTTATATTTAATTTCCCAACCAGCAGATTCAATACAATGACAACAATGATAACAATTACCATTGTCAATGTCTGAAATCCTCCCATTTTAAATTTCCGGCTGGAAAAGGACTGTCGGAATCCATTCTTTTTCATTCTGTCTATCTCCTTTCCCATTAATTGTAACGTTTCTTCTTGATTCTCTGAATCGTCAAAAATACAAATAAAAAGCTCACACTCAAATAATAAACCAATGCGCTCACATCAAAGATTCCAAGAAGAAAGTTATTGTAACGCTCAATAATTGATATTGCTCCTAGTACATTACCAAGCAATGCATCAAATTTAGCTGTAAAAAGGAAATACAGAGTAATCAGAACTCCCTCTGCAACAACTCCCAATATGACAGACAGCCATATATTGTGTATCCAGAAATACAAGCCAATGCATAACAGCACAATTAGTACAGCCAGAAACCAAAAAGTAAATACATGATTTTGGGGAAGCATCTGGGCAATGCTTGTCATCAGATACGTAAATATCATAATAAGCCCTGAGGCAACTGCTGCAATCACCTGACTTTCCGTCAGGGAAGAAATAAACATTCCAATAGCAATATAGGCTGCCCCGAGCAGGAAAAATCCAAGCGTGCTGCCATACGCAATGGCAAAATCAACACTCTCTACACCCGTGGCTGCCTTTTTCACCAGTCCGCTCAGGATAAGCGGATACGTGCAGACAACAAGCATGGCTGCCCCAAACAGGGTAAGGAGCGCAAGATATTTGCCAATCATTATTTTTCCGATGGAAACCGGTGACGTGTACAAGAGCTGATCCGTCTTCTGACGGTTTTCCTCTGCCACAATGCGCATTGTCAGTACAGGAACTAACAGCACAACAAAATAAAACTCAATTCCCTGATAGACATAAGAAAAATTGGTAAGGCCGTTTAACAGGTTGGATACCATAAAATAAAGGCCTGCCAAAACAAGGAATATTGCAATAAAAACCCACCCGATCATTGAAGTAAAATAGGAACGCAGTTCCTTTTTGTATACGGCCAGCATTTATTTGTCCCCCTTTCTCTTACGACCACCAGACTGCTTTGTGCCATCCCCAGTCAGCCGGATAAATGCCTCCTCCAATGTCGGCACCTTACTATTCATTTCCAGTATAGCACATTTCACTTCTGCCAGCGCATAAAAAACTGCTTCCCGCACATCATGCTCCAATCCGCTTACCAGTTCTACCTGGCAGATGCCTTCCTCCGGTGTACCTGCCACATGAATCCTGTCCACGTAATCCAGCGACTCCAAAACACTGTTTATAAGCTCTTTATTTCCCTTCACTAACAGCGTCAGCTCATTTTTCTGCTCAATATGTTTTGGAATTTCCTCCGGGCGGTCCGATACAACAAGACGCCCATTATTGATAATCATAATTTGATTGCATACCGCACTGACTTCCTGCATAATATGCGAACTCAAAAGAATGGTGTGCTTTTTGCTGAGCTCCCGAATCAAATCTCTCATTTCCAATATCTGTTTGGGATCCAGCCCTACCATTGGCTCATCCAGAATAAGCACCTCCGGATCACCAAGCATTGCTCCTGCCAGACCAACACGCTGTTTATATCCCTTGGATAGATGTTTAATCAGTCGCTCCGATACATCCGTAATCCTGGTGAGGTGCATAACACGGGAAAGTGCAGCATCCCTTTCGGAACTCTTTACTTTTTTTAATTCACAGACAAAACTGAGATATTCACGGACAAGCATATCCGGATACAGAGGCGGCTGTTCCGGCAAATAACCAATGCTTGCTTTCGCTTTTTCCGGCTCTTCCACCACATCATAACCATTTACCCGGACGGTTCCCTCCGTGGCGGAAATATAACCGGTAATTATATTCATTGTTGTTGATTTTCCCGCCCCGTTCGGCCCAAGAAAACCGACAATCTGTCCCTTTTCAACAGTAAAGCTCAGGTTGTCAACTACATTGCGCCTCCCATAACGCTTTACCAGATTTTCTGCCTCAATCACCATCAGGTCCTCCTTGTACAATAATCCATATAACTATACAATGTAAATGTTACCAAAGTATGAACGGAATACCCCAGCAAATATCAGCCCCATGTATCACGTTTCACACAAATTTGACACTTTGTTTAATTTGGAGTAAAATGGGCAAAGTGAGCGTAAAGACGTGGGAGAGAAATGGAGGGAAATACATTGGGCATACATTACAAAAAACAGATGATATCACCGGATGAGCTTCAAAAGCTTTATCCTTTATCAGAAGAGCAAAAAAAGCTAAAACAGGAAAAAGATATACAAATCCGTGATATTATCACTGGAAAATCAGATAAATTCCTTGTCATTATTGGACCGTGTTCGGCAGACCACGAAGATTCTGTCTGTGAATACCTGAACCGTCTTGCAAAAATACAGGAAAAAGTAAAGGAAAAAATTCTCATTGTACCGCGTATCTATACAAATAAGCCACGCACCACCGGAGAGGGCTACAAAGGAATCCTACATCAGCCGGATCCGGAAAAAAAACCGGATTTACTGGAAGGACTTATTGCCATAAGAAAAATGCACCTGCGTTCCATATCCGAGACAGGCTTCTTTGCCGCCGATGAAATGCTCTATCCGGAAAACTGGCCATATATCAATGACCTTCTCTCCTACGTAGCAGTTGGTGCCCGCTCCGTTGAAGACCAGCAACACCGTATGACGGTCAGCGGCATGGACCTGCCTGTCGGCATGAAAAACCCGACAAGCGGTGATTTTTCCGTTATGCTGAATTCATGCATTGCCGCACAGTCACCCCATACGTTTTTGTACCGCGGATATGAAGTAAAAACCGATGGCAATCCACTGGCACACACAATCCTGCGCGGTGCGGTCAACAAACACGGCCAGGCGATTCCAAACTACCACTATGAGGATTTGGAACGCCTCCATGAAAAATACTCTCTGTTGAATCTGGAAAACCCGGCCTGCATTGTTGATGCCAACCACTCAAATTCCGGCAAGCGTTACTATGAGCAACCAAGAATTATTGAGGAAGTGCTGCACAGCCGCCAGGTATCTCCAGCCATCAGCGAACTTGTGAAAGGAGTGATGGTAGAGAGCTATCTTCTTCCTGGATGTCAAAAAATAAATGAACATGAATTTGGAAAATCCATTACGGACCCATGTCTTGGATGGAATGAGACAGTACGGCTGTTTGACAGGATTGCAGACAGACTATAAAGCCATATTCGCCATCAATGTCAGATTATAACGGGCCTCGAGGAAACAGGCGGCAAAAAATGCGATGCCAAGAAACAGAAAAACAAGTTTCTTATGTTCTCTCCGATGGCCTTTTTCTTTTACCCAGGCAAAGCTAAACAGATACAGGGGAATAAATACAAGGGCATGAGGGAAAAGGCTCAAAAGATACCACAGGATGCCCACACTCCCTTTCCCGAGCAGAAAAAAAAGGACAAGAAATCCATTGCGGAACCCGGTATACAGAATAAAAACTGACTGATAAAAATTATGTATTCTTGTAACGGACAAAAGCCAGAACAGAATAAAAAAACGCCCATGATTCCAGACTGCCTGTACCATTTTGTAAGAGAATGGGTATGTATTTTCCGGCCAGACAGACAGCTGTGTCTCAAAGGGTTTGAAAAGGCCGGAAAATGAATTTTGAAAAATATAATAAAATGCTGCCCCAACAAAAAAGCCGATTAGGAAAAGTAAAGCAATCTGCTGCATAAAGCTACTTTTTCCCATACGGCTTGTTTCATTCTCTATCCGCTTCATGTCCTATTCCCCCTTCCTGACATGGCAGAAACATCACCTGTTTCTATCCTATGAAAGAAGGTAAAAAAACATACTTATTTCTTCTTTAGAACACGGTAGGCCATAATGGCTGCAATTGTCTTGCCATCGGTAATCCTGCCGTCAAATATCATCTCACTTAATTCATTTAAAGTATATCGCTCAATCCGTACAAACTCATTTTCATCCAGTTTCTGTTTAGAGGGAATAAGCTTTTCCGTGTAATAAATACCAATTTTTTCACTCGTATACGCAGCAGCAGAATGATAATCTACCAGATGATGAATTTCATCCGAACGGTATCCTATCTCCTCCTCTAACTCTCTCGCTGCACAGACGGCAAAATCCTCCTCCTCACTATCACGCCCGCCGGCTGGAATTTCTAATAAAAAATCGTCAATTGCACCGCGGTATTGGCGTACTAATATAATTTTCCCATCCTCATCAACTGGTACAATCGCTGCCGCCCCTTTATGTAAAATCACATCCCATACTGTATGATTTCCATTGGGAACTTCCATATGATAGGAATAAAAATCAACGATACGCCCATGATACTTTAACTCTTTTTCCTGAATTTTAAATTTTTCCATGTTTCCAACCCCCAAATATTCTATATTAATACTTAATGATCCGCATCTTACACTTAAGATAAGGCGCCAACCAGGGCATAACTGTCTCCCTGACTGACGCCATTTTGCCTTTATATTCTATAATAAAAAACAAAATAGTGCAAGCATATTTTAATTTTTAAAACTGTGAATTGGTGCCGGAATGCGCCCGGTCCTTGTCACAAAATCCTCACACCCAAAACAATTTACCGGCATAATCGGAGCATAGCCCAGGAGTCCCCCAAATTCCGCTGTCTCCCCTACTCCTTTTCCCTGTACAGGAATAAGCCGTACAGCCGTTGTTTTCTGATTGACCATACCGATAGCCATTTCATCTGCCAGTATACCGGCAATCGCTGTATCTTTTGTATCACCGGGAATTGCTATCATATCCAGCCCGACAGAGCATACACAGGTCATAGCCTCCAGCTTTTCTATTGTCAGTGCCCCGTCCTGTACAGCTTCAATCATTCCACGGTCTTCACTGACAGGGATAAAGGCACCGCTGAGCCCTCCCACATAAGAGGATGCCATGACACCACCTTTTTTCACCTGATCGTTTAACATGGCAAGTGCAGCCGTTGTCCCCGGGGCACCGGCACGCTCAAGTCCGAGTTCTTCAAAAATTTCCGCAATACTGTCACCGACAGCCGGCGTGGGAGCGAGGGACAAATCAATAATGCCAAAGGGAACTCCCAGACGTCTGGATGCCTCATAAGCAACCAGCTGCCCAACCCTCGTAATCTTAAATGCCGTTTTCTTTATTGTCTCACAGACTGCTGCAAAATCCTTTCCCCTCACCTGCTCAAGTGCCGTTTTCACTACACCGGGTCCGCTGACACCAACATTAATAACGGCATCTCCTTCCGTCACACCATGAAAAGCACCTGCCATAAAGGGATTATCATCTGGAGCATTACAAAATACAACAAGTTTGGCACATCCGATGGAATCCCTGTCTCCTGTAAGCTCCGCTGTTTTCTTTATCATTTTTCCCATAAGGAGAATGGCATCCATATCAAGGCCGGTTCTTGTAGACCCGACATTTACCGAACTGCAGATGTAGTCCGTTGATGCCAGTGCTTCCGGTATGGAAAGTATCAGATTCCTGTCTGCCGTTGTCATTTTTTTAGAAACAAGAGCCGTGTAGCCTCCAATAAAATTCACTCCTACTTCCTTTGCTGCCCGGTCAAGCGTTTTCGCAATCTCTACAAAATCCTCCGGATTTTTACATGCAGAAGAACCTGCAAGGGCAATGGGTGTAACAGAAATCCGCTTATTTACAATGGGAATACCAAACTCTGTCTCTATGGCCTCTCCTACAGAGACAAGATCTTTTGCTGTATTTGTAATTTTGTTGTATATATTGCCGCACAATTCCTTCAAATCGCTGCTCACACAGTCCAGAAGACTGATTCCCAGTGTAATTGTACGAACATCCAGATTCTGTTTATCAATCATCTGGTTTGTTTCAAGAACTTCATTGATATTTATCATCTTTATACCCCTTTTCCAATTACAGCCGATGCATTTTATCAAATATCTCTTCTCGCTGAACACGAATCACACAGCCGATTTCCTCTCCTATACTCTCCAATTTACCGGATAATTTCACAAATTCCTTATCTGCCGCCGTAAAATCAACAATCATCATCATGTTAAAAAAACCATCGACAATCGTCTGGGAAATATCCAGAATATTAAGTTTGTTTTCAGCTAAAAAAGTACATACACGGGCTATAATGCCTACGCTGTCTTTTCCAACCACAGTAATAATTACTTTTTTCATATCTTACCCTCCATTAAGTAATCTGTATCGCCGGCGATGGAATATCACGGTTTGCAACAGAAAGATTTACGGATAATCTCCGCCATGTCTCGCTCTGCTCTAACTCATAGCGCACTGTCTGGTAAGCAAGCTCCGGAAAATTATTATCCTTGCTGAGATGCCCCAGCAGCACATGCTGTAACCCGCTGTGCAGCAGCTCCCGTATCAGCCGCGCTGATGTATCATTGGAAAGATGTCCCCTATCTCCTAAAATACGCATTTTCAGAGCATAAGGATAACGTCCTACCTGCAGCAGGTTTATATCATGGTTTGCCTCCAGCAAAAGTGTATCACACTCTGCCAGACTGTCAATCATTTCTTTGTTGTAACAGCCGGTATCTGTAGCAATCCCTATCTTTTTACCGTCTTTCATCATTGTATAACAGACTGGTTCCACCGCATCATGGGAAATAGCAAACGGACGGACTACCCCTCCCGCAATCTCTGTCTCCTCCCCGGGACATACGGTGTGAAACAGTTCCGGCGAGATATTATTCATATTTGTTTTTTCCCAAATCGCTTTTATTGTCCCCGCTGTTGCATAAACAGGGATTGGAACCTTCCGCAAAATCGGCCCCAATCCGCTGATATGATCACTATGTTCATGGGTAATACAGATTGCCTTAATCTGCTCAAAACCCAGCCCGACTGCCTCCAGTCCCTCCCGGACCCGTTTTAGGGGTATTCCCGCATCAAAGAGAATTCCCTCTTTATCATTGCCCGCATAGATACAGTTTCCGCTGCTCCCGCTGGCAATACTGTAAAGCTGCATAGCCGCCTCCCTGTCTGTTTTAACAGACTGTCTGTTTTTAACAGACTACATCATTGCCTCAATCTGATCACTGTCTATCGTAATCTTATCGCGCCCATTCTTTTTGGAATTATACATTGCCCAGTCAGCCCTTGTCAACAGTTCACTCGGATTCGTACACGTCTCCGGATAACTGGCAATTCCTGCACTGGCAGTTACATGGATAACCCGGTTGTCATAATGTACTTCCCTGTTTCGGATTTCGTTATGTATCTCCTCCACAATTTTAAAGGTTTCCTCCACCGATTTTCCAAGGAATGCAATAACAAATTCTTCACCACCATAACGTCCGGCAATTCCTCCATACGATATTGCTCCTTTATTCAACAAATGCGCAACATGACGAATCACTTCATCACCGCACTGATGTCCGTAATTGTCATTCACCAGTTTAAATTTATCAATATCAAACAGGGCAAGCGTAACCGGAATTTTTTTAATCATGGCATCTGACAGATAATTAGAAAGCAGCTCCTGAAGATGACCACGGTTATAAATCCGGGTCAATCCATCACGGATTGCCATGTCATTCATTTTAGCATAGAGCCTTGCATTAGAAATACCAATACTTAACTGACTGGCGATATTTTCATAAAAGTTCCTGCCATCCATAAAAGCATTTTCTTTATTTTTTCCTACAATAAGTGTTCCCAGGCGCTCTGACTGTTTAATAATCGGAATAAATATCATAGAGGGAAGCTCCTGCTCCTCATCAAGAAACTCAAAAAATTTTACTGCCTCCATCAAAAGGTTCTGCATGAATGTCTTATTCAGACGCATAAGCTCTTTCATTTCTGTTTCACGAACTGATTTCATAATAGCTTCTTCAAACGCCTTTCCCATATTACCGGAAATAGCCACATAGCGTCCCTGCGGTTCTTCTCCCGGAGCCAGGAGGCTGTTATCCGGTTCAGAGATAATCATGACCAAATCCATATCCAGGCGAATGCGCATAATCTTTGTCACATTCTGAAGCATTTCATCTCTTCCAAGAGAGGCTGTAATGATAGATGCCACTTCATTTTGCACTGACATCTCATCGTGGGCGCGGTTTATCTTTTTATTGGCAAACTGCAAATCAATTTTTTGTCTTCCTAAAACCTCATTAATTTTTTTAATTTCCTCCTGGTGCTCAAAGAGAGATTTATTCAATTCATTTAAATTTTCCACATCACGATTCTGAGCAAAAATCTTCTTCTCAAAACAATTCCAGAGGGCGGCCAAAACTTCTCCCATAAGAATTACCGTCACCATTAGAATTATTCCAAATGTGAGAATCTGCACGGAAATTGCCGCCGGCAAGTCCATTTTATTATGGGTATTATAATACTGACGGCTGACAGTCAGAAAATATAAACCAAAAGTAACAATAAAGAGTGCCACCATAATCAAATATGTAACAACACGGTTTATTGTTTCATCAAAAGGTACATACAGAACGGCCTCAACAGCAAAAAGAAAGATAACAACAATCATCAATATCCTCTCATACTCTGTTGTCATAACATAAAATGCCGCACAGGCCAGTACAAGGCGTAGCATATGATAAATAACTCCGGATTTCCCGCGCTCTGTAAAATGAATTTGCTGCCGATATGCCTGCGTGTCCAGAAAAATCATCAGAAACGCCACCGCCAATATACTAATCAGGGCAGGCAACGACATACCTGTCCCACCAATAAAGGATACCAGGCTGCACGCAGCAATAAGAGAATAAATTAATATATGTCCCACTGCCATATTCCTGCTGTTCCTGATCTTAATAAAATTTTCTCTCATCCACTCTCTCCTTCCTATGCAAACCCTTTTCCATCATTTCTCCCAATACAGCTCAATCTCATCACCGTCCCACAACGGCTCAGTAAATTCTTTATCCACACCATTAATCCGCGTTATAAGCCTGGTCCCTCCAGCTTTTGTCAAGTCAAAGGGATATACATCAAATACATCTACAAATATCGTTTTTTCCTTTTGCGGCATAATAACCGGCTTGCCGTTTACTGTCACATGAACCGGAGATGTGGTAACAGGTTTCCCTGTCCTCTGATCCAGCGCCTTTACTGTCTTTGGAAGAATCTCTCCATCTGCCCCCCTCTTCGCCGTATCAAATGGAACATCCTCCATCCACTCCGGCAACGGCTTTGATGGCTGCAATAATGGATCCTTCTCCAGCTGTGTCTGGAAATCCTCCACTTCAGCCGTTTCCTCTTCAATTATCTCTACTTTCGGTTTCTTTGCCGGTTTTTTTATCGTCTGTGACTGAGGCTTGTGTAAAATTGTATCATGGTTTCTGACTTTTGCAGTTACTACAGCCTCCACACCATTCAGCAATACCTCTTCCTCTTCCGGCATCTCTGCAAATGCCAGTAGTTTTGACACCGTATAATAATCAAAAACCTCTATGCGGTCCTGGTTCTTTACCTGGTACAGCATATCCCCCGGTTCTTTCCCGTTTACCTCAATTTCTTTTGGACAAAGAACTTTTTTACCAAACAGTGTTACGGTAAGTTCTTCTTTGCACTCCGGTATATCCATAAGTAAAATCGTGCCGGACTCTCCCTTTGTGGAAGGGCGGATTCGGATTTCATCATTTTCCTGGACAAATTCATTCAGGCTGACCTCCCGTCCGTTGCGCTTAACCTCTGCCACCTCACCGGCTTTTCCCTTTACGGTTCTCTCTTTTCCATTTATGTAATAGGTCAATGACTCACCGCGCACCGGAAATAAGTTCGACTGAAGATAGCCTGCACTTACGCACGCATCTAACACGGTAACTTTTCCATTATCATAGAGTTTCACGCGCTGGTCATTTACAAACACGTGGATAAAATTATTTCTTTTTTCGTAGTAATTCATGCAGATTCCAATCGGAGTAACAAGGGTAGAATCCTTCTGTATTCCCTCCTGAAGATAATCTACATGACCAAGTACCTCTTCTCCTCTGAGGGCCACCCGGTTCTCCGGAAGTCCCAGATACTCTGCCAGCTTCTGAGTAAAGCCTTCATGTTTTCCGCCGCCCCCGACAACAAAAACCGCACTTACCTTTCCTCCATTTAATTCGATAATACATTCTGCCACTTTCTTTGTAATCTCATCAACTGCTCTGGCTGCCACATTCAGTACATCTTCCCTCGTTGCACGGATATGTTCACCAAAAATATTATCGAAATTCATGGTCTTTCTTTTATCACCCTGACATTTGATTTTTTCTGCTGTCTCAAAATCAATTAAATAATTGCGTGCAATCTCTTCTGTCACTTCATCCCCTGCCAGTGGAATCATGCCAAAAGCGATGATGCTCCCCTCTTTTACAATGGAAATATCTGAAGTTCCTGCACCTACATCCACAAGTGCAATATTTAAAAGACGGAATTTCTCCGGTATTGCAATATTAATTGCGGCAATCGGCTCTAACGTGAGGCTCGCCACATGAAGCCCAGCCGCCTCTACTGCTTCATACAATCCATCTACTACCTCTTCCGGCAAAAAAGTAGCAATCAATTCTACTTCAATTTTATTTGCCTTATGAAGCTCTATCATCTCCATTGGATAACCATTGAGGAAATATTTTACGGTAGAATATCCAACACAGAAAAATTGACGTTTGGAATTTTCTTCCTGCTGACGAATTTTTTCATATGCCTTTTCCACGCCTACCATATCCAGCGTACGGATATGCTCCGCCGTTACTTTTGTCTCTTCTGTAAATTCATAATCCGCCCGGATTTTCTCTGTTTTCAGCACACGCCCGGCGGCAGCAATGCTTACCTCATATAAATCCTGATGAATCGTTTTCTCAAGGCGGTTTTTAATTTCTGTAATTGTCTTTGATACGGTGGAAATATCATGAATCTGTCCATCAATGACAGCCCGGGTCGTGTGTTCGATAGACTCCTGGGCAACCACAACAAACCGGTCTGTACCAATCCGGTATCCCACGGTGCCGACGATGCTCCTTGTACCAATATCTAATCCAAATACATATCCTTCGTTTTTATTTTCCATAACTGTGCCTCTTATGTTTTTATCTGGATACTTTCCCTTTAACAGATGTAACTTTTATCTATTGCAATATTATACCATATAATTGTTTTCATGCCTAGTGTAAATTTTTAGCCCAGGGCAATCGCTTAATCATTTGTGGAAAACAGATGGCGGTGTTATACGGTTTCCTGCCCTTGTATCACTCCCCGAAAAGTATGGTTTTCTCCGTCAGCTAAAAACACCATCCGAGCATTGCTTGAGCTGTCAGCCGCCCTATTCCCCTGCTTTTGCAGCACGTTTGCACTAAAGCCGCCACGCAGCGGTACTAATGCACCACCAGCTTGATTTATATGTATACTGCGGGCAGATGCAAAGCATCTGTCTATAGGTGAAGGCTGCGCAAAATAAATGAATTTATTTTTTTGCAGCCTTCACCTATAGATTAGCACCTCTGGTGCTATCCGCAGTAAGGAATAACAAAAGTGGTGCATAAGGACCGGCGGGCGGCTGATACTGCAAAAGCAGGGGAATAGGGCAGCTGACAGCGAGTTCTGCGATAGGATGGCCTTTTGGCTGACGGAAAAAACCATCTACTTTTCGCAGGGAGTGTTATACCGGGCAAGAACCGTATAATACCGCCATATTAACGCGAATGGCTAAGCGATGGCCCTAACAGTTCCCTGATCTGAACCTCAAGCAATTCCTGCTCTCCGTCATTTTGAATAATACGGTCACACCGCTCTCTCAACTGTTCCTCCCCAAGCTGTTTCGCCATAATATCCTCTGCCTTCTTCCTGGTATACCCCCTTGAGCTTATCAGCCGTGCTATGCGCACCTCACGTCCGGTAAATACAGCCCATACTTCATCACAGAGCGCGTCACACCCCGTCTCAAAGAGAATTGCCGTCTCTAATACAACAAGAGGCTCATCTTTCCAGATAAAGAGTTTCTTTCGGATCTCTTCTTTCACATACGGGTGAATAATACTGTTCAGAACAGCAAGCTTTTCCCCATCCCTGTAAACAATTTCTGAAAGAGCTTCTCTGTTTACAGCTCCATCTGGAATTAAGATATCATCACCAAACCGTCTGCATATTTCATCATATGCCGGATGACCTTTCTCCATTACGAGATGCCCCATATCATCTGCAATCAGTATTTTAGCACCATACTCTTGCTGCAAAATATTTATTACGGTAGACTTTCCACACCCAACGCCACCGGTTATCCCAATTACCATTGTATATTTCTCCCTATATTATTTTGCCTCATACCAGGAATTCCCCTGTTTCACATCAGCAATTAGGGGAACTTTCAGCTCACAGGCATGTATCATTTCCTCGTGCAGAATATCTGTTACATCCTGTATTTCCTCAGGATGCGCCTCAATCAGCAGTTCATCATGTATTTGCAAAATCAAACGGGAACGGTATTTTCCCTGTTTTAATTTATTGTTCACACGCACCATGGCAATTTTTATAATATCTGCCGCCGTTCCCTGGATTGGTGAATTCATAGCGATTCGCTCGCCAAACTGCCGCTGCATAAAATTTTTGGCAGCGAGTTCCGGAATCGGGCGCCGCCTGCCATACAGAGAACTGACATAACCTTTTTTCTTGCCCTGGCTCACCATTTCATCCATAAATTCTTTTACGCGCGGATATGTGGTAAAATAATCCTCAATGTACTTCTCTGCCTCTTTTTTGGTAATTCCCAAATCCCGGGAAAGACCGAAGCCACTAATACCATATACAATTCCAAAATTTACCGCCTTGGCATTCCGTCTCTGAAGATCCGTTACTTCCTCATAAGGTGTATGGAATACAAGAGACGCTGTCGCACGGTGTACGTCCGCATTTTCGCGGTATGCCTCTATTAAACGCTCATCACCGGACATATGGGCCAATACGCGCAGCTCAATCTGTGAATAATCCGCATCTAAAAATACATATCCCTCTTCCGGTACAAAAACCTTGCGTATTTTTCTGCCAAGTTCCATTCGGATTGGGATATTCTGCAAATTTGGCTCCGTGGAACTGAGCCTGCCGGTTGCTGTTATTGTCTGGTTAAATGTTGTATGGATCCTGCCGTCCTTTTCATCAATAAATGTATCAAGCCCGTCTGCATAAGTGGATTTCAGTTTTGCCAGCTGACGGTACTCCAATATCATCTCAATAATCGGATCTTCAAACCTCAGCCTCTCCAGCACCTCTGCAGAAGTGGAATAACCTGTTTTCGTCTTTTTCCCATAGGGCATATGCATTTTTTCAAACAACACAACGCCTAACTGTTTAGGGGAATTCAAATTGAATTTCTCCCCTGCCCTCTCATAGATTTCTTCCTCCAGCTCCATAATCCGGCTTCCAAGCTGCGACCCATACTCCTGCAGCGCCTGCCTTTTGACGTAAATACCATGCCTTTCCATATCGTGCAGCGTAAATACAAGCGGCATTTCAATTTCATTGAAAAGCTCCCATGATTTTATCTTTTTTAATTCCTTTTTCAGCACAGAATAGGCCATCATATTGACAAGTGCGCACAGACATGTATAAGATACCAGTTCCATCTTTTTATCCAAAAATGCAGCCTCCTTTGGCTGTTTCCCAAAAATTTTCGCATAAATTGGCATCCGCATGTCAGTATAAGAATCGCAAATGTCCTCTTCCGCAAATCCCTTTTGAATTGGATTTATCAGATAGGCGGCCACGCTCGTGTCAAAACATTGCTCAGGACAGATACCCCGAAAAAAGTCAAGCTGTCCTTTCCAGTCATTTGCTGCCAGTATATGGGCATGACCTGCCTGTTCCAGGAGCCAGCCGGTCACCGTTTCCTCTGACAGTGATTTTCCGATTTCGGCAAAAGCTGTATGCTCCTTATCCAACGCAATTGCGATTCCTAAAAGCCTTCCTGCGCTCTCGTCCATAAAAAGGGTAATCTGTCCCTGGCTGTCCTCTGACACATTTTCTTTTTTTCGGAAAATGGCACAAATACCAATTGGAGCATCCTGATCCAGAGATGATGTAAAATCCTCAAATTCCCTCTGGCTCTGTAAAACAGGAAAATCTCTGTCAAAATCCTGTCCTGCCCCCGCATGGCTGCCAAATCGTGCAAGAATTGATTTAATATCCAGAGAAACAAGATGCTGATAAGCCTGGTCATTGTATATATCGCCGATGACGCAGTCATCCATACGGATACCGAGCCGGCAGTCTGTTTTTATCGTGGCGAGAGATTTACTTAATTTCGCCATTGGAATATTATTTTTTACTGCCTCTCTGGCGCGGTTTGGCGTAATCTCATCCACATGGGCAATGGCATTCTCTACTGTGCCGAAAAGTGTGAGGATTTTTACTGCTGTCTTTTCCCCCACTCCTTTTACTCCGGGTATATTATCGGATGCGTCCCCCATCAGTCCTTTTAAATCAATAATCTGAGAAGGAGTCACTCCGTACTTTTCTATTACCTGGGCGGTATGGTAATCTTCCACAATGGTTTTTCCGCCCTTTGTTTTTGGGATTCGGACTAAAATCCTGTCTGTGGCAAGCTGCAAAAGATCCCTGTCACCGGAGAGAACTACTACATCATATCCTTCCTTTTCGCCTTTTTTAGCCATTGTTCCAAGTATGTCATCTGCCTCAATGCCTTCTTTGGAAAAAATTGTAATCTGCATTGCCTGTAAAAGTTCTTTCAATACCGGAAGCTGTTCTGCCAGCTCCTCCGGCATTGGTTTCCTCGTTCCCTTATATTCTTCATACATCTTATGCCGGAATGTCGGCTCTTTGCGATCAAATGCCACAAGCAGATGACTCGGGTTTTCCTCCTCTAACACTTTAAACATAATATTTAAAAAACCGTAAATGGCATTTGTATGCAGTCCATCCTTGTTTGTCAAATCCGGTACACCATAAAATGCCCTGTTAATTATGCTGTTTCCGTCTATTAAAAGCAGTTTTTTTTCCACTTCTATACCCTCTTCCTAACCAGATCATTACCTAATAAAGCAACAAAAAAGGCTGATTTCCGACCATCAACGTCGAAAAACAGCCTTTTATGCGGATGGCGGGACTTGAACCCGCACGATGTTGCCACCGCAAGATTTTGAGTCTTGTGCGTCTGCCAATTCCGCCACATCCGCTCACAACATTTGTTATAATACCATCTTTCTGTCCCGTTGTCAATCTTTATCCGACATACTTTTAATCATATTTTTTACTCCTGCATCTGGGATACTTTGATGCCTTCCACTTATGGCTCTTGCGCATCACAGAAGAGGATTTAAGAAAATAAGTATAATACGGCCTTGTGTTTTCATTCGTTCCATTTATAATTGGATCATCAAATGTAACATCAATATGATACCACTTGCCTCCAACCTTCACCATATTCCAGCCATGACCGACCGTACCGCTTCTGCCTATTACAAACCGACATGGAATTTTTAAATGCTTCATAAAAATCTGAAAAGCATGAGCATATCCGTCACAAACAGCAAGTCCCTTCATCAGCGCTCCCTTAGCTGAATGGGACACCGGAGGTACAAATCCTGCCAGGTAACCGTCATAATCATATTTTACATTGGCAATCATCCAATTGTGTACTGCCTTAATTTTCTGGTAACGGCTCATTTTCTTTTTTATAATTTTTTTAGATACAAGAACGACCCGGTTCTTATTGGTCCGCTTCAAAACAGTAACTTTACATGTATACGTTATGCCGTTCACTTCTGCAGTCACTTTTGCCTTTCCGGCACGGACTGCTTTCATGCTTCCCCCGCCGGATACGGTCATTACATTATTCTTGCTGCTTTTCCACACAGTGCTCCCATACGTATTATAGAGTTCATTTTTTTTCTTGTCGCCCGCCAGCAATGTAATACTTTTTACGGCCATTTTCGGCTTTTGCGTCACTACAACCGGAATGTTGTATTTTTTTGCATAACGGTAAGCCCTTGTATTTTTTTCAGCCGATATATTCGTAAACCGGACACAGCGATATACAGCATTTTGTTCCACACTCGTATTTCCTTCAAAAATAAGATATCTGAGATACGGGCAGTTATAAAAAGCACCGCTCTCTACCCTCTTAACCGTGGCGGGAATCACTACTGCCCGGATACTCTGATTATTAGAAAAAGCCGTATAGGAAATAGATGTTACCGAGGATGGAATTATCACTTTTGCCTTATTGCCCCGATAAGAAGTCAGGCTTTTGTCCGATATTACAAACCCATTATCCTTATCTGTTACACTCTCATTTCCAGGAGTGCTTCCTGGCCTGGAGGTTTCGGAAGGATCCAACGTCTCCTTTGGATCCAACGTCTCCTTTGGAGACGTTGTGGGAAAACCCGCTGGCTGATTGGTCGGTTTCGGCGTCACTACTGCCTCATAATCTCCAAATCCGGGCAGAGATGCCGCACGCGCCGTAAACGACAAGAATATCATTCCCAAAAAATACGCTGTCATCATACCAGTCAAAAGCAGTATCCCAAAACGTCCCTTCTGCATTTACTTATCTCCTTCCATTTAACGCCTTTTCCAGAGCGTCCACAACAATCTGCATTACCTTTATTCTCGCATACAGCTTTGAATTTGCCTCTATAATATGCCATGGTGCATTTTTCGTTGAAGTACGCACTACCATTTCATCGACAGCTTTTTCATAGTCGTCCCATCTCGCACGGTTACGCCAGTCCTCCTCTGTGATTTTCCACTGTTTTTCCGGCGTCTCCTGACGCTGTTCAAAGCGTCTCTTCTGCTCGTCCTGATCAATATGCATCCAGAATTTCAAAATCACGGCACCGGACTTGGCAAGATGTGCTTCCATGTTATTAATTTCACTGTACGCCCTCTTCCACTCCTCTTCCGTGGCAAACCCTTCAATACGCTCAACAAGTACCCTTCCATACCATGTCCGGTCAAAAATTGCCATATGCCCGTCTTTGGGAAACTTCTCCCAGAACTTCCAAAGATAATGATGTGATTTTTCCAAATCATTTGGTGCAGAAACCGGCACAACCTCATATCCGCGCGGATCAATGCTCTGCGTAATCCGCTTAATGGCACCGCCCTTACCCCCGGCGTCCCAGCCTTCAAAGGCAAGAATAACCGGTACTCTCTGCAGATACATCTGATTGTGGAGGAGCTCCAGTTTCTTTTGTAGTTTTTTCTTTCTCTCTTTATACTCCTCCGGTGTCAAATCCAGAGACAAATCAATTCTCTGCAGGACGCCGTTTTGCAAATCATCTTCCTTCTCATGGTCAGCCTCCGGCTTATCCTCCCTTTTTGCCCCCTCAGCCTGATCAGCCCTCTTCCGTACTGCTTCCTCCATCCTGTTTACTAATATTGTCATAATTTTGCAGGCTGCATACTTTTTATCCATAGCCTCCACAACTGTCCAGGGCGCTTCCGAGACATCGGTTGCGATCAACATATCATCATAGGCTGCCAGGCAGTCATCATAAGCCTTGTTGTTTTCCCAGTCTTTTTTACTGACGCGCCATTTTGTCACCTTATCATTTTCTAACGCCTGCAGCCTTTTTTTCTGCTCTTTTTTTGTGATAGCCAGAAAAAACTTTACCAGCAGCATGCCATCATCCGTGAACTGTTTTTCAAAGCGGCGTATTTCTTCTGCCGAAATCCTTCCATCAGGAAATCCCTGATACCAGCTTCTGTCAAAAATGTGGATTCTTCCCTTTGACGGTGTTTTTGTACTATAACGCCAGAGATAGGCATGCATCCTGTCCTCTTCCGTCTCCTTCTCCATTGTGTACACCTTAAATCCCCTCGGATCTAACGGCCGTATCATCCGGTTTATCATTGTCCCTTTACCAGAAGCCTCAAATCCCTCAAAAACTATCATAATGGGAATGCCAAACCTCTTGCATTCCCTCTGAAGTTCTCCCATACGAATCTCCAGATGCGCCATACGCGAATCATAATCCTTCTTATTCGCTTCTTTTTTCATGTTAATTTTGTCTAACATGGCAACCCCTCCAATCTGTTCTTATCCGACCCGAACCCATAGCCTTTCCCTGCGCAATTCCTGATATTCAAAATAAGCCTGCTCTAATATCTTTTTTTCATTCGCAAATTTGAGCAGATGATACGCCTCATGATATTTGTAATATCCGGAATCTAAAAAATATTCTTCGCGCTGTGGTTTTGAAAAAAAACTTTCTGCCCGCATCAGATACCAATAAACATTTTTTGACGCCATGCCCTCCGGAACTTCAAAAGAGTAATGACTCTTCCCCACATATTTTACTATCTTACACTTCGCACCTGTCTCCTCCCTGACCTCACGAAGTGCTGTTTCTCTGTGTTCCTCTCCCTCTTCCACCGTTCCTTTCGGGAGCACCCAGCCCTCATATTTATTGTGAAATTTTTTGTACAGAAGTAATATTTTCCCTCTGAAAATAACAATCCCGCCACAGCTAGTTGCTTCAAGCACTGCAATCCCTCCTGTATGGAATTTCTCCTTTTAGTATACCCCATTTTACCAGTATGCGTCAAATATCTTTTTGGCAATTGGAACTGCATAGCGTCCGCCCGTTCCGGCCGCCTCAACGACAATGCTCACGACAAGTTTACGCCCTCCTCCCTGGGCATATCCGACAAACCATGCATGAGAGTCTTCTGAACCGTTTTGAAACTCCGCAGATCCGGTCTTCCCTCCTGCTATATAACGTCCACCGGAATTTAGCTGTGATGCTGTTCCACTCTCAACCACCGAACGCATCAGCTGCTTTAATTTCTTTGCCTCCTCTTTTGTAATTGGCGTTCCGGCCTCTCGCTGCTTCGTCTCCTGTAATACTGTTCCGCTAAAATCTTCAATGCGGTCTACCACATAAGGTACCATCATTGTTCCGCCGTTGACTGCCGCACATACTAACATAGCATTTTGCAGTGGCGTGACAAGGGTATCCCCCTGACCGATAGACGCCTGCATCACATCCCCTTTCTCTGAATCCGCTGATATGTTAAAACGGGAGCTGTTCTGCTCAAGCTTTGCGAGGGGAAGTTTTTTGTTATAGTACAATGACTCACACGTCTTTCTCCAACGCGCCACATCAAGCCCTGAACCAATTTTACAAAAGGCTGCATTGCAGGATTTTGCGAATGCTGTCTCTAAATTGACCCGGCCATGCACCTCTCCGCCATAACAGCGTATTTTCGATAAACCTGTACCAATGCTTCCCCGGCATGTATAATGAAATTTATCCGTATCCTCACTCTGTCTCATATATTCCAATACGGTATATAGTTTAAAAGTTGATCCGGGTGGATACAGCCCCTGTGTAGCCCGGTTATAAAGGGCAGAATCCTCCCCCTCATCCGCAGTCAGCCGGCTCCATTCCGCATCCGTGAGCGCTCCGGGATTATAACTTGGTTTACTGACCATGCAGAGTATCTTTCCGGTATCCGGCTCCATAACAACAACGGCTCCCTTTTGTTCTCCCAATGCATCGCTCGCCAACTGGGACAATGCTACATTGAGCGTTGTTACCACCTGATTCCCGGGATTTTTTTTCCCCTGCAGGCTGTTCATCATTCCAGACAGCGGATTGATGCCGGATGTCAGCATGGAATAGCTTTCAGAGGCCTCAATCCCGGTCTTTCCATGACTGAGCCTCCCTACCACATGGGCAAAAAGTTCACCATATGGATATACTCTTGTATCCCTCCCCTTTTTATCTGTCTTTGTCTCTGCTAACACCTTCCCTTTATCGGAAAGTATTTTCCCGCGGGTTACCCGCTTTGCCAGAAGATCCTGGCGTTTATTCGCAGCATTATTCAGCACCATATCCGAATTGTGAGCAACATAATATACAAAAAAACCGGCCATAACAAGAAACAGTGCCATGAAAATATAGCTGACTACTGCCATTTCACGGTTCAGCCTTTTTCCCTGCTTTACCCTATCCCTTTCTTCTTTTACGGACATCCCGCCTTCCGTCCTGCTCTTCTTCTCTCTCAATCTTCATCGCCTCCTCTCTCCCATTCATAACATACATCCCCTGTATGATACTGAAAATGATAATGGTTGTAATAATAGAACTGCCTCCATAACTAATCAGCGGAAGTGTAACACCTGTGGACGGAATAAATTTTATGACACCGCCAATGCATAAAAACACCTGGAATATAAAAACCACACTTAAGCCAAATGCTGTCAGTTTATAAAATCTTTTTTTCATTTTCATGGCAATGTTTACAAACATTATATAGCTGCTAATATAAACAAGAATAAGGCAGACCGAAAAGACAACTCCTAATTCCTCTGAAATAGCAGCAAAAATAAAATCACTCTCTGCCACAGGTGTGGTATCTGGTATTCCCTGACCGAGTCCCATGCCAAAAAATCCCCCTGTGCAGATGGCAAACAGGCTCTGGCTAATCTGGTAGCCCTTTACATGAATATCTGCCCATGGGTCCTGCCATGCCGCCACACGGGTCTGCACATGAGTAAAGAGATGATAAGCACCCACGGCCGCTCCCGTCCCGGCAAGCAGCCCCGCCGCCAGATAACCGACCTGCATGGTCGCCACATATAAAACAACCAGATAGGTGATAAAATATATCAAGGCAGCCCCCAAATCCTTTTCAGCAACCAGGATGACAACATGCACTCCTGCCACAGCTGTTATCAGAACAATATGCTTAAATTCCGTAGTCTTCGAGAGCAAACCCGCAATAAAAAAAACATAAAGTATTTTTACAAACTCGGAGGGCTGCAGTTCTATCCCGGCAATGGAAATCCAGTTTTTTGACCCATTGTGATCCACACCAATTACAAATACCAGCAAGAGCAGTAAAATTCCGACAAGTGCATACTGCCAGCCCAGTTTTTCCCAAATAGTAAAACGTTCAATAAACAAAGGAACCAGCAGACATATCCCCATTGCAGCAGATGCCATGACAAGCTGCCTGATCGCAAGGTTATACTGCAGCCTCCCCAGCATGACAAACCCGACCATCATACAGGCCATCATATTATTCAGAACAAGTTTTGATAATCCCTTATAAAAAACCTGATAAATTTTAATAAAAAAGAGGAAAAATACAAGCTCCAGAAAATACAGCAGAGCATATTTCCACATATCATCCAGATGCGAAAGGATTAATACCACACTGCAAATCAGATGAAAGACCAGGATAATAACACGCTGGATGTAAAATACCCTGTCCTTCCCCTCCTCGGTCTTTCTCGCAAATGCGCGAAAACAATAAAAGGTGTAGAGGGCAAATAAAATTACAATTATATAGCGCGATAATTCAGCAATTATATGTTCCATTCTCGTATTACCTTTCTCACTTCTTCACTGGTTTCCCACGTAAAGTCAACTCTTGCCGTCTGTTCCGGCCTGCCGATAACCGGATTCTTTGTATAAATCGTATTGGTGCAGTAACGGCAATGGGAAACAGCAGTAAACTCATCTCCCTTTGGTCCCTGAAAAGATACGCGATAATTCTTTTTTCTGCACTGTTCCATTGTGTCAAAAATACATCCCTTAGAAACCATAACGGCAGTTCTTCCATAATTTCTTTTTGGTGCTGAGACCATGCCAAGCTCCTGACATACAGCCTCTGCCCGTTTATTTTCCCGATATATATTTTCATCCGCATACCAGATAAGTCCGTTAAATTCTCTACTGGCAAACAGCAGACTTCTGTAACTGTTTACCACAATAGCTTTCGGAAGTACCTTAAAAAAAACAGAGCCATACTGTCCCCATATTTTTTCAAATACTTCCCTTCCCTTGCCGTGGAGTATTCTGGGAAACTCCAGCGCAAATTGCCGCCCGGCCAGTATTCCTACTGCTGTTTCCCATTGTTCCGGTGGAAGTTCAAGAAGTTTCAGCACATACAAAACATCCGTCTCACATTGTTCTACAGACGTAGATAACTGCTCGTTGGAAGATATGCCAACCCAGTTTTCTTCTATCCGGCAGTCTGTTATGGAAAAATTTCTTTTTTTATATTCCACAGGAGACCGTCTGCCGGGGATACCCTGTTCCTCCCATTTGGCTATTGCCTCTCTACGGAGTTTCTTAATTCCCCCCATAGGCAGAAAAGAATGTTGAGGGATACACACATCAATCTCAGAAAAAATATAATCCGTATTTCCGATAGCTCCCAGGTTCTTTTTTATATCCTCCACAGAAACCGGGCGATTTGCTGCTTCCTGAAGAATATCTCCCTTTACTTTAACCGTTACGCCGTTTCCGCAGACAGAAAACACCACCGGTTCCCCTATCTGCCCCGCAAAAGCTCCCGTTAGCGGGTATTTGTCCTCCTTCTCCTCTATCTGCCGTATTATCGAATCTGCCAGTGCCGCATTCTTTCTTCTATATACCTTCTGCCCCGGAAAAATATGGCTTCCTCTTTTTATATTAGCTGTCACTTTCTCCCCACATGGGACAGCTTTTTTCAGTGTATACTCATAAGCCGCGGTATCATCCTTCTCCCGAAATTCCAACACATCCTGTGGGTTCAGTTCTTCTTTTGCCACAAATACCGCCTGTTTTCCCGTAAAGTTCTTAACCTCCCCCACACATGTGCCAAAATGTCCATTTTTTTTCGGATATACAATCCGGCTTTTTTCCCGCTCAAATAAATAGCTTTGTGAAAAACCTCCCCGGTTATACAAATCCTGGCATTTTTTGTAATCAGTCCACAGCTTGCTGCCACGATCCTCTGCAAGAGCCATAAATGACTCCGGCCCCTCTTCCTGATAAAGCGTAACATACTTCCGATATATAGAAGCAATAAAGGCACTATACTCCCTCTTTTTCATCCTTCCCTCAATTTTAAAGGAATCAATGCCGGCATCTACAAGCTCTGGAATACGCATTAGTGTGCAGATGTCTTTCGTGTTCAACACATATCCGTCTCCAAAGGGAGTCTGATAGGGAAGACGGCATGGTCCGGCACACATCCCGCGGTTTCCGCTTCTCCCGCCAATTACCTCACTCATCAGACATTGTCCGGAATAACAATAACACAGTGCCCCATGAACAAATACCTCTATTTCCAGATCTGTCTGTTTCTTTGCCTCCCGTATTTCCTCTATCGTCAATTCCCTTGCAGGAACATACCGCGTTACACCATATGGTTTTAAAAGATTTGCTTCCTCTCCCGAAAAAAGTGTCATCTGGGTACTGGCATGTAAATCCATCCCCGGAAAATAATCATGCAGAAATGAAAGGACTCCCAGATCCTGTACAATACAGGCATCCAGCCCCGCCTCATAGAGCGGCTTTATCATAGGAAACAATTCTTCCTCTATCTCTCTGTCATTTAAAAGAGTATTCACTGTCAGGTATATTTTTTTCCCTCTCAGATGTGCGTAAGTAAGTGCCTTTTCAATTTCCGGAACAGTTGGATTATCGGCAAAAGCCCTTGCTCCAAAACGTGAAGTCCCGACATATACGGCATCTGCCCCCAGTTTCAAAGCCCCATATAAACTTTCCAGCGAACCGGCAGGAGCCAGAATCTCTACTTGTCGCACAGAATTCCTCCAATCTAACGTGTTTATTCCCTTATAATCCAAACCAGGACTGTTCTCACAGTCCTGGTTTGATCATGCTCTTTCATACCTGCATCTGCAGCTAACGTCTTGATTTTGGGCGCTGATTTAATTTTGTTTCCAGCTCCACAATCTTTTTTTCTGCCTCTTCCAGTGAGGCTTCCATTACACCGTTCTTTAATTCCATGTCCTTCAGTTTATCCTGAAGTTCAATAATCTCATGTTTCATATCGAGAGCCTGCTTGTCCTTCTGCTCTCCCTCACTCTTAAATTCCTGCACACGTTTTTTTGCTTTATAATAATCGTCCGCAATATTAATGGCCAGCATAATATTGCGAAGTTCCATGTCCATGCGCTGATATGATTCCCGCTTTTTGAATTCGGTAAGCTTACGGTTTATGTAAGATGCAATTTTCTGTAAATACTCATCACCTTCAACGCCGCAAATGGTATATTTCCTTCCATCAATTAAAACTTCAGTGCCGTTTAGCTTTTTCATCATCTCACCTCATTCCATCATTCCAGCTTAGTATACATGAAATATCACCGTTCGTCAAATGGAATACCAAAATGTTCATAGGCATTCGGCATTGCCACACGCCCTCTTGGTGTGCGGTCTATCATACCATTTTGAATCAAATACGGTTCATATACATCCTCTATTGTACCGCTGTCCTCCCCGATACTTGCAGCGAGCGTATCTAAGCCTACCGGACCGCCGCCAAATTTCTGAATCATTGTAAGCAGAATATTACGGTCTGTATTATCCATTCCAAGCCTGTCTACCTCCAGCTTATCCAACGCATCCCCGGCGACAGCCAGCGTAATTACACCGTCATGCTGTACCTGGGCAAAATCACGGACACGCTTTAACAGCCGGTTGGCTAAGCGCGGCGTTCCTCTTGAACGCCTTGCAATCTCAAAGGCCCCCTGCTCTTCCACTTCAACATGAAGTACCTTTGCTGAGTGCAGGACAATCTCTGCCAGCTCCTCTACCGTATAAAATTCGAGGCGGTTAATAACGCCAAAACGGTCACGTAACGGCGCTGTCAGCATTCCAGCCCTTGTCGTTGCCCCAACAAGGGTAAACTTTGGCAAATCCAGACGAATGCTCCTGGTAGATGCTCCCTTCCCTATCACAATATCAATAGCAAAATCCTCCATTGCCGGATACAGGACTTCCTCGACCTGGCGGTTCAGACGGTGAATTTCGTCCACAAACAACAAATCTCCATCCTGTAAATTATTTAAAATTGAGGCCATCTCTCCCGGTTTTTCAATTGCCGGACCAGAAGTGATTTTCAGGTTTACATCCATCTCATTGGCAATAATTCCTGCCAGCGTGGTCTTCCCTAATCCAGGAGGCCCATACAGCAGTACATGATCAAGGCTCTCTCCTCTTCCTTTTGCTGCCTCAATATATATTTTAAGATTATTTTTCACCTTCTCCTGTCCAATATAATCTGAAAAAAGTTTCGGTCTCAACCGATTTTCTACTTTATAATCTTCTTCTATCAACTCTGTTGATATCACCCGTTTTTCCACATGCCCCTCCATCTTTTATGTTCCAATCACCTTTAAACTCTGTTTCAAAATATCTTCTACTGACATTCCTTCTGCCGACACTTTTTTCACCGCTGTGGCAGCCTGCGAAGCAGAATATCCAAGCGCTGTCAGAGCCTGGACCGCATCCTGTATCACCAGTGTATCCGCACTGTCATATCCTTTCGCATCCTCTGACAGAAAATCAGGCATAAGGGCATCGGATGATATTTTATCCCTTAACTCAAGAATAACCTTTCCTGCTGTCTTTGCCCCAATACCCGGCGAACGTGCAATCGCCTTTGCGTCATCCGTCAATATAGCAATACGCAGAGCATTCGCATCCATAACGGTCAATATACCAAGTGCCCCTTTCGGTCCCACGCCGCTGACAGTAATCAACAGCTTAAACATTGCCAAATCGTCTCTTGTCAGAAACCCAAATAACTGCAGGGCGTCCTCCCTGACATGAGTATATGTATATATTTTTACTTCATTTCCCGCCTGAGGGAGCGCTTGAAGCACAGAACCTGATACTAAAATTTCATATCCGATTCCCTGATTTTCTACAACAATAGAACCATCATTTACCGCCTCAAGCACACCTTTTACAAATGCAATCATTATTTCTTCCCTTCTGAAGCCTTTTTACAAACAGCTATACAAGTGTATCAAAAACATGTAAAAAATGCTGTACCATTTTTCGTTTCATCGGCCGTGCTTTCCATTCCTCATAAGTAATCTCGCAGCTCTGGTCAAAGGTTTTATTAAAATCCTCCGTCACCTTTCTTCGGAATTCTTCATCATACACCCAGACCCCGTTTTCAAAATGGAGATAAAAACTGCGGTAATCCATATTAATCGTACCAACAATAGCACAGTGTTCATTCATAATAACCTTAGAGTGCACAAATCCCGGTGTGTATTCATAAATTCGAATCCCGTGCTTTAACAGGATTCCGTAATTATATTCCGTCATCATCTTAACATGCTTTTTATCTGGTATACTCGGAGTAATAATCCGTATATCCACTCCCCGCCTTGCCGCCTCTAAAAATGTATCAACCATAAAATCTTCTAAAATCAAGTACGGCGTCATTACATAAAGAATCTTTCCGGCATACTGTATCATCTGCTTATAGACACTGCCGACAAAGGAACGCGCTCCCAGTGCGGGCCCATCCCTCAAAACATGACAGAAAATATCATTATCCGGGAAAGAAGCAGTTGGCCGGTATTGATTACAATCCACCAAACTGTCATTTTCTACACAGGCCGTCCAAAGTTCAAGAAATGTAATCGTCATCCCCCACACGGCATCCCCCTCAATACGGATTCCTGCATCCTTCCATACCCCAAAACGCTCCACGAGGTTTGCATATTCATCTGCAATATTAAACCCGCCTGTATAAGCTATATTGCCATCCACAACAACGATTTTCTGATGATCTCTGAAATTCATAAACAGTTTACTGACATATTTATGAATTGGATTAAAGATTTCTACTTGAAAGCTCTCTTCTCGAAGCTTTGAGGCATAGTCTTTTCCTGTCCGCAAAAGTGCCCCAAAATCGTCATAAAGAAACTTCACTTCAACCCCCTGCTCCACCTTCTGCTTTAATATGGCATGAAGCTTATCCCAAAGAGCCCCCTCTGCCACAATAAAAAATTCAAGGAAAATAAAATTTTCTGCTTTTTCTAAATCTTCAAAAATATCCTCAAAAGCGTCCTCACCAAATTCATAATATCGAACTTCATTGTTTTTGTAAATCGGCGCCCCCTCTGCCTGCATGTAACGTGACAGCCGTGAGGTGACCGGATGTTTTTCAATAAATTTCCGCTCTACCTCATCATTCATGGACAGATACTTGTCCACTTCTTTGATCTGGTCAGCAATTTTCCGGTTCAGCTTGTTGCGTTTACCGACCTTTCCCCAGATAGAAAACATAATGTTTCCGGATATAGGCAGAACAACGATAATGCAGAGCCACGCAAATTTATATGCCATACTCCGGTTGTCATTTGTCAGTGCCACAATAACCAACACCCCTAATACTTCCATTGCTATATAGAACCAGACAGAATTCTGCCTCAGTAAAAACGGAATAAATAACAATATTAAAAACTGCATCAACACAAGCAGCGCAACAACAAAGGCGCGTAAAAAACCGCTGAGACTGTTCTGCACTCTGCCCTTTAATCCCTTAAGATATTTCAATGGCTTCTTTTGTTCCCGGATATTCATCCGTTCCTTCCCCCCTCTGCCTCTCTCCTAACTTTACCATTGTAGCATATTTTTACAATTTGCAACACCTCTTTTTTTGTTGTATACTCTCAATATATAAAAGAAAGGATATGCGGGCATGGAACAAATCATCTCTTCTCTCACCCAAAATCATAAAGCTTTGGAAAACAGCCTGAACTCTCTTCTGACAGAGCCGGAACAGCTCTGTTTCTTTGATATTGAGACGACCGGTCTTTCCCCTGAAGTTTCTTCTGTCTATCTGATTGGCGCCGCTGTCTGGAAAAATGACGAGTTTCAAATTATTCAATGGTTTGCGGATGATTATGTAAGTGAAAAGGAACTGCTTCTCTCTTTTTCCGAATTTTGTTCTCCCTTCCAGACATTTGTCCACTATAATGGGACATCTTTTGATATTCCTTATTTAGAAAAAAAATATAACGCTCATAAACTGAATTCTCCTTTCAGGGATAAAAAAAGTATTGATTTATTCCGCTCCCTTCCAAAGAACAAGTCATTTTTTTCTGTGCCAAACCGCAAACTTGCTACAATGGAAAAACTTTTGTCCTTCTCACGCACAGATACCTTTTCCGGCAGGGACTGTATCCGGCTCTACACAGAATTTATGCACAAAAAATATTTCCGGGATCCATTGGCCAACGAGCGCAGAAAACAGCTCCTGCGCCACAACTATGACGATATACAGGGAACGATTCTCTGCGCCCAGTTATTCTCCTATCGGTACGGGATTCTTGACCCTTTTTCTGTGGAGTGGAAATTCCCGCTAGAAAATCAATCCTTTATCCAAATAAAAGGACATCTCTCACGCGGATATTTCCCCCTTGCCCTGACATACACAGGGCAAAATGGCATCGGGCCGTATTATAACTATGGGGAAAACTGCTTTTCGGTCCAAATTCCCCTTTTCTCCAGCACACTGCGTCATTATTTTAAAGACTATAAAAATTATTTCTATCTTCCGGAGGAGGATACAGCAATTCATAAAAGTGTAGGCACATACGTTGACAGGGATTACCGCCGCCAGGCCACTGCCGATACATGTTATGTGAAAAAAAGCGGAACTTTTTTTGCCCTGCCTGACAGTTTTGCCGCTGATGAAGTTCCCCTTTTTCGCGAAACAAGAAAAAGCCGCCCTGTCTTTATGGACATCGATACCCTTTCCACCCTGCCGCAAAATCGGCTTTTTAAACTTTTGGACGCGTATTTTCACACGGCACCGGCATAAGCTACTACAATTCCGCCCTTTCCTGCATACATACTGGCAATCCCCCTTGTGGGCACAATGCGGACTGCAATATCCGGAAATTTTTCGTGTATCGCAATTTTAAGAAAAAAAGCCCGTTCCGGGCAATGACAATGGGAAATAACTACAGGCCCGGTAATACCTGCCGATACCTCTTTCATTACTTGCTTTTGCAAAAGGGATAATGCTTTTTTTATTCCCCGCGCCTTCCCACACTGGCTGATTCCGCCCTCCCCGTTTGCTTTAAGAATTGGACATATGCGGAGTGCCTCTGCAAGCTTTGCCTTCAATCCCACCAGTCGTCCATTCCTCTCAAGCATATCCAGATTCTCCAAAACAAATCGCGTTTCCATATTCTGTACTGTGTGCTTTAAGAGCTTTCTGATATCCTGAAAAGATTTTCCTTCTTTTTCCCACTGTATTATCTTCATAGCAAGAAGTGTCTGCCCCGCGGAAGCACTTTTACTATCTACTACACAAATATGTTGTTTATGGCCTTCCTTTTCTGCCTCCTCCCGCATAATTTCTGCAGCCAGCCGGCCACTCATATAAGAACCGGTCAAAACGGAAGAACCGGTCAGGACATAAATACGCTCTGCCTCCTTATCCCGGCATTTCACATACTGTGACGGAGAGGGGCAGGAAGAGCCAACCATCCCCGGTTCCGCCTGTATTTTCTTTAAAAGCTCCCGGCTGTCTAAAGATTCATCATCATTAATTTCTTCTTTTCCAATACGAATCCTCAACGGCACAGAAACAATTTCCCCACGCTCTTTCATCTCTTCCGATAAATCCCCACAGCTATCCATCAATATCTGATACCTCATGGCAAATTTCCTCCTCACTCGAATGGTAATCTCCTTCTAATGAGAATTGCCAAAAATTTCACATCTTATACATGTCGAACTTCTCTATAAAGTCAAAAACCCGCATAGAATATCAGAAAAGAGCATCTCATATCAATGCCGTTTTCTAATCCTCCATACGGGTTTGTTTTTTACATAATGTACGCAGATTTATTCTGCATTCGTAGCAATAATCTCTTTTTTATTATAACTTCCGCAATTTTTACATACTCTATGCGGAACCATAAGCGCGCCACATTTACTGCACTTTACTAAAGTAGGAGCAGTCATTTTCCAATTTGCTCTGCGCTTATCTCTCCTGGATTTTGAAGATTTATTCTTAGGACAGATACTCATGCCGATTACACCTCCTCGTAAATACTCAAACACTTGTATCATTATACAGGTCAATCCAGAATATGTCAACTAAAATTTCTCAAAGTTGGTAACTTTCTATACTAATCCTGTTTCACAAGAGCTACTGTCTCCCGTGCAATTGCCAGTTCTTCATTTGTAGGAATCACCATAACCGTAACTGCTGAGTCAAGTGTGGAAATCACCTTTTCCTCTCCACGCACCTGATTTGCCTGCTTGTCTAAAGAAATTCCCATATATCCAAAATAGTCCATAATTTTTTGTCTTACTTCAATGTTGTTTTCTCCGACACCGGCTGTAAAGATAATGGCATCTACACCGTTCATAGCCGCAATATAAGAACCGATTACTTTTGCTGCCCGGTAACTGAATACATCAATCGCCAGTTCTGCCTTTTTATTTCCCTGTCTTGCTGCCGCATCTAAGTCGCGGAAATCACTGGATACTCCACCGGAGATACCAAATACTCCGGACTCTTTATTCAAAATCTGCATCACTTCCTCAAGGGATTTGTCTAAGGTGTGTGCCAGATATTCTACAATTGTAGGGTCGATATCACCGCAGCGGGTTCCCATTACAAGCCCCTCCATTGGCGTCATTCCCATACTGGTATCTACCACTTTTCCATTTTTTACAGCAGAAATACTCGAGCCATTCCCCAGATGACAGACAATTACCTTACTGTTACCGGGGTTCAGCGACAGAAGGTCAATGGCACGCCCTGACACATAGCTGTGACTTGTGCCATGGAATCCATAACGGCGAACCTTAAAATCTTCGTAATAAGAGTAAGGAAGTCCATACATATAGGCAACCGGTTCCATTGTCTGATGAAATGCCGTATCAAAAACACCGACATTTGGCACACCCGGCATAATAGCCTGACATGCACGCACGCCTATCAAATTTGCCGGATTGTGGAGCGGTGCTAATGGACTGCACTCTTCCACACCGCGAATCACCTCATCATCTATGATTACGGACTCCGTAAATTTCTCCCCGCCATGTACGAGCCTGTGTCCAACAGCATCTATCTCACTCAGATCTTTTATCACTCCATATGAATCGTCTGCTAAAGCATCCAAAACCATACGGATTGCCACTTCATGGTCCGGCATTTCTTTATCAATTACTATTTTGTCTCCACCTGCCGGCGTATGGTTAAGCCTCCCATCAATTCCAATTCTCTCACACACCCCTACCGCAAGTGCTTTTTCTGTATCTGAATCAATCAACTGGTATTTTAGGGATGAACTGCCACAATTAATTACTAATACTTTCATTTGCTCACTCCTTCTGACGCCGTGCGCCACATTTAATATATTCTATTATACGCCCGCTCTTTTTAAAATTCAAGTGTTTATGCATCACTGGCTGAACTGCAGCTCCGGATTTTTCACATTCACCTTTGTTCCCGGCTCAATAGAATCCACGATAAAAGCATTTCCTCCGATAGTAACGTCATCTCCGACTACGGTATCGCCGCCAAGAACGGATGTGTTAGAATAGATTGTAACGCGGTTTCCAATCGTGGGATGACGCTTATTTCCCTTCAACATCTGCCCCCGCCGGGTTGACAGCGCCCCTAATGTCACTCCCTGATATATTTTCACGTGATCGCCAATTTGTGTCGTCTCACCAATAACAATGCCGGTGCCGTGATCAATAAAAAAATATTTTCCTATCCGGGCCCCCGGGTGAATATCAATTCCCGTTGCACTGTGTGCATACTCTGTCATAATACGGGGAATCAAAGGGACACCCAAAAGCACAAGCTCATGCGCAATCCGGTAAATGGTTATCGCATAGACTCCGGGATAAGAAAAAATAATCTCATCTGTATTATAAGCAGCCGGATCACCGTCATATGCAGCCTGAATATCTGTGTAGAGATATTCCCGGATTTTGGGAATTTGTTCCAAAAAAGAATTTACTATCCGGTCTGCATCCTTTGTTGCTGTTGATTTTGGACATCTCTCACAGCCCTGTGCAGAATCACTAATTACCCTAGCCACCTGTTTTCTCAGATTATACTGGATGAATTCTATCCTCTCCCCCACCAGGTATTTGAGATACTCCCTCCGCACCCGGTTGCCGTCAAAAAAACCCGGGAATAAAACCCTGCGGACTTCCTCCATCACCTCTATTAAAATTTCTTTATTTACAATATTATCTGCCTCTACCCGTACTGTTATATCATGGGTTTCATAGCTTTGCAAAATCATATCAATTAATCGTTCTGAATCTTCTTTCAAGGATCTTCCCACTCTCCTCTCAAATGCAATTTCACTGTTTCCTGCCCAGTACCTTATCAATCATTTGAAATAATTTATCTTTATCCGGCGGCTTTAATAAATACCCATCGGGTTTTAAATCAAGAATTTCTTCTACTTTCGCATGCTCAGATATCCCTGTTAAAAAAATAATGGGAATATCCTTTGTCTCATCGCTCATTTTCAACACTTCAAATATTTTCTTGCCATTATATACCGGCATAGCATAATCAAGTAATACTAAATCCGGATGATAGCGACCGATGGCAGACATCGCCTGGACTCCGGACGTCGCCACCTCAACATCATATTTTTCCTTGAGCATACTCCGCATCTGACGCAGCTGAAGGGCAAAATCATCTACAACAAGAATGAGGGGCCTGCCGCTGTTCCGTCTTTCAACTGATGTTTCTCCGGACTTTCCGGCTATTCCTAACATCTCATTTATTTTATCATAAAGAGCATCCTTTTCTGTTTTCTTTGGCAAATTCTGATAGCTGCTGGAAGAATGAATTTTTTCAAATGTAGCATCCAACATTTCAAGACCTATCGAAATCACTGGTATACGGCGGTTGGACTCAGACAATCGGTCCATAAACCGCTTATCCGGATTCGTGCATTTTATAAAACAGAGAATGATTAAATCCGGTTTAAACACCTTTTTAACACCTTGAAGTACATCAAAATCCAGGGTACAGAGCTTCACATCGAATTGCTCCTTTAAAAACAAGTAAAAATCATGTGTATCGTCACACTGCTCCCCCATAAAAATTATTTTTTTCATAATATCCTCTCCATTCGTGTTATTTCCGGATATAGTCTATCCACTCCCCGGTCATTTGAATAACCTTGTCTGATTCTAAAGACGTAACTGCTGATACTAAATGCTCTAACTGTTCTGACAGGGCATCCGGCAATCGGTACTGCGGCAGTCGTCCAGCCATTTCATCCATTGTATCGATATCCATCTCTGCCGCTGCTCCCTGAAGCATCCCAAGAACACCTATCAGTTCCGCATTATCCTCTTTCCGGGAAACAAGCTCTTCCGGCTCTGGCACAAGAGTGCTGAGCCGCTCCCGGAATCCCCGCCACTCCCGCAAAAAAATCGGAGTCATTTGCAGCAAAACTTCCCTGTCCTGTTTTTTTGCCGCATCTTCCAATATCTTGGCGCATCCGGACAGAGGAAGAATGCCAATCAGAGCCGCTGACGATTTCATTCCATGCACCTGTACCTGATAGCCGCTGTAATCATTATCTGTCTCAGCCTGTGTCAGCAAATTCTCTAATTTATCTGCCTCATTACCTATCATATTATAAAAATCTTCAATCGTGTGCAAGAGTAATTTCTGATTAGGAAAATGAACTCTGGCAAAATCCCAGTCTATGCCATCAATCACAGGCAACTCTTCCCATTCAGGACTGTCCGGTTCGGAAACAGGCTGTTCCAAAATCATGTCCGGCGGGAGCATATCAAGCAGAAGGCTCTCTAATTTATCCGGCATAATCGGCTTAGATAAAAATTCATCAAACCCCTCTGCCAAATACATTTCCCTTGCCCCGGACACTGCATTAGCCGTGAGCGCTACAACCGGCATGCGGCATAGCCCTTCCTGCTGCAGTTGGTGCAGTGTCTCAATGCCATCCAGCTCCGGCATCATGTGGTCCAGAAATACTACATCAAAATCCTGCATCCTCATACATTCGATACATGCCCGGCCAGAATCTGCCTGCACAACCTCAATCCGCGATGACTTTAACAGACTAACAAAGACTTTCCGGTTCATTTCATTATCGTCGACAACCAAAACCCTCGTCCCTGGCGCATATAAACTTGAGCGGTTATTTTGTGCTGTAGAACGGCTTCTTAACTGCCCCTTGAAGTCACTAATCGGTGTCTCATCCACAATATCCTGCTCCAGACTAAAGGAAAAGACAGACCCCTTGCCGTATTCGCTTTCTACATGCAGCTTGCTCCCCATAATTTCCAATATGTGGTATGTAATAGGAAGACCAAGTCCTGTTCCAAGAATATTTCTGTTCTTCTTTTCTTCCACACGGCGGAATGCCATAAACAGTTCCGGAATATCCTGTTCTTTAATACCAATCCCGGTATCCCTGACTTCGCAGTGTAAAATTACCTTAAAATCATTTACAATTTCCCCCTCAATGACCAGGGTAACTGTCCCCTCTTCCGTATATTTAATCGCATTCGTCAATAAATTTGTCAATACCTGTCGGAGCCTTACATCATCACCAAACAGCTCCCTCGGCAGATTATTGTCAATTTCCAGTACAAATCCAAGTCCCTTTTCCTTTGCCGTTATCCACAACATATTGATTAAATCATTCAAAAACTCGCTTACCAGGTATGTGGTAGAAACAATTTCCATCTTACCGGATTCTATTTTAGAAAAATCCAATACATCATTAATAAGAGATAAAAGCATCCGGCCGGAACTGTCGATATTGGATGCGTAATCCAGAATATTTTCGTCCCTGCTCTCCCGTAGTATCATTTCGTTCATACCGAGCACGGAATTGATAGGCGTCCGTATCTCATGAGACATATTGGAAAGAAAATCAGACTTGCTCTGTGTCGCCTGTCTTGCCTCCTGGCATTTTACCTCCAGTATCCGGAGCATATCGTCCATACTTTGCTCCTGCTCTTTCATATACCGGTTCTGTGAATTGAACAAGTGGACGACATTGATGCAAATCCACTGAACGGAAAATACACAGACCATACCAATAATATGCTCACTTGTGATTTTTTCCACGTTTAAGCCCATGGCAGATAAAACTCCCAAAAAACTAAACACGAGCATCATAACGATAGTCTGAAAATAATACAGGCCTTTATCCAGAAAAACAACATTCAAAAAGCTTTTCACAAATAACAGAAAAAGAAGAATGCTGATATTTCCAAAAACATAAGCACAATACATGCTGACAAATACAAAGCAGACACTCTGTATTTTCTCATACAAGATTGGCTTTTGGTCAAAAACATGCCTGACCATTATTAAAAACAGAAGCGTAACTGCCATAAAAATGCAGCATAGAACATATGGCACGAAAGAATGCCCGGGATTGTAATATCCCTTTACTGCCGCTGTGATACATATAGCCAGATAAAATAAAAAGGAGGTAAATCTGCCGTTTGTTAAAAAATTCTGCCTCATACACTCACCCCTCTCGGAACAACAAGATGCAGCCCTTTAGGGACAATTTCCAATGTCCATTCCATTGCACATTCCACAAGCTCCCCATCCTGGTTCCCTGCAAGCGGTTCCCCGTCCAGACTGGCAATGCGCACTTGCCTCCATGTACCTGTGTCTGCTTTCCGCATTACCTTGTCAAACTGCCTTTTTTGCAGTAAGTGCAACAGGTAAAGAAGAGATATCCTGCTTTTTAATGGCGCAAGAACAAAATCCCCCCTGCCATCCCGCAAATCCGGTTCCTCCGAAAAATATACATTACCACCGATTGCACAGCCATTGCCAAAAATCATCTCCATAAACGATCCCGTTATCTCATTTCCGTCAACATATATGGCGACTCTTCTCCCCTTGCCCGCAAGCAATGTGCGGATGAGTGAGAGCGTATAAGGCAGCTGTTTGCCAAGCTGTGTAATTCCCCGATACTGATTCATGGCAATCATGACCTCTGTATCCAGCCCGGCCGAAAAACTGTTCAGACAGATTCCGTGATTGGTACGGATATAATCCACATCAACTACCTCTCCATGAATTAATTCTTCTATATTTGAAAAAACACTGGCGTCTGTACCAAATACTTTTAATATGTCATTGGAAAGACCACAGGGATAAAAGGCAATTTCGGCATCATCAAGCTTATCAAAGGCATTTAACATATTTCTAAGGGTACCCGAACCACCGCAGCAGTAAAAACGGATTTTTTCACCAAGAAACAGCTCCCGTACCTGACGGACAATCGCCGCCTCATACCCCGCATATCTCGAGCTGAAAATATAATAGGTAATCCCTTCTATATGCTGAAGCTTTTTGCGCAGTTCCCCCGCAAAATTTTCCATCCCTGCCACAGGATTTACAATAAATACGTGTGTTATCTTCTCCCGGCTCACCAGTTTCCGCCGATGTTCTCCATAATAAAAAAGGGCGAGTGTCCCCGGACCGGAATGAGCCCCGATTACCGGGTCAAGAATCTGTATCCGAACATCCTTTACGCCCATTTCCCTTTTTACCTGTTCCGCCATATACCTTGCATCTTCCTCACAGTCACCATGGCTGATACAGACAATCTGCCGCTCAGGTTTTAAAGCATATTCCCTCATATGGTTGACAAGAGCGTCTAACGATTTCTTCCGTCCTCTGGCCTTACCGATCTCAACAAGCCTGCCCTGCGCATCCATATGCATAATTGGCTTAATCCCAAGAGTAGAACCAAGTACTGCTGTAGCAGCCGATATACGCCCACCCCGCCGCAGAAAAAACAAATCATCAACTGTAAATTCATGGCAGATATACATGCGGTTATCCATTGCCCAACGGTATACTTCATCAATGGTTGCACCCTTTTCCCGTTCCATTACCGCATACTGGATTAACAGTCCCTCCCCGAGAGCAGCTCCAAGAGAATCTACGGCATATATCTGACGTTCCGGATATTCTCCCTGAAGACGAATCAGTGCATTATGCACCATGTTGAATGTCTCCGACAGCTCCGAAGAAAAACCAATATATAAAATATCCTGTCCTCTTTTCAGAATCGGTTTGCACAAATCATAGGCATCCTGTTCGGATACCTCAGAAGTCGTTATATTTTTTCTTTCGCGCATCATTTCATAAAATTCTTTAAAATGAAATTCACGGCTCTTTTCAAACCCCCTGCACTTGACTCCGTCTATGTAATAGGATAATGAAAGAACATAAATATTATATTTATCAATAATATCCTCTGTCAAATTCGCACAGGAATCTGTCAAAATAATAAATGTCTCCATATTTGTCCAATCCTCTCTTGACTCCCTTTGCGTCTACAATCTTATCACAGGGCACTTCTATTTGTCTATCCTAATCGCATAAGATGTTAATAAAAAAGAGTTTTCTTATGGTATTTTGCTCGCTTTTACTTCTCGCACTTTTACTGTTTTTCCCCAATATAGCCATCGACGGAAGCCGTTACGGGGCTTCTCTCTGGCTGACTGAACTCCTCCCCACCCTTCTTCCCTATTTTATTGCGGTGCGCCTGTTTCAATACTGCCTTCCCCATGCCGCAAATAAACGAATCTTTCTTTTTACCGGCCTTTTGTGCGGTTATCCGGTCGGGGCATCTCTTGTTGCCAGGCAATACAGTCAGAATCTTCTCTCAAAAAAATCTGCCTATTTTTATTTAGGGCTTGTCAACAATCCCAGCCCTATGTTTATCATGGCCTACTGCGGAAACCGCGTTCTTGGCTTGTCCCAGACACTGTCTGCTGTGCTTTTTATACTGCTGCTCATTTCCTCCCTGGTCGGAAGTCTTATGTTCCGTGCCCTGTATTCGTTTGTGTCCCAGCGGTTTTTAAAAAGTACAACCGCACAGAAAACACTCTCAACCATTTCCCGTGTAACCCCGTCCCCTGCTAAGGAGCAGAGCAAATATGCATCTGCTTCCGAAGTATTGGATTCCATAATTATTGACAGTTTCCGGGTTATGTTGACGGTCGGTGGCTATGTTATTTTATTTTCTATTTTAGGGCAGCTATTTCATACCATTTCCTGTGGAAATTTTTCCTGTGGAAATTTTTCCTGTGGAAATCTTTCCTCAGGAAACTCCATTGTCTCCCTGCTTGGAAGCGGTCTTTTGGAAATCAGCAACGGTGCTTCCTACCTAAAAGCAGCAACTCTGTCACCTCTTTACAAAAGAGCCCTTATGCTGGCCATTTTATCCTTTGGCGGCCTCTCGGCAGCATTCCAGACAAGTAGTATCATAACCAGAGCAGAGCTCTCACTAATTCCCTATTTAATTAATAAGGCACTAAACGGCCTGATTGCCGGCATGATAGCCTTACTGGTGTTTCGCATTCTCTAAAAACGCATCCTCAGATACATGAAACTCTTCATCTATGCCAGCTGCCGCTTCTTTTGCCGCCTCACCGGAGCTGCTTTGTTCAACCTGCGTTTTCATCTTATTCGCATACTTTTCCGGCTCAAGCTGGCTCATTAACTCTTCCTGATTATTTCTCATAACCTGAAGGCTGTTTTTTAGAGCACTGACTAACATGCGCTGTTTATTTTCTGTTTCCCGCAGAGACTGTTCAACGTTTTGTTTTGCCTCCGCCAACAGGTCATTCGTATACATCAAAGCGGCACGATGCATCTGATCACTCTCTTCCTGTGCTGCATTCACCAGACGCTGCGCCTCTTCTGTAGCCTGTTTCATTATCTCCTCAGCTCTTTGATATGCCGTCTGGACAATTTCATGCTGATCGAGAATCTGCGCTGTCTGCTGGCGGGCCTGTGAAACCATATCCTCAGCCTGCTGCTGCGCTTCATTTAAAATTCCGTCACGATTTGTTATTATTTTCTGATATCGTTTAATCTCATCCGGTGCACACATCCGCAGTTCATCCAAAAGATCATACAATTCTCCACGCTCCACCACAGCTTTTGTCGGATAGAGCTTAGAAGGCTTGCAGCTCTCCACGTAATCGTAAATCTCATCAATTGCTTTTTCAATTCTTGAAGGGTTCATTTAAAATCTCCTTTTCCTGTGACAATATCACTATTATCCCCCACGTACCCGCAGGAATATATGCTGGTTTGTTTTATATTCTTTTATCTTCCATATATCATAAAATGTATTATCTACATAATCCGGCTTTGTTTCCCGCGAAGACTCAAAGATTACCAGACTCCCCGGCCGGACTACAGAGGAATGGGAAAGAATTTCTGCTATTTTGGGTTCAAATCCCGATTTGTACGGCGGATCTGCAAAAACAATATCAAAAACCTGTCCCATTTTTGACAGCTTCGTTATCGCATATGTCACTTCAATAGGAAGTACCGTTGCCTGTCCCTGAAGTTTTGTCTTGGCAAGATTTGTTTTAATACACGAAACCGGTTCCCGGCCAAACTCTACGAACACGGCATGCTCTGCCCCCCGGCTGAGAGCTTCAATGCCAATCGCCCCGCTCCCACTGAACAAATCAAGAAAACGGCTTCCCGGCACTTCTTCCTGAATTACATTAAATAATGTTTCTTTTGTTCGATCTGTGGTTGGACGGGTATTTTTCCCCTGAGGGGTCACCAGAGGCAGCCGCCTCGCTTTCCCTGCAATTACTCTCATTCCGTCCCCCATTTCCGCATTTGTCTACACTTATTTCTATTGTATATGATACAGGCTGATTTTTCAAGCCCTTTTCACACACAATCAGGACAATACCTTTGGCGCCCTATAATGTCACCTGTCCCAGAAAATGTTCGATTCTGTTCTTTAACTTTTTATTTTTCTTATACATCAGGGCAGCCTCATCCTCTGTGAAAGTTCCCGCCTCTTCTCCTGCTTTCTTCAACAGCGCCGCATCCTCATATATATCAGCCAGAACAAAGACATTTTCCCCACTCTGGCGTATTCCGAACAAATCTCCCTGCCCCCGGAGTTTTAAATCCTCTTTCGCAATATAAAAACCATCATTGGAACCAGCAAGAATCTGCAGCCGCTCCTCACTGTCTTTCGCTGCGCGGCCTGTCATAAAAATGCAGTACGATTGTTCCGCACCGCGCCCGACGCGCCCTCTGAGCTGATGCAGCTGGGCCAAGCCAAACCGCTCGGCATTTTCAACCATCATCACCGTTGCGTTCGGCACGTCAATCCCCACTTCAATTACCGTTGTCGATATGAGAATATCAATTTCCCCATTGGAAAATCTCTCCATAATCTCGTCTTTTTCCTTTGGTTTCATCCGTCCGTGAAGACTGGCAATTCTTATATCGGACGGGAAAATCTCTTTCAGCTCCTCGGTATAAATCGTTACATTTTCCAGTTCCATCTCTTCTTTTTCTTCTACCATCGGACATATAATATAAGCTTGTCTGCCAAGCTTTATCTGTTCATGAATAAACCGGTACGCATTGGGGCGGTAATCCGTATCGACAACACAATTTTTAATAGGAAGGCGGTTTGACGGACACTCGTCTACAACGGACAAATCCATATCCCCATACAGAATAAGTGCCAGCGTTCTCGGAATAGGCGTCGCACTCATAGCAAGAACATGCGGTTCCTGCCCTTTCTGATACAGGTTCTCCCGCTGTTTCACCCCAAAGCGGTGCTGTTCATCCGTAATTACCAGAGCCAGTTTTGCAAATGTTACATTTTCCTGAATAACGGCATGAGTGCCGACAACAATATCCCACTCCCCGGAAGCAATTTTTTCTCTTCCCTCCCGCTTCTGTGCTGCTGTCTGCGAGCCGGTCAGAATACCGATTTTTATCCCTTCCTCTGCAAGATAATCACATAACACCCGGTAATGCTGGTTCGCAAGCACTTCTGTTGGTACCATAAATGCCCCCTGTCCTCCGCAGAGCACTGTCTGGTACAGTGCAAGTACAGCAACAATTGTCTTTCCTGACCCGACATCCCCCTGCACTAACCGGTTCATGCCAAAACCACTTTGTAAATCCTCTTTTATCTCTCCATATACCCGCCGCTGCGCGCCAGTCAACGTAAAGGGTAGCCTTTTTATCAGCAATTCCACCTTCTCCTGCTCCGTTATAACAAACATGCTTTTTTTTCTTCCGCTCTTTTTTATATAAGAGATGACCAGAGAATAAAAAAACAGTTCATCAAATACAAGGCGTTTTCTTGCCTCAAGAAGCTCCTGCTGATTGGATGGAAAATGTATATGCGAAAGAGCTTTCTTATAGCCAGTCAGCTGCTGGCGTTTCCGTATTTCTGACGGCAGATACTCCTCTAAATCCTCTGTATTGGCAAGCGAGTATTCCACTGCTTTTATAATGGCATTGTTTGTTATCCCTGCTGTCAAGGGATAAACAGGACGAAGTTTTCCCACCTGTCGGTAAAACTCTTCCCGCCCAAATATCTTTGGCTGCTCTAATACAAGCCTGTCCCGCTTTTTCTGGATTTTCCCTCTCAAGATATAACGTGTTCCCATTTTCAGGCTGTTTCTCAAAAATGGCATATTATACCACGTGACAGGAACAATCCCCGTTCTGTCCTGCAGAGAGACCGACAGGATTTTCAGCCCCCCCCTTGTCTTCATTTCCGGTCTCCTGGCAAGTGTTCCCTCTAACGCCACAATTTCTCCCTCCCGAATGGAAGTAATCGTCTGAATCGGAGAAAAGATATCATAATCTCTCGGATAGTGCTCCAGCAAATCCCCCACCGTGTAGATATTTAATTTGTTCAGATACTTTTCTGCCTTCTCCCCAACTCCTTTTATACTGCGGACAGAATCTGTTGTGTACATCTTTTTCCCCCTGCTGCTAATAGCAAATACCCTCTATCAATTTTTCCACTCGGCAAGAAAATAAGGCACCCCTGCCTTGTCCATAAATACGGTATAAAAAGAGTTCTCCTTCTTCCCCGTATGAATATAAAGCACATCCCCCAGACGTGCCGCATTGCGAAATTCTGCCTGTAATTCCCTGACGGCAAAGTTTTCCGGCAGCACATTAACGGCCAGACGGACATACTGTCCATTGTTCATATGGTCGTTTGTGTCAAGATAATTCTGGCATACCGTTACTGTCTGCGTGAGTTCAAGATCCTCCGGATGCGAAACCTTACGTGATGTATAATCCATATCATACGGGGGATTATGCTGATAATAGGCCTTTTCCTCCTCTGGAATACGCACCGGCTTATTGTTCTCCTGGTCGTAGAAAAACCATACCGAATCGCCGCAGGCATACACCTCCCCCTCCATGGATTCCAAAACAACATTCCGGAAACTAAATACCCCCTTCGCCTTGTAGGGCCATGTAGAGACAAAATATTCCTCACCAATTTCCGGCAAACAATGAATCTGAATATGCCACGAACTTACCAGCCATGCACGGTGTTCCTTTTTTAAATCCAGACAGGAGCGCCCCACCTCTGAGCAGTGAAACATGCAGGCATCCTGCATAACATCTACAATCTGCGATACACCAATTGTCCCTCTCTGGTCAGCCTGGCTGTAAGAGACACGGTTTTTGTATTTGTACATAGTTACCTCCCTGTATTATTCCACAGTATATGAGTAAAATTCATACGCATTATCACGGCGAAATAAAATATAATATACATTATCTTTTTTATTCAATGCAACAATATTAGCAGCATCATCCAATACATACGGCGTGAATATTTCTCCACTGACAATTTGTTCCGCCTTTTCATTTTCTAATCTATACACACCATTTTTGCATGCCACAAACAATTCTTCGTCATCCGTACAAAAGTTATATCCTGTTTGCTGTAAATCCAGCTCAAACTGCTCTGTTACTTCTTTACTTTCCAAATCCAGGCCAATAATTTTCTTCTTCGAAATTTCACTCGTATACAATTTCCCATCAAATACTTTATAGTTGCCATATAATTTCTGAGTATAATCAACTCTTTTTTTCTTTTTCACATTATAAAGATAGAATTTTCCCGAGTTATATCCCAAGACAAAATCATTTTTATTAAATTGCATATCGGTCAGGGCATATTTCGTCTTTGTGTTCTTATCTTCATAAACCATATCATTAATATCAATTTTTACCAATTCTGGTTTTTCTTTGTCATATTGATATAGCGACAAGTTGTATTCTGTTTCGTTATCAGGCAATATAGTAACATTTACTAAATATATTTTTTCCCCGTTGCAAAAAATGCGTTGTATCAACATATTTTTATTCTTTTTCTTTATTATTTTCTGAAATTCTGCCTCCTCTTTCGTCCAATCCATTCCATATACATACTTATTATAATAATACTGCCCTTCTTTCTGTTGTCCTATTGTATAAATCAAAGGCAGTCCTTCTTGCGTCTGCCCATACATGATTAAACTTTCAGTATAACCAATCTCTTTTGGTAGTGGCAATAACTTCTCTGTTGGTTTCTTCTGATTCACACTTTTACTCGGATTTTCTATCCTGCTTTCCGTCTTTAACTCTTTTCCATCCCCACAAGCAGTACAGACGACCATAGCTATTAAAACTATACTTATAATGCATTTTATTTTTGAAATCATGTAAAGTCCCCCTTCGTTTCTCTCTCCAAATATATATGATAGATAAACTGTTGTCAACTAAAAAGCCATATAAAAAGCAGTTCAATAAATGAACCCACTGCATTTTACATGACTTTTTCACTAATATTTTTATGCAATTAGAGACAGTTCGTTTCTGCCACGAATTTTGCCCGAGAACTTTCCTGTTGACGGTGATAAGGTATCCTCCCACTCCGTG
>DKUB01000064.1 GCA_002490465.1 Lachnoclostridium sp. UBA7215
ATTCTAAACCGAATATGGAAAAATAAAGGTCTGTATAGAATTTTCCGACCTTATAAAATATCATATGATATTAACGTTGGAATAAATTAGGGTGACAAATTTTTTTTAGAGATACACATTGTAGTCTGCTGTAATTGGAAAAGAAAACAATTCATTTGCGAATCCCGTGAAGGAGGAAATACAACATGAGTAAATATAAACAAAACGGAAATAAAACAGAACGTATATCAGTACGATGTACAAAACAGGAAAAGATAAAATTAAATAAACGTGCCGGGACAATGGAGATGGAGCTGACAGAATATATAAGAAAAATATTGTTTCCTAAAAAAGCAGGTAAAGAAAAGACATATGATGTGATAGAACTGATGATAGAAATGCAGGATATAATAGCACAAATAAATGATGTGTATAATGATGATACGATTCAGGAGGAAATGGATAACGTATGGAAAAAACTAAAGAAATTGTTATAAAGATCATAAATAACGGATATAATGACGATCATGCTGTGCAGGATTTGATCCGTTATATATTAACTGATAAAAAGACAAAGCGCAGACGACGCTGCACAGGAGGAAAAGGTGTCTATTATTTAGACTGGAAAAAAGCAGCGGAAGAATTTGAGATTATACAGGATGTCTATAGGAAGAAATCAAAACGACGTATTTATCATATGATGATTTCGTTTTGGGAAGAAGAGGATGAACTCTATGATGTATATATGTTTGGGCAGAGGGTGGCAAAAAAATTTTTTGATGGACATCAGTGTGTATTTGCAGTCCATGAAGATACTGACAATTTGCATATACATATTGCATGGAATGCTGTGAATTACAGGACAGGGAAAAAATGGCATGTCAGTAAGAAGGATATTGAGAGGATGAAAGAAGAAATCATAGAGAGCTGGAAAGACCGGAACTGACTTTTCTGTGGGGGAAAAAGACCGGTAGTCGGAACCTGATTCGTTGCAAAATATATCCGCAGGAGTAAAAATGCTATTTCCCGCGGGTTATTTAAAAGAATTTCAGCGTAAATTTTTTCTGTTTGACAGCCCTAAGATATAATCAGATGAAACATGATAAAGTTTACAAAGCGCAATTAAATGTCGGATTGGCATTTCATTAGCTCCTCGCTCATAACGTGCATACATAGTCTGGGAGGTTCCTAAGTAATCGGCGATTTGTTGTTGTGTCATATCATGATCTTCCCTTAAATCGCGAATGCGTCTTATATATAGCATGAATGTGCGACTCCTTGGCTATATATATTTTAACATGGTACAATATTTACTATTTACTTTAGTAAACATTTGTACTAAAATATAGATGAGGCGGATGTATCTGAGGAAATCATTACTATCAAAGGTGAATTTTGGAAAATAAAGAATATATAAAGACATGGGTGAAAGATGTGATGGTTGGCAGTGGCTTAATGGGGACAGGTAAAGACCAACAGAATTTTATTCATTGGCCTTTCTAAATTCATTGATCAGTTTTTGAAGCAGGGCCCGCTGGTCTGGGGTGATGTCTGTTACGTCCAGAAAGACTTTGTTGTCCCGCTCAAGCAGGAGATCACAGGAAACACCGAAATATCCGGCAAGATGCACGAGCATATCAATAGAAGGAAGAAATATAACCGGTAAAAAGCATTATCCCGGCAGTTATCCTGTGTACTTTAATATTACGCCCATAGATCTGGAAGATGTTACGGCTGACAACATTGCTGTCGCATATAACGGGAAAGTGCAGAAGAAGATTCCGACTCTGTCCTGGAACGGGAAAAAACTTGTAAACAGAAAAGATTTCACGGTTTCTTACCCGAATGGCGCAGATGCGTATCAGGAGGAAGGAGACTATGAGGTTCTTGTAACCGCGAAAAACGGGGGCAATTTCACAGGAGAAAAAACGATCCGGCTTTCCATTGTCAATCCGGACGACTACAAACTGATCAGCAAAGCCACTGTGAAAAAAATACCCGCGCAGCAGTACACCGGCGGCCCCATTGAACTGGACAGTGATGAACTGAAAGTGACGTTCAAAGGCGTTGGAACACTGTTGGAAGGCGAAGATTATGACGTAGAGTATGAGAACAACACGGCAGTTGGAACGGCTACTGCGCTTATACAGGGTACCGGAGATTATATCGGGACAAAAAGGGTGACCTTCCAGATTAAAGGCAAATCTTTAAAGAAGCCATCTATTACGGGATTTACGCTGCAAAAGAGTATGGTCTACAATGGCGAAGAACAGGAGCAGGATACTTCACGGATGAAAGTAGCCGTAAATGGAGATTCTCTGACGGAGGGAACAGATTATGAAATACTCTATTCCAATAATAAAAACGCAGGAAAGGCAATTCTCACCATACAGGGTGTGAATGAATATGCAGGTACTGTTAAAAAGTCCTTTAAGATTACCGCTTATGATCTGAAAGAAGATTCTGACCATATGATCAAGGGTCTGGAAGAGGCTGTTACGGAAAAACTGACATCCGGCAGGGCTACTCCAAAACCGCAGTTGGCTTTTGGAAATAAAACGCTTGTGGAAGGCAGAGATTACACTGTTTCCTACAAAAATAACAGAAAAGCTGCGACTGCAGATGATAACAAAGCCCCAACGATCATCATAAAAGGAAAAGGCAATTTCAAAGGGATCATAACTAAAACATTCACGATAACAGAATAAACAGGTATTAAAAGTATAAGACTCAACTTTTTATACCATCACAGAGAATAGAGCAGGACTGTTACTATGATACAGGCCTGCTCCGTTTTTACAGGTGCATTCGATGTGTGCCGTTTGGAGAGTAAATGGACAGCTTTGTTAAATATGATGAAAAATATACTCTTTTACTGCATCCTCAGATATCCGCCAATGTCCGCCAATTTTAAAAGCATCTATCTCTTCATCCCAGATCAGTTCGAGCATTTTGTTCCGCCCGACTTTTAAGATTGAACAGCATTCTTTTAAGGTATACAGGGTTGGAAAGTTTTGATACATATTTAAAATCTCCTTTTTTATGTGTTTGATACAGTGTGTATCGGTTTATTTATATTTAACAAAATGTTATTTGTCAGGAGGAAAGTTTGGTTCTGACTGTCGTATGTATAGCTGTACTTGATTTATAAATGCAGATAGAATCGAACAGAAATAAACAGTTATGTATGACAGGTGGTGATGTGTAAAAAGGTGTATAAAAATTCTAGTGGTAATATCCATAAAAACATGATATACTAAAAATGACAGGCAATGAAAGACAGGTGATGCAGCTATACAGAGATTAAAACCACTAAATGATTTTATATTTGGTAAGACTTTTGGAGAAAAAGGCGATGAAGAACAGTTATTATCGTTACTCAATGCTATTTTGGCAAAAACAAAAAGCAGGAGGCTGGTCAATATCGAGATTGTGGAACACAGGACGTTTACAGCGGAGGTGATTGGAGACAAGACCAGCATACTTGATATTCGTGCGGTGGCCGAAGACGGCACAAGAATCAATATTGAAGTACAGTTGCGGGATTATGGGAATATGGACAGGAGAAGTCTTTTCTATTGGAGCCGGGAGTTTGCTAATGGGTTGGATAAAGGAGAGGACTATAGCCTGTTAGCAAATGTAGTAGCAATCAACATAGTGAATTTTGAGGCTGTAAATGCGGATGATTTCCATACAGTATTCCATTTGTGGGAAGATACCCATAGGGATTGCCTTTTGACGGATGCTTTGGAAATACATTTTATTGATGTTAAGAAGTTCAATGCCTTGCCAGAAAAAAATATAGAAAATGATCCGTTGCACAGGTGTCTTACTTTTTTCGATCAGAATATTTCGGACGATTTGTTAAAGGAGTTGACGAATATGGATGCGGCTATCTATAAAGCTAACGAAAAGATGAAATTTTTAGCGAACGATAAGGAAGTACTCCGGTTATACAATATGCGTGAGATGGCACAGATTGATTATAACAGTGGTATGAAAAAAGCAAGAGATGAAAGAAGTATTGAAATTGCCAGGAACATGATAGCAGATGGTGAACCTGTAGAAAAAATTGTGAAATATACTGGATTGACCAAAGAGGACATCAATAACTTAGAACTTTAATTAAATATAGGATGTAAACAAAGCGGATACTTTAGAACATTGGGTATCCGCTTTTTATGTTCATTTTTTTCATTTGTGTCCTGACACAAAATTTGACACAGATCATGTAGTCATGCATATCCCAGAGCATAGGTAAAAATTAATAATAGACATATTTATTACTATCGGATGAAATTTGATAAAGAAAAAATAAAAACAAATGTTTGTTTTATATTGGATTGTAAACTGTCAGCATATCTTAAATATCCTGATACTTTTCCTGAAATTCTTCCACCGATCTTGCATGAGCCGCGAGGCGGCACCATTCTTTCAGACGCTTTTTGTCCTGTTCTTCCTGTATATGGCTGCGCAGGCTGTCAGGAATACGCCCGATATCCTCCAAAAGCTCAAGGATGAGGGCGGATTTTCCAAGCTGTTTGCCTTCTTCGCGTCCTTCTTCGCGTCCTTCTTCGCGTCCCTCCTCACGTCCAAGCTTTCTTTGTTCTCTCCGAAGATATTCCAGTGTTTCTTTTTCGTTATATTCTGCAAGCAACATATTAAGTACCTCCGTTCTGCATCTTCCAAGCAGGTCTGACATAATTCCCAGTTTCTGGCAGGTATCCATAGCTTCATTCACCGCATCTCTGACGGTCAGGCCGTTGCTTATGCCGTCCTGTATATGTCCGATAAATTCGGCATATTCCCATAGCCGCCGGCATCCTTTCATCAGTTCGCTGTTGTGTCCGCGGTTGATGTTGAGCATTTTTACCCGGCATTCCACAGCAGGCGGGACGTTCCTGTCCGGTTTTTGAAATGCCTCTGACAGGAGTATTTCAGATTCGTCCGGTTCGCTGGCCTCCCCATTATAAAATATCAGATAGTTTGGAAATGGCAGCTGTATGGTGCTGCTGCCATACAGATTATAACCGTACTGCCTGACATAATTCTGGTATAGAGTGGAAAAGTAGATCAGGCCGCGCAGCGGCATGTTCCCACATCTGGTACTCTGGTGTTCGTACAGGTTCATGGATGCCCCGATGATAAAGGATAAATCATTTTTTATACCTAAAAATACGGCATCCGCCAGTGTCGTAATTTCCAGCTGGTCAGGATCGTGATAGGAAGTTTTGTTGACTGCATTGTACAGTTCCAGCAGATCTTTACGGTTCTGGAATGCGAGCCGGAACAGGCGATCCCTGCGGTTACGGTTTAAGGGCTGTTTTTGGGAATTTCTGTGTTTTTTCTTTTTCATCTGTTTCTCCTTTATTATATACGTTTTGTCGGTTGGATGGCAAGAGATTTTCTGCAATAACGCGAGAATGCTTTTGTAAAAATACAGAATAATATTTTCTACATTATAGCGCGATTTTTTCTTAAAGTCCACAAGAATCTTCAAAATTTACTGTGGATATAATTTCTGAGAATTATTTGTTCTATGGGAATCAATTTTTTGTGGTATTTGGAGTGAATTTTGGCAAGAGAGACAGGAACAGAAACATGACAAGCTTTGGATCCGCTTGCGTGAAAGGCCAATTTCTGCTACAATTGCGTTAGTATTTTTTGCAATTACCAGAAAGAGATCTTGACAATTATGATGATCTTTGCCATTCTTAAGCAAGCAAGGCAGTACTATGACTATGTGGTCCCACAGTTTTGTCATGCTCAATTTTATACCGTCGAAAATGGCGCTCTTATACCGGCAGGAAACTGCATGGTAGAGAGCGCCTTTTGGGCCCGGCTGATGCCAAAGGGACAGTATAAATGTCAGCCGGAACTGCTGGCAGACATCGGCCTGGATTTTGATGTGAAAGGGACGTAGAAAATAAATGAAAAAGAGCTATCACTCACAAGGAGATTGAATCATGGGAATTTTTGATAAGTTCAAAAAGAAAAAGGAAGTAAAAAGGCCAAACTTGATTGTCTTTGAAAAAGAAAATATTGATAATGACTATGCGAATTTTGAATTGAAGATAAAGCCACGAATTTCTATTGATGATGGTTTCCCACAAGAGGCATATCAGCTCCTTGCAGGCAGGTGAAAGGAATGGAAACAGCAGAATGGATGTAAAAAATGAGATGTACAGGCAAAGACCATTTTTTCAGACAGGGATGCCTCTGTTTGGAGCAGCGCTGCTTTTCCTGCTCCCGGCTATCTGCTTTTGCCTTAGAAGGAATACTCTTTTATTAGCGGTGGCCCTGCTTGTGATCGGACTTTTGCTCATAATGCTGGGAGTGGGAAGGATAAAAGGAGAGACAAAACATATTCTGAAGTTTGTTCGGGAAAAGTCCAATTTTTACCACAAATACGATTCGCCTCTGACAATATCCGGACTTTTGGAACGCTTGCAGAAAGAAGGCTTTGAAGTGGCTGAATATCCTTTTGGTAATTATTATTGTCATCGGTATATTGATCGGAAATACTGCTGTCATTTCTTTGTAGCAAATAATGATACACCGGACTGTCCGGAGGCAGTTACCCGTATTATCTGGCATAAAAGTGAAGTACTTGCAATCTATTCCGGTGAGCTGCTGAAAAAGCTGTTTTTTGATTAAGGCAGGTAATAGAACAACTGTGGAGGCAATTTCATGGATACAGCAGGGACGGGATCATGCAGGCATTTCCATCGTGTACCAGCAGGACAACCAGGGGGGTATATGTCAAACTATTACAATACATCACACAATGAAGCCAGCTCTGAAATACAGGGAAGCATCCTGTGTGGCATTTTAGGGGGTGTCATCGGGATGATTGTCTGTATTCTGGTAATGCTGTTATGCTCTCTGTTCCGGATGAGCAGTTTCAGTACCATGCTCCAACTTTTTGTGGGGTTGGTGATCGGGTGGTTTTACCGTCTGTTTCATGGGCGGCGTTCTAAAACTGCCGCCTGTGTTACCGTGGGAATCTGTACCGTATCGGCCAGTGTCCTCTGGGTAGCGCTGCTGGCTCTTTTGTCTGTTTTTGTTTCTCCGGCTCCATTTACGGCGGCGGATTGGGGCAGACTGTGGGGGGAGATATGGGAACTGCTGCTTTTGTGTGCAGGTCTGGGGATGACTGGCTTTTTCCTTACCAGAAGAAGTTTGCTGGCTTATGCAGACTGGAAAAGAGGCCCCTGGCATATTGCATACGCAGGAGGGAATGGGTATTCCTACAACCTGCTTCCGGAAAAACTTCCCAATGTCAACCCGCCAGCGTACTTTGCCGTACACAGCCGCTTTGCACCGGGAACCCGGCTCATCGTGGAGGGCAGCAGCCTCCGGTGGCGGAGACGGCTCCGGAAAGACCGTATGTTTTACGTTCATGATATTGCCGGTGTGGTGCTGGGGCCGGGGAATGGCTGTAATG
>DKUB01000022.1 GCA_002490465.1 Lachnoclostridium sp. UBA7215
TGATGGGAATCGAACCCACGTATCTAGCTTGGAAGGCTAGTGTTCTACCATTGAACTACACCCGCAAAAACCGAATTTTCAGTAAGATGTAAATGACCGGAGAAGCCGTCATTTAGTCGGGGTGACAGGATTTGAACCTGCGACCTCTTGATCCCAAATCAAGCGCTCTAGCCAAGCTGAGCCACACCCCGTAACCAGGTACTGATGAGCGCTGTCACACATTGCGCTCCAACTTATTATAATGTACCTTTTTACGTCTCTTTCCGTGACGCAAAATCTATTATATTATAGAAAGCCGGGCTTGTCAACCTGTTTTTTCTGTGCCATTTCCCCAGAAAAAAAAACTTTTTTTTAAAAATGCAACTTTTTTCTTTTTATAATCGTTATATAGGTAAATACAAAATTATGGGAGGTAATGGGTATGAAAAAAACAATAATCACATGGGGGCTTGTGTCTGCGCTTGCCCTGTCGACAGTAACATCACCTGTTGTCAGCACTGTCAGCTTTGCGGAGGAAGCCGTGGAACTGGAGGAGAATGGCTTCCACTATATTGTAAATGAAGGAGCGTCAGGGAGGACAGCATGCATTCATTACTATGACGGACCGGAGGAGAAATTATCTGTTCCGGATACCCTCGGCGGTATTCCGGTGACGGAGATTCGTTTTAACGGCATCCAGAACCGGGATAAGATTACGGAAATCAATCTGCCAAAAAGTATGGTGGCAACAGAGCCGCTTTATACATCTCTTTCTTATCTGAAGCATCTGTCTACCATCACAGTAGCAGATGACAACCCCGAACTGACAGCGAAAGACGGCGTACTTTTTACCAAAGATTTCAGTGTGCTGGCAGTATATCCGGTAGCAAAAACAGATGCTAGCTACACGGAGCCGGATACGGTAAAAATGAGTTATGGCTTTTCGTCCAATCGTTATTTGAAGGAGGTTACCTTTTCGTCAAATGAGAAATATACCGTGCCCGGTCTCTGTGGGTTCTCCTCCATTGAAAAGGCTATCATTCCGCCAAACGTTACAAAAATTGATGAATCCGCTTTTGAAAGCTGTGCTAACCTGAAAGAAATCCAGTGGGGTGGCAATGAAACGAGAATCGGCCTGAACGCATTTTATAATTGTGGTTCACTGACAGATGTGACTCTACCAGAATCTGTAACGGAGCTATCAGCTTATGCCTTTTTCTCCTGCAAGGGGCTAAAAAGCATCAAACTCCCATCCGGGCTGACATCTATCGGAGGGCATGCCTTCGCTTATGCTACCTCTCTGGAAAAGATTACGATTCCAGACAGTGTGCTGAAAATCGGCTATTCAGCATTTAGCCACTGTAAGGCAAAAATCAAAAAAGCGCCTTATTTAAAGAAGATTGCCCATAAGTTCGTCGAGACCGGGGATGTCTCATACACCTATTCCGCAAAAGCAAAGGTGACAAAAAAAGGAAAAACGAAAAATTATGCAGCAGGAAATATTACAGGGATTAAAGCCAACAAAAAAACTGTAAACGTCAAAAAGGGGAAGAACACTGCTTTAAAAACAGTTGTTTTTATCAATAAAAAGAAAAAAGGAACACTGGATTCTTCTATTCTTTCTTACAGTTCAGACAATAAGTCAGTGGCAAAAGTCACGAAAAAAGGCGTTGTCAGGGGTTTGAAAAAAGGCACGGTAAAAATACGGATAAAGCTGCGGACAACAGGAGAGAGTTACCAGGTAAAAGTAAGGGTGAAGTGAGAATTCGACAATTGCAGACACAAAAGGGGGCGTAAACCGCCCCCTGGCATTTACCCCTTATTCACAAGGGCATAGTACAGCCCTTTGCTCTGCAATAGCTCCTCATGGCTTCCATCCTCCAGAATTCCTTTGTCGTCTATATACAAAATCCTGTCAGCATTTTTAATTGTAGAGAGACGATGGGCAATGACAAAACTGGTCTTCCCCTTTAACACCGTCGAGAACATTTTCTGAATCAGTTTTTCCGTCTCCGTATCAATGTTACTGGTTGCCTCGTCCAGAATAATAATATCCGGATTTTTCAAAATCAGCCTTGCAAAGGACAAAAGCTGCCGTTCCCCGCCGGAAAGCTCATTCCCCTGACTGGAAATGACGGTGTGATACCCGTCCGGCTTCTTCATAATAAAGTCATGGGCAAATACCTTCTTCGCCGCCTCTATGCACTCCTCGTCCGTTGCCTCGGGTTTGGAAAAACGGATATTTTCAATAATCTCTCCACGAAAGAGGAACGTATCCTGCATCATAACGCCAACACGCTCTCTGAGGGAATCCAATGTCACATCACGAATATCCGTACCGTCAATCCGAATCTGCCCGCTGTCAATATCATAAAAACGGCTGATAAGGCTGACGATCGTCGTCTTGCCTGCGCCAGTAGGACCAACAAGGGCAATCATCTGTCCCGGCTTAACTTCCAAATCAACATGCTCAAGTACAGGAACGCCTTTTATATAGGAAAAGGTCACGTCATGGAAATCCACTTCCCCTTTCGTCACAACAAGTTCCCTGGCATCTCTCTTTTCCACAATCTCACTTTCTGTATCCAACACTTCAAATATGCGCTCCACATTGGAAGTCACGTTTGTAATAGACTGCAGCCTCTGGCAGATGACATAGAGTGAATTGGAAAATCTCTGCATATAGGTTGTCACGGCAACGAGAGCTCCGAGCGTCAGCTCCGCCCCTATATTATGCGTAATGATAAAGAGGACAGTGAGATACATCGCCACCGAACATATAATCCGGACTCCTGCCCAGGACAGCGGGAAAAACATCTCACGGAACGTTGTTGTCCTCATAAATGCTTTATGGTACTGTTCCGAGAGCTCCTCATAAATTTTGTTGTTCAGCTCCTCACGGTTAAATGCTTTAATAACCTCCAGACCGTTGATATCCTCTGCGACAAACGCCGTGCGGTTACTCTGTTTGTTCCGGTCAATCCTCATGCGGTTGTGCAGCGCCTTTGCAATAACCCAAAGCACAATTCCGAGAGGAATACTCACAATTACTGCCATGACAGCCATACGGACCTCAACAAAACATATACAAATCAGTGTGAGTATCATAATAAATACGCACTCAATAACGCGGGTCATATCATTAATAAAGAAATTTGCCACCTCATCCGTATAATTGGTTATGCGGATCAGTATTTTTCCTGTCGGCCTGCTGTCATAATAATCAAAACTCAGCTCCATCAGTTTTTCAAACAAGTCCTCACGGAGTTTGCATACAATGTTATTTCCCAGTGTAGTTGACGCCTTTGAAGTGATAAATCCGGCAAAAACAGAACCGAGACTTAACGTAAGCCACATACTGAGAAAAAATACCGTCAGGCTTAGTACATCATTTGGCACTATCCCCTCCTGCGGCAATACCTCATTAATAATCTTCATATTAATTGCCGTCGGCACTAATGACAGAAAACTCGAACCAATCATAAGAAGGATTACTTTTAAATACTCCCATTTATATTCTGCCGCATAGGACACCAGGCGCTTCAGCATAAACCCGTTGAACTTTTCCTGAATCAATTCATCTTCATAATATAAGTTCCTACTCACTGACAAACACCTCCTTATCCATCTGCTGCCGGTAAATATCTGCATATCGGCCGTTTAACGCCATCAGCTCCTCAAAATTTCCCCTCTCCACAATTTTCCCGGAATCCATAAAGATAATCTCATCAAAGTCCCTTAGCGCCATTGCACGGTGAGTCGCCATAAGCAGCGTTTTTTCTTTGAAATATTTATTCAGGCTTTTAAAAATTTTACTCTCCGTCTCAATATCAAGCGCGCTGGTACAGTCGTCAAGAATGGTTACCGGCGCATTTTTCAAAAGCGCCCTGGCAATTGCCACACGCTGTTTCTGGCCCCCGGACAGGCCAAATCCTTTTTCCCCGATAATGGTCTGGTAGCCATCCGGCATCGCATCCGCAAATTCGCTGACCTGTGCCGTCTGACCGCAGGAAATCACCTCGTCTTCCGGTGCATCCGGGTTATAATAGGCAATATTTGCCGCAATCGTATTAGAAAATAAAAAGACATTCTGCATCGCATATCCATATGTTCTTGCAATCTCTCCCCTGTCGTATGTCTTAATATCTTTCCCGTCAATGGTAATTGAGCCGCTGTCAATTTCCTCAAACGCCTGAATAACACGGAGCAGAACGGACTTTCCGCTTCCCGTTTTTCCCATAATGCCGATTTTCTTTCCGTAAGGAATGTCAAGGGAAATATCCTCTAATAATTCATTCTCCCCCGCTTTTGCCGATACACCGGACAATGTGATATGGGGCTCCCGGGATACCGGCTCCGTACCATAGCTTGCCAGAATCTCATCTTTTTTATCCAACAGGCCGAAGACCCTGTCAACACTGACTTTCTGCCCCTGCATATCCGCAGAGTAAAAAATGATATCCACAAAATTTCCGCAAATGGCAAGCAGATAGGACAAAAATGCCGCATACTCTCCGCTCGTCATCTGAAACTTTGTGGCAAGATAAATACTAATCGCCATGCTGATTAACATAACAAACTGGTCTACAGTATCAAAGGCCATAAAGTATTTGAACCGTTTCACTCCAAAGGATGTGGAGAAGTCCCGCAAATCCTCACTTCGCTTATTAAAGCGCTCTCTGCGCATTTCCTCTCTCGCATAGGACTTAATGGTTCGGATTCCATAAATGCTTTCCTGTGTCTCTGTGTTCAGCTCGGAATTTTTCCCCCACAGCTTTTCATACATCACCTTGCAGAGTTTCAGAAAACCGCGGGTAATCAGCGCAAAAAATACAAGGGTAAAAAGGGGCGCAAGCATCAGCCCGATATGAATCCTCGAAAGCATATAAGATGCCACCACGATGTAAAAAATGGCATCCGTCATAAACGGCACGGTAGCCACATGAAAATTCCGTATGTTGTCTGCATCCGAGTTTACAATAGTAATTAAATCCCCGGAGCTGTAATCCTTCAGAAGCGGTTCTCCAAAAGAATTGATTTTTTTTAATATGTCTCCGCGCAAAACATTATCACACTTAATCGAAAAATAATGCGCCATATTCCACCGCGCATAAAATGTGATAAAGTACAGCAGCAGAATGAGCAGGAATACCCCTACTAATACCGTCATCATCTCCCATAAGTTTCCTGCCGGAATATCCTCAATCAAGAAAGAAAAAATACTGCTGTTTGCCTGCGGACTCTTCCCAAGCGCCGGATTAATTACATTATCAACAATCAATGTGACAATCTGCGGCTCAACAAGGCCCACTACCCCCTGCATCAGGCCAAAACAGATACACACAAATAAAACTCCATAAATCCGCCCATAATATGGATACGCCTTTTTTAATACTCTCATTGTACTCCTCATTTCAAAACATTTACGTTAAAATGTCATCTATCGCCTTTATCAGCTTGTCCATCTGCTCATCCGTGCCAACCGTGATTCTCAGATAATCCCGAATCCGCTCTCCATTAAAATGGCGGACATAGATTTTCTTTTCACAGAGCTTCTCAAACAGCTCTCCCCCGGACATTTTATCGGTCCTCGCAAAGAGAAAGTTTGTCTGGGACGGCAGCACGGCAAATCCCCGCTGCTCCAATTCGCCTTTTATGCGCTCGCGTGTTGCCACGATTTTATTCAAATTATCCTGAAAATAGTTTTCGTCTTTTAGGGACGCGGCGCCAATGCGAATTGCCTCCTGTGACATTGTATAGGAATTAATTGATTCTTTTATTTCCGTCAGTGCCTGAATCAGGCGTTTATTTCCCATGGCAAATCCGATACGCATCCCGGCCAGGGAACGGGATTTTGAATACGTCCTCACAACAAGGAGATTTTCATACTGCTCAAGCAACGGCAGTACAGTCTCCCCGCCAAAATCGACATACGCTTCATCCACAATAACAATAACATCCTGATTGGCCTGAATAATCTCTTCTATAGCGGAACAGGACAGCCCAATGGAAGTCGGCGCATTCGGATTGGCAATTACAATACCGCCATTTTCCCTTTTGTAATCCTCCGGACAAATGAGGAAATTTTCATCCAGCGGCGGACATTCATACGGAATGCGGTAAACATCTGCCCATACCGGATAAAATGAATATGTAATATCCGGAAAGAGAATCGGTTTTTTTGAATTGAAAAAGGTTAAAAAGGATAACGACAGCACATCATCCGAACCAACACCAACAAAGACCTGTCCCTTTTCCAGTCCGTAATAGTTTTCTAATTCCCTCACAAGCTCACTGGCTGCCGGATCCGGATACAGTGCAAAGCGGTTTATATTTATATTCTTATGTGCCTCAAATACCCCTGGTGACGGCGGATAAGGGTTCTCATTTGTGTTTAATTTGATAATGCCCTCTTCCTGTGGCTGCTCACCCGGTACATAAGGTACTGTTCTCCTGATATTTTTTTCCCATTGGTTCATAAAACCCCTCCACTCATGTATTCTTTTATCATTATGAATGTAACCCATTTCCCTCTGCCTGTCAATATACCTGTAGGTTATCATCCTGGTAAAAGACTCTCATAGGCATTTAGAACACCAAATCCCCATTCTGTATTCGGATATGGTACTCCCCGGGGAGTTACCCCCCGAATAAACACCTCTCGTAGTGCTATACCGCTGGAAACACCATACTGCTGCATAAATAATGCGGCAACCCCTGCCGAAAAGGCGGCAGCTACACCCGTCCCGCTCATTGTCCCATATTGATTTCTTGGATACGGTCCTACAATATTTACACCTGGTGCCACAATGTCCGGTTTTACCATTCCAGATGTAGTAAATCCTCTGCTAGCCTGCAGATAAAGTGCATTTTCTACCACATCATAAGCAGATACGGTAAGTGTATACGTACCATTCCCCGGATTGCAAATGGTAATATCCGGATCCGGCTGCAAAAATTCCACAGGACTGGACAAAAATTCACGGATAGGGAGCCACATATTATATTTGGGATCATCAAAATCTGATTTTACCCCGATTTTCCATATACCCGCACGGACAGACTGAAAACGGAACACAACAACCTGCTGCCTCGTCAGCTCCTGCGCCACGCCAAAATAAATATCTACCACTGTATTTTCCGGCTGAAAACGATGTGAATACCTCTCCCCCGAGAGCGCACGAATTCCCTCTACGGTTTCTCCTCTTGGAGATGTAATGGATAACTCCAAAGTCCCCGGTGTCTGCCACCAGAGCTGGGCCATAAACCCATCTATATTTTTTTCTACATTAATATTTATCACATCATTCCGCGTATGAATCGAATGGTGATGTCTGGCATTTCCTTCATTGCCGGCACTGGAAACCATTGCCACACCTGATACCGCCGTATACCGCTCCATAAAAACAGTGAGATTTGTTCCCCCACTGTGAGTTCCCATATTAGAGCCAATGCCCAGACAAACGATCACTGGTTTGCGCTCCCTTTTGGCAACTTGCAAAATAAAAGAAATCCCTGCCATGATATCATTTTCCTGAAAGGCATCTACATTTTCCGGAATGCCATAATAACGCCGATAACTTTTTTTCGCCTGTTTACATTTTACAAAGACAATCTCGGACAAGGGGGCAACCCCTGAAAACCCTTCGCTTCTGTTCTCCCCTCCTGCTGCTACACCAGCCATGAATGTCCCATGCCCATTCGGGTCATTCGATGAAACAATTTCATATGGGTTCTCTGATTCTAACGCCTGATTGATATCCTCTCTCTCAAATACCTGCCCATAGGGAAATGAAGTGCTGCCCTCCCCTTCTACAATTGTCTGGTCCCAAATGGAAACAATACGGGTCTGGCCGTCCGCACTCCGAAATGCTTCATGTATATAATCAATTCCCTCTTCTGTTAAATTATTGCTTCAAAAATATAACTCAGGTCTTTGCTGTCCATTTGATTTCAATATCATCTTCACTATATATTTCTATTTTATCAATATATTGACGTATCATTTCCGATATTGCCCCTGCATCTCCCTCTGGAAATTTTTTTTGCGTTTTGACACTACAAATCCTTTCATCCATCTGAAAAATCTGTTCCTGCAGCTTCTGAATTAGTTTTTGCTTCTCCTCTATCTCTGCATGGAGAGAATGAAACTCCGGCCGCTTTCTAAGTGAATATAACTGGTAACTCTCATAATGCTCCCGTTTCAGCCTGCCATACTCCTTCTCTGCCTGCCCCATATCCCTCAACAGCCCTTTCCGTTTTGCCTTTAAATTATCCATATACCTGTTATTCTGTTCTTCCATGGAAGATTTCCTTTCCATATACTCTCTCAACCGGAACAAGACCACCTTTTCCAGAAACATGACATTAACTTTACTGACACATTTTTCCAGTCCGGCTGCATATCGGTTATGACAGGTAAAATAAGGATTTCTCCCCCCCTTAATCTGCAGGTTGTGTTTGCAGCATCCGCACACTGCCCTGCCAATTAATGGACTTCTGTTTTCTCCCATTCTCTTTCTAATGCTCTTTCCTCTGCTTTTCTGAACCTCTTCAAAATCTTCCCTTGCTATGATGGGGTCATGGTGGTTTCTGATAACCTTCCACTCTGCCCTGGCTTTCAAGACATTGCGGCCTCCCACCTGGTCTTTCTCTGTTTTACCATACTCTATATCCCCGACATACACTGGATTGCGTAAGATACTGCATATGGTACTGCCACTCCAGTAAAATCTGTCTCCCTTTGGTTTACGCGAAGTCTCACCCTTCCTTATCTTAAATTCCAGCGGAGTAGAAACCCTCTTTAAATTTAACTTCTTTGCGGTCTGAGAAGAAGAAATTCCCTGCAGCGCAAGTGCAAAAATTTCCCGGACAATCACCGCCTCATCCTCACAAATCACAAGCATATGCCTGTCATCCGGAGCTTTCTCATAACCAAATGGTGCATTGGCACTGACATACTGACCGCTCTCCTTTCTTGCCCGCAGGGAAGTTTTAATTTTCTGCGATAAGTCCTTACTGTACAAATCATAGAGTAGATTTTTGAAATTCACATTCAAATCCGCAATGCTTCCCTGATAGCTGGCACTGTCGTAATGGTCGTTTATGGAAATAAAACGGATTCCTAAAAAGGGAAATATCTGCTCCAGATAAGAACCCACTTCCATATAGTCCCTGCCAAACCTGGAAAAATCTTTTACAACTATACAGTCAAACTTCTCATTTCTGGCATCCTCTAAAAGGCGCTGCACTCCCGGACGGTCGAAATTCGTCCCTGAAAAACCATCATCCTGATATTCCATAATCTGGCAGCCATCAAAATGAGAAACAATATACTTCTTTATTAAAATACGCTGCATGGATATGCTATTACTTTCCTCCTGCCCTTTATCTGCATCCGCTTTGGAAAGGCGGATATAAATAGCGATGCGAATACTATGTGTTGCCCCATTATTCATGTCGGATGACCCTATTCTTTTCATTCACACTTCCCCCTCAAATCCGCTGGTTCCTCCAGCAGATAGTAAATCATTCCTGCGAAATGCAAAAGTTATTTTCACCCGACGGCCGGCATACACATCAATCCGGCTGATCAAGGTATATATGACGTCCTTTGTTAATTTTGTCTTTTCATTCCATTCCATAAGATTCCGCAGGAACTTTCCTGTTTCCCTCATCTTCCGTTCCATCCCGTCTAATCTGAGCTGCAACCCCTCTTCCCTCTCAGATATTTCATGGAGGGACTTCTCATTTTCCTTTTTTGCATACTGAAATTCTTCCAAAGAAAGACTGCCCAAATAATATTTCAGATACAGCTCACTCCCTCTCTTTTTTCCACTCTCCAGCTGTTTCCCACACTGGGCAATGCGCTGTCTGATCTGCTGTTTTTGTTCCTCTGCCTTCCCGTTATATTCCTTTATCAATCTGTCCGGACGCAAATCCGACAGGGCAAACTCCTGATTTAGTGCACTTTTTACCAATTTATTTAACACACTTTCTCCTATACCCTTTGCCGGACACTGCAAATCATCAAGCCTGCGGGATGCCGAACAGTAATATCCATAATAACGAACCGTATCCCCGGATTTCAGCTGTTTTATATTGGCCACCCTTGCCATCCGCTTTCCACAGTCCCCGCAAAACAGCACTCCGGCATAAATATCCTCCTCTATCGGCACGGTTTTAGAAAAACCATCTTTGATGCCATATTTTTCTGTCGGCTTTTTAAACATGGCAGCCACCCGGAAAAACACATCCTCTCGGATAAGAGGCTCATGGGTTATTGTTCCCTGTTTCATACAGCCAATATATACAGGATTCATCAAAATATACTTTATCGCGGCACTGGTCCACTGTTCCAAAACCTCACCCTCCTGCCGGTACACATGCCCTGTTGTTCTGTAAGCACCCGGGCGATGGATTCCCCTCTCATACAGAGCCCCCGCAATCTGCCGCATATTCCTTCCAGACAGGTACATCTCATAAATATCCCGGACAATGCCTGATGTCTCCGGACAGATAAAAAGACATTTCTTCCCATTCACCCATTCCGCCCGGTATCCGTATGGCGGCATTCCTCCAGTGTAACTCCCCTGCTCCTGACTGCTGCGCCTGCTTGACCTCACCTTTTCGGCAATATCTCTCGCATACATTTCATTTACCAGATTTTTTAAGTTGACCGTGATTTCATCCACACCGGATTTTGCCTCGAACGTATCAATACCATCCGTAATAGCAATAAAACGGACACCCATAAAAGGGAAAATCTTCTGAATATAATTTCCCGCCTCAATATGATTTCTGCCAAAACGGGATAAATCCTTGACAATCACACAGTCAATGCGTTTCTTCCGCACATCCTGCATCATCCGTTCAAAACCCTCTCTCTTAAAATTCGTCCCTGTTCTGCCCAAATCCGTATAGCAGTCATAAAGCTCCATTTCCGGATGTTCTTTCAAGTACTGCTCTGCCATCGCAATCTGCGTGTCTATGGACTCATTTTTCCTGGCTTGCGGGGAATCTTTCTGTCCGCAAGCCTTTGTTCCATCAACGGAAAGCCTTGCATAAACCCCCACATGAAAGCGTCTGGAACGAGGCATCTGCCCTGTTCTTTTCTTTTTTGAAGTACGTGCCATGTTACATTACCTCCTTTGCCCGGAGTTCCAAAAATACCCGCTTATCCTCATACACAAGAATGCGGCTGACAAATGTCACGAGAATATCCCGGCTTAATTCCGTAATCTCCAGCGTGGATTTCATCTTTTCCAAATTTGCCCCTGCCGCCATTCCTGCCCTAAATAATGCCTTAACTGCCTCCTCCTGCTGCCGTATGGCATCCTCTGTCTCCTGATATTGTTTTTCATAAATCTGCCGGAAGTCCCTGAAATCCTCCTCGGTGATAATCCCCCGCTTCAAATCCTCATACAGCCCGCTGCGCAGGGAAACATACTTTTCCTGTTCCTGATGGAGTTTCCGGATTTCCTTATTAAATGCCGCCACCTCGTCAAACTGCACTTCCATTGTTTCAATCTGCGTAAATACATGGCCCTTATCCAAAAACAGGGCGAGCTGCTGCTGCAGGCCCGCCAGAACAAGACGCTTCAGTTTCTCCTCCGGGATGCTGTGCCTTGTGCAGCCAAGCCCCTTATTTCTGGTAGAACAGATAAAATACACCTTTTCCGTTCCCTTATTTCGGTTTACCCGCCGTATCATCGGTTCTCCACAGTCCCCGCAAAACAGAACTCCCGTAAACATATGACATCCGGCTTTCCCGGCTGACGCCCTTGTGTCAACGGCCAGCAATTTCCGGACTGTCTCAAAATCCTCTGCCGTTACCACCGCCTCATGGGTATCCTTTACACGCACCCACTCCTCCTTTGGCTTTTCTACCGAACGTTTCACTTTGTGGCTGACCTTTTCGTTTTTTCCCTGCACCATCATTCCCGTGTACAGTTCATTCGTAAGGATTCGCTTGACGGCCACCGCCGACCATTTCGCTTTTACATGGGTAACAAACCCGGTGAAGAATTTCTCCCCCTGCGACTTCTTATATTCCATCGGGGAGAGGATTCCCATTCCGTCCAGTTTTTTCGCTATGGCAAAATTGCTGAGCCCGGCAATTTTCCATGCAAATATCTTTTTTACAATCCCGGCGGCGTATTCGTCCACAAGCAGCTGGTTGCTATTCTCCGGGTTCTTACGGTAGCCGTAAACGGCAAAAGCACCAATAAAATCCCCCCGCTCCCGTTTCATCTGCTGATGACTCCTGACCTTTTTGGAAATATCACTGCAATACGCATCATTGACAAAGTTCTTAACCGGAATCACCATCGTTTTCTCGTTATAATTGGCTGTCAACGAATCAAAGTTATCATTCAGTGCAATAAACCGCACAGAAAAAGCCGGGAAGGTTTTCTGAATCAACCGCCCGGCTTCAATATAATCCCGTCCAAATCTGGATAAGTCCTTTACTATCACACAGTCTACATGTCCAGCCTCAATATCTTCCATCATCCGCTTAAAAGACGGCCTGTCAAAATTTGCCCCTGACCACCCGTCGTCCACGTAAATGTCGTAAATCTCCATGTCATCCTGCCCCCGGATATAGGAACGGATCATATCCCTCTGGGAACGGATGCTGTTACTCTCTGCACTGCCGCCGTCGGAAACATCATCCCGGCTCAGGCGGAGATAAACTGCCACGTTATACAAATCTTTCGCTTTCACCCTGTATTCCTCCTGAATTATTTTCATAAAATCGTGGTCTGTTTTCTGACAAGCAGCACCATACGGTCATCCAGTGTTTCTTCCGTCCCCTCCAAATATCCAATCTGCAGAATATACTCTCCCACATTCTGTGCAAAGGGATTCTTCACCTGCTCTAAAAAGGACTGCACCCGCTGTTTCCTGCTTTTGGTTGAATCTATTACAATCTCTTCTATATTGGACAGTTCTTCCCGTCGGAGCTCCATAATAGGGAGCTTCTGCCACTCAGATAACTGTTCCATCGTCATAAGAATGCCACTCCTTTTTTTGCTATTTTATTAAAGATAATGCCTGTCTTATGACTTCGTATAATATTCTTGAGTTTGCCACGAAAATATTTTATAATAAAATCAAAACTTTGGGCTGGTACGAAAGGAGAAAATTATGTATCAAAGCAAAACCTATAGTTACGACTATGATGAGTATGAAGCAGGAAAATGCTCTAAGACAATGGCTGGTGACATTTTGGCAGATCCTGAACTCCCGGATTTAGAAGAAATCATCATCGGTTCCTGGGGCGATCCCTGGGAGGGCAGTGTACAGGATATCCTGGATGCCATGGTGGAACACAAAGAAAAATTTTCACACATTAAGAGCCTGTTCATAGGAGACATGGATTTTGAGGAATGTGAGGTTTCCTGGATCATTCAGGGAAATTATGAGAATTTGCTGAAGGCGATGCCGCAGTTAGAACGTCTGGTAATCAAAGGTAGTACCGATCTGGAATTGGGCAAAGTGCAGTTAGAACATCTGGAATCTCTGGAGATTATTTGCGGTGGGCTGCCGGTAGAAGTGATTCAGAACATACGGGATGCGAAATTGCCTGCATTAAAGAGTCTGAAACTTTACATAGGCATTGATGACTATGGTTTTTCCGGTTCTATTGACGACATTAAAGCTCTGTTGGAGAAGTCGGATTTCCCAAAATTGGAAAGTCTGGCAATCTGTAACAGTGAGATGCAGAACGAAATTACCGAAGTAGTATTGCAAAGCAAATATATGAAGCAGATCAGGCGTCTTGAATTATCTATGGGTTCTCTGACGGACCAGGGGGGACAGAAGTTAGTGGATCATCTGCCGGAATTTCCAAATATTCAGGAATTGGATGTACATTACCATTATTTATCCGACGATATGATGGAGAAACTGGAAAAGCTGCCGATAGAAGTCGATGTAACAGAGCAGAATGAACCGGATGAATGGGAGGATGAGGTGTATTACTATCCTATGCTGACGGAATAAGGTGAACTCCATGAAAGTAATTTTGATTGGGGAAGAGCACAACAAAAGAACAGATTATTTCCGACAGGCAGCAAAACAGCAGGGAGTTCCGTTTGCATTCTTTCTCTGGAATCAGTGGAAAACGGAAGATCTGGAGGGGGGAATCGTAAAAATAGATCCCCTCTCTTATGATACCTGTCATTTGTTGGATTTGAACCGTATCATAGCGGAGTACCGGGAGCAGTTAAAACGACTCGCAGAGACCGGTTCCAAAATCCGGTTTCTCAATCATCCGGCTGGAATCTTAAAGGCATTGAATAAAGCTGTCTCCAAGAAATTATTACAGGAAAGAGAGCTGCCTGTGACAGAATTGCTTGGCGAGAATCCAAAAGATTTTTCAGAGGTACGTCAAATTATGGAAGAACATCGGGCATGGTCTGTTTTTGTCAAACCGGTCTATGGCTCCGGGGCTGCGGGTGTGCTTGCGCTGTCCATACAGCCGGCCACCGGGAGGGTAGCAGCATATACTTCTGCCTGCGACTCGGCAGGAGAGCTCGTACAGCAGAAAAAAATCCGAAAAATTACAGATCCGGAAGAAGTGGCACGAATCCTGAATCGAATTTTACAGTTAGATACCGTGGTAGAGCGCTGGCACCCTAAGGCCGTAAGCGGCGGAGAGTCTTTTGATTTCCGTGTGTTATGGCAGTTTGGCAGAGTGGAGTATCTGGTGGCACGAAAATCCGTTATGCCGATTACCAATCTTCATCTGAATAACCATGCCGCCATGCCAGAGGAGATTTTTTCATCAGATCTGCCCTGGAACCGGGAGCGGGTTCTGGCGGAAATAGAAGAGCTCTGTCAACAGGCAATGAAGAGTTTTCCGGAACTTTGCATGGCGGGACTGGATATCATGTTGGATAAGAAGACAGGAAAACCCCGGATCATTGAAATCAATGGGCAGGGGGATTTATTGTACGCTGATATTTACGGGGAGAACCGAATCTACGGCGCACAAATCCGTCGTATGGCAAGGGGGGAGGGCGCAGTTTGGAATGGAACGTGGATATGAAACAGGTGGTGGGAAGCCATCACATTATATTTCTCTGTCTGGATGCCCTGCGCTATGATGTGGCAAAGGAGGAAGAAGAACGGGGAACTACGCCTGTCCTGAATTCCCATGGTAGTTGGGTCCGTTGTCAGGCAACGGGGAATTTTACCTTTCCGGCACATCAGGCATTGTTTGCCGGTTTTTTTCCGTGTGTCTGGGAAGCAAAGAACCACCGGGAACGAATTCAGTTATTTTTTCCTGAAAATGCGGGAAGCGGGCGGAAGGCGCCGAAGGGAGCCTATGGATTTCATCAGGCTAACTGGATTCAGGCACTGGAGAAACAAGGCTATACAACCTGTTGTGTGGGAGGGGTCACCTTTTTTGACAAACGCTCCGGCCTGGGAAAAGTGCTGCCGGCATATTTTCAACAAAGTTTCTGGAATTCCTCCTTTGCGCCAACAGTCAGGGAAAGCACCAATCATCAAGTGGACTTTACCATTCACTGGCTGGAGAAGCAGCCCCCGAATAAAAAAATCTTCCTCTATCTGAATGTTTCTGCGATTCATTATCCCAATTATTTCTATCTGGAACGAGAAATGGGGCGATTGCCGATTCCCGCCTACCAAAGAGACACAAAGGAAAGCCATCGGCTGGCGCTTCGTTATGTAGACAGCGAGCTTTCGAGATTGTTTGAGGCCCTGAGGGGAAAAGGGAAGACGTTTGTCATCTGCTGTTCTGATCATGGCACCTGTTATGGGGAAGATGGATGCTATTCCCATGGAATCAATCATCCGATGGTAAACACGATTCCCTATCAGCATTTTTTCTTATAAATTTGAAAGGGGAAGGTGATTCTGAATATGAGTGAAAAAAGCAGGAAGCCAGGCTCTATCTATCAACAATATATGTACAGTTATCCCCACAAGACCGCATACCGGGCTCTGCCTGATCTGGAGATACAGGATTACCTGCCCAGACTGGCGGGGGCAGAGAATAGCCTGTACTTTCATATTCCCTTTTGTGAAGCCAAATGCGGATACTGCAATCTTTTTTCTGTGGCAGGACGGAATCCGTCATATCTGGAACGTTATCTGGATGCGGTGGAGGAACAGCTTAGACAGTATCACTTGGAGGATTATGTATTTTCTGACGTGACGGTAGGTGGTGGAACCCCTTTAATCTTAACGGAGAAGCAACTGGAACGGTTGTTTTCTGTCATAGACAGGGCAATGGGCAACGTTCAGAACTATCCCGTCATTATAGAAACTTCCCCCAACCAGACGACAAAAGAAAAATTAGAGATTGCCAAAGCACATCATACGCAGAGGGTCAGTATCGGGGTTCAGAGTTTCCAAAAGGAGGAATTAAAACGGCTGTGCCGGATCCATTCCGCAGAACAGGCGAGAAAAGCGGTCGCTTTGATACGAAAACAGGAATTTGCCTGCATGAATTTGGATGTAATCTATGGAATTCCCGGACAGACAAAGGATTCCTTAGGGGAAACACTCAGGGAAGCATTGTTTTATCAGCCAGAGGAACTCTTTATCTATCCGCTGTACGTCAAACCCGGAACACCGCTTGCAAACCGAGGTGAGAAGCCCTCAGAGCAGACCTGTTTTTTCTATGAAATGATCCGGGAATATTTATTGCTTCATGGATATGAGCAATATTCCATGAGGCGTTTTGTACGGTCCGATGTAGCAGCGGTCTTTCCAGCAGAATCCTGCGGTTTTGGAAACACTCTTTCTCTGGGATGTGGCGGCAGGAGTTATCTGGGAAATCTGCATTTCTGCACACCGTACTCTGTCAGACAGACACAATGTATCCAACAGCTGGATGCTTACCTGGAAACAAAGGATTATACAAAAATTACGCATGGGTTTATTTTGGATGAAGAAGAAGAAAAGAGACGGTATGTGGCGAAAAATATATTGTTTGCCAGTGGTTTAAATGTAAAAGAATATGATAGAATCTTTGCCGGAGATTTGAAACAGGATTTTCCGCTTCTGTCCGATTGGAAAAATGAAGGATATCTCCGCTTGTGCGGTGAAAACTATCTGCTGACAGAAAAAGGAATGGCATATTCGGATGCCCTGGGACCGCAACTGATTTCAGAACGAGTGAGAGGATTGATGCAAGAATGGGAACACAATTTTATTACCGGGGCTATCTGACTTCCTGCAATTATTCCTGTGAATACTGTCCGTTTTCTAAAAGGAAAATGACGGCAGAGCAGGAGAAAAAAGACCGGGAAGCCCTGGAGAAATTTCTCTGTCAGATGGAGGCAGAGACGGAGGAACATGCCCTGCTGATTGTGCCCTATGGAGAGGCCCTCGTGCATCCCTATTATTGGGAAGCGATGGCAAAATTCAGCCGGATTAGGACGGAAGTATATACCGGCTGTCAGACGAACCTGAGTTTTCCGGTGGAGCAGATGCTTTCGCTCTTTGAGACCTGTGGAGGGGAAAAACGAAAACTCCGCCTATGGTGTACCTTTCATCCTTCCATGACATCGGTGGACACATTTGTCAGACAGTGTAAGAAATTAACACAGGCAGGCATTGCCTATTGCGTGGGTGCGGTGGGTGATCCCGATGAACATTCCAGTATTCAAAAACTCCGGGAAGAATTACCGGAAGAGATTTACGTTTGGATTAACCGGATGGAGGGCAGAAGGAAACGTTATACCGAGACAGAAATTCAGGAATTTCAAAAGATAGATCCCTATTTTTTTCTGGAACTGCATCATTTCCGGGCAGACAGCAATCAATGCAGACATTCCGTGTTCCAGGAAGCGGAGGGAGACCGATATTTTTGCAATCTTCATGCAGCGCAGGCAGGCAGAATCCCGGACAATCATTCCTGTAAAAGAAAAGAATGTAACTGCTATCTTGCCTATTGTAATCGTATGGACATAAAAGAATTACTTTTCTTTCAACCTTACCCCGCTTTTCGGATTCCTGTTTATCCCAAAGGAATATTTCTGGACGTTGACGGTACATTGGTCGCAGAGGGGGAACGGGCGTTGTCGGATTCTATGGCAGAAAAAATCCGATGGCTGGCAAAGAAAAGCAAACTGTATCTGGCAACAGCACTTCCATTTCCAGAGGCAATGGCAAAGTGCCGGAAAATCATCAATTGTCTATCCGGTGGAGTGTTTGCGGACGGAGGACATATTTTAGTTTGGAAGCAAACGGAACAGGGGCGGAGGAAGATTCTTTGGGAGGAGGTACAAAGTGCAGGTACATTCTCAAAAAACTTGCGATGCCGCACCTATCAGATTCGCGGTGTTGTATACAAGTACACTCTTCTTTGCAGGCGAAAACAGGGGTGGATGCCGGGAGAGGCCGAGGCTCTAATCCGGAAAATTGAAAACTCTGTAAACAACAGAGAGCGTATAAAAATCCACAGAGAGAACCGACATATTGGAATTACCAGCGTGGAAGCAGATAAAAAAACAGGGGTAGAAATGATCTGTACCAGAGAGGGGATTGCACTGGAAGAAGGCATGGCAATTGGAAATGATGCGGAAGATCTGCCAATGCTGTCGCTGTTTCCACGGTCTTTATATGTAGAATAACGGAGTTTCTGCTAACTTGACACTCTATTAACACGTTCCCCGGTATCTACAAAACCAATCAACACCCCTTGTCCATATAAATCAAGATAGGGCTGACGCCGGATACGCAGGACACCGCTTGCCTCTAACGCCTCCTGGCTCATCAGCCCATACACATTTGGAATTGCAGAAAATCCATATTTTTCTATCGTTTCATTCGTAACACTTCCCGGTTCCTGGTATACTACTCCCTGAATACTGTCAAACTCCATGTAACAAACAGGATTATAAAGGGTGAGAATATAATCCTCACCCCGATAATTTCCTACGATATAATCCAGTACCTCTTCACTGTATACTGCTTCTTTACAAGTCAAGCTATCACCCCTGGCAACTGCCCCGCATCATAATTTTAGGAGCACCTTTTCCTTCAATATATGCCTGTGTAATGATAACCTTTCCTATCATTTCATCTTTTGGTATCTCGTACATAATGTCCATCATAAATTCCTCCAGAATAGAGCGGAGCGCACGGGCACCTGTCTTTTTCATGACAGCTTTCTTTGCTACTGCACGAAGGGCCTCCTCCTCAAATTCTAAATCAACCTCATCCATCCGGAGCAGTTTGCGATACTGTTTTATAATGGCATTTTTCGGTTTTATCAAAACGTCCACCAACAAATCTTCATCCATCGCCTCAAGAGAAAAAACGATAGGAAGCCGGCCAATAAATTCAGGAATCAGACCATACTCGCGGATGTCCTCTGTCTCTGTGCGGGCAAATATATCTCTTTCCCTGTCATAGCGATCCTTCAGCTCAGAACCAAAGCCCATTGTTCCCTGTTTTGTCAGACGCTTTTTGATAATGTCCTCCAGCCCGGGGAAAGCACCCCCACAGATAAACAGAATATGTCCTGTGTTTACCGTCGTCATGGGCACCATCGCATTTTTATTTGTTGCACCCACCGGCACCTCAATATCCGCCCCCTCCAGAAGCTTTAAGAGCGCCTGCTGTACAGACTCTCCGCTGACATCCCGGTTATTGGCATTTTGTTTTTTTGCTATTTTATCAATTTCATCAATGTACACAATGCCGCGCTCTGCAAGCTCGACATCATTATCTGCACTGGCCAGAAGTTTTGATATGACACTTTCCACATCATCACCAATATAGCCTGCCTCCGTCAGGGCAGTAGCATCCGTAATCGCCAATGGCACCTGCAAAAGCCTCGCCATTGTTTTTACCATAAATGTTTTCCCGCTTCCGGTTGGACCAATCATCAACATATTAGACTTCTCAATCTCTACCCCGTCCTCGTCTGATTTTGCCAGTACCCGTTTATAATGATTGTACACGCCAACTGCCAGCACTTTTTTTGCATGGTCCTGTCCCATCACATATTCATCCAGATTACCCTTGATGACATGCGGCGCAGGAAGCTTCTGAATATCAAGAACCGGTTTCTCCTTTTTTTCCTTTTTCTTTGACTTCACCCGGTGCCTCTCCTGAAATTCAGACTGCGGCTCCATACTCATAGGCCCCAGGTTGATGAATTCCATACCGGGGAATGATGGCATCCCATTCATCCCCGGTAACTGCTGTGAGCCAATTTGGTCAAATGTTTTCTGCATACAATCCGAACAAATCGTAATATTATTCGGTATTGTAATCATTTTCTCCACCTTGCTCTCCGGTCGGTGGCACAGGTAACAGATTCTCTCATATCCGTCCCTGTTTACGCTCTCCGTCTCAATACTTTCTGACGAATTTTTGTCATTTTTTTTTCCACTCATATACTCCTCCTGCTGCGAATGGACACTACAATGTGGTTAAAGCATCAATATCCGCTGCTTCCCCATGGTACAACCTGAGAATCCCCATTTCCATACCCGTTATTATTGTAATCGTATCCGCTGTTATCATTACCCTGTGATTCCTCTTCCAAGTCATCCAGCGTGTTTTTATCTTTCAACACTACTGTAAGTTTTTTCTCTTTATATTCGCCGTCATCACTCCGCTTAATAGTCACTTCAATACTTGTTCCCACTTTTGTATTATTAACAATCTCCTGTACCGCCTCAATAGATTTTACCGTACTGCCATTTATTTGCGTAATGACGTCTCCCTGTTTCATCCCGGCCTTATAAGCAGCGCCATTCTCCGAAACAGAGGTCACATACACTCCCACTGGAATTCCATAATACCTGCTCACGCTGTCGGTGATATTTCGCCCAAGTATACCTAGATAACCACGCTCATCATCCCTCAATACCTGGCGGTCCATTAACTCATTGATAATGGAAACCGCATCGCTCATAGGAATCGCATATCCCATTCCCTCAACATTTGTTGTTCCATAGGACATATATTTTGACGAATTAATACCGATAACATCACCATTTGTGTTTATCAGAGCACCGCCGCTGTTTCCAGGATTAATGGCGGCATCTGTCTGCATAAGAATCTGCGTTGTTGTTTTTCCACTGCCATCTGATGTGGATACTTCACGATTTTTTGCACTGACATATCCAACGGTCACCGACTGGCCATACCCGAGCGCATTGCCTATTGCAATAACCATCTGTCCAACTTTGGCATCATCAGAGCTTCCCAGAGATGCTACCCGAATTGCCTTTTTGGTGCTGTCTTTCAATTTATTGAGGTCTACTGTTATGACAGCAAGGTCATTGGAAGCACTTGCACCCTTTACTTTTGCATCCGCAACTTCCCCATCATTAAACTGGACAGAAATTTCATCCGCATTTTCCACCACATGGTTATTTGTCACAATCAGCAGCTGATCACTGTCCTGTTTTACAATAAATCCAGAGCCTGCCCCTGTGGAAGAATAAGTCTGGCCAAAGTAGGATCTCTGCGTTGATTTCTCGGTAATAGCCACTATCGCCGGCATGACCCGGTCTACAATCCCGGAAACGTCATACGGTGTGGCTGCTGCACCGGATACAATGGCTACCGGATTGTTATCCTTTGTTGTACCAATGGAATCACTTAGAGAATTGCTTCCTCCTGTGAATGCCCGGAACAAAGCAGTCACTCCGGCAAAACAAAGGGCCGCTACCACTCCAAATACAACAGCTCCCGCTATCATTTTCGGCATTGTCGATGGCTTTTTATCCCTTTTATTCGATTCCGGAGCCGTATTCTGAAAGCGATATACCTTATCAGAAGAACTATCTGACATATCCGGCCCTCCCGTAAAGCGCTGGCTGCCTGACATGTCCTGACTGTCTGCCGATTCCGGCTGAACCGGGCGGCTCCAGCGGTACGTGGTATCCTGCTGCGGCTCTTCGTTCTGCGTATTCGCCGCACTCTGGTGTTCTGCAGAATTCAGATTTTCTTCCTGCGGCACGCTGCTATCTCTCATAACAAATCCATTTTCCTGACCCATGTTATTGTTATTATTTTCGTCCATTGAATTACATCCTTTCCTGTAAAAGATAACGTTATTATAATCATTAATTGTGTTAAGTTTGTGATTAAAATTTTATTGTGAAATGTCGTAAAATGGTATATACTTGTAACGTATATCCAAAATCTTTATTATGTGGCACAGTATTCCTGCCGCAAAACAGAAAGGACGAATGCGTTGTGATTAAAGGAAATCAAAAGCTTCTGAATCTTTTCAGAATATTAATTGATACGCTTATCATTATATTTTCTTTTGTGTGCGCCTATTACCTCCGCTTTGATGATGTCCACAGTTTCCTCATCCGGCTTCATATTATTTCGGAACCCCTCGGCCTGTATGGAAGCCTTCAGGAATATTTGCAGATTCTTCTCATGCTGATACCCTGTTATCTCTTTTCCTACTATTTCTTCCACCTGTACGATCCTAAAAGGATATCTGGCCGAAAAACAGAAATTATGAATATGCTCAAAGCAAATATTGTCGGCATATTATACTGCATGGCCTTTCTTTTCTTTATTAAAAATGGAAATTACGCCCGCCTGTTTATTATTATATTTGTTACCCTAAACTTTATTCTTGAGGTCTTATTCCGATTTTTTACAACTACAGTCCTCCGGAAGATACGTCGGCGCGGACTAAACCAGAAGCACGTGCTGCTTATTGGCTACAGCCGTGCCTCAGAGAGCTATATTGACCGCCTTCTGGCACATCCTGAGTGGGGCTACTCCATTCACGGTATATTAGATAACCACAAACAGATGGGCTTTGCTTACCGGGATATTCATGTTATTGGAAGAATTGAAGAACTGGAGAAAATTCTGGAAGATAATGATTATGACGAAATTGCTATTACCTTAAGCATCAGCCACTATGACGCCCTGGAACAGATTGTGTCTGTTACGGAAAAATCCGGCATACACACAAAATTTATTCCGGATTATAATAACATTATCCCGACACGTCCATACACAGAAGATTTGGACGGACTTCCTGTTATCCATGTGCGGAATGTCCCCCTTACCAACTCCTTTAACCGCTTTGTAAAGAGGACGATAGACATTGTTGGCTCTCTTGTGCTGATTATCCTGTTTTCTATTCCGATGCTAATCGTTGCGGCTATTATAAAAATAACCTCACCGGGACCGCTTATTTTTAAACAGGAACGCGTTGGCCTACACAACCGCCCCTTTATGATGTATAAGTTCCGCTCTATGGAGGTACAGGATACATCAAAGGAAAAGAAAGCGTGGACCGTGCAAAATGACCCCCGGGTAACGCCTATCGGCAAATTTATCCGTAAGACAAGCCTGGACGAGCTGCCCCAGTTTTTTAATGTACTGATGGGAAATATGAGCCTTGTCGGGCCACGCCCGGAACGCCCGTTCTTCGTCGAAAAGTTTAAAGAGGAAATCCCCCGTTATATGGTTAAACACCAGGTACGTCCGGGTATTACCGGATGGGCACAGGTCAATGGCTACCGCGGTGATACCTCCATTCGGATGCGCATTGACTGTGATTTATATTATATCGAAAACTGGACTCTTGGACTGGATATTAAAATTCTGTTTTTAACAATCTTTAAAGGATTTGTTAATAAGAATGCATATTAAAAAAGCGCCTGCCCACAAACTCTGATTCCCTGTGGGCAGGCATTTTAGATAGTAACATTATAATATTTTTTGAAAAATATTCTGGTCATGTACTTGAAATATTACATGATAGCCGCATTGCTCATAAAAGGCATCTTCTTTAGAACCCAGAGTAATATACTTAAATCCCTTGTTCCTTGCCAAATCTTCAAAGTAATTCAAAAGTTCTTTTGTGATTCCCTGTCTCCTGTAATTTTCATGACATGCCACAAAACCTACTACAAGGCTCTCCTCATTTTCCGCCCGTCCCAAAACAGCAGAAACGATTTTTCCCTCTTTCGATGCATATACTAAAGGCTGTGAACCTTCTATGAATCTTTTATGCCATGCATCATATCCATATAATTCAGAATTATCTGTACCCAAAATATTGTAGCACAGTTCGAGAACTTCTTTTAGTTCCTGTTCTGTTTCAATTTCTTTCACATGTATGGCGGACAATTTCTCTTCCCCTTAAAGTCTTACTTAAATTACACACAATATAGAGAATACGGTGCATGCTTTTTATTTCCCTCATATTCTTTATGGCATAATCCACTCTTTTCCGATACGGCAGCCGCAATTAATTTTTTTGTAAGCTCGGGTACATCATCCCTCGATAACACTTCCTCAATATCAAGCCACAACACCTCGCTGTTTTCATCGTGATCCGTTGTCGGCTCACCGGATATATAGTCAGCCCTAAAAGCAATATACCAGTCATGCGTATTAAATCGAATGCCAATTATATCTGCCGCTTCCACTTCAATCCCGGTTTCTTCCCTAAATTCACGCTTTAAAGCCTCCTGCGGCGATTCTCCAAAATTTACATAACCTCCCGGAATTATGAGCATATTTTTTCCACTGCCATAGGTATGGCGTGCAAGCAGTACCTTACCGTTTTTAATAACGATACCTGTTACACTTTGACCCCAATTTGTATTTTCATCATTCATGCATACCACCCCTATTTGTCCCCCCCGCTGCTCTGCTGTCGGGGATTTGATTAGTCAAGCTTTTTCGTTATAAACTCATCCCACTTGCTGTCATCATCGTCATCTTCATCTGTATCCTCTTCTTCTGGGAGCATAGCCTCCAGCTCGTCCTCCTCATCCTCATTCATCAACTGGTCAAAGGCCTCGCCTAATTCCTCCAGGAGCTCCTCATCCTCAATATTTTCCAGGGTCATTTCTACTTCGTCCCCTTGCTCTTCCATCTGAACGCCGAAGAAATACAATTCTTCAATACTTTCATCCGTAGGTGTTAATGCAGCATAATCGGATTCCCCATATTCAAAAATACAGATTACCTCACACTCTACTTCTCCCTCGTCCTCTAACTCAAGCGTAACAATAATCTCTTCTATGTCATCGGTATCAAAAGCAGCCATGTATTACCTCCTGTTTTGCAATTCTCAGCATCAGCCGGGGGCAAAATACCTTTTGACCCCAACATTTATTTTTATATATGTGACGTATCAACTTTATCATGTTTTCTGCGTAAATGCAACCGGAAAAGTGGATTTACTCATCCGCCGTTTTTATCTGCAGCATGTTCTTCATCTGCCTTTTTGTCATCCCAATACTTTCCAAAGCAGCAAATTCCTTAGAGCGGTTCAGCCTGCGTTTCCAGCCCTTTCAAATCCTGATAAGTCTCCCGCTTGGAATCATGTGATATGATTTTCTTTTTATCAGCCAATACCGCTTTCACTTGTTCTTCTGTCTCTTCTGAATATGCTTCTTCATATTTTACTTCAATCAACTCCACATTTATATGTTCAAAGCCCTCTCTGTCTACACTAATGAAACCGGTTTGATACAGGGAAGACTTTTTCGGGTTTTTCTTATATTCCTCTATATCTTCCTTGTAGTCCTCCGGAGCATACACCCATAGTCTCGCTGAAACTATTTCGTAAGACTCAAATTCCTGATTTACCAGTATCAGTACATGAGGAATAATTTTTCTTGTTATTTCTGCCGCCAAAATAAGGCCTGTAGGGATTCCGGTTACCGAATTTATAAATATCTGATGCCATACAACTCTGCGCAGCTGAGTTGTCGTTATGCCGATTGTTTTCAGCTGCCCATAATACCGGATATCTTTTGATACTGAAATATACATTGTATTGTAGATAAAAAGATAGCCGCTGACTAACACCATCAATAGAATACCCACCAATACAAACATCATTTTAATAAATTGTGCAATGACTTCTTCATTCCCTATTAACAACTGGTCTGAACCAAGCCCTATCTCCTCTTGCATGGCAAGCAGGTCATCTTCCGAGTATAAAGAGTTTTTCAAAGAAATTTTCATCCCCACTACAGTTTTTTTATCCCCACAGCATCAAGGAAATGTTTGGACAGCATTATCTCGTTTTCCAACTGCGGATATGTCCCGCTATACTGTTCAATGGCCGGTACCGTCTGTTTTTTTCGCCTGCTCCGTGGTCGGCTCTGTCAGTTCTATATCATAATCCATCCCCTCCATACGCCGCTGCCGTTCGGAAATCGTGTTCCAATAGCCCACGCCTATTCCTATTACTACAGCAATCATGAATGTTGTGAGCATAATGGCAAATATGGAAATAATATTTCTTTTCCAATGCGCCTTATATGTAGTTTTCGCCACTTCATTTACAACCTGTTTGTTTTTGATTTTGAACATCTGCCACTCCTCCTTCACAGATAGAATAGCATAGTATTCTTACTCAATTCTTTCTTAAAAGTGACAGTTTTGAAAGGTTGGGGGAGATTGGTATCAATTTTGTTTTTTTATCAGAATTTGTTGTATGTTTTTAGATGCCCTTGTTTTGAGCGGTTAGATGGAATTGGTTTCGCTATTTAAGAAACCATCTCACAATAATAAAATAGGTGAAAAATTTTAAAATATAAGCGCCTCTCCAAACTATTAATCATCGACCTCTTCATCCATTCCTGCATGATCAAATATGGTATCGCCTTCACATAATATCTCCGTAGATTTTGCATCCATAAAATGTACTTATCATCGCTGTCATCATTGTCTCTCCCCCGAACCGAAAAAGCGTTCTTCCCCAATAGGCCATCTTCCGTTAATTGCCATATCCTCATTATTGCCAGCAAGAACAATTATTCTATCGTAAACGTCAAACCACTCGCCT
>DKUB01000017.1 GCA_002490465.1 Lachnoclostridium sp. UBA7215
ATGGGGATGGGAGAGCCTCTTGACAATTATGATAATCTGATAAAATTTATCCGGCTGCTCTCTTCGGATAAGGGGCTCTGTATCAGCCAGAGAAATATTACAGTGTCCACGTGCGGCCTTGTGGAGCAGATAAGGAAGCTGATGAAAGAACAGCTCAGTATAACGCTTGCCATAAGCCTGCATGCGCCAAATGATGAAATCCGCAGAGGAATTATGCCGGTGGCAAAACGCTACAGCGTAGATGAGATTTTTGATGTCTGCCGGGAGTATTTTGAGAGTACGGGGAGGCGCATTACTTTTGAGTACAGCCTGATTCGCGGTGTAAATGACAGAGAGGAGCACGCATTAGAACTCGCAGGCAGGTGCCGCGGAATGAACTGCCATGTAAATCTTATTCCCCTCAATGAGGTGAAAGAGAGGGATTGCAGATGTGCAAGGAGCGGGGATATAGAAAATTTCAAAAAGATATTGGAAAAAAAAGGGATTAATGTTACAATAAGGAGAGAGATGGGGAGCGATATTGACGCTGCATGTGGACAGCTGCGGAGGAAATATTTAAAACCGATAAAAAAAGATTAACATGTTGGATGGCACCATAAAAATACAGTTTAAGATTTATTAAAAATATATATTTTCAGCAATGGAGGAAAAAGTTATGACTTATGAAGAGATATTTGAAAAAGTAAAAGAAATGCTGAAGGACACAGATGTCAGCAGTGTGAAAGAGCATGTTGCCTTTCAGTTCAATATTACAGGAGAGGGAGAGGGCGCTTTCTATATAGAGGTAAAGGACGGCCAGTTACACATAGAGCCATATGAGTATTATGACAGAGATGCTGTTTTTATCTGTAAGGCAAAGACTCTGTTTGACATTATGTCTAAAAAGACAGACCCGGTATTGGCATTCACACTTGGAAAACTTAAAGTAGAGGGCAGCATAGAACAGGCTTTAAAATTAAAAGATTTTTTGTGAAAAAGATAGCTGATATGATAAAGAATATACCGTTTTACAGCAAAAGATAAGTCATTTGGCTTGTCTTTTGCATTTTGTTATGCTAAAATATATAGCTGTAGTATTATGATAGCATATTACAAAAGAAATACTGCGGTCAGTTACTAAAGAAGTTTTACGGGGCCGACAAAAGCCAGAGGAGGTCAGACGGTGAATACATTTTTCATAACAGATACAGGACGCGTGCGTAGCAGCAATCAGGATTGCGTGTATTGTGAAGAAAATGCAGTCGGAAACTTTCCTAATCTGTTTTTGGTGGCAGATGGAATGGGAGGCCACAGGGCAGGTGATACTGCTTCACGTATGTGCATTGACGTGGTGGCAGATCAAATCCGGAACACGAAACTTACGACACCAGTCGGCGTATTTGAGGAGGCAGTAGATGCAGCAAATATGGCGATTTATAAGCAGTCCATGTCTCATGCGGAATTAGAGGGGATGGGGACGACCCTGGTGTGTGCTACTGTTATGGGGCGTACGGCTTATGTTGGAAATGTCGGTGATTCACGATTGTATCAGTTGCGCAGTTCGCTGAAACAAATAACAGTAGACCATTCCCTTGTAGAAGAGATGGTGAAGTCCGGGGAGATTCAAAAAGAGGAAATGCGGACACATCCGAATAAGAACATTATTACACGGGCTCTTGGTACCGATGTGGCAGTCCGGCTGGATTGCTTTGAAATTGAGGTACAGGAAGGGGACGTGCTTTTGCTGTGTTCGGATGGGCTGACTAATATGCTGGAGGATGAAGAAATAGAAAAAATCTTAAATGAACATAAATCCGATATGAAAGAAGCAGGGAGACTTTTAGTGGAGCAGGCGAACAGAGCTGGAGGTAAGGATAATATCAGTGTTGTTCTCGTCCAGTTGTAAAAGGAGTGAGTGTATGAATGTAAATATAGGGACGTTAATTGGCGACCGTTATGAGATTGTTGATAAGATAGGCAGCGGCGGTATGGCAGATGTTTACCGGGCGAAAGATCATCGGTTAAACAGATTTACCGCTATAAAGATATTAAAAAATGAATATAGCCAGGATACGAAATTTGTTACGAAATTCCGTCAGGAGGCTCAGGCAATTGCATGCCTTTCCCATCCCAATGTAGTAGGGGTGTATGATGTCGGGGAAGAGGACGAGATGCATTTTATTGTCATGGAATTTGTTGATGGCATTACGTTAAAAAAATATATTGAAAAAAAAGGAAAGCTTTCTGTTCGTGAATCAGTCGGAATAGCCCTGCAGATTGCCAACGGGCTGGAGGCGGCTCACAGCAACCATATTATTCACAGGGATATTAAGCCCCAAAACATATTGATATCCAAGGATGGGACTGCCAAAGTATCTGATTTTGGAATTGCCAAAGCGGCAAGCTCTAATACGATTACGGCTAGTACAATGGGCTCCGTGCATTATATTTCACCGGAGCAGGCAAGAGGCGGATTCAGTGATGAAAAGAGTGATATTTATTCTCTCGGCGTTACGATGTATGAGATGTTAAGCGGTACACTTCCCTTTACAGGAGAGAGTGCTGTGGCAGTAGCTTTGTCTCATATACAGGAAGATGCTACGCCATTGGCAGCTATTGATGCGACGATCCCCAGGGGATTGAGTAATATTGTTGCAAAGTGTATGCAGAAAAAGACAGAACTTCGTTATTTGTCAGCAGCAGATTTGATTGCGGATTTAAAGATGTTTCTTCAGGATCCGGCTGGTGAATATGGTATTATACGTCCACTATATGAAAATTCAGATACAATATTTATTGATAAAGTTACAAAACCTGTTTCCGGCAAGACAGCAGGAGTAAAGGTGGAAGAACCTGAGCCGGAGGATGAGGAAGACGAAGGGGATGTTGACCCCAAATTAGAAAAGGCACTGATTATTGGCAGTATTGTTGTTGCTGCTATTATTGGCATTGTGATTATTTATCTTTTAGGTAAGTTTATTGGTCTTTGGGGAGGGACTACGACTCCAAGTCCGGAACCGACTCCAACTCCGTTTGTCTCAGAAGAGAGCGTCTCGCCGGAGACAACTGATGGACAGGAGAAAACAGTAGTGCCGGAAATTGCAGGACTGGTAAAGGATGCAGCAATTGTTGAGCTCCAAAATAATGATTTGCAATACAAGTTTACGGAACAGGAATCGGATGCAGTGACGTCCGGTCAGGTCATTGGGACAAATCCGGAAATTGGCACGGAAGTAGAAAAGGGAACGAAAATAGAAGTATTTATCAGTATTGGACCAGAGAGAATACCGCTGCCAAGTGTTGTGGCTTACTCATATGAAGATGCTGAGAGTGCATTAGAGGCAAAAGGATTTGTTGTGACGCGTGGGGGTACGGTATACAGTGACAGTGTGGAAGCCGGACTGGTTGCGTATTCTGAACCGAAGAGCGGGGCGAAAGTGCTTCCTGGTTCTACTATTACGCTGTATATCAGCAAGGGAAAAGAGAATACGGATGTATCTGTTCCGGATTTGATTGGTGATACAAAAAGCGTGGCAAGGGCAAAATTAAAGAAGAAAGGATTAAAGCTGGGGTCTGTGACCAGTAATTATTCCTCCACCGTGGAGAAAAACCGCGTATGTGTTCAGAGTAAATTAAGCGGCAGCATGGTACCGAAAGGAACAAAGGTGGATATAACGCTGAGTCTTGGACCGGAGCCAACATACGCTTACTATGGCGATCCGGTTACGATTGATAATCCGTTTGATTATGAATCCGACCCGCCGGCAACTTTTAAGTTTGTACTGAGCCAGGATGGAAAAACAACGACAATAAAGACAGAAAAACTTTCTTACAGTGATTTCCCGTATACCCTCTCAGGTGTAAAGGGAAGCAGTACTTCTCAGGGAGAGATAATTGTATACCGGGACGGCAAGCGCATAGATTCATGGAATATTACATTCCGGAAAGTGGCCGAGTAGTGATAATGATGCAGGGAAAAATCATTAAGGGAATTGCCGGTTTTTATACGGTTTATGGCGAAAATGGACAGCAGTACGAGTGTAAAGCCAGAGGCAGTTTCCGAAAGGATGGCGTGAAACCCTATGTTGGAGATAATGTAAAAATTCGTGTTCTGGATGAACAGGAGCTTCTTGGAAATATTGAGGAGATTTTGCCAAGAAAAAATGTACTTGTGCGTCCGGCAGTTGCCAATGTAGATCAGGCAATGATTGTTTTTGCAATGGCAAGCCCCCTGCCGAACCTGAATTTGTTAGACCGTTTTCTTGTTATGATGGAGTGGCAGGGGGTAGAAACAGTAGTTTGTTTCAGCAAACAGGATATCGTAGAGGAGGAGCAGAAAAAACAGCTGCGGGAGATTTATCAGTCCTGTGGCAAACAGGTTTTCTGTTTCAGCAATACTGAGGGAACCGGTATCGATGAAATTCGCGCCTGTCTGCGGGGCTGTACTACAGTCCTTGCCGGGCCTTCCGGTGTTGGCAAGTCAAGTTTTCTGAACCGGATTTATCCGGAGGCACTCTCGGAAGTAGGGGGAATCAGTGAGAAAATAGGCCGTGGAAAGCATACGACAAGGCATTCAGAGCTGTTTTACATTGGAGATGATAGTTTTTTATTTGATACGCCGGGTTTCAGTTCTCTGAATTTGCCTGAGGATATGCCGAAGGAAGAGCTTCGCAGCTGTATGAGGGAGTTTGTGCCCTTTGAGAGTGAATGCCGTTTTCTCGGATGTTCCCATATTCATGAGCCGGGATGTCTTGTCAAACAGAAACAGGAAGAGGGAGTCATTGCAAAGAGCCGTTATCAAAATTATGTACAGATGTATGAAGAGCTGGCAGAGGCAGAAAAAAGAAATTATGGGAGGAATAGGAAATGACATATAAGTTGTCACCATCTATTCTGGCGGCAGACGTTACAAGATTGGGTGAGGAGGTTTTAGCCGCCGAGCATGCAGGAGCAGATTATTTACATATTGACGTGATGGATGGGGTTTTTGTGCCCAATATTTCTTTTGGGCTTCCTGTTGTCCGTGGGCTGCGTCAGTGTACAGACATGTTTTTTGATGTGCATTTGATGATTGTAGAGCCGGCGAAATATATTGAACGATTTGCCGCTGAGGGGGCGGACGGAATTACGGTGCATGCAGAGGCTTGTAATAATCTTGCGGAGACGGTTGAGGGGATTTTGCATCTTGACAAGAGAGCCGGGGTTGCCATAAGTCCGGATACCAATATTGACGTGGTCCTTCCCCTGTTAGACCGAATTTCTATGGTACTTGTTATGACGGTATATCCCGGTTATGGCGGTCAGTCTATTCTCACGCGTACTTTTGAGAAGGTGAGAAAGCTGCGCGACATTATTACAGAGCGGGGGTTGGCAGTGGATATCGAAGTGGATGGCGGCGTCAGCTGCGGCAACCTGGAGCAGATTATTGGAATGGGGGCGAATGTATTTGTTGCCGGGACAAAGATTTTCAAAGGAGACATTGTGAAAAATGTCTCAGATTTTAAGGCGATATTCCGGAATAAAAATAACAGTTGTAAACAGAAAAATCCCATGTTAAACTAATACCAGGGTAAAAAGTGATGTGGCCTGCGGCTTTTGCCGTGGGCTTTTCATAATTCGTCAGGAAATGAATGGTCAGGACAATGATGAATACATGTATGTGAGGTGTGGAAATGAGTAATTCTGCAAGTAAAGAAGTTTTAGACTTTCTTTTAGAACGGTTTAGAATAGAACGGCAAAAATTTGACAGGTCAGGCGTGTATGCGTATACACAGCGTCTGCTTGCTTATCATTCAAACAAGATAGAAGGAAGTACGCTTACAGAGGAACAGACAGCTTCTTTATTTGATAATGGAACTTTGCCAAAATCAGATGACTATTATAGAGCGAAAGACGTTGAGGAAATGAATGGTCATTTTCTTATGTTTAATAAGATGCTGGCTACTTTAGGTGAATCATTGTCCCAAGAGTTGATAAAGCAGTTTCATTATGAGTTGAAGTCCGGAGTATTTGAGGATCGCGCGAATGGTTATGCCATTGGTGATTATAAGCAGCGTCCTAATATGATTGGCATGTATCAGACTGTAAAACCGGAAAATATAGCTCAGGAAATGCATTTATTAATGGATTGGTATAGTAGTCAGGATATAAATATCTCTGTGTTAGCAGAGTTTCATGCAAAATATGAAAATATTCATCCTTTTCAGGACGGAAATGGCAGAACAGGCAGGTTGATTCTTTTTAGGGAGTGCCTGAGAAATAAAATTATGCCTATTGTGATTGAGGATGTAAATAGAAATGAATATTTGGATGCATTGAAGGAATATAGAGAGGAAGAGAGTTTGGATAAAATGATTCGTCTCTTTGAAAAGGAGCAGCAATTTTATTTGGAGAAATGCAAGTATTTTATGCAAGATTGATTTGAATAAAGGAGGCACGCATGGCAAGAACGGTATCAATAGGTGAACAGGATTTTGAGGGGTTAATAACCAGGAACAATTTCTATATCGATAAAACCCATTTTATAAAAGAGTGGTGGGAGAGTGACGACATTGTTACATTAATAACCCGGCCGAGGCGTTTTGGAAAGACTCTGAATATGAGCATGCTGGAATGTTTTTTCAGCCTGAAATATGCCGGGAGGGGAGACCTTTTTGAGAATCTTTCTATATGGCAGGAAAAATCTCCTGATGGAGATTATAAATACCGTGAGCTGCAGGGGACGTATCCGGTTATCAGCCTGACTTTTGCCGGGGTGAAGGAGCGGGATTACAGCACAACGGTATATAGAATCTGCGGAATTTTAAAGAGACTGTATGTCGCTTTTTATGAATTAATGGATTCAGACGTGTTGACAGATGGAGAAAAGGTCCAATATAAAAATATGGCAGATAATATGTCAGAACAGGATGCGCCAATGGCACTTTGTCAACTGTCCGACTATCTGTACCGTTATTATGGGAAAAAGATCATTATCCTGCTGGATGAATATGATACGCCGATGCAGGAGGCCTATGTGAATGGTTTCTGGGATGAGATTGTCGCCTTTACCCGTACGTTGTTTAATAATACGTTTAAGACAAATCCCTATCTGATGCGTGCGGTTATGACAGGGATTACTAACTTATATGGAGAGAAGTTTGCGGAGCAAACTTCCAATGGCCCGGCTTTAGCCGGGGCTATGTTCTCAGATTTGAACAATTTAAAAGTGATTACAACTACAGCCAGTAAATATGCCTCTTGTTTTGGTTTTACAGAAGAAGAGGTCTTTACCGCCATGGATGAGTTTGGATTAGCTAATAAGGATGAAGTAAAGAAATGGTATGACGGTTTTACAATCGGGAATTTAAGAGATATATATAATCCATGGTCAATTATTAATTTTTTAGATGAAGGAAAGCTGAAAACCTACTGGGCGAATACGAGTTCCAACGGTCTTGCAGGGAGCCTTCTTCGAAAGAGTAGTAAGGATGTAAAAATGCAGTTTGAGGAATTGCTGCAGCACCGCCCTATTAAGAGCAAAATAGATGAAGAAATTGTATTTAACCAGTTAGGCAGTAATGAAAATGTTATCTGGAG
>DKUB01000036.1:0-382 GCA_002490465.1 Lachnoclostridium sp. UBA7215
CTATGATTTCTCGTTCACTTAATTTATCCTTTAACTCACTAAGAACCTCTATATAATTAAATGGATTAAAATACCCCATAGGACTTATTTCGTTCTCACTGGCGTTATCAATTACCTTTTTATCCTTATCAATATCGGACTTCGTTTGCTTTAAATTTAAGTACAAAATTAAAGCATTCTTCTTAATCACACTTTCATTTTTTCTCTTCTGGACATATAAAGTACCCAAAATTGTAAAAATTGCTGTAACAATAGCTGTTATTATTGATGATACAATACTTCCCATAAAATCTCCTCTTTTTCACATGTTTTATGAGATTATACCACACCAATTATAAACATTCAATTACTAATACATAAAGTTTTCCTAATTACCCTATTC
>DKUB01000036.1:465-1259 GCA_002490465.1 Lachnoclostridium sp. UBA7215
ACTATAGTTACATAATTTTTTTGATGTGAAATTATTTTTGTATTGCTAATCGTTATACAATGGCATATAATATAATCAAAAGAAATCGGAGGTAATTAAACCATGGCTACTAAAAGTGCAAATATACTCGCCCGTGTTGAACCAGAAGTAAAGGAGCAGGCCGAATCCATCATGTCAAAGCTTGGCCTTCCAGCTTCTGTCGTAATTAATGCGTTATACAAACAAATTATACTAACAAAAAGTATCCCTTTTCCTCTTTCATTGCCAAAAGAACCAGCTGCCCTAGATTCCATGACCACTGACGAATTTGATTCTATAATGGAAAATGGACTAAAACAGGCAAAATCTGACCAATCACGCCCTGCTGATGATGTATTCGCGGATTTAAGGCGGGGATTAGAATAATGGATTATACTGTAAAAATCACATCCCAGGCAGAAGAACAAATACAGGAAATCATGAATTACATTACCCACGAGCTAAAAGCTCCAGATTCTGCCCTTCATCTACTAAACATGTTAGAAGATTCTTTTGCTTCACTTACACGCTTTCCGCAACGTGTAGCTTTAGTCAACGAAGAACCTTGGAACACAAACAAAATCCATTATTTACCCGTACAGAATTATCTTGTATATTTTTGGATTGATGAACACAATCTAAAAGTACAGATAATTGCTGTTATTTATTCTAAACGCGACCAAAAACAACAATTATCAAAAATAGATATGGAGCAATCTTAACTTTTGTGGTTATGTTTCTTTTTTCGTTCCAAAGTTCAGTCCTTCCCATCATGT
>DKUB01000036.1:1484-12761 GCA_002490465.1 Lachnoclostridium sp. UBA7215
GAAGTTGTCTGTCCTTAAATCTGTTATTGGTTACTTTCATTTACTCACATCTCCTAAAGTTCAGTCCTTCCCATCATGTTTGCAACCACAATGGTACAATGACCAAAGACAATCGCAGATTGCCTTGAGACATTCTCGTCATTCGTTGTTACTACAGATTTCATATGCATTAGTTCCATCCGCTGATGAGACCTCCCCAGGTAAGAGCACAATTTTTCACTCCATGTATCTGCCACATATACCACAATTACTCTCAGGTAGTTACTAGGCTTCGACTTGTTTTGCAGCCTTATCCTTAACTGTATGTGTCTTCTTACACCTCTCATTTGTACCGCTTACCTGAAATCGCTTGGAAATTTTAGATACTCTCGCTATAATGGAAATTATAGGAGGTGCATTATGAATATTCGGATAATAGAAAATATAAATGAAATTTTTGAAATAGTCATAAAATGCCCGAAGACAGATGCAAGTATAACGAAATTGAAAAATCATATCGAGGCCTTTGAAAAAAACTTGACGCTGTTGATGGCAATAAGCATTATCACTTATCGCAAAGCGGATATCTGGTATTGACACAATTTCTGTTGTTAATCTCACAAAAATATTTTTTTGGACAGTAGGAGGAGTCCTTATATTCTGCGTGGCATTTACTCGGCTTTTTATAAGAAAAATTGGTTTTACTGCAAGACTTACTTTTTTTATGACGGTTATAACTGTCTATGACATACTCTTTTTTTACAACATAGGATTTTTTAAAAATGCAGGTCATTTTTACCAATGGTTGCTCTTTTTCACTATTGTACTATGTCTTTATTTTGTCTTCCTTGCCATTTACAGCAGTTATCGCAAAAAAAGAGCGAGTTATATACTCATGCATTACAAAAATATCAACATGAACGAAAAAGTGTAAATGAGTAGCAGTAAGGAAAACAAAACAGGCCTGGAAAATTTAAGAAATGATATAGTAATCAAGCTACACTAAACTCTATGGAAATATAGAGCAAAAAATTTGACCCTTTTATTTTTACACTTTTGCACATACTAATGAAGAAAATACAAATTAAACCATAAAGAAAGGAAACAATGATTATGAAAAAAACATTTCAATTCATCCTGGCTGCAGGATGCGCCATTGCATTGGCTGGCTGCTCTGGCAAGGATGCGGACGGCAACACCCAGAGCAATACAGCCCCAATAACAGAAACCACACCGGTAACAGAGAGCCAAGACACCACAGAACCGCCTTCCGCGGAGCCAACGGACACAGAACTTCCCACAACAGAACCAGCATCAGAAGAGCCCTCTACAACGAAACGGCCTGAAATAACAAAAAAGGCTCAAAAAACAGCGGCTCCGGCAAAAAGAAAGGGAACGGCAAAATCCCCAACAATAAAAAAAACTCAGAACAACAGTAGCGAAATCAGTCTGAAACAGGCAAAATCAATTGCCCTTTCCAAAGCCGGTCTGGCAGAGAAAGACGGGCACTGGGAAAAGGCAAAAAGAGATATGGAAGACGGACACGCCGTATATGAGCTGGAATTTATCAGCGGGGAAATGGAATACGATTTTGAAATTAATGCAAAGAATGGAAATATAATAGAATTTCAGAAAGAATCTGTATATGATTAATGTAAGATAAAAAAGGGATTGGATAAAAGTTGCATCTGTGATAAAATCAAGTGACATCAAAAAAGACATCATGAGGAAAGCGAGGGGGAAAACAATGGAAGAAAACCGTTACGAATTAAACAAAAACCTGGCCCAGATGCTAAAGGGCGGTGTAATTATGGATGTGACAACGCCAGAACAGGCCCGCATTGCTGAAACAGCAGGTGCATGCGCTGTTATGGCCCTGGAAAAAATCCCCGCGGATATCCGGGCAGCAGGCGGTGTTTCCAGAATGAGCGACCCAAAAATGATAAAGGGCATTCAAAATGCCGTATCTATTCCGGTCATGGCAAAATGCCGGATAGGTCATTTTGTGGAAGCGCAAATATTAGAAGCAATCGAGATTGATTATATTGATGAGAGTGAAGTGTTATCACCGGCTGATGATGTATATCACATTGACAAAACAAAATTTAAAGCACCATTTGTCTGTGGAGCCAGAGATTTGGGAGAAGCCCTGCGCCGTATATCGGAGGGCGCTTCTATGATCCGCACAAAAGGAGAACCAGGAACAGGAGATGTCGTGCAGGCGGTCCGCCATATGCGCGCTATGAATGCAGAAATCCGCAGAGTGCAGAGTCTTTCTGAGGACGAACTTTTTGAAGCGGCAAAACAGCTTCAGGTTCCTCTGGATTTGCTGGTATATGTGCATGAAAATGGCAGACTTCCCGTTGTAAATTTTGCCGCTGGTGGAGTAGCTACCCCGGCAGACGCCGCATTAATGATGCAGCTTGGAGCTGAGGGTGTCTTTGTCGGTTCCGGCATATTCAAGTCCGGAGACCCGGCCAAAAGGGCGGCAGCCATTGTACAGGCTGTAACAAATTATACAGATGCAAAACGAATCGCTGAGCTATCTGCTGACCTGGGTGAGGCAATGGTCGGAATTAATGAATCAGAGATTGAATTACTGATGGCAGAGAGGGGAAAATAAATGCAAATCGGAATTCTTGCCCTGCAGGGGGCATTTGCCGAACATGGGGCTATACTGGATCAATTAGGCGTTGACCATTTTGAAATCCGAAACCGTGAACATCTCCACTTGCCATTTGACGGATTAATTATTCCGGGAGGCGAGAGTACCGTAATTGGTAAACTGCTGACGGAACTGCAGATGATGGAACCGATAAAACAAGAGATTGAGCACGGGCTTCCCGTATTTGGGACCTGTGCCGGTCTTCTGCTTTTATCAAAGAAAATAGAGGGAGAAAATGCCCTCGGATTTGGCACTATGGATATCCTTGCCAAAAGAAACGCCTACGGAAGACAACTGGGATCTTTTTTTACAAAAGACGAATTTAAGGGTATTGGCAAAATACCAATGACATTTATACGTGCACCATATATTGTGCAGACATCGGACAATGTAGAAGTATTGGCTGTATCAGACAGTAAAATTGTAGCAGCAAGACAGGACAACCAGCTCGTGACTGCTTTCCACCCCGAACTGACATCCGACACGCGAATACATAACTTTTTTGTTCAAATGATAGAAACCTCTTAATATCTTCTCTTTACAAAACAGCTGTCCGTTGTTAAAATATATATATGTTTAATTTACAAATCAGGAGGAATTCCAACATGGATACAACGGAAAACAAAAATCAGATGTCAGATCATGCAGTCGCTAACCAGACTCTTCTGCGCTGTTTTATAATAATCAGTGCAGTGCTTGACGTTGCTTATTTAATTGAAACATTTAAGGGTTCACGTACAATAGGGTATTTTCTTATTTTTCTTATCATTGACCTTATACCCTTGCTGATTAGCATAGTCCTGTATCAAAGAAACCGGGATGATGACAAAATACGTCTGTTCATTTCCTATGGCTTTGCCGTATTATATGCCTTTGTAATATTTACAACAACATCTGTTCTGGCATTTGTCTATGTCCTTCCCATGCTGATTGCACTGACCGCCTACTCTAATCGAAATTTTGTTCTGCGTATTGGTCTGGGTGTCCTTGTACTGAATATCATTGATATCGTTTATAAATTTATGACCGAAAAAGATAAACTTCCTGACAGTGCAACGTTGGAAATCCGCATTGCTGTAGTTTTAATCTGCTGTATTTTCCTTGTTATGGTCACAAAGAGTATCTCTCATGTAAGCCAGCGCAAAATTGATGCTGCCGACACGGCTAAAAACCAGTCAGATACTCTATTGAAAAAAACAATTAATATTTCCAGTGAAATGGCCTCTCTGATTGATTCTGCCAATGAAAAAATGGAATCGCTGCATGAGGCACTCAGCCAGACAATGGAATCTATGCAGGAAATATCAGTTGGTACTGCGGACTCTGTAGATGCTGTACAAAACCAGATTGTACAGACAGAGGAAATCCAAAAACATATTGCAAATGTAGAAAATATATCTCATGTTATTACAGAAGATATTAAAAACTCAGAAAATGAAATCGCTACCGGACACGATAATCTGGACGAGCTGCTTGCCCAGGTAGAACAGACAAATCTTGCCGGTGAGAAAGCTTCAGAAGAACTGGCTATTTTGAGTAAGTATTCCGAACAAATGGAGACGATTATCAGTGTTATTGAAAATGTTACCGGACAGACAAGTCTGTTGTCCCTAAACGCAAGTATTGAAGCAGCAAGAGCTGGTGAAGCCGGCAAGGGATTTGCTGTCGTAGCTGCCGAAATTTCTTCTCTTGCTAATCAGACAAACGATGCCACAACAGAAATTACTACTATTATTCAAAATATATCCGGAGAACTTGCAACCGTAGTGAAAGCAATTGGTCAGCTCGTAGAAAACAACCGGCTTCAAGGCGAAAAGGCAAATCTGACAGCTAACAGCTTCAAAGGTATTGAGCGTTCTTCAGAACATATTCAGGCACAGTCAAATACTCTGGCCTCCGCTGTGACAGAACTGGCAAATGCCAATTCCGGCATTATTGACAACATCCAGACGATTTCATCTATTACTGAAGAAGTTACGGCACACTCCAATATTACCCATGAAAACAGCCAGAAAAATGACCGTACGGCATCGGAAGTTGTAGAACTTGTTAACCGGCTACAGGAACTCGCACAGGAATTAGATAATTAAAATACACTTCCATGCAAAACAGGATTTAAAGCCTTTACATAATAAGCAATCAGGCGTTCCAGCTGCCAGGCTGCATTTGCCGGACTGGTAGACGGCAGCACTGCAGCCGGGATGCCTGTTTTTTGTTCTGCATATTTATGGTACAGCTTCCCCGCAGTCTGTCCATTGGCAAAAATATTTCTTATCTGAGATTCCTGTAAAATCTCTGTAAAATCATTTGGAACGACATTGCGTATACTGCTGTCACTTGACCCCTTAATCTCACAGCTTGCCACTACGTCCCAAAGCGCAATATGACTCGTAAGAAGCATTTCTTTCTTCTGATTTATTGTCTCCGGTTTCCGGCATGATAAAACAGCAGCCAGCACATCCCAGAATCGATTTCTTGGATGCCCGTAAAAAAATCCCTCCTCACGGGATTTCACAGAAGGGAAACTGCCAAGTATAAGCACTTTTGAATTCATGTCCCACACAGGTGGGAACTCATGCGAATGCAATTGATATTCCATTCTCTCTTTCCTTTCAATACCTTTTAAGGTTCTAATTCTGTAAATATTTTTCTTTTTTTCGGACATACTTAAAAAAAACAGAGGTAACATACACCTCAGAATGGAGGAAAATATATGGAAGACGATTCTGTAAAACTTCTGCGCGAATGCAATGCGGGCATCAAAATGGGGATTTCCTCCCTTGATGATGTTATAGACGATGTACAAAACAATGGACTGCGGGATGTGCTTATCGAGAGCCGGGATAAACATTCCCGACTGGGAAATGAGACACATGATTACCTGACGAAATATCACGACGACGGTAAAGAACCTGCCCCTATGGCAAAAGCCATGGCGAAAGTAAAAAGCAACTTTACGACCATGGGGGATAATCCGGATTCATCTATTGCCAGCCTGATTACGGATGGATGCAATATGGGAATTAAGTCGCTGTACCGCTATCTCAATCAATATCCTGCCGCAGACAAGGATATCAAAAATCTGACCAACGACATTATTGATACCGAGGATCAATTGAGGCAGTCACTTCGGCCATATCTATAAGCTCTGCCTCCTCTTCGTTTCTCTCTCCGGATTCTTTTATTCCCTCTGCCATATCCTCAGACACTCCCTGCCTTTGACGCATAAAAAACTCAAAGGCAGAGTTTGCCCTCTTCTGCTTTAAAAAATTCTGATCCACCCCGCAGCTTATTGGCTCCCGCCCTTTTATCGCGCAGGGCTTTTTATTTTCATACATCTGGGAAGGAAGGCAGTCCTTTGTATCACAACAAAAAGTCCATTCCTGCATCACTTTACGCTGGCTTCCCCTGCCCGTAGAGCGGTATAAACTGTTCGCCGCTCCTCTTGTACTTGGATTCACATACACTTCCTCCCTGTCCTGCCTCCTGCACGTCTTTCTGATCCATCATACTATAAATGATTTCGACATAACAGGGAGTTTTCTTAACCTTATTTGTCCAATGCTTCTTTCTGCTTATCTCTCCTTGCCGCCAGGCTATCCCTTATTCTGCTGTAAAGTTCTCCGCAGTCAAAGTCGCTTTCTATCCGATACGTGTACGGTTCACCGCCAACAAAACAGTAACCGTCTGCATCCATAATAAGCTGAGCACGCTCGCCGCCTACCGTCTCCATATTAAGTGTAATCGCATTTTCCACATCCAGAGAATGACCATCGGTAACCGGGACAAATTCCGCCGTATTATACAATTTCTGTACACTCTCACACCAGTCGCCATCCTCATCACTCGAAAAACAAATAGCAAAATATTCCGGTGTATAAACATGAATATTTTCCAATTCTTTTTGAAGTCTTTTCTTTTTAAATTTCTCCTTTGGCTCACTTCCCTGTTCCCGGTTTTCCTTTAAGGCTGCAATCGCTTTCTGATTGCATCTTCCCGCCATTGTCTGCATATAGCAGAACATGACATCACTCTCTTCCGTCATGCCCTCCGGATAATACTCACGAAACATTTTCCTATATTTTTTATCTTTTTTATTTGGCAGCGGAACAAATTTGTTCCCCTTGCCATTCCCCATTCGCCATGTTTCCGACACCTGCCAGCCCTTTTTCCCTTCTTCAAGTGTCATGATATACAAGTCCTCGGACGTTCCCCTCTCATCATAATAATGCTTTTCTTCGGGATATTGCACAGACCCCTTTCCGTATGCTGCCCAGTATGAATATAAATACACCCTTTTCTTGCCATTTTCAATGTTCTCAACTCCCAAAATCTCATGGGCCTCCACCGGATTGAGATATTCCACATCAACATATGCCATGCTGGAATCTAAATTCATCATGAAGTTCCATTCCTCCAAAATAGCATTGGATATCACGTTGTGCTCTGCCTCAGTAAGAGAATCTGTTTCTTTATTTTCAGTCTCCGGGGATATCCTCCCGGAGACTGCCTCCCCTGAGACTGCCCCGGCGGACATGGTGTCTCCACTCTGATTCCCAGCACTTACCCCACCAAAGGAGCATGCTGTCATTGCCATAATAAAAACTGCTGTTAAAACCATTATCCCCAATGATTTTTTCCTGCTATCTGCAATCATTCCCAACCTCCTTATCATTTCCTGCTTTGAAGAGACAACAGCACTCCCATATCGCCACAGCGGTCTGTCCGTTTTTGCCGTCCTCAGGGAATGTAAAATACTCTTTCCATACAATAAACGACCTGCTTCGTCTTCATGCCTCACAACCGCCTCATCTACTGCAAATTCCGCATCCATTCTTGACAGGCGGGCCCCCAGCCATACCAACGGATGAAACCAGTACAGGCTGACAATCAGTATGCGCACCATTGTCCAAATAAAATCGCCGTGCAGATAATGCATTTTCTCATGCTGCAAAATAAGTCTCTTTTCCCTCTCCCCAAATTTACTCACGCTATAAGGAAGGTAAATAGAAGGGCGCAGCACTCCATATAAACATGGGATTGTCATTTCACTACACCAGTAGATAGGCGGATAAATCTCTGCATATTCCTCTGATTCAATTTTTACCCGGCACTTTCTCACTCTGTAACTGACTCTGATATTTATAAAAATAAATGTCAGAAAAACTCCCGCTGCCACTACCGCCCAGAGCAGCAGTAATTGATTCTTACCCCTTTCCTCTGTTTCGGGCTCAGAGGAAACAGCGTCACCTACTGCTGTAGAATAATTATTTTCTGATAATTTTACTCCTCTTCCTGCGTTTGCCATTTCTTTATTTTCTGCTTTCGCATTATTATCCTGACTGGTTTTTATTCCCTGCCGGAGCCCTTCTGCAAAACTGCCCACAGCTACTTCTTCTGATATATCCCCATTTGCCATTTGTCCCGCTGCAAAATATATTTCCTTCTCATATACCGCCGGTATTTCGTATAATGAAAACGGAAAAAGCAGACGAAGAGCTGCCACGATCCACAGAATATATAAAAAACGTGCACTGACCTTCCCACGGAGAACAGTCCTCACCACAATAACTACAGCAAGCAAAACCGTTGAAAAAAATAAAGATGTAACCACTGATATATCCATACCCGTCTACTCCCCTCTTTTCTTTTTATAAGAATCCAGAAACGCCTCTAAATCATCAATGTCCCTCTCCGACAAATCCTGTGTCTCTGCCAACGTATTTAAAAGCATTCCCACGCTCCCCCGGTATATCCGCTGTAAAAAATCTTTTGTCTCCTTCCTTGTTGCATCTTTTTGCTTAATCACAGGAAAAAACAGTTTTGTCCTTCCCTCTACTTCATGGCGGATTAACCCCTTTTCATCCATTCGTTTTACAGTTGTCGTACAGGTACTCTTCGCCCATCCAATACGGTTATTTAACTCCTCTACCAACTGCATCAGTGTTTTTGGCGCCTGTTCCCAAAGGCACTCCAGAACATACCACTCACTCGCTGTCACTTTTATTTCCATTCTTCCATCCCCCTTGTAGCCCTTCGGTCTATATTGTAGACTATATGTATCATATCACCATTGGACTACTTTGTCAACCCAAAAAGGCCCGAACATCTCTGCCGGACCCTTCCTCTATTACTATTTTATCCTTTATTCCTATACGACCTTTACACAGCCCACAATATCTGTAATATGATTCAATCCTTCTCTGCGGACATAATCCTCTAATCCATCTATAATCTGAGAGGTTGCCAATGGATTATAGAAATTTGCCGTTCCCACAGCAACCATAGAAGCTCCTGCCATCAGAAATTCCAACGCATCCTCCGTGCTCTGAATACCGCCCATTCCGAGAATCGGAATTTTGACAGCACCCGCAACCTGATATACCATACGCACCGCTACTGGTTTGACACATGGCCCGGACATCCCTCCGGTCTGGTTGGCAATGGCAAATGTTTTGCGGGCAACATCGATTTTCATTCCCGTAATCGTATTTATCAGTGACACGCCATCCGCCCCTCCGGCCTCTACCGCCCTCGCCATCTCTGTGATATCCGTGACATTTGGACTGAGCTTCATAATGACCGGCTGCTTTGCCACACGTTTTACAGCCTTTGTAATCTCTTCCGCCATCTCCGGTTTCTGACCAAAAGCAATACCACCTTCTTTTACATTCGGACACGATATATTAATTTCCAGCAAATCAACCGCCTCATCCGCCAGACGCTCTACCACTTCAATATATTCCTCTTTGGAATGACCGCATACATTGACAATAATTCTTGCATTCTTTTCTCTTAAATAAGGTAAATCCCTCTCAATCAACGTCTCCACACCCGGGTTTTGCAGGCCGATAGCATTGAGCATCCCGCCATGCGTCTCTGCAATTCTCGGTACTGGATTTCCCTCCCATGGAACATTGGCGACTCCCTTTGTTGTCACTGCACCGAGTTTTTCCAAATCTACAAATTCGCTGTACTCCAAACCCGAACCAAACGTACCGGAAGCTGTAGTAACCGGATTCGGAAACGTTTTTCCAGCGAATTGTATTCGCAATTTTTCAGACATACACTACCTCCATTCCGAAATGCTGACACCGTTTTTACAGCTCGATTTCCGTTGACAAAAATACCGGGCCGTCTTTGCAGACCCTCTTGTTCTTTACCTTTGAATGACTGTCTGTCTCCACTGAACGGCACACGCAGGCAAGACAGGCGCCAATTCCGCACGCCATCCTCTCTTCCATGGATAACCAGGCCGGTACATTTTCCTCCAGCCCCCAGGCTTTCACACCCCGCAGCATCGGAAGCGGCCCGCAGGCATAAATAATATCTCCGTGAATTCCCTCTGCCTGAACAGCATCGATGACATTTCCCTGTATTCCGATACTTCCGTCCTCTGAGGCAACCACAACACGGCAAGCCTCTTTTTCAAATTCTTCCAATAAAAAGGTATCGGCATTGCGGTATCCAAGAACAACTGTCACATCCCCTGCACAGCTTTTTGCCAGCTCAAGCATCGGCGGGATTCCGATTCCGCCGCCGATTAAAACCGGTTTTTTTATTTCCTCTGACATCGGAAACCCATTTCCAAGAGGACCTAAAAGACGTATTTCATCCCCAGGCTGCATAGCCGCAAATTCCTCTGTCCCGGCACCGACTACGCGATATACAATCCGCAGCTGCCCACTCTGCCTGTCAATCCCGCAAAGACTGATTGGCCGGGGCAATAAACGATCTCTTTCATTGCAATACAGCGAAATAAACTGTCCCGGCACAGCCTGCTCTGTGATTCCCTGAGCATGAAGCCACATAGAATAAATCCCGTCTGACAGCTTTTCGGCTTTCACAACCTTAGCTGTTTCCTGTACTTTTGCCATACATCCTCCTGACTATTCCCGGCATAACCGCAAACATAATACCAACTAAAATATCGATGCAATATCCTCTTTCATATCCAAAACAGCCTGGCGGGAAGCCTCCGCATAACCGCCCTCTCCGTATTTTGCATATTTCTCCTGTTTATACGCACAAATAATTCCACGAGAGGAAGAAACAATAGCACCCAGGCCATCCTCATTAAAATACGGACGAAGTTCTTCTGCTGTCCCTCCCTGTGCACCATAGCCCGGCACCAGTATGTAGCTCTTTGGCATTACTCCACGCAGTATTTTCCCCATTTGGGGGTAGGTTGCCCCCACTACAGCGCCAACACGGCTGTAACCACACTCTCCGATACAGTCTGCTCCCCATTTATCTACATATTCCCCCACAATGTGATACAGAGGCTTACCATCTATCTCCAAATCCTGAAGTTCCCCGGAAGAGGGATTGGATGTCTTCACTAAAAGGAATATACCCTTCTTGTCCTCTTTGCACACATCAACAAAAGGCTTTACGCCGTCCGTCCCAAAATAGGGATTTACGGTCATAAAATCCGAATCCATCCCCGACAGCCTCTTATTCCCTATCATTACATGACCCAAATGCCCAATGGCATATGCCTCAGAGGTTGAACCAATATCTCCTCGCTTGGCATCCGTGATAACCACAAGCCCTTTATCCTTACAATAATCTACTGTCTTTTTAAATACAGTAAGTCCGGGAATCCCAAACTGCTCATACATGGCAATCTG
>DKUB01000036.1:13030-26481 GCA_002490465.1 Lachnoclostridium sp. UBA7215
AACTGCTCATACATGGCAATCTGAGGTTTTACAGCTGGAATTAAATCATACGTGGCATCAATAATCCCCTTATTGTATTCCCAGATAGCAGCCGCAGCTGCCTCCAGTGTTTCCCCATGCTCCTGAATCGCCTGATTCACAATATTGGTTGGAATATAGGACAGCATCGGATCCAGCCCAACCAGAACCGGCGCATCCGTTCTTTTTATATTGGCAACTAACTTATCAATCATATATCCTCCATTCTAAAACTGGTAAACAATTTTTCCATCTACAATCGTATAATAAATTCTGCCGCATACTTTTGTTCCGTGAAACGGCGTATTTTTCCCCTTTGAAACAAATAAATTTTTATCAATGGTATATTCGGAGTCCATGTCTGCAATCACAATATCCGCCGGCATCCCGACCGCCAGACTTCCACCGGGAACCCCCAATATCCTGCACGGTCCGGTACTCATCCGCTCTACAAGCTGCATCGGTGTCAGATACCCTTCTTTAACCAGGCAGGTCACCGCAAGGGCATATGCCGTTTCTGAGCCGACAATACCAAAGGGAGCCTGTGCAATGGATTTTTTCTTCTCCTCTTCCCCATGGGGTGCATGGTCTGTGGAAATAGCCTCCATGACACCTTCTGAGAGTCCTCTTCTCAGCGTCTCTACATCGCGCTTACTGCGAAGAGGCGGATTCATTTTATAATTGGCATCATCCCCCGGAATGTCATCTTCTGTCAGGGAAAAATGGTGCGGGCACACCTCTCCGGAAACTGCCAGTCCATCCGCTCTGGCCTCTCGAACCATTCTGACACTGTCCTCCGTAGAACAGTGGCATAAATGCAGCCTGACTCCTGTTTCTTTCGCAAGAAGTATATCCCGCGCTGCGATTACATCCTCTACAGAATTTGTAATGCCCTCTATTCCCAGTTCCTCTGCCCTCTTCCCGGCATTCATAGCCCCGCGGCCCACCATGTTCTTATCCTCACAGTGCGCCAATACCGGAATACCAGCCTTTGCCGCATCTCTCATTGCCTCACGGTAAACGCCAGCATCCATAACGGATTTCCCATCCTCGCTAATTGCCTTCGCCCCTGCGAGCACCATTCCGGCAATATCTGTTTTTTCTTTTCCTGACTGTCCTTTTGTAACAGCCCCCACCGGATACACATGGATTTTACTGTCTCTTTCGGCAATCTCCAATATTTTACGAATCATTTCAGGACTGTCAATTACCGGCTGGGTATTTGGCATCGGACACACTGCTGTAAATCCGCCCTTTGCCATTGCTTCTGTTCCTGTCCGAATTGTCTCTTTGTACTCAAATCCCGGCTCACGCAGATGCACATGCAAGTCCAAAAACCCCGGCATCACATATTTTCCCGCGGCGTCAATTACCGTAACTGAATCACTGCAGCTCCCATCTTTTACAAAATGGGAAAATCTGTCACTCTCAACGATTTTCCCATTTTCCACACAAAGATCCCCTATTTCATCCCGGTTACCGGCCGGGTCCAGAATGTGTCCGTTTTTAATCCAAAGGTTCAATAAATAAATCCACCTTTCCGAAATCATCCAAATCAAAACTGTTTGTCAAACCCGCTTTCTCGATGTCTTTGACAACTGCTTTATTTGTAATAACATTACTTATGTCACTCTTTGGCACCCATTTGCTGTCATGAAGCTCTTCTGACAGTACAACTTCATCTGTCTGGGCATCACACAAAAAGGCAATTCCAGCCGTACAAATTTCGCCAGCCGTAAATCCCCATGTGTACAGCGGCTTATCAACCTGTACCGGGATTCCAATTTTTTCGGCCACAATTCTTTCCACCGCCTTTTCCGGCGTCTCCCCAAAATCCATTTCCCCATCAATAAATTCCCACTGATATGGCTCAAAAATCCGGTCGTCGTACCAGCGCTCTACCGCAAGATACATATCCTTATACTGCACAATCCCTTTTACTAAAATGCGTAATTTACCCATAATCAACCATCCTTATCTGTTATGATACAATTATTTAGCCGCAATATATCCCTTTGCCTTTAAAAGCTCTGCCATCAAAACCGCTCCTCCGGCCGCACCGCGAATCGTATTGTGGGAAAGGCCGACAAACTTCCAGTCAAAACAGGTGTCCTCCCGAAGACGGCCTATACTGATGCCAAAACCATTTTCATAATTTACATCCAAAGAAATCTGCGGACGGTTATCATCCTCAAGATACTGAATAAACTGCTTTGGTGCACTTGGCAGTTCGAGCTTTTGCGGCTCTCCGGAAAAATTCACCAATGCCTGCACCAACTCATCCTTGGAAGGTTTTTTATTAAATTTAACAAAAACAGATGCTGTGTGTCCGTCAAGAATTGGTACACGGATACACTGGCTTGTAATCAGAGGTGTCTCCGCCTTGACAATCACACCGTTTTCTATTTTTCCCCAAAGACGCAGCGGCTCCTGTTCACTCTTTTCTTCCTCCCCGCCAATATACGGAATAATATTGTGCTCCATTTCCGGCCAGTCCTGAAAAGTTTTCCCTGCCCCGGATATTGCCTGATACGTTGATGCAACTACTTCTGTTGGCTCAAACTCTTTCCACGCCGTAAGGGCCGGAGCATAACTTTGAATTGAACAATTTGGCTTAACGCAGATAAATCCCCGGGTAGTTCCCAGCCTCTTTTTCTGCACCTCTATTACTTCCAGATGCTCCGGATTAATCTCCGGAACAATCATTGGAACATCCGGTGTCCAACGATGGGCACTGTTATTAGAAACAACCGGAATTTCTGCTTTCGCATACTCTTCTTCTATCTTCTTTATTTCTTCTTTTGTCATATCCACCGCACTGAACACAAAATCCACTTCATTTCCAACGGCTTCAATATCACTTACATCTTTTACAACAATTTTTTTTACCGTCTCCGGCATTGGGGTCGGCATTTTCCATCTTCCGGCAACTGCCTCCTCATAAGTTTTTCCAGCACTCCTTGGACTGGCTGCAATTGTTGTCACCTCAAACCACGGATGATTCTCCAACAACGAAAGAAATCTCTGCCCAACCATACCGGTTCCGCCGAGAATACCGACTTTTAACTTATCCTTCATTTTCATCCTCCATTCGCACACGTCTTCCATAACTTTTCATAATCTGTTATATGATACTACATTTTGTGAAAAAAATCAAATTTTTCTCCCCTTATATCTTTTACCACAGTACTCATCCCCATTCGCTGCACCAATATGGTACCATTTTTGTGCACTCTCCGTATCACCTACCTGCATATATAAATCCGCCAGATTTCTTATCGCCGCCGTATGTCTCTGCATCGCAGCTTTCCGAAGCCATGTCTCTGCCATCTTAAAATTTTCTTCCAACCCGTCACCAAACCGGTATTTCATTCCCAATACACACTGTGCCGTTGGATACCCTTGAGCAGCAAGTTTTTCATATATTTTCAAAGCTTCTTTTTTTCCATTGGGAATTTTTGCACCATCCGTATCATATATTTTCCCGATTTCAAAATATGCCCTCTCATATCCTTTTTCAGCAGCAACTTCATACCACCGTATCGCCTCTTTATAATCCAGATGCTCGCTTGAGGTATCTGAATAAAAATCTCCCATCTCACACTGGCTGTATGTATCCCCGCGTAAAGCTCTTTTTAGCATCTTCTGGCAGGATATACTCATCATTTTATAAAATTTTACCTGTTCCGGTTTCTGCTCCAGAACACTCTGAACCTTCTCCCGCACAATTACAATCGGACGCTGTTCCTCCGACTCTCCACTTCCTTCTTCTTCCGTCGTCTTGACAGGATAAATAACCTCGCTCGTATAATCCTCTTTGTCCAGTTTCTGAAGAAGCAATTCTAAATCATCATCCTCTTCAAAAACATCCCCCGTATAGTGATAACGCTCCGGGATTTCCCTGTTTTCACTAATATGTAATCGTTCCAGAATCTCCATCTGGTTCCTTGGTTCTATTTTTATCCTGTCATGAAAACATGCCCGCTCTTCCTCTTTGGCAGCCCAGCCGCGTTTTATCGAAAAGGAAAGCCCCCAGTGAAAAACAAACATCAGACTCTCAACAACCATGACCGCACAACATTCCGGAACTATTTTTACCAGGACTCTCATTGCCTTCTGTATCGCTACCTTCTTCCGCCATTCCTCTTTATGGTCTGCCTCAAAAAAATTATCAATAATATTCTGCTCATATGCTAACTTAAGCAGCGCCAGTTCACTCTCACAATCCGGAAATTTCTTTTGAAAAGCATCAAGAAATACACTCTCCTCCTGCAAAGGAGCTTTTTTCCCACGTAACAATCTTTTCATACAAAGAAGCAACTTATGTGGATAAGTCGCTTCAATTTGTATATATGATTTTTGCAGCCCTGAATTTTCCTCTATCATCGCAATCCCTCACTATAAAAACAAACGCTGCCACGTTTGCGCCAGCTTATTGTCCTCAAAATTCTTACTATAATTATAATGCAGATGATAAAAAATAGCAAGATATGAAAAGCCCGGGTAATTGCTAAATAATTACCCAACAGAAAAGCACCTGGATGAGCAGGTGCTTTTCAACGTATAATAGGGTGGGAGTAGTAGCTATCTGGTAACTACTGTGATTAAAATAACAGGAAGGCATGTCATAATCTTGTCACTTTAAAATCCATTTTAATTAAATTTTTACCATGAAGTTCCATTTATATTTATTGAATTCCGGGAGACAATAGTATCAAGATAAACGAATGAAAACGGTGACTTCATTCCCAGACCGAATCGGATAAAGGAATGTCCTCGCCCAAAACATTCCTTTATCTATCATATAAACAAAAAAGATAAAAACAAAAATGGAGGTGAGAGGTTATGACAAACAGATCTTCTAATATGGAAGTACCACAGGCTAAGGAAGCAATGAACAGATTTAAAATGGAGGTTGCCAGCGAACTCGGCGTAAACCTGAAAGATGGTTACAATGGTGACTTGACTTCCCGTGAGGCAGGATCCATCGGTGGTGAGATGGTTCGCCAGATGATTAAAAGACAGGAAGAGTCCATGAAATAAGCGCTTCGCGCTAATTATAAAGAAAGCCCCGAAAAACACTTTCGGGGTTTTCTTTTATTACAAGATAAAAATTTATGCCGGCCGCAGGAGAGTTATTTTCTCCAACTCTCGGGAAACATATACTCCTCACGGTTTTCAAGCGTACCAAACTCATATCCCTCACTGCGGATATAATCAATGATACGTTCCAGCACGAGAGCCGTATTTTTCATTGACGCGGAATCATGAAGAAGAATAATCGGGGCATCAAATTTACATAAATCCTTTTTCACATTTTGAAATATTGTCTCCTGTGCCACCACACCGCCGATTGAATCCTCACCGGATACATTCCAGTCAAAACTCCTAACTTCCATTTCACTCAGCTTTTGATGAAGTTCATCCACATAGCTGCTCACATAACAATTGTTGCTGCCCCAGGGAAATCTATGGAGTTTCGGCTTTACTCCGGTGATTTTTTCAATAACATCTGATGTTTTCCGGTAATCCTCAAAAAAACATTCTGCATTGCAGTAAATCGCATTTTTTTCATGGCAGAATGTATGGACCCCAACAGCATTCCCCTGCTTGATCTCCTGCTTTACAATCGGTTCCCGCTCCGCTGTTATCTCATTGCCAATGAGAAAAAAAGTCGCCACGGCTTTTTTCTTTTGCAATGTCTCTAAAATCATTTTCGTGTTCTCACTTGGACCGTCATCAAAAGTCAGATACGCAATTTTTTTCGCCGATTTATTCTCTGTTTTTACCTGACTCACAAAATTGGCAGTCGGGACATACCTGTTGCTATTCTCCTGTTTCTCAGAACTTTCATCACTCCGGTAAATATGGTTTGTCTCCTGCACAAGTAAAAAACCCAGCAGAAACAAGCAAAGGATGTACAGTGTTTTTTTCATCATGGATACCTCTTAATTTCCACTTAATACATCCTATGCATGACAAAAAACGTTGTTCCCAAATCACGCTAAAAATGATGGAACATTTGCTTTGATATAAATTCCATCCTCCCTGTACTCCTCTTTTTCTAATTTGCCGTACTGACGTATTTTTTGTATTTTACCTGCCTGTTCATAGGGTATCACTGTTTCTACTGCCATAAATCCGGCATTTAATAACTTGTCAATTTTGTCAATCAGACATTCCAACCCCTCCGCCTTTTTTGCTGATATCCGGACTGTTGCATCACTATAGGGATCTTTCCTGTATTTCTCATTCCCCGGTTCAACAGAATCCATTTTATTAAATGCTGTCAATATTGGCTTTCCCTCAATTTCCAACTCCTTTAATGTCTCGTATACCACCGCCATCTGCTTTTCATAACAGGGATTAGATGCATCCACAACATGCAGAATGATATCCGCATATCTTGCCTCCTCCAACGTAGAACGGAACGCCTGAATCAGCGAATGGGGAAGTTTACTGATAAAGCCGACCGTATCCGTGAACAGAAGTCTTTGTCCGTCCGGAAGCTCCAATGTTTTTGTAACCGGGTCAAGTGTGGCAAAAAGTTGATTCTGTTCGTATACTCCCGCATTTGTTAATGTATTCAGCAAGGTTGACTTTCCGGCATTTGTATACCCGACAATCGCTACAGTAGGCGCTTGATTGCGTTTTCTCTGTTTGCGCATCGTATCACGGTTTTGTACGATTTCTTTCAACTGTCGGTTTAACATGGCAATTCGCTCCTGAATAAACCGTCTGTCCATTTCCAGTTTTTTCTCCCCGGGACCTCTTGTGCCAATTCCGCCGCCAAGCCGCGAGAGAGATTTTCCAAGCCCGGTAAGCCGCGAAGAGCGATAACGCAGCTGAGCCATTTCTACCTGCAGCTTTCCCTCACTTGTAACTGCGTGGGCCGCAAAAATATCCAGAATCATAACCGTCCGGTCAATGACTTTTATCTGCAATTCATCTGACAGATTAGCGAGCTGGGCCGGAGAAAGTTCATCATCGCAAACAATGGCATCTGCTTCTTTTTCCCATATCAGGTTTTTCAGTTCATCTAATTTCCCTTTTCCTATATAGGTTCCCGGATGGACATGTTCTCTTTTCTGCACAAGCCGCCCTACCGTCTGCGCCCCGGCTGTCTCCGCCAATTCCTGCAATTCATCCAGTGACTGCTCCGCCGTCAGGGTAAAATCCCCTCCCGCTGCCTCGACATCCACTACCACAAGAATAACCCGCTCCTTAACTTCTTCTGTTTCGTATATCTTTTCCATATCCACCCTCCTTTTCAGTAAACACGCAATGTAATCTCTCCCGTATGTAATATCTCCCTATCACCGTTTTTTAATTCTACCAAAAGCCCGCCATCGTCACAGATATCCACCGCATGGGCATCTACCCATCCATCATCAGAAGTAAAGCGTATCTCTTTACCGATAACATTTGACCAGCGCCGGTAATCCTCTATATATTTTTTGTCAGATAAGCTGTCATAAAGGGCAAATAATTCATTAAGAACAGCCGCTGCCAGCACATTGCGCGGTATCTTTTCGCCATCGTTACACACTGCCCCCACCGTATCTCTCAGTTGCTCCGGATATCCCTGTTCCGGCACGGCATAATTGATACCAATGCCAACAACTACAAGATCAATCTGTCCACTCTCAAAATCAGACACTGCCTCCGTCAGGATACCACATATTTTTTTACCCCGCAGACAGACATCATTCACCCACTTGATTTCCGGTTCCTCATTTAAAACACCACGTATCGCACGGCAGACGGCAACAGAAGCCGCCGTCGTTACGAGAACAACATCCTTTGTCTGCTCTTTCGTCGGCCGGAATAAGATACTCATATAAATTCCACACCCCGACGGGGAATAAAAACTCCGCCCCCGGCGTCCTTTTCCTGCCGTCTGTTCTTCTGCAAGAACAACAAGACCTTCCTCTGCCCCCTCAAGAGCCTTTCTCTTTACCTCCTGATTGGTAGAATCAATTTTCTTATATACGAAGATTGGATTTTGCCGGTACTTCTCCTCTAATTTCAATCCTATCCCCTCCGCAGAAAGAATATCACTCTCCTCGCGCAGACGGTATCCCAGATTATTTACCGCCTCTATTTCATATCCCTCCTGTTTCAGAACATTTACCGCTTTCCAGACCGCAGCACGGGTAACGCCGAGCTTATCTGCAATTTCCTGACCTGACAAACTCTTATCCCGGTTTGCCTCCAAAAGTTTTTTTACTTCCTGCCTTACGCTTAAAGACTGTCTTACACTCAAAGACTCTCTCCCTCCTCTGTCCGATCATTCTTTTTTACACGCATAATATCTCCTGCTGATAATTTCCCCCCTGTGACTCTCATCCGGATTTTTTCTTTTGGGTGCGGGCAGCTGCTGACCGCCTCCCCTCTCTCATTGTACATCTCTTCCACCTTGACAGAAATATTTTCTCCCGATGGTTTCATAACCTCTATCTCATCCCCCGCAGAAAATTTGTTTTTCTGCTCAAAACAGATAGTACCATCCTCACATATTTCCTGCACCATACCGAGATAACTGTATTCATTTATATAAGTATTACTGTCATAAATTTGTGTTTCATAAGTTGAAGGGCCAAAGAAAAAACCAGTAGTAAACTGCCGGTAAGTACATTTGGCAATTTCCTCCCTGTAATATGGTATACGGCTTTTGTACTTCTCCAGCGATTCCATATAGTCCTCCACTGCCTGCCGATAGGTCCGGACAACAACTGCCACATAAAGCGCCGTCTTCATCCGGCCCTCAATTTTAAAACTGTCAATCCCGGCCTCCATAAGTTCAGGAACATGCTCTATCATGCACAAATCTTTAGAATTAAAAATATATGTCCCCCGCTCATTTTCTTCAACAGGCAGGTATTCCCCCGGTCTTGTTTCCTCAACAATATGATATTTCCATCGGCACGGGTGCGTACATGCCCCCATATTGGCATCCCGCCCTGTAAAATAATTGCTCAAAAGGCAGCGCCCCGAGTAGGATATGCACATTGCTCCATGAACAAATGTCTCTATTTCTAAATCATCCGGAATATTGGCCCGAATATCCGAAATTTCACGGAGCGATAACTCCCTTGCTGTAACAACACGCGATGCCCCCTGTTCTTTCCAGAACAGAAATGTCAGATAATTTACATTATTTGCCTGCGTGCTTATGTGAATGTCTATCTTTGGACATACCCTTTTCGCAATGGAAAAAACGCCCGGGTCTGAAATAATCAGAGCGTCCGGACACATGTCCCTGAGTTCTTCAAAATACGTCTCTATTCCGGATAAATCTCTGTTGTGGGCTGTAATGTTTGCTGTCACATACACTTTTTTTCCATATTGATGAGCATAGGCGATGCCTTCCTTCATATCCTCTTTCGAAAAATTTTTCGCCTTTGCCCGAAGCCCATACATCTCGCCACCGATATAAACAGCATCTGCACCATAATAAACTGCTGTCTTTAAAACCTCCAGACTACTTGCCGGAGCCAGTATTTCCGGTTTTTTCATTATTACCTCCTTCTGTACACTTCACATATATGTACTGAGTGCCATACCATCACTTATTGGAATGCAGACCGTTTCTAACCGCTCATGCGTTGACAGTACCTGCAGATACTCCCGCATCCTCTCATGTATTGTCCTGTCCCGCCGTGTTACTGCATAGCGCGACTGCAGCACATCTCCCTCATGAAAAATATTGTCGGAGACTAAAACAGCCCCTTTTTCCATGAGCTGCAGTACAGCCGGGAGAAAATTCAAATACTGTCCCTTTGCCGCATCCATAAAGACAAAATCAAAATGCGCACCCTGCTGAATGAGAGTCTCAAAAGCATCCATGGCATCTCCTCTGATAAGGCAAATCTGTCCTTTTTTGTCATGAGCCGCAAAATTCTTTTCTGCCTGAACGATACGCATCTCAACTTTTTCTACAGTTGTAATCCTGCTCGTTTCCGGGAGACACTCCTTCATAAACAGGGCAGAATACCCGATTGCCGTCCCAACTTCCAATACATGATTGGGACACTTCGTGCGCAAAAGATAACGGAGAATGTCCCTCGTCCCGCGGCGGATAATGGGTACCTCGTGTTTTAAAGCCCATTGTTCCAGTCTCTGAATATATTCCGGTACCGGCTGCCGGTACAAATCCAGAAAAGTTTCTATCCGTTCGTCCACTGTCTCCTCCTTAATACAGAGGTGCCAAAGGATCTGCCCTTTAACACCTCTGTTTTCTTATATATCATTGTACAATCACGTGCAATATCTCATCATACGGCATGCTGGTATTTAGTGTATAAGAACCCGGTTTTAACTCTGTTGTATCTGTCTTTTTGAGCTGCATACGAAGATAAAAAGAGTACCTGTTCTTTACTAAATCCATTTCTTCCAGATTTTTTGCCACCGTAAATTCATTTTGAGACTCCGTTACCGTAAACAGTTTATCCTCTCCCGGCGGCAGCTCCATGGATGTATCTCCAAGTATGTCATAGGCAAAAGAATAACTGAAATGACAGACCTGTACTGCACCAAAGGCAACCAGCCCGTAAAAAATCAAATTTAAAACGATAATCAAAAAGGTGCGGACTACCTTCAGCATGTCCTATACCTCCATAATAATCGGAAGAATCATTGGATTTCTCTTTGTTTTCTTCCACAGGAAGTCATTTAAAGAATCCTTGATTTCTGCTTTCATTCTTCCCCAGTCCGTTACTCCACGGTCATACAGCCTGTCTAATGCAATATTTACCACTTCACGGCACTCATCCATCAGATTCTCCGACTCCCGGACATAGACAAAACCGCGGGAAACAATATCCGGCCCGGAAAGTATCATATTGGAACCCTTTTCCAACGTAAGAACCACGACCAACAGACCATTTTCTGACAAATGCTGACGGTCGCGCAGAACAATGTTTCCCACATCACCCACTCCCAGGCCGTCTACCATTATTCCCTGAGCCTGTGTCTTACCGACAATCTTTGCACTATCCTCTTTCAACTCCAGAATATCTCCGGACTGAATAATCTGGATATTTTCTTTTGGAACCCCCATTTGCTGCGCCACTTTTGCCTGTCCTAACAGATGGCGGTATTCACCGTGAACCGGAATGGCAAACTTTGGCTTCACAAGAGAATAAATCAGCTTGATTTCTTCCTCACAGGCATGCCCGGATACATGGGTATCCTGAATAATCACATTTGCCCCCTTCTGGGACAGCTCGTTTATCACCTTTGACACTGATTTTTCATTGCCTGGAATCGGCCGGGAACTAAAAATAACGACATCTCCCGGCTTAATCGTAATTTTTCGGTGAATTGATGCCGCAATGCGGGATAATGCTGCCATTGCCTCGCCCTGGCTTCCCGTCGTTATCAAAACCAACTGGTCATCGGAATAATTTTTCATCTCTTCCAGGCTAATCATCATATTGTCCGGAACCTGGATATAACCTAATTCTACAGCTGTATTGACAATATTCACCATACTCCGGCCTTCTATGACAACTTTGCGGTTCTGCTTCCTGGCAGAATTAATAATCTGCTGAACACGGTCCACATTAGAAGCAAATGTTGCCACAATAATACGACTCTTCTCATTTTCTTCAAATATATTGTCAAATGTTATGCCTACTGTTCTCTCTGACATGGTAAAGCCGGGCTTTAATACGTTTGTACTATCACACATAAGTGCCAGCACGCCTTTTTTGCCAAGTTCACCAAAACGGGCCAAATCAATGGTCTCCCCATAAACCGGCGTGTAATCCACCTTGAAATCCCCGGTATGGACAACAACACCAGCCGGTGTATAAATAGCCAAAGCAGCAGCATCAGCAATACTGTGGTTTGTCCGAATAAATTCAATCCGGAAATCCCCCAGATTAATATACTGGCCGTACGTCACAACCTTACGCTTTACATTTCCCAGTAAATTGTGTTCCTTTAATTTGTTTTCAATAATTGCCATAGTTAATTTTGTTGCATAAATCGGCACATTCAGCTTTTGCAAAACATAGGGAAGAGAACCAATATGATCCTCGTGCCCATGCGTAATTACAAACCCTTTTACTTTATCTGCATTATCCTGCAGATATGTGATATCCGGAATCACTAAATCTACTCCCAGCATATCATCTTCCGGAAAGGCCAGTCCGCAGTCTACAACAATAATACTGCTCTCTGTTTCAAAAGCGGTAATGTTCATGCCAATCTGTTCCAATCCGCCAAGTGGAATGATTTTTACAGACTCATTCCCAGTCTTTTCTTTTTTCCTCAAAATTACACCTCTCTATTCTTTTTTCTACAAACAATTTTATTCTATTTTTAATTCGATATCTTCTAATAATTCTTCCATATATTTTGAAATAATTTGTAATTCTTTTTCGTCCTCTAATACATCATAGGAGAGCATTTCCCCTTCATCTTTTTCCTTTAATATCATTGCCTGCGCATCTTCCTCCAGGGAATCTGCTACTAACAGGTAAGAAGCACCCGCTATTTCCGCTTTTTCCAGCACAAAAAAAGCCTCCTTGCTTCCATCTTCAGCAGTCAGCAGTATCTTTCCATGTTCTGACATTCTTTCCTCCTTAATCCTGAATTTTAGCACACAAAAAACATCCATTCATTATTTTCTGTTCTGAACGGAATCCAGATAGCCCTGTAAAATTATTGAGGCTGCTATTTTATCCACGTACTTTTTGCGGTCACAAGAGCGCACTCCACCCTCTTTTAACACGTCCATAGCGGAAACAGTACTCAGCCGTTCGTCCCACAGCACGACCTCAAGTCCTGTCCTGGCTATCAGTTTGTCCATAAACTCTTTTGTTCTCTCGACCCGGTCACCCTCCGAATAGTTCATATTGACGGGAAGTCCAAGAACAATCTTCCCCACTCCGTGCTGTGCCACAAGTTCTTCAATCCGTGCCAGAGTACGGCGTAGTTTATTTTCACTTTTTCTTGTTATTACTTCAACGGGCTGCGCAGTCAGCTGCATAGAATCACTAATGGCAACTCCAACTGTCACAGAACCGTAATCAAGTCCCATTATTTTCAAAAAAAATTCCTGTTCTGTCTATTTTAAATTATTATTAATGTAATCCTCTAAAAAAACTTCAATAATCTCATCACGCTCTGCACGCATAATTAGACTGCGGGCGCCTTTGTGACTGGTTATATATGTCGGGTCGCCTGACATGAGATATCCAACAATCTGATTCACCGGATTGTACCCTTTTTCTGTCAAAGCAACATAAACAGACGCTATTACATCACGTACGTCATAATCCTTGTCCACGTCCACTTTGAAATACTGTGTATTGTTGATCTCCTGCATGGTGCCACGTCCCTTTCCATTCACTCTGCTTACTGCCTATTGTAATATATTCGTAAAAAATTAGCAACTATTTTTTCAGAATAAAATTTTTTTT
>DKUB01000099.1 GCA_002490465.1 Lachnoclostridium sp. UBA7215
GGAAAATGGCATTGTCACTTTGCAAAGGGACAGCATGATGTTCCAGGATTACCGGACTGGTTAGATGGTTTTATTCAGCGGCTTGATAAGATTTTAGCAGAGAAACTGGAACAGAATCCGGGATGGCGGAAATTAAAGCAGGATGAGCAGAAGATTTTAGAAAAGTATCCGCTTATTCTGAGACTACTGGAAGGGGATTTAGTAAAGAGTGATATAACAATTTCTAAGGAGGAACAAAGAGCATTTGAGGAATTTTTTTCCATACAACTTCATATGGACAGTTACAAAGAATTGGAGTTGTATATGATAGGACAGGGAGAGTTGGTAAAGTATTTTCGTATGCTACTCTCTTGATGCTACATAGCCGGATGGTTTTTTTAGTGGGGAAATCACCCGGCTTTTCCATAATAGTACAAATATAATGATAAAGGCTGCCAATCGAAAAATTGATTTGAGTAAATACATGAATTATGGTAAACTATAAGAAAACTGAATTACAAGTTTGAGGCAAGAGGAAAGCAGGTGGTGCAGTGCCGATTCAAAGTGCAAAAGAAAGGCGGGAAAAGATACAGAAACGTATTAAAAGATTCCGGCTGTTTGATGACGAATTTATGACAAAATGCTTTGAGGATAATATTGAATGCACGGAGCTAGTACTCCGCATCATTATGGATAAGTCGGATTTGAAAGTGGAAAAAGCTCATGTCCAGCATATGATAAAGAATTTGCAGGGACGTTCCATCACTTTAGATATTGAGGCTACTGACAGTGAGCAGAAAAAATATGACATTGAAATTCAACGATTAGATAGTGGAGCGAAACCTAAACGGGCAAGGTATCACAGCAGTCTCTTAGATGCTAATGTGCTTTTGGTAGGAGATGATACAGAAGAATTACCGGAAACTTATGTCATTTTTATAACCGAGAATGATGTAATGGGAAAGGATAAGCCGATTTATCATATCAATCGGTATGTGGAAGAAACAGGAGAGGCGTTTGGAGACAGTTCGCATATCTTATATGTGAACGGCTCATATCGTGATGAAACGCCGCTGGGATTGCTGATGAAAGATTTTTCCTGTATGAATGCATCAGATATGTATTATAAAACACTGGCAGACCGGGTACGATATTTTAAGGAAGACGAGGAAGGAGTGAATGCCATGAGTGGAATTGTAGAGGAACTGATGGAAGAATTTATAGACGATGAAAAGAAAGAAAGTGCTTTGCGGATGCTGGAGGACGGAAAACTTTCTAATCAGGAAATTGCAAAATATTTAAGGCTTGATATAGAAGTTGTGGAGGCATTGGAGAAAGAACAGAAAGCTGTAGTCTGCTAAAGTGACTATTTATCAGATGCGTATAAGCCAAGCAAAAAGAAACGAGCAAGCCGCATGAGCTATAAGCTGTACGGTAGTAAACTTCGTTTCTCTGCTATAAAGATTAGCATGGCAATTGCCCAGGCGATTATTAACGAGTATCAGCCAAAAAATGCAGAGGAAATGCAGGACGCACTAAAGGACATCTTTGGTCCCATGTTTGAAGCAATGCTCCAGGGGGAAATGGATTCCCATCTTGGCTATGAATCCAACGACCATGGTCCTAAGACCACCAGTGACCGGCGCAATGGATATATCAGCAAAACTGTCAAATCGACTTATGGGGATATCCCGGTTGAAGTTCCCCGTGACAGGGATGCTTCTTTTGAACCCCAGGCGATTCCAAAGCGCACAAGAGATGTAAGCGGGATAGAAGAAAAAGTGTTGTCTATGTACGCCAGGGGCATGAGCCAGCGTGACATTGCAGATACAATCGAGGATATCTACGGATTTGAAATTTCCCATGATACGATTTCCAATATCACAGACCGTGTGATTGAAACAGCGAACGAGTGGCAGAGCCGGCCACTTAAGAAATTTTATACATTTCTGTTTGTCGACTACCTGTATGTTTCCATACGCAAAGAAATGGAAACAAAAAACTGCGCTGTGTATGTGATTCTTGGATATGATGTGAATGGGATTAAGGATATCCTCGGCATCTGGATTGGCGATTCAGAGGGTAAGCATTACTGGATGCAGATATTTGATGAAATCAAGGCACGTGGAGTGGAAGACATCCTTTTTATCAGTATGGATGGGGTATCGGGCTTAGAGGAAGGTGCAAGGTCCATATTTAAGAATGCTGTTGTACAAAGGTGCATTGTCCACCTGATCCGCAATTCCATCAAGTATATACCATCCAAAGATTATAAAGCGTACACAGCCCAGTTGAAGAAGGTATACGGTGCAGCCAGCCTGAAAGCAGCGGAAGCGGAATTTGAGCGTTTTAAGCAGGCATGGAGCCAGTATCCGGGAGCCATAGATGTATGGGCCCGCAACTGGCCACATGTAGAACAGCTCTTTAACTATGGCAGTGCTGTCCGCAAAGTAATGTACACTACAAATGCGATAGAAGCAGTAAACTCCAGTTTCCGTAAAGTAACAAAAAAAGGATCATTCCCCAGTGAAGATGCTGTCAGAAAAGCTTTATATCTACGGATTACGGAACTCTATAAGAAATGGAATGGACGCCCGGTGGCCAACTGGGCACTGGTCAGAAACCAGCTTTCCATGGACGAAAAGGTTCAGGAACGCATTCTGAAATACGAAAATTTTTAAGAGAAGAGGAAGTTCAATGAGTAAACGAAAAGTGCCCGGATATGAAATCGATGATGAATTTATCGTCCAGCTCGATTTTTTAAGGAATGATTATGACAATGCACTGCAGACCATCGAGCAGCAAAAACAAGACATTCACAAGTTCCTTGCGCTGCTGATTGAACGGGATGTCCCTGTTTCAGGCAATATCATAGACCGTTATATAAGGCGTGCATCAGAGATGGATATTGATGAAGCGGAAGAACTTCCATTCAATTAATTTTTAACGTAAAAAGGTGGTCGAGCTATTCGACCACCATAAAAAAATTAAATAACTTACACATTTATTTTGACAAACCCCTTTTTTAGTATGGCTCCAAACGGGGGTGCGGACAAAAATCTGGACTACTATAGGGACTCTAAAAGCAGGTTTATTTGTTCATACGCACTCTTATCTTCTGCCCTGGCAGAATCAATGAGTATCCCAAGTTTTTCTCTGATAGAGCGGTTTCTCAGGTTTCGTATCATTTTTTCTGTGTCATTCCAGTCACCAATCAGGGACATCATCTCTCCAGCAATTTGACTGACTTTGTTAAAGTGCTGTTCGATTTTCCGGCATATCGGCTGTTCCGCTTCCCCATATTTCTCAGACAGTTCTTTAAAAAATCTTGCGGCCCACTTTCTTCCATCACATATACATACCATGGCATCATTTTGGACTAATAATTTAGAGAAGAGGCTATCAAAGCTGGTGTTGTTTTCAAACCATTTCTCATCTGTCAGCATACTTTTCCACGCATCATACGCCTTTATTCCTTTTGCATACGTGTGTTCATTTCTTGCAGTCATAATATCCGATGCCATTTGTACAATTTTCTTATCGCTGCAAGGGGTGTCTGACACTGCCCCAATACACATAACTGCCTGCGTATCTGTATTTTCCCACCAGGTATCACAGAGGAAATATCCATTGTCCATGCTCCGGATTGCAGACGAAAATTCCGGGTCATTTTGAAAGAAATTCCATCCGGCAAGAGTATTTCCGTCAGATTCATAGCCGGCTACAATGCACGGTTCTGGCGGGCCAATGATTCCTAATGCAATGACCGGATAGCCGTTTGCAATATTTGACTTAATATACGTGATAAACTCCTCCTTTTTTGTGTCTTCATCTCTTCCCAGAAAAGTGAATTCCCGGCCAAGGGCCTTTGCGCCAAGCTGATAGATGTCATTGGATTCTGTTAATGTATGAAAGATGTCAATATTGCTTAAATCCCACGATACTTGATTCCATACCAGACGGAATGCAGCCCCGGTTGCGGCCATAATGTAGGCATAGGAGACATCATCCCCCAAATACTCCGACACCGCTTTTATACAAATTGGAAACATCGTGTTGCTCTCATACGCTCCCTGTTCGATTTTTCGTATGCCATACAGCATAGTGTTATTGTTATTCATAATGAACTCATCACTCCTTTTTTCTCTGCTATTGAGCCGCTCCAGTCCGAACACACCCGCGGCAAGCTGTTTCCCCCCGATTATCGGCCTGTTTTTCCGAAATTCACTTGGTGACATTCCGAAAATTTTCTGAAAAGCTCTTGTATAAGATTCATGGTTAGAAAAGCCGTTTTCAAATGCGATATCAATTATTTTCTTATTCGAATGCAGTATCTCAAAAGCAGAGGTGGTAATGCGTCTCCGCTTGAGATATTTCATAATAGGAATCTTTACATTTTTCAAAAAAAGTTCTCGAAGGTAGGTTTGTGAAAAGCCAAAACTTTCTGACATTTTGTTAATGTCAAAGTTTTCTAGATGGCTTTCCACATAACTTATTAACGCATGTGCCATACTTGAGTACCCCATATAACTCTCCGTTCTGCCGTCTTTGGCTGCGCTGCCGAAATATTCATATTATCGCGATATAATGTAAGTATACCAATTTTTTTGTATTATGCTTGACTTTTTTATGGGTTTTTAAAGGGCTGCGTTTCTCAGTCAGCCCTTGTATCCCA
>DKUB01000039.1 GCA_002490465.1 Lachnoclostridium sp. UBA7215
GACTTGAAAAATAATTGTATCCCTATTGAAGTAAGGTTTGACGGAAGGTGCATTTTAGAGATGGAAGTATCCGCAAATGCACACCTTCCTATGGTGGTAAGACTGGGAGACAGTTTCACTGATTTCAATCCGCCCAGCCCGGCAAATGCATAATCTCTTATATCCTTTATGGTATCTGGCAAAATTATCTTTTTGATTTTTTGAGCACGCCGTTCTTGCGCTCCTGATGCAGACACCCAATTCCATTTTCCACTGTCATCATCATATGGCACATGCATAAAAAATGCATTTGCTTCCTCCTCTTCATTCGACTGGTTTATTTTTTTCCCTCTCCCAATGGAAACCACTGTCTTCCCATTTACTGTACCCGGTATTTTTAATTCAGATATTCCCTTATCATTTTTAATGCGAATTTCTGTGATACGGCAGGTGTTATCACCTTCATCGCGAAAATAAAACTCAAAGGCGTCGATATTTTTTTCTGCTTTTGCCTGGACTTTATCAGGTATAAACATTCCAAACATAAGCACTGAAATTATAAAAACAATACATTTTTTCATACGATTCCTCCATTTTTGTAAGAGGGTTTTCTTTTATTTCTGGAATTTAGTACTCCATAATTATTCTGCTCCCCGACCCGTTTTCTACCTATATAACGAATCAGGGAGCAAAAAAGTTGCAAAAATATAAATTCTTTTGGATTTTACTCTTCAAGCTGCATGAACCGTTTACTTCAAACAATCACACAACTTTATACGCATAGGCGCTCTCGTATTCGATTCCCTTCTTCACCAGCTTCTTAAATTTCTTATGGACATAGGAGTTCTTTTTTACCAGTGCATAACATTTTGTCGAGTTTTCAAACAACGGCCATTCCATATCATGGCTTGCGCCTGCGAAGGCTATCCCCGACTTTGGCAGTACGACACGGACGTTTTTGCAGTTTACAAAGCAGCCTGCGATGCTGCTCCCAAAACGGAAGACAACCTTTAAATTTTTTGTATTGCTAAAAGCGTGTGTCCATACTCTAATACATTTCGGTATTTTGTATGATTTCGCTTTCCTCCCGGCCGGATAACAGAGCAGGCGGTTCGTCTTTGAAAACAGCAGCCCCTTTTTGGATTTAAAAAGGGGATTGCCGGAAGCCACCGTCACCTTTTTTAAAACAGGGAATCCCTCTAATACACCAGTGGTAAAGTCTTCACCCGGGGCATAATCCGCCCATGACTGCACACTGGCGGGCAGGGAAACCGAGACGCATTTTGCCATATTCCACAACGCCCTGCGTCCTATAGTTTTCACTCCCTTTGGGATTACCACCTTTTCCAGTGCACTCTCCATAAACATATTGTCAGCAATGTCTTTCACGTTTTTATTCCATGTTACCGACTTGCACTTCGCACCATAGAAAGCGCCTTCCTTTATCTCACGGATATTATCCGGAATTTTAACCTTTTTCTGCCGGAAGCCGCTGAATGCATAGGCGCCAATTGTCTCCACCTGTTTCAGAAAATCCAGCGTCCCGCTGTAATCCGGCCGGACGTAAATCAGTGTTTTCTTATCTTTGCTGTAGTAGATGCCATTTTCCTCTATTACGTTATCATCTTTTACGATTACCGTGTTAATATTTGCACACCCTGCATACGCATCTGCACTGACATCCGGGGAAAGATACCGTTTGGAAATCTTAGGGCATCCGGCAAAGGCAAACTCTCCCACTTTCCAATCCTTATCCGGGATGCGGAAAGCAAGTTTTTTACAATGATAAAAACAATGACTTGGAATTTCTTCTATCGAGGAATCCAACGTAATGGTGCCGGCTAATTTTTTGCAATTTTCAAAAGCGTGTAAACCTATTTCTTCGAGCGTCAAATCTCCGACTGATAAAAGTTCCCCGCAATTTTGAAATGCATAGTATCCTATTTTCGAAATATTCCCTGACATGTTAACCGTTGTGAGGGAGTCACAATTCCGGAATGCATCCCATGGTATCGTTGTTATCTTTTTTGACAATTTTACTTTTTTTAACTTTTTGCACCCCTCAAAAGCACTATCCCCTATCGACATAACAGAATCCGGAATCGTCACATTTGTTACATGTGTATAACGAAATCCTTCAGCGAAAACAACGTCTTTTCCGTCTATTCTGGCTGGGACGGTAACCTTTTTCTTTTTTCCCGTGTATTTTATTATTTCGACATCACCGTTTTCGTTCACATCATATTGATACTCTTTTGTCTTCTTTGTCATGGCCTCAGAGTCCGTAGCAAATGATAACATAAGGACCGCCATGATAAATGCTATTCCTATCATCACCTTTTTCATCATATATTTTACCTCCTTTATCATCCGGCTCAACCGAACTAATTTTCCATCTCTCATATATATAACGAAATAAAAAGCAAAAATGTTGCATAAAGCAAAAACTTTTTCCCTTAAGGCTGAAATGTTGCAGTATCTCTCTCCGTAACATCTCCCGCACTTTAATACGTTTACATTTCTTTAGCTCAATAATTTGTTTTTATAATATATTTTACATCCTGTATTACCCCAGTGTAGCAAGGTGTTCCAATTAGGTGGCAATTTTTTTACACTTTTGGGTATATAAAGTTTGCGCAAAGGGGGGGTCATGCCAACAATAGAAAACCCGTCATTGTTAATAACCTTTATTCTATTAGAGATTTTTAAAATGCGTTTTTTAGGTATCCCTGCGATGATTTCTTTATTTTTCTTATAATAGATACATTGAACTGATTTTGCTAAATAAGGGTTCAATGGGGAAAGGGTAATATGGCATCTGTTTTTTGTACAAAGAGCATTTGTTTTTACTTTTTTCACCCTTGCCCCCAAATACAGCGATTTAATGGTGCAGTTATAAAAAGTTCTCTGTTCTATAGTTGTCACTGAATCAGGGATACGGATATCCTTTATTTTGGCAGGAGAATAAAAAATTCTTCCGTTTTTGGAAAGAATACATCCTTTTTTCATTTTATAATAGGGGTTTTGCGAAGATATGGTAAAACTTTTCCATGGAAAACCTGTTTTAGCCATATTTATCACACCATCTTTAACATTTGCCCGAAGATGAATTGTTTTTAAATTGGGAGTACCCGCAAATGAATTATGCCCTATAACCGTAAGATTTTTTGGCAGTTTTATTTTTTTTAGTCCTTTCAGCATGGCAAAACAATCTTCTTTGATCTCGGTTATGCAATCTGGTAAAATTATTTTCTTTATTTTCATGGCTCGTATCTTTTGCTGATCATGGCTGGGTTTATAATACCAAGACCTGAGTTTATAATGCCAATCTTTTTGATACTTATAGGGGTTACCATGATCGGCATAGGTACTGAGTAGAAAAACATTTTGTAGTATCCGGTCCTCATTCTTTTCATCTATCATTCCAGGACCTATCGAAACAACAATCTCCCCATTAATTGTATTTGGTACTCTTAACATAGAAATCCCCTTGTCTTTTTTAATCCGGATTTCTGTAATGCGGCAAGTGCCGTTTCCTAGAGACTTCGTTTCGTATTCAAATAGACTGTTTTTCTCTCCAGCCTTTGCTTCAATGGTGTCAGAAACAATGTAGCAAAATAAAACAAAGAAAAATATTAAAATCAATTGTTTTTTCATATAACACCTTCACTTTCTCACAAATTTTGTTAATCCATATTTGCCTGCTTCTTTTTGGACACTACCGTACATTTTATTATAAGGATTATTTTTTGAAACCGTAAAACGTTTCCAAAAACCATTCCCTTTTTTGGAGTTATCCCATTTGACCCTTATTAATCCTGAAACTTCATCTCTTAAACTGGCCGGAATATTGATTTTCTCCAGCGGAGAATTTAAAAAAGCAGTCTGCCCTATGGAAGTAAGCCCCTCCGGAAGATGGATTTTTTTTATCCTGGTATGAGCAAAGGCACCCTCTTCTATTGTTTTTAGGTTTTTGGGCAATTGTATAGACCGTATTCCCTGCTTTTGCCTGGACTTTATCAGGTATAAACATTCCAAACATAAGCACTGAAATTATAAAAACAATACATTTTTTCATACGATTCCTCCATTTTTGTAAGAGGGTTTTCTTTTATTTCTGGAATTTAGTACTCCATAATCATTCTGCTCCCTAACCCGTTTTCTACCTATATAACGAATCAGGGAGCAAAAAAGTTGCAAAAAATGGAAACTTTTCAGG
>DKUB01000075.1:0-109351 GCA_002490465.1 Lachnoclostridium sp. UBA7215
GGAGGATGGTGACAGGCTGTATGAGTTTGATAAAATAAAGGTGACCTTTGATCCGCCATTTCTGGATTCCAGTGGAAATGAAACAAATGGTGTTGGTGTGGATTTGTATGAAGTTTTATCTGGTGGTTATGGAAGAACGATATGAAAAAGTGCTAAAGCCAACCTGTCATAAAATCATAGGGCTGGAAATGGAGGCAGAGAGACAGACCGCATCCAGAAAAGAAAGAAGGTGCAGATAGATGTTTATTGACGAGGCGATAGACTTGCGGGAGGATTTGCCGGAGGGGCTGCAGCGTGATTTTGCGGAATTGCGGGAATATTATGATGCAGGAGATTGGTTTAATTTTGATATATTCTTTGAGGGAGTAGAGGCAACTGTTAAGGCATACTATCTGGCAGGGAAAATCAGCAGGGAGGATTTGAACTGTATTTTTAGGAAGTATGGGATTATGTGAAATCGAAATTTGTCAGGGTGTTATAGAGGATAAAATTATGTTTTTTGAAAATTATCAATTTCACAAAAGTAATTATGAAATTCTTCATCTGCAGAAAGATGCCATTGCTTCGCAAGAGAAGTATATAAATGGTATCAAATTTTAAGAGACAACAGATAAAAATATATCTAATTTCCTGTTGTCTCAAATCAACATATGAAGGGAATTAGAAAAATGAATAATCCATTTAAAAGAATGACCAAAAGAGAACGGGCACTTTGGTTTAATGTAGATGATTCGGATATGGTTGTGCGTTCTGCACTGGAAGGTGGAAAATGTGAGAAGAATTCGTAAACCAGCAAAAAACGCTGCTTGGAAATACTATGGGGCTGTCGCATACGTGTGATTATGCGGCAGCCCCATAGCTGGTGTTATCAGTTGATTTATCGTACATTCAGCTTTTTCTTCATAATAAAAGCAGTTACTACATAGCAGGCAGCGCCGAATATGACATTCAAAGCGGTTGCCAGTGCTATTGTTATATTCATATTGGAAATTATTGCCGCATCACTTACGTCACCTATTGTAGCCAGTGGAAGGGTGATGACCATACTAAAAATCTGTACAACCGTTGTGATAGCCATATACATGCCAAAGCTGGCAATCACACGGTGCTCATTAAACAGCTGCCCCAACATAATGGAACAGTAAAAAATCAGAATGCCTGACGGAATTCCAATGATACCGCAGAGGGCGTATAAACTGAACGTTATCGGGACAGAAACATTGCTGTCAACAAACAGGTATTTAATCATTTCCGATATACCGGAGGCTATTTCCGCAGGTGTAAAAACACCGGCAATAATAATCATTCCTACAATGGCAATGCAGCCGATGATAAAGGAAGCCAGCTGCCAGACGGATGATACAATCAGCTTAGACAGAAGAATCTGCCCCGGCTTTGCCGGAATGGTAAATGTGAGGTATGCTTCCGATGTGGCCGTTGTGCGGTAAAACCGTATCACAATCAATATGGAGGATGCGATAAACAGGGCAATCATACTGAGAGTAAACCCTGTTATGCCAAAAGCAGACATGATTGCCGTAAGCGGTATGGCGTTGTCATGTAATCCAAGGCGGAACAGCAGGCTGAAAACCGGCGTGAGAACGATGGCAAAAACATACAGCGGCAGGAAGTACCGTGACAGAGCTATAAATTCGTGTTTTATCAATTTTCCTAACATTTGAACACCTCCCGGAATAAAGTATCAACAGACTGGCCTTCTTTTTCGCGGATTTCATCCACCGTTGACTGCAGGCGTATCTGCCCGTTTTGCAGAAAGATTACGTCGTCCAGCACGCTTTCTACATCCGCAATCAGGTGGGTGGAAATCAGCACAGATGCATTTTCACTGTAGTTGTTGATAATGGTCTGCAGGATATAATCCCTTGTAGCGGGGTCGACACCGCCGATTGGTTCATCCAGGCAGTACAGGTTGGCGTTCCGGCTCATGGTAAGGATGAGCTGTACCTTTTCCAGCGTTCCCTTTGACATATGCTTTAACTTCATTTTTTCATTAATATTCAGGTGCTTTAACATTTCTTTTGCCTTTGTCACATCAAAGTCTTCATAAAAATCATTAAAATAAGTAAACAAATCAGTAATTTTCATCCACTTTGGGAAATAAGATGTATCAGGAAGGAATGAAACATGCTGTTTGGTTACAACCCCCGGAGCTTCCCCGCCGATGGTTATTGAACCGGACGAGGGTACCAAAAGGCCGTTGATGATTTTTAATAATGTTGTTTTACCGCTGCCGTTCGGACCGAGCAGTCCAATAATCCGGCCGCAGTTTATGGTGAGACTGACATCCTGCAGAGCAGTGTAGACACCATATTTTTTGCTTAAGTTGTGGGTTTCCAATAAAATCATAAAATCCTCCTTTTTTGCTGCTGCATCAGAAATTCGGAAATATCTTCTTCTGAGTAGCCAAGCTCTAATAATGACTGGTGAAACTGTTTGTAGTTTTGTTCAGCCAATTCACTGCGAAGTGTGTGGATAAGTGACTGGTTATCCGTGACAATCCGTCCATTTGTCCGGCTGCCAATGAGCAGTCCCTCCTGTTCTAATGAAACGAGTGCTTTTTGCATCGTGTTAGGATTGACGGCAGCCTCTGCAGCCAGTTCCCGAACAGAGGGGAAATGTTCACCGCTTTGGTAGGCGCCTGATAGAATGCGGAGTTTAATCTGCTCTATCAATTGCAGGTAAATTGGCCGGTCATTTTGTATCGTCCAGGGCATGAGTACCTCCTTTCACCAAAATGCCGCTCAAGCTTATCATTCCGATAAGAGAAGTGCGACTGTATTATTAACTTAATACAACAATACACCAGAAAAAAAGATATGTCAATACTTTTTGGCAAATTTTTTTGTTTTTTGCCAGGGGGCGACCGCTTTCGTCCTTTACTTTTCTTTTTTTTAGTGATAAAATGTATCCAAAAGTGAAAAAAATCAAGGAGGAATTTTTAAAAATGGCTAGAGCAAAACAATCCATGGATGGTAATACCGCCGCAGCTCACGTGGCATACGCCTACACAGAGGTTGCCGGTATTTATCCAATCACACCTTCCAGCCCGATGGCTGACTCCGTTGATCAGTGGTCCGCAGCAGGACAGAAGAATATCTTTGACAATACGGTCAGAGTGATTGAGATGGAGTCTGAGGCCGGTGCAGCCGGAACGGTACACGGTTCTCTTGCAACAGGGGCACTTACTACAACATTTACAGCATCACAGGGACTTCTTCTGATGATTCCTAATATGTACAAAATAGCGGGTGAAATGCTTCCGAGTGTATTCCACGTTTCCGCTCGTACAGTATCTACGCACGCATTAAATATTTTTGGTGATCACAGTGACGTATATGCGTGCCGCCAGACAGGATTTGCTATGCTGGCAGAGACAAACCCACAGGAGGTAATGGACTTGAGTCCGGTTGCCCATCTGGCAGCACTTGAGGGAAAAGTTCCATTTATTAATTTCTTTGATGGATTCCGTACTTCCCATGAGATCCAGAAAATTGAGAAATGGGATTATGAAGATTTGAAAGAAATGTGCCCGATGGATGCGGTAGAAGAGTTCCGCAAGCATGCGTTAAATCCGGAGCACCCAACGGCACGTGGTTCCCATGAGAACGGTGACGTTTTCTTCCAGCACCGCGAGGCATGTAATAAAGCTTATGATGAGCTTCCGGCTGTTGTAGAGAAATATATGAAGAAAGTAAATGAAAAGCTGGGAACAGATTATGACTTATTCAATTACTATGGTGCACCGGATGCTGACCGTGTCATTATTGCCATGGGCTCCATTTGTGATGTGGCAGAAGAGGTCATTGATTATCTGACGGCTCAGGGTGAGAAAGTCGGACTCATTAAAGTACGTCTGTACCGCCCATGGTCACCGAAAGCAATTCTTAAAGTGATTCCAAAGACGGTAAAGAAGATTGCTGTTCTGGACCGTACAAAAGAGCCGGGTGCGCTTGGCGATCCGCTGTATCTGGATGTGGCTGCTACGCTCCGTGAAGCAGGAATGAACGATATTGTTCTGACAGGCGGACGTTATGGCCTTGGTTCCAAAGATACACCGCCGTCATCAGTATTTGCTGTATACAAAGAATTGGAGAAAGATGATCCAAAACCACGTTTCACAATCGGTATTGTGGATGATGTGACAAATCTGAGCCTGCCGGAAGTAAAACCAGCTCCAATTACTTCTGCCGCTGGAACAAAAGAGTGCAAGTTCTGGGGTCTCGGTGGTGATGGTACCGTAGGTGCGAATAAAAACTCCACAAAAATTATTGGTGACCACACAGACAAGTACATACAGGCTTACTTCCAGTATGACTCCAAAAAGACAGGTGGTGTGACCATTTCCCATCTTCGTTTTGGTGACAACCCGATTAAGAGCCCATATTATATCAACCAGGCTGACTTCGTTGCCTGCCATAACCCATCTTATGTGGTAAACGGCTTCAAGATGGTGCAGGATGTAAAACCGGGCGGTGTATTCATGATTAACTGCCAGTGGTCGGATGAAGAACTGGCTGCCAAACTGAATGCAGATGCAAAGAAATATATTGCAGACAATAATATCCAGCTGTACACAATTAACGCGATTGATAAAGCAATTGAAATCGGTATGGGCAAACGTACCAATACCATTTTGCAGTCTGCGTTCTTTAAGCTGGCTGATGTAATGCCGATTGATGATGCAGTTACCTTTATGAAAGAGGCTGCTAAGAAGTCTTATTCTAAGAAGGGTGATGCTGTCGTAGAGATGAACTACAAGGCAATTGATGCCGGTGTAGATGCTGTACATAAAGTAGATGTTCCTGATTCATGGAAGAATCCGGAACCGGATGCTCCGGCAAAAGAAAAGACCGGACGTCCTGAGGTTGTGAAGATGGTAAATGACCTTCTTGAGCCAATCTCCAAAATGGATGGTGACAGCCTTCCGGTATCTGCTTTTGCAGAAAATCCGGATGGTCAGTTTGAGACTGGTGCTTCCGCATATGAGAAGCGCGGTACAGCCGTTACGGTTCCTGTATGGAATCCGGATACCTGTATCCAGTGTAACAACTGTGCCTTTGTATGTTCCCATGCTACCATCCGTCCATTCCTTCTCACAGAGGATGAGGTAAAAGCAGCTCCTTCCAATATTAAGGTAGCAGATACAAAGCCAAAAGCCGGTGAGTACAAATTTACCATGAGTGTTTCCCCGCTTGACTGTATGGGATGTGGAGAATGTATTACCGTATGTCCGAAAGCTGCGGACGAGGCTATCAAAATGGTACCTCAGGAATCCCAGGCAGACGAGCAGCCGGTATTTGATTACCTGGTAGCTAACGTTGGTAAGAAAGACAGCGGATTTGCAGATACAACTCCGAAGGGAAGCCAGTTCAATCAGCCGCTACTTGAGTTCTCCGGAAGCTGTGCAGGATGTGCTGAGACTTCTTATGCAAGACTGGTTACACAGCTCTTTGGTGAGCAGATGTACATTTCCAATGCCACAGGATGTTCTTCTATCTGGGGTAACCCAGCCGCTACTTCACCGTATACGGTGAACAAGGATTCCAAGAAGGGACCGGCTTGGTCAAACTCCCTGTTTGAGGACAACGCAGAGCATGGTCTTGGTATGCACATCGGACAGAAATATCTCCGTGATCAGGCAATTGAGAAGATTAAAGAAATTGCTGCTTCGGATAAAGCATCCGCTGAATTTAAGGCAGCAGCAGATAAATATCTTGAGACAAAAGATGATACAAAAGCAAATGCACCTGCTACAGACGCACTTGTAAGCGAGCTTGAAAAAGCTGCCGCTGCAGGATGTGACAAGTCTAAAGAAGTGCTTGCGAAGAAAGATTACCTCGCTAAGAAATCCGTTTGGATTTTCGGTGGTGACGGTTGGGCATATGACATCGGATTTGGCGGTCTCGACCATGTACTTGCCTCCGGTGAAAATGTAAACGTTATGGTATTCGATACTGAGATGTATTCCAATACCGGTGGTCAGGCTTCTAAGGCTTCCAATATCGGTGAGGTTTGCCAGTTTGCCGCAGCAGGTAAGGAAATCGGCAAGAAGAGCCTTGCAGAGATTGCTATGAGCTACGGTTATGTCTATGTAGCACAGATTGCCCTCGGAGCAAATCCGGCACAGGCAGTAAAAGCAATTGCAGAGGCAGAGGCATACAACGGCCCGTCTTTGATTATCGGTTACGCTCCATGTGAGCTCCACGGTATTGCAAAGGGCGGCATGAACCACTGCCAGGATGAGATGAAGAAAGCGGTTAAGGCTGGTTACTGGAACCTCTTCACTTTCAATCCTGCACTTAAGGCAGAGGGCAAGAATCCATTTACCCTTGTATCCAAAGAGGGTGACGGTTCTTATCAGGAATTCCTCAACAATGAGGCACGTTATACCCGCCTGATTAAGCCATTCCCAGAGCGCGCAGAGAAACTCTTCAAAGCTTCCGAAGAAGCGGCAAAAGAGCGCTTTGCACATTTGGAGAAGTTGGTGGAACTTTATAAATAATTGAAATAATTATATAAAAGAAGCCGGTGCGCGACAGCGTCCGGCTTCTTTTTTGGGTGCTATGCCATTCCATGTTACAGACCGACGTCCGAAATATATTTTTGGATGTCCGTGTCGGTTATGATAGAGTAAACTTTTGTATGATAGCGCTCTTCCAGCAGCGCCGATCCTGTTTTTTCAGATGATTCTTCCGGAATCATCCGGTCCGCAATAACAACAATAGCTGCTATTTCTATCTCGGCCATTTTCCTTATTTCTTTTATTCTTTCTATTAAAGTCTGTCCCGAGGATATCAAATCATCAATGATAATAACCCTGTCTCCATCCTGCAGCGTGTATCCGCACAGAGAACGCCCTCTGCTGTCTTTTACCTTTCGGTCATGGCAGTAGTTGACGGTCAGGCCGTATTTTTGAAACAGTGAGCATGCCGTTGCTGCCGAAAATGAAATGCCGTGATAGGCCATCCCCATTATTACATCAAATTCGATATGGTTTTCCCTGATGCAGTCGGCAAAATATTCTCCTATTTTTGCAATTTGGGTATTTGTGACAAATTTCTCCGAGTTAATATAGTAGAAAGATGTTTTCCCGCATTTCAATTCACTGTTTTTTATTTCCAAAATGCCATTTCCTACCATGAATTTAACAAAGCGTTCTTTATTTGTCAGGGAATTTAACTTATAATCCATCAGTTCATCAATGGATACCCCGAAAAAATCGGCAAGCAGAGGCAGACAGGTAATGTCCGGTAACGCCGTCTGGTTTTCCCATTTGCTGACCGCCTGCCCGGTTAAGTGTAATTGCTCGGCGAGCTGTTCCTGTGTGATACCCCGGTTCAGACGGAGTTGCTTAATATTGTTTCCAATTGCCATAGTAGTTCCCTCCATTTCTTTTTTGAGGAGCGCTTCTCTTGCTCTAACTATACAATAGTTTTTCCACAAAGACAAACATCTGGCACGACAGTATAATCCAACGGGTAGTTGAATCCATTATCACATGCCTTTCTTGTATATTTTTTCCAAAACATGAAATAATAAGGAATAAAAATGAAATGAATAACTGGAAAGGAATACACAAAATATGGCTAGAAAAATGAAAACAATGGATGGGAATACGGCGGCGGCCCACGTATCTTATGCCTTTACTGAGGTGGCAGCGATTTATCCGATTACACCGTCATCTCCGATGGCGGATTACGCAGACCAGTGGTCGGATATGGGAAGAAAAAATATTTTCGGGCAGAGAGTTCTGCTCTCGGAAATGCAGTCAGAGGGCGGGGCTGCGGGAGCTTTGCACGGCTCGTTGCAGGCTGGTGCATTGACAACTACTTATACGGCTTCCCAGGGGCTTTTGCTCATGGTACCTAATATGTATAAAATAGCAGGGGAACTGCTGCCCTGTGTCATTCATGTTACGGCCAGGACAATTGCAAGCCATGCCCTGTCTATTTTTGGTGATCATTCGGATGTTTATGCGTGCCGTCAGACAGGTTTTGCAATGCTGTGTGCCGGAAATGTACAGGAAGTAATGGATTTGGGTGCTGTGGCGCATCTGGCAGCCATATCGTCAAGAGTTCCGTTTTTACATTTTTTTGATGGTTTTAGGACTTCGCATGAAATACAAAAAATCGAAATCTGGGATTATGAGGATTTGCGGGAAATGTGTGACTTAAAAGCAGTTCAGGAATTTAAGGAGCGTGCGCTGAATCCGGAACATCCGGTACAGCGGGGAACGGCGCAGAACCCGGATATCTATTTCCAGGCAAGGGAGGCGAGCAATCCTTATTATGAGGCGGTGCCGGATATTGTTCAGAAATATATGGACAAGGTAAATGATAAAGTGGGGACCGACTATAAATTGTTTAATTACTATGGCCATCCGGAGGCAGAAAAAGTATTGATTGCCATGGGCTCCGTATGTGATACAGCACAGGAGACGATTGATTATATGCGGGAAAAGGGAGAGAAAGCCGGTGTTGTCAGGGTGCGTTTGTTCCGTCCGTTTTCGGCAAAACATCTTCTCTCGGCAATTCCGGATTCTGTTAAACAGATCTATGTGCTGGACCGCTCGAAAGAGCCGGGAGCGCAGGGAGAAGCGCTGTATCTGGATGTTGTTGCGGCTCTGAAAGGGACAAAATTCCATGATGTGCCAGTCTTTGGGGGGCGGTACGGCCTTGCATCGAAAGATACCATTCCGGCAGATATTCTTGCCATGTTTGCCAATGATAATAAAGAGAGGTTTACCCTTGGTATAAAAGATGATGTCACAAACCTTTCTTTGGAGAGAACAGAAAATCCGATTACAGCAAAAGAGGGAACGACAAGTTGTAAATTTTGGGGACTTGGTGCAGATGGTACCGTAGGAGCAAATAAAAATTCCATTAAAATTATTGGTGACCATACGGATATGTATGCACAGGCCTATTTTGATTATGACTCCAAAAAGTCAGGAGGAGTAACGATTTCGCATCTCCGGTTTGGAAACCATCCGATTTTATCTGCCTATCTGATTCATAAAGCGGATTTTGTCGCCTGCCATATGCCGGCCTATGTAAATAAATATGATATGGTGCAGGATTTAAGAGATGGTGGTTCTTTCCTGTTAAATTGTCCGTGGAAAGAAAATGAACTGGAACAGAATCTGCCAGGGCAGATGAGGCGATATATGGCTGAACACAAAATCCAGTTTTATATTATTGACGGTTTTGCCCTTGGAAAGAGAATCGGGCTTGGAGGGCGTATTAATACAATACTGCAGGCGGCCTTTTTTGCGATATCCAAAATTATTCCGGTAAACGAAGCTGTTCAATATATGAAAGAGGCAGCAACAGCGACTTATCAGGCAAAAGGTGATGATATTGTCAGAATGAATCATGAAGCAATTGATGCCGGTGTCGGCAGTTTTCAAAAAATTGAGATTCCCTCTTCATGGGCTGACGCACAGGATAAGCGGCTTTCACAGCCGGTAACGGAGGGAAGAAAGGAAGTCGTTGATTATGTAAACCGTGTGCAGATGGTGATTAATGAACAGCGGGGAGACGACCTTCCGGTTTCTGCTTTTACGGATTACGTAGACGGAACTCTTCCAAGCGGGTCAGCGGCATATGAAAAGAGAGGAGTTGCCGTTGAAGTCCCCTTGTGGAATCCGGATGGCTGCATTCAGTGTAATTTCTGCTCTTATGTATGTCCGCATTCATGCATCCGTCCAGTGGCTATGAAAGAGGAGGAAGCGAAAGCGGCGCCTACAGACCGGATTATGGAATTACGTGGTGTTGACAATATGAAATTTGCAGTAAGTATTTCAGCAGAGGACTGCACCGGATGCAGCTGCTGTGCTAAAATATGTCCGGGCAATAAGAAAAATAATGTGTTGTCAATGGTTCCGTATTCAGAGGGACATGGGCAGCAGGAATTGTATGCCTATGGACAGACGATTGACAATACGGAGATTGTGTTGGAAAAATTTCAGGAGACTACGGTAAAGGGAAGCCAGTACCGCAAACCACTTCTGGAGTTTTCCGGTGCCTGTGGGGGGTGTGGTGAGACACCGTATGCGAAACTTCTGACACAGTTGTTTGGAGAAAGGATGTATATCGCCAATGCGACTGGCTGTACCTCTATTTGGGGAGGTTCTTCTCCGGCTTCTCCTTATACGGTAAATAAAGAGGGAAGAGGTCCGGCCTGGGCAAATTCACTGTTTGAGGACAATGCAGAATTTGGTTATGGAATGTATCTGGCACAAAAAGCAAACCGATGCCGGGTAGAGGAGGCAGCGAGAGAGCTGTCGGTTAAATTGCAGGACGGCCCTGTGAAAAAAGCGGTTTGTGCTTATTTGGACAGTTTTATGGACAGCCGGGAGAATGGACCTGCTGCCAGAGAGATGATTTCAATGCTAAAGAATTATCCAGCCGGGGAAACAGAGAGGGAATATGTAAAAGAAATATTGCAGCTGCAGGATTTTGCGGCGAAAAAGAGCCAATGGATTTTTGGCGGTGACGGATGGGCCTATGATATTGGGTATGGAGGGCTTGACCATGTTCTTGCCAGCGGTGAAGATGTCAATGTATTGGTTTTTGACACCGAAGTTTATTCCAATACCGGAGGTCAGGCTTCCAAGGCTACGCCTGCCGGAGCCATTGCACAGTTTGCTGTCTCAGGAAAAGAGACGAAGAAAAAAGACCTGGCTGCAATCTCCATGTCATATGGTTATATTTATGTGGCGCAGGTTTCGCTGGGCGCAGATATGAACCAGGTGTTAAAAGCATTTACGGAGGCAGAGAGTTATCCGGGACCATCCATTATTATTGCCTATGCGCCATGTATCAACCATGGTATAAAGGGGGGAATGGGAAATTCTTTAGAGGAGCAGAAAAAGGCCGTGGAAAGCGGATATTGGCATTTGTTCCGCTACAATCCAATGCTTGCGGAAGAAGGAAAAAATCCATTTATTCTGGACTCAAAAGAACCATCTAAAGAGTATCGTGATTTTCTCATGGGAGAAGTCCGTTATAACCGGCTGTACCGCGCAAATCCGGAAAGGGCGGAGGAACTCTTCTCAAGGGCGGCCAGGGAGGCTGGAAATAAGTACCAGAAATTGTTAGAAGCGTCAGGGAGATAGCGTAAGAACTATGTAAATACGTGGATATGGGCAATTCCTGCAAAGTCAGATGAACAGGGGCTGGCTTTGCAGGAATTGAAGTTTTGTAAACATTGCCTTTTCATTGTCATTTTTTTATGGTACGATGATAAAGGATCGTTTGTGTGAATGGAGAAAACATGCGATATGAAATGGAGACGGGGTAAGTTATGAAACACAGCAAATGGATGAAATTATACATAGGATTACTTGTTGTGGGAGTTTACATATTAGCAGCACTGGGGACGACAGATGTAGTATCAGCAGAGGGAACGGCTGCTCCGAAGGCTACAGCGAAACCAAAGGTTTCACCAAAACCAAAGGTTACAGCGAAACCAAAGGTTTCACCAAAACCAAAAGTTACATCAAAACCGAAAGTTACATCGAAACCGAAGTCAGTGAAGAAGACAACTTCTAAATCAAAAACCAGGAAAAAAACAAATAAAAAGAAGACAACAGAGAAAAAAAAGAAAACGGTGAAAAAAGCACCGAACACAATATCACCAAAGTCATTGCCCTATAAGAAAAAGTACATGAAAAAGAAAGAATATAATAAGCAGACAAAGCATTACTTTTTAGTGCGCAGTTATTTGGAAAAACTGGGGGCAAAGGGCGGAGGAGTGCTGACGCTGAGCAAGGGGACATATAAAATTCCGTGTACACTCTATGTTCCCTCTAATGTAACAATAAAGCTGAAGAAAGGTGCAAGACTGTTAAAAACAACGCAGACCAATACTTATCGTCTTGTACCGTCAAAACAGCTTTTTGAGCTTGTGTCAGCAAAGAAAGCAAAAACAAAGCGCACAGTAACCGGTTACAGTGCTTCGGGAAAAGTCCGTATTGCAGGAGACAATGCGGTGATAGACCTTGGGAATGCCAAGGGACGTACTGCGGTTTATGTAGGGCATGCCAGGGATATCCAGATTGAGGGGATTACCTTTAAAAACAAAAATGGGGGAAATTATATCTGGATTGAGGGGTCACAGAATGTAAGAGTTGAAAAATGCAGATTCAATCCGGGTAAAAAGGGTTCGGGCAAAAAGAATCAGATGGCAGTACGCCTGGAGAATATACATGCCGATACAGATACGTTTTCTGAGAACTGGGGAAAACTGGATAAGACGCTTAACCAGAATATTGTTATTGACAGCTGTACTTTTTCAAAGCCGGAAATTGGAATTGGAAGCAGTGGATGCCAGGCAGCAGGAACAACGGACGCGCCGGTTCTAAATTACCAGAATGGGATAAAGATTACTAACAACATGTTTCAGACACCTTCTGTTAATGCGGTATACGCAAAGGGGTGGAATGCAGCAGAGATTACAGGAAATACAATGAAAAAATCCGGCAAAGGCAAGCTGGAAAGCTATATTGCCGGATATGGTATGGCAAATCCGAAAATTTATAAAAATGTTTTTCAGGATTGTACTTATGCTATGCAGTTTGGAAAGACCTGGGCATATGGTATCGGGGATGCTGTAGTCCAGCTTAATTCAGATTTGGGGAGTGCCAGTCTGGATTTAATGATGGATAATACCGTAAAGAATCTGGAACATTATTTTGTGCTGAATGGAAAAGCGAGGGTTTTATATTTCCGTGATAAATCACAGAAAAACTTTACTGTTTCGGTCAATAGCCAGCCGTATCGGGAACATTATACAAATACAAATAAATATAAAAACCGAAAATTATATTACATGTTTAAGTCCTATATGGAACAGTTAGAATATGCCGGAGGGGGAACGCTGACTGTTGAACCGGGAAATTATGTAATGTCCGGGAATATATGTATTCCTTCTAATGTGACATTGATTTTAAAAAATGGTGTCACTTTTAGGAAAACTGCGGCTACGGCAGGTGATAAGCAGTATTCCAAGGGGATTTTTACAATTGTTCCCCCGTCAAAGGAAAGAATCCGTTCATCAGTAAAAGGTTATGGCGGTTCCCAAAATGTAAAAATTTCGGGCAGCGGTAAAGTTATTTTGAACTGCAATAATATATTAGAGGCGATGGCAATTGTAATCGGGCATGCTAAAAATGTAACAATTCAGGGGATTACATTTCAAAATGAATACGGTTCGCATTTTATAGAGCTCAATTCATCAAATAATGTCGTTATTGAGAACTGTGTATTTGAAAACTTTAAAGTGTATGAACAGAAGAGTTATAAGGAATGTATTAATGTGGATGGAACAGATGATAACACAAAAGGATTTAACTGTAAATGGTCGGCGCATGATAAAACGGTATGTCAAAAAATATATATCCGCAAAAACACTTTTAAAAATGTAGGGACGGCGGTGGGAAGCCACACGTATTCTGCATCAGGTGATAAGCAGCTATATCATGAGAATGTCCAGGTTTTAAACAATACAGTTACTAATACATATAATGCAGCAATCCGTGTCCTGAATTGGAAAAACTGTGTTATCAAGGGAAATACATTTAAAAATACACAGGGAATGTCAGATGGCAGAAAAAATGAAAATGGTTCGGCGATACTTTATCCGGCTGTTTTTTTGAAAGGCGCTGTCAACCCGACAGTTACACAGAACACGATTCATACGGTAAAATTTTTCCCTGTTGTTGTTGATCTTGAGACGTCAGCAAATACGCCGGGGGCGATTAAGGCAGGGTATCCGGATTCCATTTGCAGCATTTCTGATAAAAATTATGCGGATATGGAGAAAAATACATTTCAAAATATAGAAGAGGCGTACCGCTATATTTTAGTGCGGAAAGATGAAATGCAGCCGTCAGCAGATGCTGAACACTGGGAAATAGGCGTGAAATAATTACGACACATTGACAAGCGGCAAATGTTAGGCTATAATTGAGTGATGTTAAAATCTCAGGAGGTAAAACCATGGCAGAGATGAAGAAAAATATATTGACGTACGAAGGATTGAAAGCGCTTGAGGATGAGCTTCACGATTTAAAAGTGAACCGCCGTCAGGAGGTTGCACAGAAAATAAAAGAGGCCAGGGAGTTAGGCGACCTTTCGGAGAATGCAGAATATGATGCGGCAAAAGAGGAGCAGCGTGATATTGAATCGCGAATAGAGGAAATTGACAAAATATTAAAAAACGCTGAGGTTGTCGTAGACGAGGATTTCGATTCGAGTAATGTGATTAATGTTGGCTGTACGGTGAAAATTCGTGATTTAGAGTTTAATGAGGACCTGGAATACAAAATTGTTGGTTCTACAGAAGCGAACAGCCTGCAGGGGAAAATATCCAATGAGTCACCGGTTGGAAAGGCTTTGATTGGTGCGCAGAAGGATGAGACCATTGAGGTTGAGACTCCGGCAGGGATGATAAAATATTTGATTCTTGATTTTTACAAGAAGTGAAGAAATGAGGTATAGGGAAATTGGCAGAAGATATTAATCAGTTATTAAAAGTAAGAAGAGAAAAACTGGCAAATCTACAGGAAGCCGGAAAGAACCCTTTTTCCATTACAAAATGTGATGTGACACATCATTCTATGGAGATAAAAAACAATTACGATAAATTGGAAGGCCAGACTGTGACAATAGCAGGACGCATGATGTTTAAACGTGTTATGGGTAAGGCTTCTTTTTGTAATGTTCAGGATTTAGAGGGCAGTATTCAGGCATATGTGGCCAGAGACAGCATTGGAGAAGATTCCTACAAAGATTTTAAAAAGTATGATGTGGGTGACCTTCTCGTAATAAGCGGAGAAGTTTTTAAGACAAAGACAGAGGAAATATCGGTACATGCCTCTGCAGTTACACTGATTTCAAAAAGTCTTCAGGTTCTTCCGGAAAAATTCCATGGGCTGACGGATACAGATTTGCGTTACCGCCAGCGCTATGTGGATTTAATCATGAATCAGGAGGTCAAAGATACATTTGTAAAACGCTCGAAAGTTCTTCGCAGTATCCGCAGCTTCCTGGATCATCAGGGATTCATGGAAGTAGAGACTCCAATGCTTGTACAGAATGCAGGGGGGGCGGCAGCAAGGCCATTTTTTACGCACTACAATGCGCTGGGTGAGGATTTGAAGCTTCGCATTTCCCTGGAATTATATTTAAAGCGTCTGATTGTCGGAGGACTGGAAAAAGTTTATGAGATTGGCCGGGTGTTCCGCAATGAGGGATTAGATACGCGGCATAATCCGGAGTTTACATTAATGGAATTGTATCAGGCATATACGGATTATCATGGCATGATGGATTTGACAGAAAACTTATACCGCCATGTGGCAAAGGAAGTGACCGGTTCAGAAATCCTTCACTACGGGGAGCATGAGATGGACTTGTCAAAGCCATTTGAAAGAATAACGATGGTGGATGCTGTGAAGAAATATGCAGACGTAGATTTCAATGATATAAAATCGACAGAAGAAGCGAAAGCACTGGCAAAGGAACATCATATTGAATTTGAACAGCGTCATGAAAAGGGAGACATTTTAAATCTTTTCTTTGAAGAGTATGTGGAAGAGCATCTGATACAGCCGACGTTCGTTATGGACCATCCGATTGAAATTTCTCCGCTCACAAAGAAAAAACCGGATAATCCGGACTATGTAGAGCGGTTTGAGTTCTTTATGAATGGCTGGGAAATGGCAAATGCATATTCGGAGTTAAATGACCCGATTGATCAGAGAGAGCGGTTTGAGGCACAGGAAAAACTGATTGCACAGGGGGATGAAGAGGCAAATCACCTGGATGAGGATTTTCTGAATGCCCTGTGTGTTGGCATGCCGCCTACAGGGGGTATTGGCTTTGGAATTGACAGAATGGTCATGATGATGACCGATGCGCCAGCGATACGCGATGTAATCTTATTCCCGACGCTAAAGAGTATGGAGAAATAAGTGCAGTAAAATTAAGGGTTTCAGCGAGTGGGAGCCGGAACTGCAAGTGTAAATGGATCATTGCAAGAGGATGGGTAATTTTATATTATCCGTCTTTTTGTTTTATTAGCATTTTGTTTCTGGCAGGCAATTATGAAACTGTTTGCACCATATAAAATTGACATGGCATGGTTGAATCATGTAAGATAATAATAGTAAAAATGCGCGGAGAATCCGGTTACGTTTTAGAAAGGAAGAGTACCTATGAGAATAGCAGTCTGTGACGACTGTCGGCAGGATGCCTGTGCCATTCGGGATCTGCTGCCCGGGCAGGATGTAAAGCTTTATGGCAGGGCTGAAAACCTGCTCGCAGATGTGGAACAGGGTGGAAAACGTTTTGACCTTTACCTGTTAGATATATTTATGGAAAATTCTATGAGTGGGCTTGAATTGGCGGAAAAGCTCCGTGCCGGGGATGAGTTGGCAGCCATTTGTTTAGTCTCTACAAGTGATGATTTTTACAGGGAGGCATATGACCTGTATGCGGTACAGTACCTCATAAAACCTATCGGCAGGGAAGAATTGGAGAAGCTGCTCGATAAGGTGGAGAAAATCTTTGTGAGGAATCGTGAGAAAACACTGCGGTATTCATGGAGGAGGGCGTCAGGAGCTATCCCCTATGGAAAAATCCTTTATATCAGCAGCAGTGGCCATGTCCTCTTCATTCACTGTACAGACGGGAGGGTGCAGGAAAGTACGGGGAAATTAAATGACCTGGAGCTGCAGATCTGCGGGGACACGTTTCTGCGCTGCCATCAGAGCTTTATTGTAAATATGTACCATGTTCGGGAATTTTCGGGTATGGACCTTACACTTGAGCCGGAAGGGGAGAAGGTGCCGATATCGAGACGATATTATGCTGCGGTGCAGGAACTTTACCGGAAGGTTATGTTTGAGGAGGTGGGATGGGAATGACAATATTAAGGGATTTATCCGTGTTGTGGTCACTGTCCCACATTCTGATTCTGTTTATGCTGCTGTACCGCTCCCGCTATCCGCAAAAGATGACCGTCATTCTGACAGTAGTCTTTATGGGATCACTTGCTCTGTTAAATGTGGCGGGACTGGTAAAATATGGAATGGAGTTCATGGGACAGGTGTTTCTTCTGACCTGTACCCTGCCGAGTCTTCTTTTTTTCTGGTTCATGTCGCAGGATAAAAAGGGGCAGTTCTTTTTTACGTTCTGCCTTGCGGATACGGTATCTTATTGGATTATTGCGCTGACGAACATTATGGATTTTTATTTTGGAGGGCAGCGGTATATACTGATGCTTATCGGGAGGCTCGTGCTGTTCCCCCTTGTGGAGTGGACGGCGTACCGTTATTTGCGCAAGCCTTACAGGGAGTTGCAGGAGTCCGTGACAAAGCGCTGGGGACTGTTCGCAGGTATGACGGCGGTTTATTATCTTTTGCTTGCGGTATCGGCGAATTTCCCCGTGGTTGTCACCAGGAGACCACAGGAGCTTCCGGTATTTTTGCTCATCATGGTGTTGATGCCTATGACTTATGCCACAATTTTTGCAGCGATGTACCGTCAGCTTCAGCTTTTTAGAAAACAGCAGAGCGAGCGGATGTTACGGGAGCAGAAAAACACGTTGGAGATGCGGCTGGAAAACCAGCAATATATCCGGAAAATGAAGCATGACATGAAAAGTTATAATGCAACCCTGTCAGGGCTTTTGGCAGTAGGGAAGCTGGAGGAGGCAAAAGATTACCTGCAGGACATGGAGCAGGAAATGGATTCCGACTGGGGGCAGTTTTGCCAGAATCCTTATATTAATGCTACGGTGGCCTATTATGACAGGAAGCTGGAAGAACTCTATGCAAAGCGTCAGATTGACATCCGGACAGGGGAGGAAGCCCTGCCTCATATGGAGCTGTGCCGGATATTAGCAAACGGGATGGAGAATGCCTGTGACGAGTTAAGTGTGCTTGCGGGGGAGAAACGGGAGATGTCGGTGCATATGCAGTATAATAGGGACTGCCTGTTAATCCGCATCAAAAACCGCTGTCGGGAGGGGCGGTATGTTGAGCAGGGAAAGCTGCCGGAAACGGACAAGGAAGGAGAGGGACACGGTTATGGGCTGCGTTCCGTGCAGGAGACTGTTGAGCGGCTCTCGGGGAACATGGTGTGTTACACGGATAACGGATATTTTGTGCTGGATGTGATGATACCGTGCAGGTCTTTCAAACCGTCGTATCGGGATTCCTGAAACTTATTATGACCGAAATTTTATTGTGACAGTGATACGGGGTGTGTGGTATCTTTTATCGGCAGCACTAACTGTGAGCAATACATGTTCGGATCAATCTCCTTTCCCACATAGGGGGCGACCAGAGCGATTGACCGGACATATCCGGCAGGGGTAAGCCCGCGTTTACGCACCTGTTCTCCCAGAAATAGATGTGCCTCGTCGATGTTGCTGTAGTTGCCATAAACCAGCAGGGAAAGGGCGGTGCAGGCGGGGTAATGAACGGCATCTTCTGGTGCTTTCTCCGGTAGGACGGGAATACAGATATAAAAATCATAGGGTGTGGAAGTGATTTTTCCTTCCAGATAATCCGTGCGCTCATTGGTGAGGAAAAGCGGTTTGGGTGCAAGGGCGATTCCTTTTTCTATACATTCATGAAAAAAATCATACGAGGCGTGGTATTTATCCTGAATCAGAAAACCCTGATACTTGCGGACACAGCATACAATCTCAGGGAGTTCTATTATGGATATGGACATATCCGGCACACCATGGGAACGCAGACGCATTTCCTCAACCTGCTGTTGTAATACGGACAGTTTATTTTCTAAAGAATCAAGAAGCTCATCTGCTTTTCCGCCGCCCGCATAGTAAGCGCGAATTTCTTCCGGATTGAATCCCATCCATTGAAATTTCCGAATTTGCAGGATGCGGCTAATATTGTTGGTATCATAGTAACGGTATCCGCTGTTTGGGTCAGTGTATGCTGGCGTAAGCAGTCCCTTATTCTCCAAACGTATTAAACTGGAACGGGAAAGATTACAGGCACGGGCAGCCTGCTGGATGGAAAACAGGCTGTAGTCGTTTTCATTGGTAGTGCTATCCATTGTGCAAACTCCTTATAAAATATTTGATAATAAAAAAACAAAAAACCATCTCCCCCTTGAGTTGTTCATGGGTGGTTATGTTAGAATGATAAAAATAGTGTATAATCCACAAATAAAAATGTCAAGTTATTTTAAAATCTGTTTCGATACAAAATTAACGACTTAGAATGCAGAATTAACATGCAGGAATCGAAAAATGTGTGATAAAATATGATCAGTAATAGGACATCGTAATACTGAGGAAATTAATTATGTTATGGGGGCGGATGGATGTCTTTGACATATGGTGTGATCAGTATAACAGCATTGGTTTTGCTCGTTGCCTGTTTGATTGTTGACAGAAAAAAAGAGAATTGGCTGCGGCTGTTATTTGTGTCAGTATTTGTTGCGAACTTTGGATATTTTTTGCTGTCTGTGTCAGAGACGCTTGATTTTGCGTTGCTGTCTAGTAGAATAGCATATGCCGGCAATGTTTTTCTTCCCTTTTTTATGTTGATGATTATCTTAAATCTTTGCGAAGTGCATTATTCCAAATGGCTTCCGATAGTATTGTCCACTGTTGGAATTGCTGTATTTGTCCTTGTTGCAAGCCCCGGATATCTGACGGTGTATTACAGGACAGTTTCGTTTAAAATTGTGAATGGTACGGCGCTGCTTGTGAGAGAACATGGTCCGCTTCCTATATTGTATTATATTTATCTGGCTTTATATTTTGCGGCGATGCTCGCTGCTATTGTTTATTCGATTAAGAAAAAGAAACTTTCCACTTACATTCAGGGAATTATTTTGTTGTCTGCCGTGTTTATTGATATTATAGTCTGGTTGGCCGAACAGTTTCGCCCCCGTGGCTTTGAATTTCTGTCCATTGCCTATATACTGTCAGAATCTCTGGTTTTAGTTTTGTACAGTGTATTTCAGAAATATAATATTAAGCGGCGGGTCATTTGTGTCTGGACACTGGTGTTTACCGGTGTAGGCATTGCGCTGGCCTGCAAATTTGTTTTGCCCGAGGATCCGGAATATTATTACTTCAGCCTGATCCGCAGCTTTATCTATATAGGAATGTACTATGCATGGGGACGAATTGTCTGTCATGGCATTATTCAAAAGGTGACAAGACGTTGTTTTGGCGGGGTTTCTATGCTCCTTGTGTTCTGGATTGCTGTAAGTATGTGTAAGCATCTGGTATTCATGGATAATGTCACAATTGTGCGGTATCTGTGGTATGCCTATTATATTCCTCAGATACTGATTGCTGTCCTGGGCCTGAATATAGCGATTATGGCAGGCGGGGGAGAAAATGTCAGACTGGATAAAGGGGGATTGTTTCTGCTTGGAATAGGAGCGGCGCTGATTTTGCTTGTGCTGACAAATGACCTGCATCAGATTGTCTTTTCTTTTCCAGAGGGCGTACCGTGGACTAATGCATCCTGTACCCATGAGACAGGGTACTATCTGATTATGACGTTAATAGCACTGTGCGGCATTGCGATTAGTGCGATTATGGTACATAAATGCCGCATTCCCAGACGGAAAAAGTTTACACCGCTGCCGTTTCTGTGTGTGATCCTCATGATTGTTTATGGAGTTCTGTATTTTGTGGATGGTAGTTTTGTCCACAATTATTTGAATGACATGACAGCATCTGGCTGTCTGATGGTGGCAATTTTGTTTGAATTAATGATAGAAAGCGGATTGTTCCAGACGAATATCAGTTATGAAAACCTGTTTCAGAGCGCTGTTATTACCGTGCAGCTTGCTGATCGGGAGCATCAGGTTTGTTATACTTCGGAAGGTGCAAGGAAAGTTCCGAAGGAAATACTGGTACAGGCGGATACGGCGCCGGTTATGCTGGAGCAGGCTGTTCGGTTATCGGGTGCGGCCATTCGTGGCGGTCATATTTACTGGCAGGAGAATGTATCAGAGCTTCTTTCTGTGCAGAAGGATCTGGAGATGACACGGGAGGAACTCTGTGATACCGGGGATGTTTTAAAGGCTGAGGCAGAGCAAAAAGCCTATCAGCTGCGTTTGGAAGAAGAGAACAGACTTTATGATCTGGTGGAGACGCAGACAGCATCCCAGGTTGCCATGCTCCGGAAATTGACAACGCAGCTCCGGCAGACAGAGGACCTGGATGAGGCAAAATGCCTGCTTGGAAAAATCGTGGTTGTCGGTACATACATTAAACGTCGCAGTGACCTTATACTTGTTTCCGGACAAAAACAGAGTATTTGCAAAGAGGAGCTGCTTCTCGGGATCAGGGAATTTGCAGAGAATCTTAAGCTTTATGGAGTAGAATGCGCTGTAAAGATTTTGAATTGTGAAAGGTTCCTGACTGACACAGCAGGTACCATATTTGATGTTTTTGAAGCAGTCGTAGAAGAGGGCATAGACACGATTTCGGCCATTCTGCTTTATCTGGAGATGCAGGGAAGCAGGCTTTTGCTTACTATCTGTGCGGACTGCAGCGAGGATTTGACTATCCTCACAGAGACATTTTCCAAGCTTACGGTATGGCAGGATGAGGATGGACTGTGGTATCTGAACAGGGTGTTTAAAGAGGGAGGCATTGCTTTATGAGTTCTTTTGCATCGTGCGGGAATCTGCAGCAGACAGTTCTGGTACTGCTTTTGATAGGAACTGCCCTGCTGCAGGTGTTTGTTGTCATTGAGGACGTGACAGGACAGAGGTACTTGTTTACTGTGTTTGACAGTGCGCTGCTTATGGCTGAGCTGTTCTATGCAAAAATATTGTTTGAGGCCAGGGATGGGATTGCCGGTATAAGTGATTTTGCGGCAGAAGTTTTGTTTTTGTGGCCTCTGGAAGCAGGTTTGCTCCTCTATGCCGCGGTACGATACATCCGAATGAGGATGCGGATGAGATATTCCCTGTCGCGGGAATCCATTAAAGAGGGCAGTGATAATCTGCCTGACGGAATATGTTTTTTTGACGAATATGGCACCGTGAGGCTGATTAATAAAAAAATGTTGTCGATAGGAATGATGTTGTTTGGAAAGGAAATACAGACACTTGATGAGCTGCACAGTGCTCTGGCCTGCCCACAGTCTGCAGTAGAATTGCTTGATCGGGAGATTGCGCTGTATCACTTTCCAAATGGAACGGTTCATCGATTTACAGAGTCTGCAATTATGGACCGGGATGGAAAACAGATTACAGAGGTAATCGCTGCGGATGTGACAGAGCTATACGCAAAGCAGAAGGAGCTGAATTGTGAAAATATTCGTCTGGCGGATGCCAACAGGAGAATGAAGTGGATTTTGGAAAATATGAATGATATTGTGCGGGAGGAAGAAACACTGTCTATGAAAATCCGTGTCCATGATGATATTGGACACAGTATCCTGGCGGCAAAAAAGGCGCTGATGCAGCAGCAGGATATCGCAGTCATCCGGGAGAATGCTGTCCTGTGGGAAACGGCTGTGGATCGGCTTTACCGGGTCAATAATATGCCTGCGGTTCAGGATGAATGGCAGACAGTTCAGATTCGTGCGGAGGAGCTTGGGGTGGAAATTGTATTTGATGGAGTACTGCCGGAGGATAAATTAGTGCGGCATTTGCTGATTCTTGCCATTCGGGAGTGCGTAACAAACTGTGTGCGTCATGCAGGGGGAAACCGTGTTTTTGTGGAGGTGTCAGATGATGGGAAAAAGACAGCATGTGCGATAACCAATAACGGCAGAGCGCCACAGCGGGCATTTGTTGAGGGAAGCGGGCTTTCCGGTCTGCGTCGCCGTATAGAGAGGGTGGGCGGTATTATGGAGCTGACAGGCAGTCCGCGTTTTGTACTTACGGTAATTTTGCCTGCAAGAAGTTTTCTTCATGGATTATTATAAAAAGGAGACTGGAAATGAAAAATGTGATGATTGTGGAAGACCAGAGGATGATACGAAGTATTCTGGAAGAATATATTGATAAGGCTGATGATTTATTACTGGCTGCTTCTGTAGAGGGGGCTGAGCAGGCATGCGAAATATGCGGAACAAAAAAGATTCATCTGATTTTGATGGATGTGCAGACGGCACATCGGGAAAATGGCCTTGTGGCAGTGAAAGAGATTAAAAAGCTGTATCCGGATATCCGGATTGTTGTAGTGACTTCCCTGGTGGATGCCGGTATTCTGGAGAAGGCAAGAAGCTCCGGGGCAGACAGTCTATGGTATAAGGATACGGACGAGGTGATGCTGATGCAGGTGATCTCCCGTACAATGGCGGGAGAACATGTTTTTCCTGATGCTCCACCGGTTGTTGAAATTGGCACGGCAAAGAGCACAGAATTTACGAGGACAGAAATGCGTGTCCTGCGTTGTCTGGTCAAAGGTATGACCTATCCTCAAATTGCGGAGAAGTTGAATGTGGGGGTAACCACTGTAAAATACCATGTGACAAACATGCTGGAAAAAACGAATCTGAAAAATAAACTTCAGCTGGCGGTTGCCGTCAGTGATGCAAAATTTGTCGTGGACCTCGCCGGGGATGATGAATTTATTTTTGAGAAAACAAAGTGAGGGTGCCGACCGTAACGGAACAAATTGCGGAAAGGAAAAACTATACCAAAGTATAGGGTGCAATTTGTTGAAAAATTGTATAATGTGGGCATAAATGTTTTTCGGCTGATTAGATACATGGAGGTTGAAAATGACAGTTCAGATTGCACTCTGTGATGATGAGACCGCAGCACTTAATAAAACAGAAGAGATATTGAGTGATTATGAGCAAAAAAACAGGGACATGGATTTTATAATAGAACGTTTTAAAAGGGCAGATGAACTGCTTTGTATGGTTAGAGAAGGAAAGTATTTGCCCCATTTAATCTTTATGGATGTTTATATGACGGGAGAAACAGGAGAAAATGTTCCACTGGGGCTAGGGGCAGCGAGGCAGCTTCGTGACATGGGGAATGAGGCTAAGCTGGTTTTTCTTACGACCTCAAAGGAATACGCACTGGATGCCTTTGAGGTGGAGGCATTCCAGTATATGCTAAAGCCGGTACAGCCGGATAAATTATTTTCCCTTTTAGACCGGTTCCGGAAAGAAATAGAAGAGGAACGGGAGAAATATATACTGCTGCGTGTAGAAGGAGAGATTATGAAGATGCCGGTAAAGAATATTGTGTATTGCGAAGCGCAGGGAAAACGCCAGTGTATTTATATGACAGATGGTACAGAAGTGCTGCAGAACCTGACGATGGCAAAGCTTTATGAGATGTGTTCTGTTTGTCAGGCACTGGTGAAGGTGGGGGCTTCTTATATTGTCCATCTGGAACATATAGACAGTTTGAATGCACAGGAGGCACAGATGGATAATGGTCAGAAAATTTATCTGCCAAGAGGAACATACCGATGTCTGCGGGAGCAGTATTTGGATTATTATTGTGGAAAGGGGTGATGTGATACCATGAATACTGTTCTTGTTGTAGATGATTCTTCCCTTATGCGGGATATGATTAAAGTTATGTTGTCTGATGCGGGCTATGAGATTATTGGTGAGGCTTCAGACGGGCAGCAGGCATATGAAAAATACAAAAGTCTGAAACCGGACATCACTATTATGGATATTATAATGGACCGTGTGGATGGCATTCAGTCGCTTGAGATGATCAGGGAGTATGATCCGGATGCCGCTGTGGTCATTTGTTCTGCTATGGATCAGGAATTTTATGTGATAGAGGCACTGCGTCTGGGGGCAAAAGAGTTTATTGTAAAACCTTTTGTAAGGGATGATGTGCTGGGGGCTGTTTTGCGGGCCCTGAAGTAAAAATAAAATATTCAAGATTGATTTAGCCAGACTTTCGGGGTATAATAGCAGTGAGGTCATATACCTTTTGGGAATGGCTTTTTCTGTTCTTAGGGAGAAAGACAGTCATATCAGATTGTCTTTTTTATCTTATAGGAAATTTCGACTTTCGCGGAGCAAGAATCGCAAAGCGATTCTTAGATGGCTGCGGTTCTCAGCCAGCCATTTTTTATGAAGCGAAAAGAAATGCTGCTGAACAATCATAATATATTTGAAGAGGTTAGATATATGCTGCAATTGATAGAACGTTGTCCTGAATACACATTAGGATATAAAGAGTATTGTCAGGAATTATATGATAATCATGTTATTTATTTTAGACCTTCCAATCCGGATACGATTGATGAAAATTGGTTTGCACGCACAAAATCATGGTATGATAAAAAGGAAAAGGGTCTCATAGAAGGGCAGCCAATCAGTTTTCATTATTGGGCAGTAGACGACGGTAAGTTTATTGGTGAATTTCAGCTTCGTACAGAATTTCCGGAAAAAGTCATGCTGGATATTGGTAGTATTGGTTATGCCGTAAGAGTGTCAGAATGGGGAAAAGGATACGGAACGGAAATACTTCGCCGTGGTCTGGAGATTGCAAAAGGACACGGGATGGAAAGAGTGTTATTTACGATCAACAATAAAAACACTGTCTCTATCCGTATTTGCGAAAAGCTGGGAGGGAAATTGGAGGATGTCATAGAAGCGGAGAATGAGGCGGAAGGACGTCATCTATTGAGACGATATTGGATTACATTGTGATTTATAAAAAGGGAACAGATTGTGGATGAGATGATTGCCATTTTAGAAGATCGCGAAAGGTTTAGAAAAAAGCATTATAATTAAGGAGCGTCCCATGAATGCAGAAATCATACGAAGTCGGCGAAAGAGCATTGAAATCCAGATATGTCCGGACGGACATATCCGGGTTCGGGCACCCTATTTTGTGACAAATGCAGAAATTGCAGGTTTTATTAGGGAGAAAGCGGGCTGGATTGAAAAACATAAAAAAATAATAGAAGAGAGGCAGAGAGAGCAGGCTGTACATACACAGCGTCTTACCGTGCAGGATATTAAGGAACTGGCGGCACAGGCAAAAAAAGTAATTCCTGATAAAGTACGTCATTACGCAGATATAATCGGAGTGGATTACGGGCGGATTACCATTCGCAATCAGAAAACCAGATGGGGAAGCTGCAGCGGAAAGGGAAATCTCAATTTTAACTGCCTGCTCATGCTGACGCCGGAAGATGTTCAGGATTATGTGGTGATTCATGAATTGTGTCATAGAAAAGAGATGAATCATTCTCCAAAATTTTGGGCAGAGGTTGCAAAAATCATGCCGGATTATAAAAGGAAGAGAAAGTGGCTGAAAGAAAACAGCGGAGAGATTATGCAGAGAATGACAGGATAAGGCGGGCAGAATCAATTCAGGACGAAGGAAGAAAAGAGGCGTAATAAATGAACGATATGGAGAAAGAACAGGAGAAAGATAATCCGTTGGGAATTGAGAAAATCTCAGTTTTGTTGAGAAAATTTGCAGTTCCCAGCATCGTTGCCATGCTGGTGAGTTCACTGTATAACATTGTGGACCAGGTCTTTATAGGTCAGGGAGTTGGTTATCTTGGGAACGCAGCGACAAATGTTGCATTTCCGTTGACAACAATTTGTATGGCGATTGCCCTGCTTTTTGGTATTGGCGGGGCCGCAAATTTTTCTCTTTCCCTCGGACGTGGAGATAGGGAAGATGCGGCCAGGACGGTCAGCAATGTTTTGTATATGGTAATCCTGTTCGGAGTGCTATATGCTGTTTTTATTGAATGCTTTCTGACACCTCTGCTGAATGCTTTTGGTGCTACCGATAATGTCTTCCCGTTTGCCGTAAAATATGCGAGAATCACGGCGATTGGAATTCCTTTTCTGATATTTACCAATGCCATAAGTGCTTTAATCAGGGCGGATGGCAGTCCGAAATATTCCATGATGTGCATGGTGACAGGGGCAGTGCTCAATACAATTTTGGATCCTCTTTTTATTTTTGGATTCGAGATGGGGATTGAGGGTGCTGCATGGGCGACCACCATTTCGCAAATAGTGTCTTTTTTATGTGCCTTTTGTTACTTGCGGCGTTTTCAGAGTGTCAAATTAAAAAAAGAGCATTTTCAGCTTCAGATCGGCAGATGTGTTCAGATTGCATCATTAGGTTTAAGCAATAGCCTGACACAGTTGAGTATTACACTGATTCAGATTGTAATGAATCATTCCCTGACTTATTATGGGATGCGTTCTGTTTACGGAGAAGATATCCCCCTTTCGGCTGCCGGTATTGTTATGAAAGTGAATTCTATCTTAATCGCTGTATTTGTCGGGCTGAGCCAGGGTTCCCAGCCGATTCTCGGGTACAATTACGGTGCGGCGCAGTATGGGCGGGTAAAGGCAGTGTATCAACTAGCTGTTAAATGCTCCTTTGTTGTATCAACGGTTGGTTTTATTCTGTTTCAGTTTTTCCCTAAATATATTATAGCCCTTTTCGGCTCTGCGGATAACGAGTTATATATTGAATTTGCAGTAAAGTTTATGAGGATATTTTTATTTATGATAATCATCAATGGAGTACAGCTGATCTCCTCTAATTTCTTTTCTGCCATTGGAATGCCATTTAAGGGAATCCTTCTCTCCCTTTCCCGGCAGGTGATTTTCCTGATTCCGCTTATGCTCATTCTGCCTGTTTTCTGGGGGATAGACGGAGTGATGTTTGCCGCGCCGGTGGCGGATACGATTGCATTTGTATTCAGCATTGTTCTGGTTAAGAGGGAGTTTGGCAAAATGACTTTGAAGCAATCGGAGTTAACTTAAGGGGTCATACGAATTTGTCGGTGCCAAACAGGTGTGGTTTTTGCATATATAAAATGTTGTGCGGCCATTGATTAACGGATACTCTTTGTCTTTTAAAACGGTGGTTATATTGGCGAGCAGTGGCAGCTGTTTTCTTATTTTGTCTAAATCCGAAACATTTTCCAGGGCAGCAACAATATGCGCGGGGGGATTGTCGTACAGCATCTTTGCGAGCAGAAACATACTGTGTCCTGTCAAAGATTCCTGTATCTCGGCAGACATAAAAGCATTCTGTTTTTGTGCAAGGAAATGGTACTCCTCTTTTTCAGTCAGCTGGTATAATCGTATCAGATTATAAGCCATTACCGAGTTTCCACTTGGGACTGCTCCGTCATAGATTTCTTTCGGGTTTATTATGAGTTCACTGTTGTCGGACTGCGATAGGAAAAAACCTCCGTTTTCCTTATCGGCAAATCGTTTTACCGCTTCCATGCAGAAGACTTCTGCTTTTTCAAGGTATTCTTTGTTTAAGGTGGAATGATACAGTTCCATTAAGGCTGTGACATAAAAAGCGTAATCGTCTAAAAAGCCGTTATTGGAATGTTTTCCTTCGCGCCAGCTTGTGTAAAGGGACAAATCCCTGTTTAAATTCTTTTCAATGAATCGTTGTGCATTTATCGCCGTCTGAAGATAGTTATTGTTGTGTGAAACCCTGTATAGTATTGATAGCGCTGCAATCATCATGGAATTCCAGGATGTCAGAATTTTATCGTCAAGATGCAGTTTTGTACGCTTTTTCCGATAGTTGTACAGTGTCTGTAATTCAGCGCAAAAATCCGGGTGCCAATCATTGCTTTTCAGGAGGTTCGGAATATTAACACCCTCAAAATTACCATCTGCCGTTATATCAAATTTTTCTGCAAACGGTTTCCCTTTTTCTTCGCCTAAAACACGAAGGACTTCTGATAATGTGAAAGTATAAAATTTTCCCTCTATTCCCTCACTGTCAGCATCTTGCGCGCTGTAAAATCCGCCGTCCGGAGAAGTCATTTCACGAATGATATAATCTGCTGTTTTTTCAGCGGTATCGAGATATAACGTGTTTTTTGTTCTCCAAAATGCTGTTGCATAGGCAATAATCAGCAGGGCGTTGTCATATAGCATTTTTTCAAAATGGGGGGCAAGAAAATATTGGTCTGTGGAATATCTTGCAAAGCCGCCGCCAATATGGTCAAAGATGCCGCCCTTACGCATTTGCGTGAGGGTTTTTTCCACCATTCTTAAAATATCCGCATTGTTATGGGGCAATGCATACAGAGTCAGAAATAATAAGCTATGCGGCATAGGGAATTTCGGAGCAGAACCGAATCCTCCGTTTATGTTGTCAAAGCTGTCGCAAAACATCTGCACGGCTCTGTCGCAAAGATTCTTATCGCCTATAACATTATGGCCGGATTCCGCTTGTTTCAGATGTGAAATTACCTGATTGGCAGAGCGGAGAAGTTCCTGGCGGTTATTGTCCCATTGCTTTATCACAATATCCAGTAACTCTGTAAATCCCGGAATACCATATCGTGCCCGTACAGGGAAATAGGTACCTGCAAAAAACGGTTTTTTATCCCAGGTCATAAAAATACTCATGGGCCAGCCGCCGCTGCCGGTAAATGCCTGGCACACGGACATATATACACTGTCAATGTCAGGACGCTCCTCGCGGTCAACTTTTATGGAAATAAAATGTTCGTTGAGAATTTTGGCTGTATCTCTGTTCTCAAAGCTCTCATTTGCCATGACATGGCACCAGTGACAGGTGCTGTAGCCGATGCTCAGGAAAATCGGCTTATCCTCAATCTTTGCTTTTTCAAATGCCTCATCACACCACGGGTACCATTCCACCGGATTTTCTGCGTGCTGCAACAGATAGGGACTTGTTGTGTTTTTCAGATAATTGCTCATTGTGTTCTCCTTTTAAAAATAGTATACTTATTCTGTTTCATATTATACAGCAGGAAAAAGGGAGGTTTTCAATGGAAAAAACAGGCTGGGTTATGCCAACCCACATTGTTGCGGGAGCAGGCATTGTATTAAATGAGAAGGATGAGGTTCTTCTGGTAAAAACATATGATTTGAACTGGGTATTTCCCGGAGGGCAGGTAGAAGAGGGAGAGAATGTAATAGATGCTGTCAAAAGAGAAATAATGGAAGAGGCAGGCGTGGATGTGGAGGTGGGAGAACTGTTTTGCATTTCTTCCAATACGAAAAAATATCCCGGTCACAGTGGAGTAAAAGAAATACCAACCAAAGTTATGCTGGATTTTATATGCAGGGCAAAGTCGGGGATACCGAGGCCGTCGGATGAAAACTCAGAGTCAAAATATGTTCCGAAAGATAAAGTTTTGGAACTTATCAAAGCTCCTGCAGTCAGAGAGCGGTATAAGTCATATTTAGAATATTCCGGTCGTCCAATTTATATGGAATATATAACAAAACCATCGTTTGAATGTAAACTGAAACGATTCATTTAGATATTACTTGTGCACGATTTTTTACCAGTCGTGCACTTTTTGATTACAATCAGCTGGCTTATAATATATAACAGTATAAAACAGTTGACAACAGTTACATAGTGTTATATACTGTTATATGTAAAGCACAGGAAAAGGAGCGCACCTTAACATATGCATATAATAATAAACAATACTTCAATGGTACCAATTTATGAGCAGATCATGGATCAGATTAAGGCAGGGATTATGCGGGGTGAACTGACAGAGGATACGATGCTTCCCTCCGTGAGAGGACTGTCGAAAGAACTGAAAATCAGTGCTCTTACGGTAAAAAAGGCCTATGATAATCTGGAACAGGAGGGCTTTACCGTCACTGTTCATGGCAAGGGAACCTTTGTGGCAGCAGCCAATCAGGAACGAGTGAAGGAAGAATGCCGGAAAGAAGTCGAGAGGGATTTGGAACAGGCAATTGCAAAAGGCAGGCGCGGCGGCATGACAGAGCAGGAACTGCGCAGTTTATTTGAAATTCTTATTGACGAGTAAAATGACATAGAAAACATGTGTAGAAAGGAAGCGTAATATGCTGAAAATAAGTAATATAAAGAAAAGTTATGGGGACTTTATGCTGAACTGTTCCATGGAAGTCAAACCGGGGTATGTAACCGGCCTGGTTGGACCGAATGGCGCTGGAAAAACTACTGTTTTTAAAGCAGTACTTGATCTGATTCGTCCTGATGGCGGAAAGACAGAAGTGTTCGGCAAGGGTGTAAAGGAGCTGAGAGAGCGGGATAAACAGCGGTTTGGGGTAGTATTATCGGATTCCGGCTTCAGTGATTATCTTTCCATTCATGACATCACCTGTATTCTGAAAAATATGTATGAGAGATATGATGAGGATGCCTTTCTGGCTGGATGTAAAAAATTCGGTCTGCCGACGGATAAGAGACTCATGGATTTTTCCACAGGTATGAAAGCAAAATTAAAGCTCCTTGTAGCGCTCAGCCATCAGGCGGAACTATTGATACTGGATGAGCCGACAGTCGGCCTGGATGTTATGGCCAGAGATGAAATGCTCGGGCTTCTGCGGAGTTATATGGAAGAGGATGAGAACCGTTCGATACTGATAAGCTCTCATATATCTTCGGATTTAGAAGGGCTTTGTGACGATTTATATGTCATACGTGAGGGCAGTATTGTTTTTCATGAGGAAACTGATACGTTGTTGGACAGCTACGCCCTGCTGAAATTGAGCCGGGAGCAGTTCGATTCTCTGGATAAAGAATATGTTTTAAAATATAAAAAGGAAACTTATGGATATTATTGTCTCACTGACCAAAAACAATTCTATATGGAAAATTATCCGGAGATAGTAATTGAAAAGGGGAATATTGATGATTTGATTGTACTGATGATTGGAGGGACGGATTTATGAGAGGAATGTTAGTAAAAGATATGCGGCTGATGATGCGGCAAAAGTTATTTTTTGTACTTTTATTGTTTCTTGCTGTGATGCTTAGTTTTAGTTCGGATGGAATGTTTGTTATAAGCTATTTGACGGTAATCAGTACATTCTTTGTTATCAGTACCATAAGTTATGATGAACATGCGAATGGATTTGCATTTTTAATGACACTTCCGGTTATGCGAAAAACATATGTCAGGGAAAAGTATATATTTGGTCTGCTGCTTGGCATCAGCGGCTGGGGAGTTGGTGTGTTAATTTCTCTCGCATATATGATTTTGCACGGTGATACTTTTTTCCTTTACAAGTTTTTTCCACAGGCATTTATTCTGGTACCGGTTGATATTCTTATTTCGGCAATTATGATACCGTTTCAGTTTAAGTTTGGAGTGGAGAAAGGAAGAATTGCTATTCTCATTTTTTTGGGCATTATTTTTTCCATTGGATTTTTTCTGAGTGGATATTTTCAGGGGATGGCAGCCGGTATTATGGAACATTTAAATTTTCTGGTGACATTAAACGTTGGGATAACGCTATTGCTGGCTTTCCTTGTCTCGATTGCGGTGGCATGTATTTCCTGTGTCATAAGCTGCCATATAATGTGTAAAAAAGAATTTTAATCTTCTGTTGCCATTTGTTTCGCTGCATATTATAATTTTTTATGAAGTTAATGAAAAAACAGGGGGGTGACGTTGTGCTCAGTGAAGAAAAAATAAAAAAGATGATTCGACTTTCGGATTATGAGAATGGGCTTGGCAGCAAGGATTTGAGGCGTACCCGTTTTATAAAAACAGATTATGTGAGGTTACAGGTTATAAAAGCGGTAATCAGCGTTATTATGGCTGGATGTTTGACAGCATTTTTATTTGTTATATATCATATTAATGAAATATTATATCAGCCGACGTTATTTCCCTGGAAAACGTATTTTCTGGCAGGGGGAATTATCTGGATTGTTTTACTTGTATTAGGATGTATCTATACCTGTATACGTGCGTCCCGGCTCTATGCGGAGTCGGAAGAGCGGGTCAAAGAATACGATGCAACATTACATGATTTATTAGAGTTATATGAGGAAGAAGAGCAGGAAGCCCGAATGTAAAACGAGCGGAAAGCTGAAATGCCTGCCCAGGACCTCAGTTTTACTTCAAATGCTGTGTTCTGATGCAAATTATACCTTAAAAAGTGCAATTTATTCCTTAAAGCTATTCAAATGGCTGTTTATTTGCTATAATAATATTGCCATGCCTTTTGCCCCTGGCACTAAAATACTACAGAAACGGAGAGACAGTTACATGAGAAAAACAATTAAGGGAAAATTGACAATAAATGTCATTTGTATTGTGGCGGTAAGTATTATTTTAACTACAATTGGAATAAGCATTGTGGCAGGAAAAAATCTAATTCAGAATCAGATAGATGCCTTGCAGCTGAATGCTGACAAATATGCAAGGGAAATTAATACGTGGATAGAAAATGAAAAAATGCTGGCAGACGGGGCAGCAAACAGTATTGAGGCGGCTGGTGATACAGGGGATGAGTTTATCCAGTCGGTCATGGATACATATGCGCAGGGCAGGGAGGAGCTGCTCAATCTTTATTGCGGGACGAAGGACAGTAAGTTTATTCAGTCCAACAGAGAGGCAGAAATACCGGACGGATATGACCCGGTACAACGGGGATGGTATCAGCAGGCGGCTGAGAAAAAGTCAACGATTGTGACAGATCCGTATTGGGATGTGTTGACAAATCAGATGTGTACAACAATTGCATCACCGGTGTATTTGGAAGATGAACTTGTAGCAGTAATAGGCTTGGATGTGACGCTGGGAACAGTGACAGATTTGACGGGAAGCATTAATTTTGCAGAGGGAGTTTACGGTTTTCTGGCAGACAGCAGCGGACATTATGTTGCACATAAAAATAAAGAATTTGAGCCTACGGCGGAATCTGCTGTACTTGTTACAGATATTATGCCGGGTTTAAAGGAACTGATGGCCGGGGAAACCGATCGTGTGGAGAAACTTTCAGATTATGATGGAAGCCGGTGTTACTTTGCAGCTTCTGTGATAGAAGGAAGTGATTGGAAGCTGGGAGTGGTAGTGCCAACTTCTAATGTTATTGGTTCCCTTACTGTTATGGTGGTAGTGGCATTGATTATTGCCCTGGTAATTATTGCCCTTGTCACAGTGTTTATGACGGGGCTGATTGGCAGAATGCTTGCACCGGTACAGATGTTAAAGCAATTTGCGTCCGGTGATTTTTCAGAAAACAGTGTGATTGAGAAAGCGATTCCAGAGGAATATAAAGATGAGACAGAGCAGATACAGACGGCGACAACGGAAGTAAAACAGCAGATACGCAGTATTATTTTGAATACTAAAGATGAGGCGGAAAGTATTGGTACAATTGCGGAAGGAACATCTGCTGAGATGACAATCCTTGCGAAAGGGATTTCGGATATTTTATCTTCTGTTGTCCAGGTGATGGAGCAGGCAGCGGAGGCCAGAGAGCTGACTGTGAATATGGAACAGACGGGCCGGGATTTGGGAGTATTAATAGAGGATGTCGCCAAAAAGGCCGGAGAGGCGGCAGAGCAGTCTGGTGATATCATGAGCCGGGCAGGAGAGCAGCATGAGAATTCAGAAAAATCAAGAAGAGAAGCGCTTTCTTTGTACCAGGAGACAAAGGAGGAATTGGAACGGGCTATTGCAGACAGCCAGAGGGTGAAAGATATTAATGCGTTGACAGAAGAAATTTTGTCCATTAGTTCACAGACGAATCTCCTGGCGCTTAATGCTTCTATAGAGGCTGCAAGGGCTGGTGAGGCAGGGAAAGGTTTTGCTGTTGTAGCTGATGAAATTCGTGAGCTCGCGGATAATTCCAGAGAGGCGGTTGACAAAATTCGACAGGTTACGGATGGAGTTGTACAAAATGTTTCCTATTTATCTGCAAATTCCGAGAAGCTGTTGGAGTTTATGAATGGAAAAGTTATGGAGGATTATAATGCCATGACGGGACTTGCCGGGATGTACAGGCAGGATGCAGAATTTTACAGTGGTATATCAACGGATTTGGGTGTGGCATCCAAACAGATGAATGCCAGCATGGAGGGGATTAACGGTACGATATGTTCGATTGCCTCCCTTGTGGGAGAAATTGTGCAGTATATTCAGGGAGTGGAACAATCAGCACAGAGCTCAGATAAAAATTCTAATGCAGTTCTGAAAAAGATGGAGGAGCTGGGCCAATTGAGTGAGCAATTGAACCAGACAGTAGCATCGTTTAAAGTGTGAAAAAATATTTGTGCATTTTTTAAAATAGCCGTTGACTTTAATATATTATATAATTTATAATGTATTCAGGTTGTGACAAGGTTATTGGCACTTGACCTTATGTTAATAAATGGGGCCTTGATTTCATATATGCAATCAAGGCCTTTTTGTAAATTTTGAGTGTAAAAAATGTGCTACTTAAAGTAACAGGAGGGAAAACTGACATGATGATGACGCTTTTGGTTTTAAAAAGCAGAATCAAAACGTTTTACGAAAAGCATTACCGGATTATACGTGGTATTCTAAGGGGACTTCTTGTGTTCTTTGCTTTGATGTTGATAACTTCACAGATGAATTACAGTGATATGTTGGGACAGCTTTATGTGACCGTTCCACTTTCTCTGGTCTGTTGTCTTGCGCCGGATATCGTATCTGCGGGGGCGGTATTTCTTGCATTCTGGTGGGAAATTTTCAGTGCAGTTCCAATGATGGGAATTTTTGTACTGTTTATTATCGTGATTTATTTTTTGTTATTGGGAAAAATAGAAAGGGGTCAGGCATATGTTATATTGCTTATCCCAATTTTATCTATGCTTCGTCTTGGATGTGTTGTGCCGATAGCGGCGGCACTTTTTGTATCTCCGGCGATGTTGCCGGCGATGCTTATGGGAATATTGCTTCAGTTTACGATGTCTGGTGCAACGGAGTATGTTAAGGCTTCTGCGGGTACAGCAGAACTTGCCAGAACAGAGAATCTGCTGCTCCCGTTCACGTATATTATCGATTATTTAAGGCATAATGGTAAGCTGATTGTCACAGTGCTGGCATTTGCAGTAACATTTATCTGTATTTATCTGCTCAGGAGGGCATCTTTTAAATATGCCTCTCAAATTGCAATTTTAGTTGGGACATTGGTACTTTTATTCATAGAGTTATTTGCCAACATTATTCTGGATTTGGACATCAATTCTTTAGAATTTACACTGCAGGCATTGACAGCAATGCTGATAGCTTATGTTTTACAGTTTTTTCGAATTACGCTTGATTATCATGGCACAAGGAAACTGCAGTTTGAGGATGATGAATATTATTATTATGTAACAGCGATTCCGAAATATAAAGTGGCAGTGGTTGATAAGACAGTAACCAGAATCGTGCCGGATGAGATGGAAGAGGCATTGGATTTAAAAGAAGAGCTTGAAAAAACATTGGAAGAAGAAGACAAAGAGGCGGATTTTGGCAGGTAAACTTTAATAAGGATGGAGAATGTATATGGATGCAATTGTGAGTTTTTTCAGAAATTATGTGGCATGGCTTACAATTCCGGAATTTTCTGTGACGGATTTTTTGGAAATTGCTATTATTGCCTATATATTTTACCATATTATTTTATGGATAAAGGATACCCGTGCATGGATGCTTTTACGTGGATTTCTTATGATAGGGGCGTTGTTTTTAATTGCTCTCATCTTAGAAATGAATGTTGTCCTGTGGGTATTTCGAAATGCCATGGTCGTTGGGATCATGGCGCTCTTTGTTATTTTTCAGCCAGAGCTGCGCGGGGCATTAGAGCAGTTGGGAAGAAAAAATATATTGGGGAGTATTGCTGCCTTTGATAACCAGAGGTCAAAAAATGAGCGGTTTTCAGAGAAGAGCATTCAGGCGATGGTAAAGGCCGTTTATGAGATGGCAAAGGTGAAAACAGGAGCGCTGATTGTTGTTGAGCGCGATATTCAGTGCAGGGAGTATGAGAGGACCGGAATACCGATTGATTCGGAAATCAGCAGTCAGTTGTTAGTAAATATTTTTGAACATAATACACCGCTTCATGACGGAGCAGTACTAATGCGGGGAAACCGCATTGTGGCGGCGACCTGTTATTTGCCGCTGTCCAATAATCTGGAAGTTAGTAAAGAATTGGGAACAAGACATCGCGCTGCACTGGGAATCAGCGAAGTTTCAGACTCTATAACGATTGTAGTGTCAGAGGAGACGGGTTTTGTTTCTTTGGCATATGACGGCAAACTGTACCGCAAAATAGATGCGGATACTCTCCGTCTCCGTCTGAATGAGGCGGCAAAGCATAATCAGGATGAGAAGAAAAAATGGTGGAAGGCGAAGAAGAGGGGAAAGTAAATGTGCGTGCGCGAATGGAGGGTAAGACATGAAGAATAAGCTGGCAAGTAATCTCGCATTAAAGATTCTTTCTGTTGTAGTGGCTTTTTTATTCTGGCTGGTGATAATCAACATCACGGATCCGACTACTGCCCGGACATTTAATGATATTCCGGTAGAGATCGTAAATGAAAATGTAATTACATCTGCAAACCAGGTCTATGAAATTATGGATGGAGATAAAGTAAATGTGACCGTAAAGGGGAAGCGGAGTTTTGTCGAGAGACTGAGGGCAGAGGATTTTGTTGCCACAGCAGATATGAGCGGTCTGTCAAAAGTAAATGCTGTCAGCATAGAAGTTGAGCTGCAGGGCGTGGACTCAGATATGGATTATGAGATAGACTGGGGAAATGCCATGTTAAAGGTTAAACTGGAAAAACGGGTTACGCAGAAATTTAAAGTCCAGGTAGAGCACAAGGGAGAACTCAGTGAAAATTATGTGCTGGGTGAAATGGTGGCGAAACCTAATATTGTAGAAGTGTCGTGCGGTGAATCGAAATTCAAAAAAATAGACCATGTAGGGGTTATGGTATCACTTAATGGTGAGAGTGAGGACTTTGAGACGGAATATAGTCCGATTTTGTATGATGAAGATGGTGATGTCCTGGATGCGGTAAATGTAACATTCAGCAATGATACGATTAAGGTCTCTACAAAGGTTTTGTCTACAAAAGAAGTTCCGGTGGAGGTGAGGACAGTCGGAACACCGGCCGAGGGCTACAGCCTTGTCCAGACTGATTTCAGGCCGGAGAAGATTCGCGTAAGTGGTACAGATGAAGCATTGGAAAAGGCTCAGCCAATTCAGATTACGATAAATATTGACGGTGCTAAAAAAGATATAGAAAAAGAACTCCCGATCATCAATTATTTATCGGAAAATCTTTGGATTGTAGGAGATGTTGGGACAATTTCTGTCCGGTGTGAAATTGAAAAAACCGGGGAGCGGAGTTTTACGCTGATGCCGTCGGATATTACGGTAAAGAATCTGCCGGCAGATTATGCTATGACATTTGCAGCAGATGCACCGAGATATTCCGTGAATCTGGCTGGAAAAGAAAGTAAGCTGTCAGAGCTCTCTCTGACGGATTTAGGGGCATATGTTGATTTGGCGGGATATGGGGCAGGCAGCCATCTTATGGAAGTTAAATTTACTCTGCCAAAGGGAATTACAATGAAAAATACTGTTCATGTACGCGTGATTTTGCAGGATAGGGGAGATAATTCTACTGATAATACAACGGCCAGTCCGCTGCCGACAGGTAATAACAGTCAGCAGACGCAGGGGTCGGAAGGATGAAAAGAGGTGCAGTACATTTAAAAAAGGGTGTCGATAGATTGGTTAAAAGAATGCCAGAAAAATCAATTATTTAACGACAAAAGTCATTGTTACTGCAATAAATAAAAGGTATGATAATATTATTACAGTTGATCTGTTGTCATAGCAGTTCGTTTTTGGTTAATTTTTTGAAAAGGAGGACACATAATGAAACAAAGGAAACGTGTGGTTCACGTGATTTTATCCGGAGCGCTGGTGCTGTCAATGACAATCGGCGGGATTGCTGCTCCAACTTCTGAGGCTAAGGTAAAAAAGGCCTCTTTAAAGGTAAAGACATTGACTGTGCAGGCAGGAAAGAAAAAAACTATTAAGATAAAAAATAAATTAAAATCCTGCAAATATACATTTAAGAGCAATAAAAAGAAAGTTGCTGTAGTCTCAAGCACAGGAGTTGTTAAGGGAGTAAAGGCAGGCTCAGCGAACATTACTGTAAGGGAGGCTGCGAAGAAGGGAAAGGGAAAAGTACGGAAATTAGGCGTGGTAAAGGTAAAAGTAACGCCGAAAAAGAACAATAAAGTCACAACGCCGCCGTCTCCTACAGACGATGGAACAAAAGTAACACCTCAACCATCAACACAGGATCCAATACCGACGGATGGGAATAAACCAGGGACAGCAGGTGCTGCTGTAAAGGTATATATGGATGAGATTAAGGACGAAAATCTGATTGCAGAAGCAGAGGGAGTTGGATTTACGCCTTCACCGGAACCAGAACCGGAGAAGCCGGGTGAGGCGACACCTGAGCCGACACCGGCAGTAATATTTGATGTCAATGCAGAAGACGGTGAGAGTGGTGTAATTCAAAAACGCGGCAATGCAACATTAACTATAGTAGATGGCGGTGCAAACAACTCCAAAAAAGCAATTGAGATATCGACACGCAGTGCAGACTGGCATGGAGCCGAGGTTGATATTTCAAAATCGATGGAGACGGGAAACCAGTATGAGATTTCCTTTTATGCAAAGCAGAAGACCGGTGCGGACAGCAAGATTGACCTTAGTTTACAGTATACACCGGAAGATGGTGATGGAACTAAATATGATGGAATCAGTCAATTTGACCTCCCAAATGATACATGGACAAAATGTGAGGCAACCTTGAAAGTTCCAGCGCATGTTGGTACTATTACGATGTATTGGCAGACCGTGTACAATTCAAATAATTCTATGGACTTCTATCTCGATGAATTTATCGTTAAAGGAGTTGCAAAATCAGCATCTGATGAAGAGAGTACACCGGATTTGAGCACGGGACTTGTGAAAGAGAAAATAGGAAATCCTGTCATGACTTCCCGGCTGACAGCGGATCCATGGGCAATGGAGTACAATGGCAGAATCTATGTATATGGAACAAATGATTCCCAGCAGTATGCAGAGGCGCCGGCAGCAAACAACAATTATGCAAAAATTAAGACATTGAATTGTTATTCTTCTGCTGATATGGTAAACTGGACCGATCACGGCACAATTGCTGTAGCGGGCAGTAAAGGCGCTGCTAAATGGGCTGGAAATTCATGGGCGCCGGCAGCCTGCCACAAGACCATTAACGGAAAAGAGAAATTTTTCCTGTATTTTGCGAACAGTGCAAACAGCATTGGTGTATTGACAGCAGACAGCCCGACTGGTCCATGGACAGATCCGATCGGTAAGGCATTGATTGACCGCTCTGTTGAAGGATGTGCAGAATCTGAGATTGGCTGGTTGTTTGACCCGGCTGTTTTGGTAGATACTGATGGAACCGGATACTTGTATTTTGGTGGTATCGGTAATACAGATGGAAAGAAAGAAGATTTTATCCGCAATCCCAAATGTGCCCGTGTAGTAAAACTCGGAGCGGACATGGTGAGTGTAGACGGAGCGGCAAAGACAATTGATGCCCCTTTTATGTTTGAGGATTCCGGAATCAATAAAATTGGCGGGAAATATTATTACAGCTATTGCACAAATTGGACGGGCAGCATTGATGGGGTAGCCATTGACCGTACAGACTGTCCGACAGCTAATATTGCGGTAATGGTAAGTGATTCCCCAATGGGTGAATACAAGTATGTTGGCTGTGTTTTGAAAAACCCAGGAACTTATTTCAGCGGCGCATCCGGTAATAACCATCACTGCTTTACAGAGTTTAAGGGTCAGATGTATGCCTTTTATCATACAAAGCGTGACAGCCTGAAAGTGGGGACGAAGGAAGATTATCGTACGACTTATGCTGATAAATTGAACATGGGTGATAATAACGATTTTACCAATAAAGACGGGAGTATCGCCGATACAAAAATGACTACAGGCGGTGCTGACAGTGTTGCAGACCTTGATCCCTATCAGACTGTGGAGGCAGAAACTTTTGCCATGGCCAATAAGGTGGGAACGATACTGAATACAGAGACGAGTTCCAATAAAGATTGGCTTACAAACTATTCAATATATAATGGGGAGCCTGGTGCCTATGTCGGATTGGCGAATGTAGAGTTTGGCTCTGACGGCGCATCGGAAATCATGATGAAGCTCAGTGATACAACAATGGATGCATACAAAGAGCAGAGTGTAAAACTGAGCAGGAAGGTGACGGGAAAACACACTATTTATTTTGTGTTTGGAAAATGCGGCGTACAGATGGATTCCTGGAGCTTCAGAAAATAGAGAAAATAAGGTTCTAATGTTTGGGAGATTGCTGTGGCAGATGAAATTTGCTGCAGCAATCTTTGTTTATTAAAGGAGATACATATGTTTAAGATTCTGTATGCAATGGAAAGGGAAGTCATGCCGGAGGATTTTGTGGATGATCTGGTTTTTGCAGAAGGAGAATATGAAATGATGCTCTTTGAGACGCCGGTGTGTATTGAAGTGGATGGAGAGCTGCGGTCCTGTGCACCCCATACGGGAATCATTTTTGAGCCGGGGCAGAGAATTCACTATTTTTCCCAGAAAGGGGAACTGATTTATTCCTGGATTCGATTTGACTGTGATGAACCATTATTTGTGGATGGCTATGTGCCTTTTGGTGTTCCGATTTTTTGTGTAAATTATGATTATTTTCTTGTGTATTGGCATATGGTGGCATGCGAAAATTATTGGCACAGAGCCAGTGAGGAGTTCTGCATCTCAAATCTGATGCAGATCATTTTTCACTGGTTTCATGATTATGCTTTTCCGACAGAGAGTTCCCGGCACCAAAATGTGCTGGAGAAACTGAGAGGAGAAATTTATGCGCATCCGGAATATGACTGGTGTCTGGATAATATGGCAAAACAGGTCAATATGAGTACCCGTTCGCTGCAGAAATTATATAAAGATTATGCTCATGTGTCATGCATTGCCGAGGTAATCCGAAGCCGGATGACTAGAGCAAAAATGTTGCTGGCACGGACAAATCATGACATTGCAGAGATTAGCGGACAGTGTGGTTACCGCAATGTAGAGCATTTTTGCCGACAATTCAAAAATCATGAAAAATGCTCTCCCGGAAATTACCGGAAGAGACATCATGTGGAACGTTAGCTTTTTACTATCACAGAGGTATGTTTCCATGTTTCTTTATAACATGGTCCAGAGAACGCTTTTCGGCCAGTGTCATGATATCCCCATAAATTCGTTCCCGGGTAGCTTCTGGCTTAATAATTTCATCCACATAACCGTTCATAGCGGCTATTTGTGGATTCATGAATTTTTCATTGTACTCATCAATTTTTTCCTGTCGAAATATCATTTTTTCTGTTGGATTCATATCTTTCATTTTTTTGCCGTACAGGATATCAGCGGCTCCGTCCGCCCCCATAACAGCAATTTCTGCAGTAGGCCATGCATACACGAAATCAGCGCGCAGATGTTTGCTGCTCATAGCGATATAAGCACCGCCATAAGCTTTTCGGAGAATAATATTTATTTTAATTGTTGTCGCCTCTGAGTAGGCGTAAAGAAGTTTTGCTCCATGTCGGATAATTCCTTTGTATTCCTGGTCTTTCCCGGGCAGAAAGCCGGGAACATCAGTCAGAGTAATGATTGGCAGATTAAAGGCATCGCAATAGCGGATAAACCGTGCTGCCTTATCAGACGAATCACAGTCTAAAACTCCGGCCATATATTTTGGCTGGTCGGCAATAATGCCGATTGCAATGCCTTTTATGCGGGCAAACCCTACAACGACATTGCGGGCAAACTCCTCCTGTACCTCAAGGAATGAATCATCATCGACGATACCTGAAATCACATCATGTATATCATAGCTGTGGTTGCTCTGTTTTGGTATTACGTTAGAAAGGGAATCATTGAAGACGATTTCGGTGTTATATGCAGGAATAGAAGAGCGGTTACTATGTAAAAAGCCTTCCTCATAACAGGGAGGAAGGATAGCAATCAACTCCTGAACTTTGCGGAAACACTCCTTTTCATCTGGCATATGAAAATGGGCAACACCGCTTTTTGTGGCGTGGACATTTGCTCCGCCAAGAGCATCAGCGGTAATGTCTTCATTTGTTACGCTTTTAATTACTTTTGGGCCGGTAACAAACATCTGGCTGATATTGTCAATCACAAAGATAAAGTCTGTAATTCCAGGAGAATATACAGCGCCGCCGGCGCAGTTTCCAGCAATAATAGAAATCTGCGGGATATAACCGGATGCCATTGTATTGTAATAAAATATTTCACCGTAGCCGGCCAGGGCATTTACGCCTTCCTGAATTCTGGCTCCACCGGAGTCATTAATGCCAATGACAGGGCAACGGCTCTGAATAGCAAGTTTAATGGCATTTGCTATTTTATAGCCATGCTGCTTTCCAAGTGTGCCTCCGATAACTGTAAAATCTTCTGAATAAATTACGACTTTCTGGCCCCCGATTGTACCGTATCCAGTTATAACACCATCGTATGGAAACTGGCCTTTGCGGATGTTAAAGGCATCTTCCTGATTGGTTATATTTGAGCCAATTTCACGGAAAGAGTCCTTGTCAAGGAGCATACAGATACGCTCCAGGGCGTGAAGTTTTCCGAGTTTGTGTTGTTTTTCCATATTGTACATATGTCATTCTCCATTCTTCAATTTTAAAATCATCTAGTAGAATCATACCATATGTGTCAAATATGTCAATATTGTGTTATAAAATTCCGGACAGTCGCTTAATTGTTTGCGGTGTGCGGGCGACGGTATCGTACTGTTTCCTGCCCTTGTATCACTTCCCGAAAAATTTTGTTTCCTCTGGCTGCTAAAATGCCGTCCGAGCATTGTTTGAGATGTCTGCTGCTCCCCAGCTTCCCAGCTTTTACAGCGCGTTTGCACTAGAGCCGCCACGCAGCGGTGCTAATGCACCACCAGTAGGAAGTATATTTATACTGCGGACAGATGCGTTGCATCTGTCTATGCGTGGGAGTTGCGTAAAATAAATGAATTTATTTTTTGTCAACTCCCACACATAGATTTGCACCTTCGGTGCTATCCGCAGTAATAAACAGCTTAAGGTGGTGCATAAGGACCGGCGGGCGGCTGATGCTGTAAAAGCAGGGAAGCTGGGGGCGGCAGACAACGAGTTTTTGCGGTAGGACGTGTATTGTTTTTAGCAGCCAGAGGAAACAATTTATTTTTCGCGGGGAGTGTTATACTGGGCAGGAAACAGTATGATACCATTACATTAGCACAAATAATTAAGCGGTTGTCCGGATATATTTCGCATTATGAATTTTTAGCCGATAGTTGACGAATGCTAAAGAATGGTGATATAATCAAATGATTGAAAGCGAAAAGGACGGAAAAGAAATGAGACAATTTGTGAGTAATTTTCATAAATACCGCTATTTGTTAGGACAGTTGGTTAAAAAGAACATAAAGCTCCGGTATCGGCGCTCTTATCTGGGAATTTTGTGGACGCTGGTTGAACCGCTTCTGACAATGATAGTTTTGTCAGTGGTCTTTGGTGCCCTGTTGGGAAGGAACCGCACAGACCCTGCTTTTGAGGGGGTCCCTTTTCCGATATATGTTTTGACAGGACGGCTGTTATATTCATTCTTTTCTTCTTCGACAAATACGGCAATGAGGTCAATTCGGAATAACAGTGCCATGATTCGGAAAGTGTATGTTCCTAAATATATTTATCCGTTTTCCGGTGTACTGGCAAACTTTGTTATTTTTCTGATTTCGTTGATTGTCCTTTTTGGGGTTATGCTGTTTTTCGTATTGTCCGGGAGCTATCATGCGCCGATAAACTGGCATATGCTGACGGCTGTTATTCCGCTTTTGAATTTATTTGTCCTGGCTCTTGGAGTGGGAATGATTTTGTCAACGCTCTGTGTTTTTTTCCGTGATGTAGAATATTTATGGAGCGTTATGCTGATGTTAATTATGTACTGCAGCGCCATATTTTATTTTGTGGATCAAATGAGTAACAGTGCGCAGAGGCTTATTAAGCTGAATCCGTTGTTTGGGATTATCAATAATTTCCGCCGTACATTTTTTGGACAGCCATTTGATGACGTGCTGTTGCTCTATACATCATTATTTGCCGTGATAACTTTAGTTGTAGGTCTGTTTGCCTTTTATAAAAAACAGGATTCATTTATACTGCATATATAGGACGCCTCGGGAGAGCGCCAGAGAGGTAGGTTGTTTTTGAAAAAATCATTAGCGATGAAAGTTGACCATGTGAGCATGAAGTTCAATCTCAGCTCTGAAAAAGTGGACAATATTAAAGAATATATGATAAAGATGCTGAAAAAGGAGCTGATGTATCAGGAGTTCTGGGCACTGAGGGATATAAATTTTGAAGTAAAACGCGGGGACCGGCTTGGAATTATGGGCCTGAACGGAGCTGGAAAAAGTACGCTTTTAAAGATTGTTTCCGGTGTGCTCAAAGCGACGGAAGGGACTGTGACAACCAATGGGAAAATTGCCCCTCTGCTTGAGCTGGGGGCAGGGTTTGACAGACAGTATACAGGGAGCGAAAATATTTTTCTGTATGGCTCTATGTTGGGATACAGCAAGGAGTTTTTAAAGGATAAATATGATGAAATCGTTAAGTTTTCTGAGTTGGGAAATTTCATAAATGTACCAGTGAAGAATTATTCTTCCGGCATGAAAGCGAGATTGGGATTTTCCGTAGCAACAATCGTTAGTCCGGAAATACTGATTTTAGATGAGGTGTTAAGTGTAGGAGATGCCAGGTTCCGCAAAAAATGTGAGAGACGCATCCAGAGTATGTTTGACAGTGGTGTGACGGTTCTCTTTGTATCCCACTCCTCGGCCCAGGTACTTAGAATGTGTAACCGTGGAATTCTCTTAGAGCAGGGACAATTGATTGCAGAGGGAACAGCAGAGGATGTGGTAAGTTTTTATGAGGCGAAGATGAGTGAGCAGGAAAAGCGCTATGAGGCACAAAACCGCATTGTGGAGGCGGATTAAGGAGGAACGGAAATGAAGAAAGTAATCACGTATGGAACATTTGACCTTTTGCATGTTGGACATATTAATCTTTTGCGCCGGGCAAAAGCACTGGGGGATTATTTAATTGTTGTAGTGTCTTCAGATGAGTTTAACGCTGGAAAGGGAAAGAAGGCATATCATTCTTTTGAGGACAGAAAACAGATTCTTGAAGCAATCCGGTACGTAGATGAGGTTTTACCGGAGTACACATGGGAACAGAAAATTGATGATGTAAAAAATAATCAGGTTGATGTATTTGTCATGGGAAATGACTGGGAAGGGAAATTTGATTTTTTGAAAGAATATTGCGAGGTTGTCTATCTGCCAAGGACGGAGGGAATTTCTACGACAAAAATAAAAGATGACCTCAATATGGCGTAGGGACAGGGAATCATGAAAAAGAAATTAGGGTATATGGTTTTTGCTGCATTTTTTGTGGTCTTTCGGTTATGCCCGCTTCAAAAGCAAAAAGTATTTTTTGTGGCAACACATGATGATAGCGATGAGGGAAATATTGGAATTGTGGCTGATGAGATAAGAAGGAGGATGCCGGAGAAAAAGCTTGTTTTTTTGACAGGGCGGGATGGAATCCGCCATCCCTTTTCTTTTTTTATCGGGAAAGCTTTTCACTTGGCAACAGCGGGAACTATCTTTATGGATAACCATTTTATGCCGTTGGCGTATACACCGATATCCAAAAGGGCAAAGGTAATCCAGCTCTGGCACGGAACCGGTACAATAAAAAGGTTTGGGCTGGATGCGGAAGGAGAGGAGGTGGCCCTGCTTGCCAGAAGAGCAAATCAGCGAGTGACCCACCTGATTGTCAGTTCAGAGCGTACAAAGGGGCAGTATCAATCGGCTTTTGGTATTTCAGAGGATAGAATTTATATACTTGGGCTTCCGAGGACAGACCGGATTCTGGATGAGGAGTGGATGCAGACAAGACGGGAGTGTTTTTTTGACAGTTATCCTGAGCTTGAGGGGAAAAGAACAATACTGTATGCGCCTACTTTCCGGGATAAGGAGGCAGACAGACCACATATAGCTCTGGATCTGTCTGAGCTGGCCGGGAATCTGGGAGAGGATGAAGTATTTATGCTTCGGCTCCATCCGCATGTAGCTGCAAATATAAAACAGACAGATTGGGCAAAATATAAGGGGAAGATTTATAATGTTTCAGAATTTTCCGGGGTATCTACTCTTCTTGCAGCTGCTGACTGCCTGATTACAGATTATTCATCGATTATTTTTGAGTATTGCCTGACAAAGAAAATGATGTGTTTTTATGCATATGATTTAGATGATTTCTTAATAGATGGACGCGGTTTTTATGAGGATTATGAGACTTTTGTTCCAGGACCTGTGGTGCGTACCCAGCAGGAGTTAATGGAATTTTTAAAAAATGGGGAACCCGAAACGTCCCGCGTGGAGGCGTTTTGCCGTGAGAACTTTGCCTATCGGGATAAAAAATCGGTAGAACGTCTTTTTCAATTGATTTTTTCATAAAGATAATATATAATTCTATTGTATTTTTTTACAGGATGGAGGTAGAATGGTGAAAGTACTATTAAAGAGAAAAGCAAGTTTTGTCTTCTTGATTTTACAACTGCTGTTATCGATTGCATTATGTGCCCTGGCAATCTATGTTGGTTTTATTCCGGCTAAGTATATTGTGCCTATTGCAGTCATTTGCATTGTTTTATTGGTGTACCAGCTGTTCAGTCAGATGGCAGACAGCAGTTACTGGATAGGAAGGGTACTTTGTATCTGTTTTTGTGCCCTTTATATTGGCGGATCCTATTATATTATGGATACGTATGCTACTATGTCAGATATTGGCGGTATGGATATGAAAGTGGATGTCATTTCTTTCTATGTGTTAAAAGATGACAAGGCCCAGAGTATTGTGGATGCCAAAGATTATGATTTTGGTATTCTGTCCGTACAGGACCGCGAGAATACAGACAAAACACTGGAATCTGCTAAAAGTACGGTGAAGCAGGATCTGAAAGTTGTTGAATTTATGGATACCAATACACTTGTGGATGCATTATATGCCGGTGAGGTGCAGGTGATTGTATTCAATGAAGCGTTTATTAATCCGGTTCTGGAACAGTATAAGACATTTTCCAAGGATACAAGGAAATTAGTCCAGCATGAGATACAGACAAAGGTAGAAGAGCAGACTTATGAGGATACGGATGTGACGACTAAGCCATTTAACGTTTATATCAGTGGTATTGACTTGTATGGTAAGATATCCCAGACGAGCCGCAGTGACGTTAATATTATTGCTACGGTAAATCCGTTGACAAAAAAGATACTCCTCACGTCAACTCCGCGTGATTATTATGTTCCGCTTTATGGCGAAAAAGGGAAATCTGTGTCAGGGGGAATGCCGGATAAGCTGACCCATGCCGGAATTTATGGTGTTGACTGCTCAATTAATACCCTTGAGAAGCTGTATGATATTGATATTGATTACTATGTGAGGGTGAACTTTACCAGCGTTAAGAAAATTGTGGATATACTCGGCGGTGTTGAAGTATATTCTGATTTTGATTTTATTTCGGATTGGGGTCCTAACGGAGCAGGCACCCATTACAAATTTAAAAAGGGATATAACAAGGTGAATGGGAAGAAAGCGCTGGCATTCTGCCGTGAGCGCCATCATTTTGCCAATGGAGATTATCAGAGAGGGCGTGATCACCAGCACATGATTGAGGCTATTTTAAATAAGGTGCTATCCCCATCAATACTGCAGGATTTTTCAGGTTTGTTAAAAGAGACAAAAAAAATGTTCCAGACGAGTATGTCTACGAAGAAAATTGTGTCGCTTTGTAATATGCAGCTCAATGATATGGCGACATGGAAAATTTCTTATGCCAACGCCGATGGGTCAGGAGCATCGAAGGTGACGTATTCTATGCAGTCAACCAAGCTATACGTGTGTGAGCCGGATTATGCATCTGTTCATAAGATTACGAAACGAATGAATAAGATTATGAGCCAGACGCCAGAGGACGTTAAAAATGAGGACGAAAAGAAGTCACAGGCGAAGCCTACATTGCAGCCGTAGAATTGGAATGCAACCGTATTTTGTGACCGTAGAATGTAGCCGCATTCTGTGATAACAGAATGCGGTTTTTTCCCATTTGATATAGAGTCCAGTTCAGAAAGGAGTTTTTGTATGAGGCAGATTCCATTCAGCCCGCCGGATATCACAGAAGAAGAGATTCAGGAAGTCGCAGATGTTCTTCGTTCAGGATGGATTACAACCGGACCAAAGACGAAACAGTTTGAGAGAGAAGTGGCAGATTACTGTCGTACGGAGCGTGCTGTATGTCTGAATTCTGCCACTGCCTGTATGGAAATGACACTGCGCCTTTTTGATATTGGGCCAGGGGATGAAGTGATAACAACGGCATACACTTATACCGCAACGGCCAGTGCTATCTGCCATACTGGAGCGGTTCCAATACTGATTGATGTAGCACAAGGCAGTTATGAGATGGATTATGAGGCGTTGGAAAAGGCTATAAATTCAAAGACAAAGGCAATTATTCCGGTGGATGTCGGAGGTGTATTGTGTGATTATGAGAGGGTGCGTCGGATTACTGAGAAGAAACGTGCGCTTTTTCATGCCGGGAATAACCGTTTTCAGAAAGCGCTTGGCCGTGTATTGATTATGGCGGATTCTGCACATGGTTTTGGAGCTGAGCGCAACGGGAAAAGGAGCGGGGAGCTGGCTGATTTTACAAGTTTTTCCTTTCATGCTGTTAAAAACCTGACAACGGCAGAAGGCGGCGCAGTTACGTGGCAGCAGCTTCCAGATATTGATTCGGAAGAAATCTATCACCAGTATATGATTTTGTCCCTGCACGGCCAGTCGAAGGATGCTCTGGCAAAAAGTCAGATTGGCGGGTGGGAATACGATATTATTGCCCCTTATTATAAATGTAATATGACGGATATACAAGCTGCTCTCGGGGTTGTGCAGTTGAGGCGGTATCCGCAGCTTCTGGCTAAAAGAAGAGAGTTAATCCGTTTATATGAAAATGAGCTTGCCAAGCTTCGCGAGTTTGGGATTCCGGTTACAAGCCTGAGTCATTACACGGAATCAAATTGTTCCAGCGGCCATCTTTTTTTGATGAGGATTGAGGGGATGGGCCATGAGGAGCGGAGCAGAGTGATAGAGGAGCTGGCGAAAAGGGGAGTGGCATCGAATGTCCATTATAAACCACTTCCGCTGCTTACGGCATACCGGAGCATGGGTTTTGATATAGAGAACTATCCCAATGCGTACCATATGTATGAAAATGAGATATCGCTTCCCTTACATACAAAGCTGAATGGGGATGATGTGAGGTATATTGGGGAGTGTCTGCAGGAAATTTTACGGAGGTAAGCAGCCATATGAAAAAGTGGGATAACCTTCCGGAGTTTATGAAAAAAGAAGAAGTGCGCCCTTATTATGAGGCCTTAGAGAAACATCGTGCCGGCCTGGCAGTGAAAAGAATGCTGGATATTTTGTTTTCGTTGATATTGTTTGTTATCCTGCTGCCTTTTATGATTCTTATCGGCATTTTAGTGGGCGTTACCTCAAAAGGTGGTGTATTTTTCTGCCAGGAGAGGATAACGGCCTATGGGAGGGCTTTTAAAATTATTAAATTCAGGACAATGGTTTCTGACGCAGAAAAAAGGGGAAGTCAGGTAACGACCAGTGGGGACAGCCGTGTTACAGCAATTGGCAGGTTCCTGCGAAAAGTGCGCCTCGATGAGCTTCCGCAGCTGATTAATATTCTTAAGGGGGAAATGTCTATTGTCGGCACAAGACCTGAGGTACCCCGTTATGTGGACCAATATACCCCCAGAATGATGGCAACGCTGCTTTTACCGGCAGGAGTAACATCAAAGGCCAGCATTGCGTATAAGGATGAGGAGCGCCTTTTGTCTGCAGGGGAGGATGTGGACAAAATATATGTAGAACAGGTGCTGCCGGAAAAGATGGAATATAATCTTGCCTATTTGTTGGAGTTTTCGGTTGGACAGGATTTAAAATTAATGATTCAGACGGTGCTTGCAGTGTTTCGTACTGCATAAAATCCGTACTGGCAGAAATGGAGCTGCATGTGATTGGAAAGTTACAGGATTTATTTATCCAGTTGTTAGAGCCCTGGATTCCCTTTGTGGGAAAGCTTGGTGAAAAAATAAAATACAGGCTGATAACGCTGTGCTTTTTTTTGGATTTAGTGCTTTTTTGCATTGTGCGCTATCTTCTCCATCGGGAGAGCTATTTTTATAATACGGTTTTTGGTATTATACTGATGATTTGCCTTGCTGTTTTGTCCCTTGACCGGAGTCTGATCAGGATTCATTGGCGCCGCTCTATGTGGATTGCCTGGTTTGGCATGTGTATCGTGTTTACTATTTCCGATTTGCTTGTGCCCAAAAAGGTATGCGGACTCGGGGTGATTCTGGCTTTTGTTTTTACAGCGGTCTTTTTTGTATGGCAGAACCATACGAGGAAAGACCTTTTGTGGAAATGTTTTAAGGATGCCGTTAAAATTTCGTTTCTATTGATGTCGGGTATTTCCTTTCTATTCCGTCCGCTTTATGAGGGAGGGCGCTATGCCGGAATCTTTACCAATCCGAATACATTTGCCCTGTATCTGTATATTATTTTTGCTGTTTATATGTCGGATTTGGACTGGATGGCGGAGACCGGAAAAAACTGGAAACGGGGCATTATGACGTACAGCGGTATTGCCCTTGTATTATTTTATCTGGCACAGACGCAGGCCAGGACTTCCCTTGTTACGGTTGTCGTTATTTTTGTTCTGTGGATAGGCCTTCGGACTTATCTTGGGATAAAGACCCATGTCTGGAAAGGCTTTCTTCAAAAACTTGCGTGGGCCATCTTATTTTGTGCCGTGTTATATCCGGTATTTTTTGTCATGCTGACACATTTGCCGGGAATTGTTAACCACCCGATTATATTTCCGGGAGAAACGCTCTATCTGGCAAATGGAAATAAAATTGAGGATTTTGCTGAGACGATGGTGCCGGAATCAGTAGGGGTAGAAAAAGCGGAATTCCCATCGCATAAAGAGCCGGAAGAAAACTCCGCCCTGTCAAAAGATGAAAGCATTCCGGCAAATGCCTGGTCCCGTTTCTGGTACGTGTTGGAAAACACGAAGGGGCTGAATGCCCTGACCAGTGGCAGGATTGATATCTATAAGGGTTATGCCATGAAACTGAATTATAAAGGGCATAAAAATATTTCTCTAGAGATAAATGGAAAAAAAAAGAATCATGCACATAACAACTGGTTACAATTCGGATATACCTATGGAATTTTCAGCATGTTTTTTTATGCTCTGATTACCGTTATGGCAGTCGGTTATTCGTTGAAATTTTACTTAAAGGAAAGGCGGAAGAATGCAACGTATGCTTTTTTGATTCCGGCCATTTGTGTGGGCTTTGTCGTGGCAACATTGACAGAGTGCCTGTTTTTACCATTTGAGGTATTTCCGGCATTTGCGTTCTGGTTCTCATTTGAGGACCTGTTTGTGAAGAAGGTACCGAAAAACAAATTTTTACAGCAGTTGGAAGAGAGGGAAGAAAATTGACGGTATATTTGTTTCTTTTAATACTGGTCGTTTTTGCAGGGATTAAGGCAGCTCCCGCAGGAAGTTTTCAAAAGGATTATATGTCTAAAGAAAAAACAAATGTTGTCAAGGGCGTGTTTGTTATCCTTGTTTTTTATAAGCATGCCAGACAGTATATGAATCTGGGAGGCCCTTTTGATAAACCGTATATAATTATGGAAGATTTTATGGGGCAGATGATTGTTGCGATGTTTCTGTTTTACTCCGGCTATGGTATGATGGAGGCAATCAAAAAGAAGGGTTTTTCTTATGTAAAAGGAATTTTGTGCAGACGGCTTCCACAGGTGTATTTTCATTTTGTTATCATACTCCTTATGTTTCTCATCCTCGATTTATGTCTGGGACAATTATCCCGGTACAGTGTTAAGACGATTGCTTTGTCTTTTATTGGGTGGGAAAATATTGGCAATTCCAATTGGTACATGTTTGTTGTATTTGTTTTGTACCTGTTTATGTTTCTTGCCTTTTTTCTATTGCGCTTTTTTGAGGGAAAAAGGGTACAGCTTGCCGGAGCCTGCATACTCACACTACTCACAGCGGGATTTGTGTACGGGATGCGGGCAATGGGACGGCCGTCATATTTTTATAATACGGCGTTACTGCTGCCGCTCGGCGTCTGGTATTCCTATTTAAAAAAATGGATAGAAAAGCTGATGATGACAAGTGAGCTGCGGTACGAGTTTATCTGTCTCATAACCATTGTACTTTTTGCTGCCACAAGTTTGCTCAGAAGTAAACACGGCATTGAGGTATATACGGTGTGGGCAGTTGTATTTACACTTTCCATTGTCTTTTTTACGATGAAGATATCAATCGGGAACCCGGTTTTAGACTGGTTTGGCAACCATGTGTTCAGCGTGTATATGTTGCAGAGACTTCCCATGATAGCGCTTGCACACAGGGGAATCGGACACTCCCACCGCTACCTTTTTTTGGTAATAGTACTAATATGTACGATTTTCTTGTCACATCTTTTTGATACTGTGATGAGTAGGCTAAGCAGCCGTATCAATGAAATAAGGAGAAAAGAGAACATATGAAAGTCACAGTAATTATTGCTGCCTATAATGCAGAAAAATACCTGGCAGAGACACTTGACAGCATTGTGAACCAGACAATTGATAATTATGAGATACTGGTAGTCAATGATGGTTCCACGGATGGAACAATGGACATTCTGCGTGCTTATGAGAAAGAGTATGCGCACCTGAAAGTGATTGATAAGGAAAATGGAGGTCCGTCTTCAGCGCGCAACGTTGCTCTTGCTGTTGCAAACGGTGAGTATGTGTATTTTCTGGACGCCGATGACATTGTTGAATTGGATGCACTTCTGGCCCTGTATGACAGAGCACAGGAGCAGAATGCCGATTTGGTCATTGCGAAATATGATATTTTTAACCAATACCGTACCTTTGTTGTGAATGACTTGAACGAGTTGGTTAAACTTGATGTCATTGAAAAATATGATGACCAGATTTTGTGGACATTTTCTCTGTGGAATAAATTATTCCGGCGTTCTGTCATCACATCATGCGGACTCGGATTCCCTCCGATTTCCTATTCGGAAGACGGTGCCTTTACAATGAATTTCGTATATCAGGCAAGCCGCATTACAGGACTTGATAAGGTAATCCTTCATTACCGCCGTATGGCCGACCAGGAGGCTGACTCCATTACGGCTTCTATCTCGCAGGATAAAATAAGGGATTATATTGAGGCACATCGTCTGATTATGCAGGCGGCGAAGAAAAGCATATTGACAGATTATCCTAATTATGTTTCTATTGAGCAGGCAAAGGAGCAGGACGAAGAGATACACAAATACATTCAGACCATCAGCAGAAAGGAAATACAGATTCTATTAGATCATTTTTATGGAAAATTCTGGTCTATTGAGGAGGAAACAGCGGCTCTTTTGGTTGAAGAGATTCAGGACAAGCTGCAGGAGCTTGATATGCGGGATCTTTCGCTTTTGGCGGATTCGCACCCGGAGTATTCCTTTTCTCACCTGTATGTAAAGCAGGAGGATGTTCTTTCCCATGCCTTTTTCACTTTTGCTCTCTATGGGGAAGATGGGGAAGAGGATGCCTTTTTAAATGTGCTGCAGAGCGTGACTGTCCAGAATCTCATCTCGCTGCGAATTGTTGTTCCGGAACATAAAAGACAATGCATTGAACAGGCAGGGCTGATGCAGGGGAATATTTGTTTTGCTGATGTAGATTCGGAGGATGCACTCTTTTACTACGCTCTCAGCCAGGCTTCAGAGTATATCGTGTTTGGAAACAAAAAGACAGCATATGCAAATAATGCATTTAAGTATGCCTTTAAGCGCTTAATTAAATCTCCGGCTGACTTTTTGATTGAACTTGTTTATCACAGAAATTATGGGGATATTCAGGCGGTACTGCTGAATAATATAGCCCTTAACTCCCAAAAGAATGGATATGAAGAGAGTCCGTTCCTAAGTATGGATTATATGCTGTCAAACAAGTTTTTTAAAAGTTCATTTTTGAAAACATGCGGGCTTGATACCGGGAACTCCCTGCTGCCGCAGCTGCCACATTTGTACCGCACAGGTTATTATACATTTATGAATGATGCCATTGTGTTTTACGAGGACGCAGAGAGTACCTTTGCAGATTTCGTGGGAACAAAAGAAACACTGCCTTTTATCAGGGAGTATCTCAGGGATAAAGAGGCAGATCTAAACAGTCCGGAAATCATAGCGGATTTGGCAGAGGTGTCACAGAAGTTATTAAGTTTTCCCTCTGAAACCCTGTCTAAGATTCTGTTCCGCAAGGCAGTTTCTTTTTTGCGCCGCAAAAAGGTAAAGAAACAGGTATTATTTTTTACAATACGCAAGGATGGAGAGCTGGAGGGAAATGCTAAAGCCCTGTATCCTCATGTCAGAGGGAAAAAAATTGTACGGGCAAAGCTTTTACCTCACAGCATGATAGAAGAACTGAAAATGTATTATGCTGTTATTACCAGCAAGGTGATTGTAACGGATGATTATAACCGGTATCTGCGCTACTTTCCACTGCGGAGGAATCAGAGAGTTATACAGCTTTGGCATGCCTGCGGGGCATTTAAAAAATTTGGCAGGAGGGGAACAAACCTGTCGGTATTTACAGACAGTGCTACCCATGCGCAGTATAATATGGTGACCGTCAGCGGAGAGTATATCCGTCCTATTTATGCCGATGCTTTTAATCTTGACCTCAATAAAGTAAAAGCACTTGGCTGTCCGAGAACGGATGATTTCTTCAACAAGCCGCTTATAGAGGAGAAAAAGCAGAAAATATATGAGGCGTATCCGGAATTGAAAGATAAAAGCATTATTATTTACGCACCTACCTTTCGGGATATCAACAATAACAGGAAGGAATTTCACCCGGAGCTGGATTTTGACAGATTGTCAGAAGAGCTTTTACCGGAACAGGTCTTTATCATATGTCCCCATCCGATTATGCAGAATGCCATTGTGGATAAGGAGTATGATAACATACGGGTCATTCGGGACTTTTCAACCAATGATCTGATGTTTGTGTCAGATTTGCTGATTACCGATTATTCTTCCGTAATTTTTGAGTATGCTCTCCTGCAAAAACCGATTGCCTTTTTTTGTTATGATTTATCGACATACAATAGGGGGTTTTATTTGAATTATCCGGAGGATCTGCCGGGAGATGTTTATGAGACGCAGGATGCACTGACAAAATATCTGACGGATAAAGAAAAGCATGTACTGACACAAAAGCACAAGATTTTTGTGGAGCGTTATATGTCTGCCTGTGACGGGCATAGCTGTGAAAGGATTGCGGGATTAATTAATGATTATATGGAGGGGGATAATAATGCAAAATAGCTCGATAACGATGCTGAGCAGCCGCGGAAGGGGAATTAGTGCGGATTTGTCCCATATGAGGACACACCTGGTCAGTGAAAATAACGTGGAACACGTCACATTCCGCTCATTTTCAAAAAATGAGCGGACGGATAATGACGTTATAAACCAAGGTGCAGCGAAGATGCGGCGTCAGTTTTGTGAAGAGGCGGAACATGTCATATGTATCGATGCTTCTTTTAGCGGGAGAATATATGATCCGGCGGGAATCCGTCTTTTATTGGCATCACCATATGATTATCAATTTAAAAACACTCTGCTTGCACAGAAGAAACCGCGGCGCATCAGCACATTAAAAAAGTTTTCCCATATTATTGCCGGCTCGCCTTTTACGGAGAGACTGCTGAAACATTCCTATCGATTAGAGGAAACAGAAATTGTTTCTCAGGTGGCCCTGCCCCTGGCGTGGGAGGTCTGTCAGGAGGAGAGGCGCAGAGCAGAAAAAGAAAAGATTGCCTGGTATTATCCGGAGATTTTACACAAGAAGATAATGGTAATACTTACGGTTGGGGCAGAGACAAAAAAGGATATGCCGTTTTTTGGGGCGTTTCCAGTCAGGGAGTTCATGGATAAACTGGGAGAGGACTGGTTTGTTTTTACAAACAGTACGACAATGATGGAAAATGCATATACCCTGCCGGCGCGCTACCGGGCAAATTTCAGCTATATCAATCATTTGATGCAGGTAGCTGACCTTCTTTATACAGCGGATGTCCTGCTGACGAACAACGGCCGTATGGCAGCGTCTTTTGCCGGCTGCCGGAAACCGACATATTGCCTGTTGTGTAATAATTCTTCCTATGAGCAGTATATGAAGGCGCATTATCGGGAATTATGTATTGAAAATGCAGATGAGATGCTTAGTTGCCCATGGGACCAAAAGACAGATGCACTGCAAAGGTTTTGTGATGATTTTTACTATTTGCAGGCACAAAATCCATATAAAAAAACAGCAGAGCTTTTGAGATTGAAGCCAACTAGTTGAAATATGTACAATAATGTGATATGATAATACGGTGTGAAAACGTGCTCTGCCTTACATCAGAGCTGGAAATGAGTTTGTATCAGAGGTGGAAAATATGGTATTTGGAGTGATTTTAGCGGGAGGGATTGGCAGCCGCATGGGTAATGTGGAAAAGCCGAAGCAGTATATGAATATTGCAGATAAGCCAATCATTATCCATACGCTTGAGAAATTTTTTATTAATGATAAATTGGAAAAACTTTATGTTCTCTGCCCCAAACAGTGGATACACCACACAAAAGATCTGGTAAGAAAATATATTGGTAATACGGACCGGATAGAGGTAATTCAGGGCGGGGAGACAAGAAATGAAACAATTATGAATGCGGTGGGCCGGATTGAACAGGAATATGAGGTAGATGATGAGACGATTATGGTGACTCATGACTCCGTAAGACCATTTGTCACTCACCGTATTATAGAGGAAAATATTCTTTATGCGCAAAAATACGGCGCGTGTGATACGGCAGTTCCGGCAACCGATACGATTGTACAGAGTGATGATAACAAAATTATTTCATCTGTGCCGGATAGAAGTAAGATGTATCAGGGGCAGACACCGCAGACCTTTGGTCTGAAAAAGTGGAAGGAATTATATCTGTCACTGTCAGAGGAGGAGAAGGAGATTCTGACAGATGCAGCAAAAATATTTGTATTGAAGGGTGAAAAGGTATATTTGGTAGAAGGAGAGGTATCCAATATCAAAATTACTTATCCGTATGATTTGAGGGTGGCGGAAACTCTGATACGGGAGAATGCAAAGGAGTAGAAGGATATGCTGAACACGGTATACCGGCTGGTTGCGCCAAGGCGTTTTGAGATGGCGTACCAGAATATTGGCTTGAATGGAGAGGACATTTTAGTTCGTCCGACCCATCTTTCCATTTGCAATGCAGACCAGCGTTATTATCAGGGACTGCGCGACGAACAGGTGCTTCATGAAAAACTGCCGATGGCATTAATTCATGAGGCCATTGGTGATGTTGTATGGGATAGTTCCGGAAAATATAAACCGGGGGATTGTGTAGTAATGATTCCAAATACCCCGGTAGAAGAGGATGACTATGTGGCGGAAAACTATCTGCGCTCCAGCCGTTTCCGTGCCAGCGGGTATGATGGATTTATGCAGGAGTATGTTAAAATAAGCCCGGACCGGCTTGTGGCGCTGCCGCCGGAGATGGACAAGTTGGTGGCAGCCTTTACAGAAATTGTCAGTGTCAGTGTTCATGCGCTGTCCAGGTTTGACCGGACAGCTCATGGGAGAAGGCGGACAGTTGGTATATGGGGAGACGGAAATTTGGGGTATATTACTGCCATCCTCTTTAAAACAATGTTTCCGGAGACAGGGCTTTATATTTTTGGTATGAACCGGGACAAGCTGTCAGATTTTACTTTTGCAGACGGTATTTTTACCGTTGGGCATATCCCGAAAGGGATAACGATAGACCATGCGTTTGAATGTGTGGGAGGCGCCGGTTCCGGTAAGGCGATTAATCAAATTATTGAATATATAGAACCGGAGGGTACGATAGCCATTCTTGGTGTGTCAGAGTTTCCAGTGGCCATTAATACCAGGATGATTCTGGAAAAAGGGCTGCGCCTGATTGGAAGCAGCCGCAGTGGAAGAAAAGATTTTGAAAAAACAGTAGGGCTTTACCGCGAGCATCCGGAAGTGTTAAATTATTTGTCCAATATCGTAGGTGCTGTTGTGCCTGTGCATGGGATTTCGGACATGAAGAGGGCATTTGAGATGGACATACAGAAATCATTTGGCAAAACGATTATGATGTGGGAAAAATAAAGCGAGGAAACGATTATGATATGGATTATTATGCCGGTTTATAATACCGAGGCATATCTGGGAGAGGCGATTGAGAGTGTAATCCGCCAGGATATCTCCTTTAAAGAAAATATCATATTGCATTTAATTGACGATGCCAGCACGGATGGCTCCCTGTCAATCTGCAACCGGTATCAGGAAGAGTACCCGGCAAATATCCGGGTAACGCATTTTGAATCCAACCGGGGTGTTTCGTATGCCAGAAATTATGCAGTGGAGAAATGTCTGGAAGAGCAGCAGAGGGATTCCGATATTATTGTGGGTTTTCTGGATTCCGATGACCGGATTAGTGAATCCTTTGTTTCTAAGGTCAAGGGTTTCATGGAGAGCTATCCAAAGATTAATATTGCCGCTACAGAGATACATTATTTTGGTTCTCTCAATGAACCCTACAGACTGAATACCCGTTTTTCAGACCGCGAAATTGTAGATATCCGGTCAGACTATACGTATCCGCAATACTATATTGGCGGAGTGTTTTTACGGGGGAGAGCCCTTAGAAAACTCCGTTTTGATTTGGATATGGATTTTTGGGAGGATGCGATGGCAATTAACCGGGTGATCCTGCTGGAAGGTAAATACGGTCTTGTGAGGGATGCCCGCTATTATTACCGCAAAAGGGCGGACGAGACTTCTCTGGCCGATAAGGCATGGAAAGATAAGAAACTTTACCGCAGAATACTGAACAATGGCTATATGCGCCTGATGCAATACAGTATAAGGCATAAGCTCCGTGTAGTACCTTATATCCAATTTGTTGTGGCATACCATTTGCGGAAATTTCTGAATCCGGTCAGAAGTAATGAACTGAGTGAAAAATTATCGGCAGACAGCCTGGAAGAATTTCGTGCAGAGCTCCGCCATATACTTCGTTATATTAAGCCGGAAATAATTACCCATATTCCGACGCCTCTTCCGATGATTGAGGCGATGCTGTCGATCAAGGCGGGAAAAAGGGTTCGCATACCGAGGACATATACAGAGGATGACTGTCTCTTTTTGCATCGGGGGTTTGAGATTACACGTATGTCAGAGCGTCAGGTGCGCCTGTTTTATATTGTTAAGAAGAACGAAGATTATCTCGGGATGTGGCGGGGGCGGTTCAGCAGTCCTGCCTATGCAATGAAAAAAGAGGATTATATTTTTGCTGAACACAATGGTAAGCGCATTAAGTCTATTCATTATCCATGCCATAAGCGCATTTATATATTGGGGGATTTAATTCGGAATTATAAATATGCAGGTTTTGTAATTGACATACCAAGGGAGTGGGACCGTGCAAGATTCGGAATTCATATGGAGGGACATGATATTTTGATGAATGAGATTGTCTTTGCCGAGGTGAAGGATGAAGTGAGGGAAGAGTAGTGTCTCCACGGTGATAAAGGAGAGATAATGATGGATAAGGCAAAAATACTATATATGGTAGTACCCTGTTACAATGAAGAGGCAGTATTGGATGAGACGACAAAACAGCTGGCAGCGAAGCTGCACACATTGATGGAACAGGGTAAAATCAGTGCAAAGAGCCGGATATTGTATGTGAATGATGGTTCCAAGGACCAGACATGGCCGATTATTGTGAGGCTTCATGAAGAGTACGATATTGTCAGCGGTGTAAACCTGTCAAGAAACAGAGGGCATCAAAATGCTGTGCTGGCGGGACTGATGTATGCCAAGGAGCACTGTGATGCTGCTATTTCCATGGATGCGGACTTACAGGATGATATCGATGCTATTGATGAGATGGTAGAAAAATTTAATGAAGGAATCGAAGTTGTGTACGGTGTCCGCAGTGACCGAAGGAAGGATTCGTTTTTTAAGAAGTTTACGGCAGAGGGATTTTATAAGATGATGCAGTGGATGGGCGTGGATATTGTTTTTAACCATGCCGATTTCCGTCTGATGAGCCGTCGGGTTCTGCAGCAGCTTGAGAATTATAAAGAAGTGAATTTGTTTTTGCGTGGAATTCTTCCGCTGATTGGCTATCCGTCTGACAATGTGTATTATGAGAGAAAGGAGCGTTTTGCCGGGGAGAGTAAATATCCGCTAAAGAAAATGCTGTCCTTTGCTTTTGACGGAATAACGTCTTTTAGTGTGAAACCAATCCGGTTTATCTTATCGCTTGGAATGGTTATTTTTCTGGTCAGTATTGGAATTTTAATTTATTCCCTCGTGCGGTATTTTATGGGTGCCACAGTTCTCGGGTGGAGCAGTCTTATGGTGTCAGTCTGGGCGCTTGGAGGATTGCAGCTGCTTGCTATCGGTATTATTGGTGAATATATTGGAAAAGTATATCTTGAGACCAAGGGAAGGCCGAGATTTGCCCTGCAGGACATATTGGATGATATAGAGGAAGGGAAAGAATAAGAATATGCCAAAACATCAGGAACGGGTGGCCTTGTGGGACAATTTAAAATTTATTCTTATTCTTTTTGTTGTAATTGGCCACTTTGTTGATATATACATTGAAGCACCGACGTTTCAGAGTATTTTTATGTTTATCTATGCGGTACATATGCCGCTGTTTATTCTGATAGCAGGCTTTTTTCACAGAGATGATAAAGTGGCCGCTAAAGTAGCCATTTATTTGGTCTGTGGTTTTTTGTTAAAAATATTTTTACATGTGACAAATCTGGTGTTGGGATGGGAAATTGATTTTTATCTGTTTACAACGAATGATATCAGCTGGTTTATGTTTGCGATGGCGGCATATATTTTATTTACCTATCTTGTCAGAGAATTGAATAAGAAATTGATTTTGCTCATTGTATTTATGGTTGCCTGTTTTGCCAGTTATGATAATACAATGAGTGACTTTTTGTCTTGGGGCAGAATTGTTACCTTTTTCCCGTTTTATCTGCTGGGAAGTATTTTAAATCCCAATTTCTTTCTCAGAGTAAAGAGACATCGATGGAGTTATCCTGCCGGTATTGTAATTATTGCGCTCTGGGGGGGATGTTGTTATTATTTTCTGGAGCATATTTATAAGTACCGGATGATGTTTACCGGGCATGTACCGTTTTCCGGACTGCCTTTTGAGGGGGCAGGAGTATTGACACGGTTATTTGCCATGCTTCTCTCCGCTGTTTTGTGCATTGGCTGGATTCTGCTTGTCCCATCGGGGAAAATTCCTTTAGTTAGTACGTGGGGGCAGCGGACTATGCAGGTTTACTTTTGGCACTTTCCGATCTTAAAGGTTCTTCTCTTTTATCACTTCCCGGATATATGTCAGTATGCTGTACTGGGAAAGGTGTGGTATCTCCTGGCGGCGCTGCTGCTCACCTGTCTGTTGTCAACGCCGGTTTTTGGCTTCCCGACAACCCATATCCAGACATATATGATGCGGAGAAGGCGTCTGAGGCAGAAAGATTAAATGCTGATTTACTATATTAATTATCTTGATTTGTTTTCATGATAAGTTATCATGTTTTGGCATTTGAGACTTAACAAATACCCATTCGCGCTGTATCTGAAAACTTACGGCAAAGAGCAGTGTGTCAATAATGCATTTGCGTATGGTGCGGTACGTGATGAAGCCCAAAAAATGCTCTACTAACAGCCAGGACAAAATAAGCTGGATAATACAGAGAATATAGTATCTGACTACGATAACCGGTGAATGGGAATCGTTTTTAAATACCTGTTTTTTATTCATGAAGAAGTTAAAAAGTGAGCTGGCAAGTCGTGAAATTACCGTTCTCAGCAAAGTCAGAAGAGAACCGCCGAATATAAATCCCTTGAAAATAATGATATTTTCGGGAATCCATGGGCGGAGTATGATGCCAAGCAGCGAAAAGAGTGCAATGTCAATAAGGAAGCTTGACAGGGAGCTGAGTAAAAATTTCAAAAATACTTTATATATGCGAATGGAGTCCAAAAACGGATTAAAGTGGGAGCTCTCATTTTCTTCCAGATATATGGTCTCGATGGGAAATTCCTGAACTGGTATCATATGTTCCCTGGCTTCAATCAGCATATTCATTTCATATTCAAACCGTTCTCCCTTTGTATTGGCAAAATATTTCGCAATCAGGGGAATCGGCAGTCCGCGCAGACCCGTCTGAGTGTCTGAGACGTGGATGCCGCACAGGAGGCGGATCACCTGTCTCGTTAAAATGTTGCCAAAACGGCTGCGGAGAGGTATTTCTGAATTGTCAAACCGGCGGCAGCCAAGGGTGAGCTTGTCCGGATTTTCATAAGTGAGTTTGGCACAGGTATCAATATCCTTTACGATATGCTGTCCATCGCAGTCTACCGTTACAGCTCCGCATATGTCGGGACAGGACTCAAGAATATAATTAAAAGCTGATTTAATAGCTATGCCTTTACCGAAATTAACGACGTGACGGATAATTTTGCAGCCATATTCTTCTTTGCATATTTGAAAGTACCTGCGTTTTTCCCGTGTACTGCCGTCATCAACCAGAATGATGTTTTCGTATTCCGCTTCCCTGAGTTCGCGGACAAGAGAAACCATGCGGTTGTCCGGGTCAAGGGCCGGTATGATAATCGCTATTTCCTTTTTGTAATTCCCCACAAAAACTTACCTCCCATATTACAATACGTTGCGTTGGCTTCTAATTAGTATAATCGCTTTTGACAGGTAGTTCAAGAGAAATTTCTTTCTAATCTTGAAAGATGCCCTGCAATCCATTACAATGATAAGCGGGAGGGAAAAGGTTATGAACGTATCTCTTTGTGTGGTAGCCTGCAATGAAGAAAAATATTTGCCGCGCCTACTTGATGATATCCGGGAACAGACATATTCCCACAGCAAAATAGAGGTTGTTTTAGTGGACAGTATGTCGGTGGACAATACAAAGAAGTGCATGGAGCAGTTTAAAGAAGAATTTGGAGAAGAATTTCTACGGATTGCTGTTGTTCCCAATCCTGGCCGGATACAGAGCTGCGGATGGAATGAGGCGCTTGTTCATTTTACAACGGATGTAATTATGCGTGTTGACGCACACAGCCATATTCCACCAGACTTTGTAAAAAAACAGGTGGAGAATTTGGAGAGCGGGGAAATGGTTTCCGGCGGGGTACGCCCGGCATTGGCAGAAAGTGATTTACCGTGGGAGCATACATTACTGCTTGCGGAAGAGTCTATGTTTGGCAGCAGTGTTTCTTCATTCCGTAGAAAAGGGACACGGGCTTATGTGAAGTCTTTTTTCCACGGGGCGTATCGGAGGGAGGTTTTTGAAAAAGCCGGTGGTTTTCGTGAGGATTTAGGGCGTACAGAAGATAATGAGATGCATTACCGCATTCGGCAGAATGGTTATCGGCTCTGTATGTCTCCGGATATTATATCTTATCAGTATATCCGTCCGACATTTCGGAAGATGTGCCGGCAGAAATTTGGAAACGGGTACTGGATTGGTCTGACGGCAGGAGTTTGTCCCGGATGTCTGTCCCTGTATCATTTTGTACCGGGGGCTTTTATCTGCGGGATACTATTGACTACGTTTTTATTTTTGGCAGGAATCCGCTGGCCCGGTGTGGTCATGTGGGGATTATACTGGCTGCTTGCAGTGGTGATGGCGGTTCTTGCGGTGAGAGGGCAGAAGAAGAGTATTGTGCAATGTCTGCTGCCTCTTTTGTTTTTTGCCCTTCATCTGAGTTATGGAGTGGGAACAGCTGCCGGCCTGGCAGTTATGCCCTTTTGGCGTGGCAAACATAAGGCCTGTGAGTCTGTGGATAGAGTCAGAGAGGCGTTAAACACAGAAAACGGCGAAGAAATGGGGATTAAAAATGGAGAATAGACAGCATGTATATACAGAGGAAGAGCTTCAGGGGCTGCAGAGGGTGAGCCTTGAAATGGCCACGGTTTTTTATGATTTTTGCAAGGAGAACCACCTGACAGCTTATCTGTGTGGCGGAGGATGTATCGGTTCGATTCGCCATGGCGGTTTTATTCCGTGGGATGACGATTTGGACTTTTTTATGCCGCGGGATGATTATGAGTATTTTGTAGGGCACTGGGACGAGTATGACAGGGGAAAAGACCTGGCACTTATGGTACAGGGGAAAAACAGGGTAGACCACAATCTGTTTGCCACGCTGCGGCACCGGAAAACCACTTATATCAAGCCATATCAGAAGGATTTGGATATCGTTCACGGGGCGCAGCTTGACATTCTTCCGCTGGACGGATATCCGGATTCGGCGTGGAAGCGCATATGGCAGTGCATATGGGCAATTATATATTCATTGTTCTGTGCCCAGATGGTGCCGGAAAACCACGGCGGGCTGATGGCGTCTGGAAGCCGTTTGCTTCTCACTGTCTTTTCCGGAGAAAAAATCCGGTACCGGATATGGTCATTTGCCAAACGTCAGATGACAAAATACCGTATTGCAGACGGGAAAGGCATTACGGAGCTGTGTTCCGGGCTCGGATATATGAAGAACTGGTATGATAAGACATGGTTTGAGCGTGCAGTGGAAGTGCCTTTTGAGGATAGGACTATGCCGATTCCAGTTGGATATGATGCATATCTGAAAAAAGTTTTTGGTGATTACAGGCAGCTTCCTCCGGAAGAGGCGAGGGTAGCGCATCATGACTGTGTGTTTATGGATTTAAGCTCATCCTGTGAAAAGTACCGGGGTGTGTATTATATGACAGGAGACGGAGAGGAGGGGCAGGGCGATGCCAGCTGAAAAGCCGGGACAGGAAGTGGATTTAAAGGGTCTTCAGGCAAAGTGTCTTGAGATTACTCTGGTTTTTAAGGAGTTTTGTGAGCGGCACGGGCTGCTTTTCTATCTGTGCGGGGGCGGCTGCATCGGGGCAGTCCGCCACGGCGGTTTTATCCCATGGGATGATGACATCGATGTTTTTATGCCGCGGGAGGATTATGAGAAAATGTGCAGGCTCTGGCGGGAGGAGATGGATGAGAGCCGCTACAAGCTGAGCCGCACCGGGCCGGAGAATTTTGAGCGCTCCCAGCTCACTGCAATTACTGACGAAAATACAACTTTTATTAAAGAGCGCCAGATGGATTTGGATGTCGCTCACGGCGTGCGCCTTGAGGTGCTGCCCTTAGATGGTTGTCCGTCCGGGCGTCTGAAGAGGAAAATGCAGCTGTTTTGGGGGCTTGTATATCAAATTTATATCAATCAGGAGCCGCCCACAAGTAAGGGGAAGGCGCTGGAGCTGATAGGGAAATTTATGCTTTTTATCCGGCCGGGGTGGAAACGGCGTTACCGCACGGCTATGTTTGCCGAACGGCAAATGACAAAATATAAAATATCCGATTGTGATTACGTGACAGAGCTGTGTGTGCGCTATAACTATATGGTCAATGAATATCCGAAAGAGATATTTGCCTCTGCGGTGTATAAGGAATTTGAGGGTGTACAGCTGCCCCTTCCGGTCGGCTATGAGACATATCTGAGGATGGCGTTTGGGGACTATGAAAAACTGCCGCCGAGGGAGGCGCAGGTTCCCTCCCATGACGGCATCTGCATTGATTTAGACAACAGCTATACGAAATACCGTGGAATCTATTATCCAAAGGAGCGGAAAAAAGATGAGTGAATGGCAGAAGGGGCTGGTGTCCATTGTTGTGCCGACGTATTTTTCAGAGAAATATCTGGAAAAGTGTCTGGAGAGTATTGTGAAGCAGACATATCCCAAATTGGAAGTCATTATTTGTGATGGGGCTTCGGGGGACAGGACACGGGAAATTATATCAGGATTTGAGAAAAGATATTCCTTTGTGCGCTGTATTGATAAGGAAAATGAAGGGGTTTCCGCTTCCAGAAATCTTGGTATTGAGAATGCGAGGGGGGAGTACCTGCAATTTGTAGACAGTGATGATTTCCTGCTGCCGGAGGCCTGTGAGACAATGGTGAGGACGTTAGAAGAGACAGGTGCCAGCCTGTGTATTGCCGGTTTTCGGATTTTAAAGACGGGTGAGGAGCGCAGCCCGCTCCCCGGTGTGTATGAGGGGGCGGCAGAGTTTGCAGAGCATCTTCCGGAATATTACTATTACAAGAAAAACTGTATGAACACACCGTGGAACAAGATGTACCGAAGGGAAGGACTTACTGCACGTTTTCCAAAGGAACTCTCTATGGGTGAGGACTTGATGTTTAATCTTCAGGTGATAAAAGGTGCCGGGCGGATAGCTGTGATACCGAATCTGGTATATGAATACAACAATATTAATGACCAGTCTCTTGCTTACCGCTACCGGGAGGACGGTTTTGAAATTGAAACAATGCTTCATAAGCATATGATGAAATTTGCTGAGGAATATGGAGCGGATACCAATATTCTATATGTTAATTATCTGTTTGGTTTAAAGACAAAAATGACAGCATTAGTTCACAAATCGGGTTTATCCGGCAGGGAGTGCAGAAAGAAAATAAAAGGCTGGATGGGAGATGCTGCCGTGCAGGAACTGACAGAGAACTACCACACGGACAGGAAAAAGGATCGGATACTTCTCTCTTTTATGAAAAATGCCAGAGGCATGCTGCTCTATTTGTATTATAAGTGGATGGCATAAAACGGAGGACAGTGTGAAAAATAAGCTTGATAGCTTATTTTTCACACGGCTATTTGTTTCTGAGCGAAAACAAATAGCTTTGATGGCAGATGCGAAACTGCATTCGCAGTTTTCTCATCGCCTCTTCGCGACAAGTCGCTCAGAAATGAGGACAAAATGAGACGGATTGCATTTATTAATTTTGATATGTCAGATACCGGGGGTGCCCAGCAGGTGCTGTGCAATATGGTACACGCAATGGATACAGAGTATGAAATCCATGTAATCAGCTTAATTCAGGAGAGAGAAGAGTGGGCGTATTCTTTTTCAGACAGGGTATCCCGAAAGACCATTTTGCCGTATAAAGCAAGAATACGGGAGACAATTGTCAGAGGGAAGAAGGATTTGAAGGGGTATCTGCGGGAAAAACGCATAGAGCTTGTCTTTTATATTGGGGCGTACGCCGGTTTATGTGCCGGAGTTATGGCCAGGGGAGTATTGTGCCGGAAAGTTTTTTGCGACCACGGTGCGCTTATGAATCAGTGGCATGAGCGGCCGGCAAGGCTTATGAGAATGATTGGTTCACGGTTTTCGGACCGAACAGTTGTCCTCACGAAACAGAGCGAGGAGGCTTATTATAAAAAGTTTCATTATAAAAAAGGACGTGTACAGACGATTTACAATTGGGTGGATGAACAGATTCTACAGGATGTAATGCCCTATGATGAGAATTCCCTGACGCTGTTGACGGCGGGGCGTTTTTCTCACGAAAAGGGGTATGATATGCTTGTGCAGGTTGCTCAGAAACTATTGGAAAAACTTCCCGGTCTGGATTGGGATTGGGATATTTACGGGCAGGGAGATCTGTTTGAGAGTATCAGGCAGCAGATAGAGGATGCGGGGCTGTCCGGCCGTGTTCATCTGCTTGGAGTGACAGGGCAAATGAGTAAACACTATCGGGGACATGCCGTTTATGTACTCACTTCTTATCGGGAAGGGCTGCCGTTAACGCTGATAGAAGCCGGGGCCAATCATCTTCCGATTGTCAGCTTTGATATTGTGTCAGGGCCGTCAGAGATTGTGAAGGATGGAGAAAATGGACGGTTAATACCACCCTATGATATTGATCAGATGGCAGATGCCATTGCTTTGCTTTTAACGCAGGATAAGAGACGCACAGAGATGTCTGCCAGGAGCAGCATTCTTCTGCCAAAATTCCAAAAGGAAAGAATATTAGAACAGTGGAGGGCATTAATTGACGAATTGCTTTTGCCATAAAAATCCCATACTGCTTAAAAACAGCATCGTTTCTATATTCATGGTAAAGAAAATATCATGGAAACAGATGCAGAAAACAAATATGGCAGCCATCCAGGAAAAGAACAGGATATATGTTTTGCTAATCGGCTTTTTGTCCCGGATACGTTTCATAGAACGGATAAACAAAAGCAGCATAAAGGATGCCATTACGCAAAAACCAACGGCGCCGGTTTCTATAAGCAGGGACAGATAGCTGTTATGGGTTACATATTGTGTTTTGGCGAGGTAGCTGTCCGGATGGTTTTTGGTGGCGTAGGGCAGCGCACCGCGGGTTGAAAATCCAAATAGCGGTTTTTCTTTGTAGAGTTCAAGGTATGCCTGCCAAATAGTGAACCGGTTATTGGAAATATTTTCTGTATTTACATCTTCCCGCACCATTTCCACAGCAGTATCTCTATCCGGAGAAATGAGTTCTGCAATGCCGCGCAAAGACATGAGAGTGGCAAAATAGATGACGAGCAGGAGCACCAGTGTAATAATGCTGCGTATGATAAGATGTCTGAGTACGCAGAGACCGGATTTGCCCTGTGCCTGATATTTTTTATAAGAGGAAAGCAGGACATAAATCAATACAGTACCGATGACAGAGAGATAAACGGTACGGGAGTTTGACATAATAATATACATGGCGTTCAAAGCGATGCTGAACCAGACAAAAATCCGCATGGCAAGGGTTTTTTTGGAACTGCTGATGATATGCCATAGCCCTGCCAGAAGAAGCAGGGAGGTAAAGGCGGCAAAATTAGGGTCACTGAAGAGACCGAACAGGCGGCCGTCGGTAATGCCCTGCCGGACAGCACCGCGGTCTGCGGCATACTGTGTTTTATAAGAAATATTAAGAAGGAATTGTATCAGGGAGGCTGCGCATGCGATATCCCAGAGTACAGAACAGCAAAGAATTATTTTCTGTATGATGCTGTCCCATTCCTGCTCTGACAGTGTGCGCCCCATAAGATAAAAGAGGACAAGCTGAAATCCAAAGGTGATAATGCCATACAAGTTGTCAAACAGCTGGTATGAATAGTTTAGGAGAGTGCTGACGCACAGGACGGCAATAAAGCCTGCCAAAAAGAAAAAGTCAATTTTTTTGTGCGAAGAAAGAATTTCCGTGCGGCTGGCAATCAGCCACCAAATGGCAAGAAGGCAGCCCAAAATCAGCAGCATTCGGTATAAAGTGGAATTTATACTGCCGTCAATTCGGGCAGCAGTCCAGGTAAAACGTGTCATTAAGCTATATAATGTAAAAAAGACCAGATAAAAACAGGTCAGCGGCAGTCGTACTTTGTTCATTTTATCCTCCATATAACTTATTGGATATTGCCGGTTTTGACAATGCCAAGTTTATCCCCTATACAAATCTATACTATACTATAGAAGCTTGATTTTTTCAATATTTTTTCGTATAATAATCGACAATAAGAATAGGAGATGGGATTAGATGGGTAAAAAAAGGGTGAAAAAAATGATTGAAAACGGGAAGATGTCCGCGCTTTACCGGGTGCTTTTAGTGATCTGGGATATCTTCTGTATTAATGGATGCTCGTTTTTGGCACTTTTTATTCGTTATGAACTGAATGTAGAACGTTTTTTGAAAAGTGGGATTACGGATGATTATACAATTGGGTATGTGGCAACGATTCAGGAAATCATGATTTTTAATACAATTATTACCTTGATTGTATTTGCTCTGTTTCGCTTATATAACAGTCTCTGGCGTTTTGCCGGGCTTGGAGAGGTTATTAACATTGCTTTAGCGAGTGGAGTTTCCGGTGTTCTTCATTTTTTGACAGTGTTTGGGACATATCATAGAATGCCGCGCTCCTATTTTGTGATTTATATTCTCCTCTTATTTATCACGACGCTGGCGGTTCGTTTTTCCTACCGTGTCGTGCGCCTGATTTATAAATCAAACAGCCATGGAAAAGGAATGCGTACAACGCTTATTATCGGCGCGGGAGAGGCGTGTAATATCGTAATTCGGGAGCTGAAAATGAGCGATAACCTCGACAGCCGTATTTGTGGGATTATTGATGATAATAAATCAAAACACGGGACATATATCCAGGGCGTAAAGGTGATTGGCGGCAGGGAGAGTATTGTGTCAGCGGCAGAGGAGCTGAATGTCAATGAAATTATTGTGGCAATGCCGAGTGCACCCAAGGGGGAAATCCGGGATATTTTGGAAATCTGTCAGCAGACGGAGAGTGAGCTGAAAATCGTGCCGGGGGTTTATCAGTTTGTAAATGGAGAGGCAGAAATAGAAAAAATCCGTCCGGTAGAGATTGAGGATTTGCTGGGAAGAGAGCCGGTAGATATCAATCTGGATTCTGTCATCAATTATGTAAAGGGAAAAGTGGTGCTGGTGACCGGAGGGGGCGGTTCCATCGGAAGTGAGCTATGCCGTCAAATAGCAGCTAATCATCCTAAAATGCTGATTATATTTGATATTTATGAGAATAATGCCTATGATATCCAGCAGGAACTTTTGCGGGAGTTTCCGTCCCTGCATTTGGAAGTATTAATTGGTTCCGTGCGGAATACAAGCCGGATTGATTATGTATTTGCCACATTCCGGCCGGATATTGTATATCACGCGGCGGCACATAAACATGTGCCCCTTATGGAAGACAGCCCGAACGAGGCCATAAAAAATAATGTATTTGGCACATATAAAACGGCTTTGGCAGCGGATAAGTACGGAACAAAAAAGTTTGTACTGATTTCAACTGACAAGGCGGTAAATCCAACCAATATTATGGGGGCATCTAAGCGTGTCTGTGAAATGATTGTGCAGGAATTAAATAACCGCTCTTCTACGGACTTTGTGGCAGTCCGTTTTGGAAATGTGCTTGGGAGCAACGGCAGTGTGATACCACTGTTTAAAAAGCAGATTGCTTCAGGGGGGCCGGTGACAGTAACGGATAAAAATATTATCCGGTATTTTATGACGATACCAGAGGCGGTATCCCTTGTAATCCGGGCAGGAGCACTGGCAAAGGGCGGGGAGATTTTTGTATTGGATATGGGAGAACCGGTAAAAATAGACGATTTGGCAAGAAAGCTGATTCGTCTGTCCGGCTATGTTCCGGATCGGGATATTAAAGTGGAATATACCGGGCTGAGGCCGGGGGAGAAGCTGTATGAGGAGATGTTAATGGATGAGGAAGGGCTGAAGGAGACAGCACATTCCCTGATTCATATTGGACGTCCGCTGGTATTTGACGGGGAGGCATTTCTTGAAAAGCTGGATTCCCTTTATGATAAGGCGTATTCAGAGTCAGAAAACATGAAAGAACTTGTGGCAGATTTGGTCCCGACTTATAATATCCGGGAAGAAGACAGGGAGCGGGACCGCAAAATCATTGATGCAAGGTATCATCGAATTTATGATAACGATGTTGAAAAATCAGAGATGATAAACTTTTCTTCCAGCCGCACAGGGCGGTAAGAGAGTTTTGCCTGCCGCAGGTTTTCCTGTCCTAAGTCATCCTCTCGGTTTACCAGAAGTGCGTCAGGAAATTCGTGAAGGATAAATTGCTGGTTGATATAATTATATAGTCCGCGGAAATTTACATCCGCTTTTTCTACATGAATGATTGCCATATGGGTGTCCGGACAGTAGGAGCCGATAGTGTATGCTCTTAACTCCCCATCAATGCGGACACCGCCCATTTTGCACCGGATGGACTGGCAGTTTCCAAACAGGCGGTAAATTCCCTCTTCTTCATCGTCAATGCAGTTGTATTTGTCATAAATACGGCGTTCATCCAGCCATTTTTGATGAAATGCCTTGATTTCTTTTATATTTTTTATTCCCAGAGTTTCATAGGAAAAGCGCCCTTCGTATGTCTTTAAAAAACTGTTGACAAGATTTTTCTTTTTGTGCATGATTTTACCGCTGAGATTCCGCAATTTTTCCGCATCGTAGAGATAGTCAAAACTGTCCCGTTGCGGAGTAATTGTATATCCCCCCAGGCAGTTTTTCTCCGTGAGGATATCTATCATGCGGCTGTCGGCCAGAAAAATGCGTAATGGTTCGTGGAAGCAATCGATAGAGAAGCGTTCCATGCGTGAAAATACTTCCGGTAAATCCGATTCACGGCACAGCGGCGCAAAAAAACCATGGCTTGATAAGCTATTGCCTGGTAGGCTATTGCTGCCATCCGTCAGGCGGATGACAAGATACAGAGCTAAATCATCGGTCATATAGCGGGTGTGATAATAATTTTCCCATAAAAACTGATTAAGGAAATGTCCCTCACTCATGTATATTGGCCGCAGTTTTTCGTAAGCGGCAAATTCGTCCTGGACAAAGGGGGACACAGGTTTTAAGTCCATACAAGTCTCCATACCAAATCGTTCTCCATCTTTCATTTTACTTTTTATTTCTGTTTGCCCGGTAGCGTTCTGTTCCATCCAGAATTTTTTTTCGGATACGCAGATTTTCCGGAGTAACCTCCAAAAGTTCATCTGTGTCAATATAATCCAGTGCCTGTTCTAAGCTGAGTTCTTTTTTTGGTGTGAGGCGGAGCGCCTCGTCTGCACCGGATGAGCGGGTATTTGTCAGATTTTTTTTCTTACACACATTTACCTCGATATCATCTGATTTGGCGTGTTCACCGACAATCATACCGCCATACACCTTTTCGCCGGGACCGACAAAAAGTGTGCCGCGCTCCTGGGCATTAAAGAGGCCATAAGTAATTGTTTCGCCAGTTTCATAGGCAATCAGGGCACCCTGTTTGCGGTATGGAATTTCTCCCTTATATGGTCCATATCCGTCAAATTCTGTATTTATGACACCGTTTCCTTTTGTATCTGTCATGAATTCGCCGCGGTAGCCAATTAAGCCCCGGGCAGGGATGGAAAATTCAAGCCTCGTAGTACCGGCACTTAACGGCGCCATTCCCTGGAGTTCTCCCTTCCGCTGGCTCAGACGCTCAATTACTGTTCCTGTAAATTCATCCGGTACATCCACAAGCACCCGCTCCATCGGTTCTGTTTTTCTTCCCTTCTCGTCCTCTTTGAAGAGCACTTCTGCTTTGCTGACAGCGAATTCATATCCTTCCCGCCGCATATTTTCAATCAGTACAGATAAGTGCAGTTCACCGCGGCCGGATACTTTGTAGGCCTCTGTTGACTCTGTGTCTTCCACGCGAAGGGACACGTCTGTATTCAGCATCCGGTACAGGCGTTCACGCAGATGGCGCGAGGTGACATATTTTCCTTCCTGTCCGGCAAATGGGCTGTCATTTACCATAAAGTGCATGGCAATCGTTGGCTCTGAAATCTTTTGGAAAGGAATTGCTCTTGGATTTTCCGGGCTGCATAAAGTATCCCCAATATGGATGTCTGAAATTCCTGAAATCGCTACAATGGAGCCGATACCTGCCGATTCCACTTCCACACGATCCAGTCCCTCAAATTCATATAGTTTAGAGATCTTAACTTTTTCGCATTTTTCCGGGTCGTGATGATTGACAATTACAGCCTCATCACCAACATGGATGATTCCGTTATCAACTTTTCCAATTCCGATGCGCCCCACATATTCATTGTAATCTATGGTGCTGATGAGAATTTGTGTATCGTCATCCGGATCACCCTCAGGGGCTGGTATATAATCTAAAATAGCGTCAAACAGCGGTTTCATATCTACGGCATTATCAGACATATTTGTTTTTGCCGTCCCTTCTTTTGCTGAGGCAAAAATAAAGGGGCAGTCAAGCTGTTCCTCCCTGGCGTCCAAATCAATAAAAAGCTCAAGGATTTCATCTACAACCTCCTCCGGCCTTGCCTCCGGGCGGTCAATTTTGTTGACGCAGACAACAACAGGCAGCGACAGCTCCAGTGCCTTTTTTAATACGAATTTTGTCTGTGGCATGGCACCCTCGAAGGCATCTACCACAAGGATAACACCGTCAACCATTTTTAATACGCGTTCTACTTCACCGCCAAAATCGGCATGGCCGGGAGTATCAATGATATTAATCTTTACATCTTTATATGTGATTGCCGTATTTTTCGATAATATGGTAATGCCCCGTTCTCGTTCAATATCGTCGGAGTCCATAACCCGTTCTTTTACTTCCTGCCCTTTGCGGAAAACGCCGCTCTGTTTTAAGAGTTCATCCACCAATGTAGTCTTTCCGTGGTCTACGTGGGCAATAATGGCAATATTGCGTATATTTTCGCATTTTGTTTTCATAGTTAAATTCTACCTCATTTCCATAAATTCAAAGTATAATGAAATTAGCACAAATCGGTATTATAGCATAAAGACGGGAAACTGACAAGTTTTTGCCCAGAATTTATCATTGCATTTTCTTGGGGATTCCGCTATAATTTATGTTATATAAGCCGATATATTAATATAGGCAAAACGTGTGCGATAAGTAAGGACATACGATGAAATGTGTGTGTGAATGGGGGAAACTGTGCATTATGAGTATATCAAAGCAAACAAAAAATAAATCAAAAAGAAAAAGTTTACTCTATGCAATACTGTTTGTATTTGTATTTGTCATGGGGGCTTTCGGTTTTTTGGGTGATACCACATGGGCAGCACCAACACCGGCACCGGGAACAACACCAGCGCCGGGGCCAACCCTGATTATTAAGGACAATTATGAGAGAATATTGTCACCGGCGGTGACCCAGAGTATGGAGACAGGGCAGCTGATTCTGACGCTGGAAAATTCGGATGGTTCTAATGTTGACAGTTCTTATGAAATTAAATGGTCTGTTGTAGGTGCGCCTGCAGCTACTCCTAATGAGAATGCCTATGTGAAAATAGAGCCGACGGGGGCTCAGAATATTATGTGTATTGTTACCGCAAAATCTCCGGGAGATGTTTCCATTGCCCTTGTGGTAACAAAAGGCGGGAATACGGTGCTCAATACATTCTGTAATATCAGAGTGCAGTTTGCCATTGATTCATCTGATGTGGACCATTTTAAAAAAGCAAAGACAACAGATCTGCTGCCATCTCTGTTTATGGAGCAGGATGATGCCCCGCTTAAGCTGGAGTCTATATTCAGTAAAAATGATACAAGTGCATCGAAAGATAACTGGAGAGCGAATACACAGTGGACTGTGGACAATGAAGAGGTAGCGAAGGTCAGCAGGTCAGGGGCCGCCGGTGGTGTGATTGAACCGGTTGCCGCCGGTAAGACGCAGGTACATGCCAGCTATCAGCCATCACCGGGGACAACGCTCACGGCAACAATGAATGTTTACGTTATACCGCGGGTATCGGCGGAGCAGTACGGTTCTATGGCGAGTCCGCCTGCACAGGATTCCACTCTGTTTAAAACGGGTGATTATCAGAGGAATTTGAACAACGTAGCGCTAAATGACGGGCAGTATCTGTATACGAATACACTCTATACGAATCAGACGGAGCCGGTCCGCAGTAAGGTGGCCTGGACGATTACAAAGGATGACGGCAGGGGGAATCAGGTTAAGATAGCGGATTCCCTTGGCATGACGTCAGACCTGATAGAGCTCCGGCCTACAGGCAGTTATGGAAATGAGCTGGAGGTACGCGGTATTGCGGGAAAATACCAGATTAACTTCTATACAGCCGATACTTATGATGCCGAATTAGATGTCACTTCAGCCGTTTATAATAAAACAAAGGCTACGGTGACAGAAAACGGCCAGGACAGAATCATTGAAAGCGGTACGTTATCCTATAACCCTACCGTAGTAAATCTGACCATTAAGAGCGGCGTGGAAGACAAAGATGAGACATTGAGCATTGGGGACAGCTATAGCTTTGCAGAGGCATACCATATGACGCTGCAGGATTTTAAAGACTGTTTTAATATTGAATTCAGTATGGAAGACGGAGGAAACCACAACATATATAAAACCTATGATAACTCGACAGCTGTATTAAAGGCACTGGCAGAGGGTGTTGTTGTTGCCAAGCTGACAGTTAAAAAGAGCAAGGAGGATTATATCCGGGAACTGCTTGGCGGGGATGTGCCGGATAAGAATATGGTAGATGGAAATATTGTATTTACGTCATATATCCGTATTCTTGACCGCATTATGTTAGACCGAAGCAGTCTGACGATTTCCGTTGGTCAGACCTATCAGTTGAGTGTTATTCTGAACGGGATTTATAATGGTACGATTGTATGGGAGTCTTCCGACCCCAGAAGTGTCTCGGTTGACGAGGGGTTGATTACGGGACTTCGTATTACGCAGAGTGATGTGACGATTACGGCGACTTTGGATGCCGGGGATGGTGTGTACCGCGTTGCGACCTGTGCCGTAAAGGTTGAGGCGGCGATTGATTCCTTTACGCTGAATCCTAGTGCGGACCAGACAATGCTCGTCGGAGATCATTTGGTGGTAAAGGCAAATATCCGGCAGACAGTATCCGTTGCACCGTTAGACTGGATCAGCACAGATCCATCGGTATTTACTGTTGAGCCGTCTGCAGATGGTAAAAATGGTACGATTACTGCCACTGGCGGTGGTCGTGCGGATTTGGTTGTATATAATACAGTAAATAAGCAAAATAAAGTGCTGCACATCACCGTCCGGGTTGCAATTGACAGCATTAAGTTTAAGAATGCGTCAGTATCTCTGTCTCAGTATACAAAGGGCTATAATATATATGAGGATGTAAGTTATACGCCGACAAATGCAACAGACACCGGATTGACGTGGTCAAGTTCCAATACATCGGTACTTACTGTGAATAAGGACGGTTACATTTCGTTTGTGGGTCCCGGTACGGCACTCGTTACGGTGTATCCGACGTTCAACCCATATAATGTCATGGCGTCCTGTATGGTAACTGTTATAGGTACGCCGACAAGTATGACACTCAGTAAATCCGAGGTAATCATGAATGTGGGAGAATCTTCTACAATTGATGTTGCCTTTTTGCCCGCCAATACAAAATCAAATCTGACCTGGCGGCCAAATGACAGAAGCATTGTCAATATTACTTATGATAGTAATAAACAGATTGCGACACTGACAGGTCTTGCCCCGGGAACAACAGATATTAATATCACTTCCTCGGAGGGAATTGTATCCAATGTAAAAGTGACGGTACGTCAGCCGGCATCTTCCATTGCGTTTAAGGAGAAGAACGTAGTTCTTTTCTCCGGTCAGACCGTCACGGTTGAGCCTGTTCTGACACCGGCCAACTCCACCGATACTCTTTTGTGGGAGAGTGATAACACAGCAGTGGCAACAGTGGATGAAAAAGGGCAGATTACCGGTATAGCGCCGGGGGATACTTATGTGTTTGTTACTGCATATAATGGTGCGTTACAGACTTGTTTTACCCGTATTGCCGTGACTGTGTACGATGCGATGCAGGGGATTGCCCTGCCGCAGCAGGAATATGCCATGAATGAAGGGGAATCCATCATTATTACGCCGGTTCTCGCACCGCAGACGGCACATAACCAGACAATAAACTGGACGCTTTCCAATACTACGGTGGCGACTACCGCACCGGTCAGAGGAAGCGAGACAGAAATAGAAGTAACTGCGGTTGCCGGCGGTTCTGTTATGCTTACGGCAGAGACAGAAGAGGGCGGTTACAGAGCTTCCTGCCTGATTATTGTCGCCCCGCTGCCAACGGATACTCCGGAACCAAGCGTTGCGCCGGAACCGACCGCGACACCGATTAAAATTCCAACAAAAGTTACGGTGAAGCCGGCAACAAAATTTTTGAAGGTAGGAAAGACATTTTATGTGAGGGCGACAGTTACCGGTTCCACGAAAAATAAAAAGGTGAAGTGGACTTCCAGTAAGAAGAAAGTCTGTACGGTAACCCAGTCCGGAAAGGTAAAGGGCAAAAAAATTGGTACTGCCTATATTAAAGCTACGGCGCGGGATGGAAGTGGGGCGAGCGCCCGCTGTAGGGTACGGGTTGTCCGTCCTATTACAAAACTGAGTATAAAGCCGAGTGAGGCAGATGTGTTAATTGGGGACATTCTCAAGCTTAAGACTGTTATTAAGCCGAAAAATGCTACCATTAAAAAGGTGAAGTGGTCAACAAAAGATGCCAATATCGCTACCGTTGACAGTTCCGGAAAAGTAATTGGCGTTGCGGTAGGCCTGGTAGAAATTAAGGCAAAAGCACAGGATGGATCAGGAAAATCAGCAAGAGCTTATATTACTGTGAAAGAGGCGGTAGAGGCAACAGGAGTGACGGTTGAAAATTCCCAAATTACTCTGGCGAAAGGAAAAGCGGCTCAATCGGGTATTGTGGCAGCTCCGGCCAATACAACGTCAAAGATCCGGTATTATTCGGACAACAAAAAGGTAGCTTCCGTAGACAGCCGTGGTAAGATTAAGACATACAAAGTCGGGCAGGCTACGATATATGGCGAGACAGAAAATGGTAAAAGAGGTTATTGTGATGTACTTGTAGTTGATTTGAACCGCAAAGGGCTTGTGATGCGGCAATATGATACAGAACAGCTCCGAGTGAATGAAATTAATAATGGTGTTACCTGGTATTCCAAGGATATCAATATAGCGACTGTGGATAATACCGGTCTGGTAACGGGGCGTAAGAAGGGAACGACCATTGTCTATGCCATTATTAATGGTGTAAAACTTGGCTGTAGAGTAAAAGTAAAGAAAATAAAATAAATTAATTTAAGTAAACTAAGGGAAAGAAAGTAAAGTAAACGACGGTGCCAATCTGGCACCGTCGCGTTATATACAGAAAAGAAAACAGGGGGGATTTTTTGTTAGTTCATCTTCATATAAAGAACTTTGCGTTAATAGATGAAATTGATATAGAATTTGGGGAACACCTGAATATCCTGACTGGAGAAACCGGTGCTGGAAAATCAATTTTGGTGGGTTCGATTAGCATTGCCCTGGGGGCAAGAGTTTCACAGGAAATGATAGGAAACAATGGCGAGTATGCTATGGTTGAGGCAATTTTTCAGATACAGCAGGAGGAAACCGTTCAGAAACTCAGGGATATGGATATTGATATGGAAGATGGGCAGCTTGTGATATCCCGAAAGATAACAGCTAACAGAAGTATTAATAAAATAAATGGGGAGAGCGTGCCGGTGAGCATGATACGGAAGGCTGCTGCCCTGTGTATTGATATACACGGTCAGCATGAGCATCAGTCTCTTCTGAGTAAGGACAAGCAATTGGAGATTGTGGATGCATACGGCGGGGAAAAGACAGCAACGTTAAAAGGAGAAGTGGCTGCTCTTTATAAGGAATATATGACAGAGAAAAAGGAGATAGAGAAGGATTATGTGCCGGAGCAGGAGCGTGCCAGGCAATTGGGTTTTCTTCAGTATGAGAAGGACGAAATTGAAGCAGCGGCATTAAAACCGGATGAAATGGAGACGGTAGAATTGGAATACCGTCGTGCTATGAATGCCGGAACAATTGTAGAAACGATGGCGGGGATATACAATAAGACCAGTGAGACGGCATTATCAGCTGTCAGCCAGGCAATCCGGCAGTTAAACGAAATACAGGAACTTGATTCATCCATTGCGGGTTTTGCAGAGGAGCTGATTCAAATTGAGGGCCTTTTAGGGGATTTTAATCGGGGACTCTCAGCATTTATGGCAGATTTTTCTTATGATGAAAATGAAATGAAACAGCTTTTAGCCCGCCTTGATTGTATTCGCGGATTACAGGTAAAGTATGGTGACTCCTATGAAGAAATTATGCAGCATTTGGACGAAGTTGCAGAGAAATTAGAAAAATATTCGGATTATGAGGAGTATTACAAAAAACGGAAAGCACAATTAGAAGAAACAAAGAGGCGCCTGCAGGATAAAAGTGATATGTTGTCGGACTGCCGGCGTGAATTAGCCGGTCAGCTGGAACAGAAAATTACAAAAGCACTTAGTGATTTGAATTTTGCTCATGTAGATTTCGGAATTTCAATTATTCCATGTGAAAATTTTTCTGCGAATGGGCAGGATGAGGCAGAATTTCAAATAGCAACAAACCCGGGTGAACAAAGGCAGAGTCTTGGGAAAATTGTTTCCGGCGGTGAATTATCCCGTATTATGCTGGCCATAAAATCAGTTTTTGCAGACAGTGATCAGATAGAGACAATGGTGTTTGATGAGATTGATGTTGGCATTAGCGGCAGGACAGCCCAGAGAGTTTCTGAAAAAATGTGTCTCCTTGGAAGCTGTCACCAGATTCTGTGTATCACCCACCTTCCGCAAATTGCCGCCATGGCAGACGAGCATTTTATAATTGAAAAGATTGTAGAAAAAGAAAAATCCATAACAGGGATCCGCAAGCTTGACCGGAGTGAGACAGAGCAGGAATTAGCACGGCTTCTTGGCGGTGTAGAGATAACAGATGCAGTTTTGGCAAGCGCAAAAGAGATGAAAGAAATGGCGGATGCAAGAAAAAATTACATAATTGAGCGTTGATTGGGTTATATTTATAAAGAGCTTTGGAAAATCATTTTCAAGGCTCTTTATAAGCATTAGAGGTGGAGCTCATGATTCGGAAATTACGACTTTTTTTTATTTTGCTTTTGGCAGTGGATTTGTGTGTGGCCGGTTATCTGATTTATCTGTCGTGGGAGAGGACGGTTCCAGACCGTCTGTTTACATTTGTGGGGGAAGAGGAACAAATTTCTCTGCCCTCATATTTAACAACGGATTCATCCTTGGACGAATCCAGGGAGACATTGAAGGTTACGGGAAATCAAGATGGTTTTTCTATTGTTTCTGATAAAATAGGGAACTACCGTCTTCCTGTACGTCTATTTGGAATTTTGCCCCTCAAAGAAGTGGATGTACATGTTATCCATAAAATGAGAGTGGCACCGAGCGGAGAACCAATTGGGATTTATGTAGCTACAAAAGGGCTTCTTGTTCTTGATACAGCTGAGATAGAGGGGAAGAATGGCATGACCTATAGTCCTGGTGCAAACTTGTTAAGGAGCGGGGACTATATTTTGCAGTGGAACGGGAAGAGTGTAGCGACAATTCAGGAATTAAATGAGCAGATTCAAAAAAGCGGCAAAAAAAAAGTTCCGGTTTTATTAAACCGGGGGGGAGAGATGATTGAAGTTGCCATCTGTCCAGTAGCAGTTGGTAATCGTCAATATAAAATTGGTGTATGGGTCAGGGAAGATACCCAGGGGATTGGAACATTGACTTATGTGGCGGAAGATGGCACATTTGGGACACTTGGACATGGGATAACAGATGCAGATACTGGATCCCTCTTAAATTTAAAAGATGGGGAATTATACAGCACAAAAATTCTTGATATCATGAAAGGCACGAGTGGTGAGCCTGGGGAGCTGCAGGGGTACATTAATATGGTGGCAACAAATGAAATTGGAAATATTGAGAAAAACACATATTTTGGTGTATTTGGCAAAATGAGGGAGTCAGAAAAAGAGCATTATGCGTCTGAATATCTGCCAGTTGCGATGAAACAGGAAATAAAGGAAGGGAAGGCATGGATTTATTCAAACCTGGATGGCACAACTCCGAAAAAGTATGAAATAGAAGTGCAGGATATTGATGTAAACAGCAGGGACAACAAAAGCATGGTAATACAAATTACAGATAAAAAACTATTATCTCTGACTGGTGGGATTGTGCAGGGGATGAGCGGCAGCCCGATTATCCAAAATAATAAAGTGATCGGTGCTGTGACCCATGTATTGGTAGATGATCCTGCGAAAGGCTATGGTGTATTTATTGAAAATATGCTGTCACAGTAGCTGCCCGGAAATAATAATGTCAGGTTGGCTTTCATGAAATTATGTGATAAAATATTGAAATCAGGCAGTGTATCAATAAACATATCAATGGAGGGAAGTATGGAAAAAACGGGAATTAAACCTGTAGTTATACAGGAGATATGCAGTTTAGCCCGAAAATATGATATAAGTAAAGTGATTTTGTTTGGTTCCAGGGCACGTGGGGATTATAAGAGAACAAGTGATATTGACCTGGCGGTTTGCGGAAAAAATTTTTCGGCATTTGCTCTTGATACAGACGAGGAGACATCTACACTGTTGAAATTCGATTTTGTAAATTTAGATGGAAATGTTCAGAGTGAATTACGGGAAGCTATAGAGAGAGAGGGACGTATTTTATATGAGAAAGTATGAGAATTTTTGCAGTGCCCTGATAAATTTAAAGGATATCTATCAGTATCAGGAACCGTACGATAATGTAATTATGACTGGTCTGGTCGGGCTTTATGAGATATGTTTTGAGCAGGCATGGAAAATGATGAAATATATTTTAGAGAAGCATGGATATAACGGCGCTGTAACCGGCTCGCCGAAATCTGTGATTAAAACGGCGTATCAGGCATCCATGATAATAGATGAAGAGATATGGTTACTGGCATTACAGGCAAGAAATAATGTTGTTCATTCTTATAATAGAGAGGTGGCATTCGATATTATTGAGCAGACCAAGCAACATTTTTTCGACATGTTTTGCCACTTAAAAGAAGAAGTTGATAAGAACTGGCTTTAAAATCGAGTAGGAGGGAAATTTATTTAAATTTCCCTCCTACTCGATTGCTAGTTTAATTCAGCAATACGGCTTACACCGACATAAATCTGCGATATTTTATACCATGTCTTAAATCCTACAATTCCGTCTTGTGTCAGGTCAAATATTTTCTGAAATGTCTTAACAGCTTCTTCTGTCGCCGGACCAAAAATTCCATCCTCCGCTATTTTTGGAATTAAGGGATAAGCTCCGGCAATGACATTCAGCTGCCGCTGCATCTGCCGTACCTTATCACCGGAAGACCCCTGTCTTAGCGGGGATCCGGGATAGGAGGACGGTATGCCGGATATTTCATTTGTCTCATTGATATATATAGAACTTCCGTAATAATTGCGCAGAATTTCGATTGCACTGTACCCCTGGTCACCCAGAGATTTTGACCCCCACTGGCTCATCCAGTTTGGACAGGAGACATTTTTGCCATCACAATACTGTGTGAGAATCGGCTGCTGTATGCCTGGGCGCGCAAGAAAGTTGTTAAAAATTTCATCTACGACCTGTGATATGCTGTCAAAAATATTTCGGTTTGGTATCCATTTGTGGTCATAGGCAGTGGATGTTGTAATCGTAAATTCATATCCTTTATTTCGATACCACTCCGTTATTGTCCATTGGGGACTGAGGCAGGAACTCATCAAGGCTGATTTTGAACCGGATTACAATTCTTTCTCTGGTTATGTCAATCCGTTCAATCAGTTTATTAACCAGCACCCTTTTGGTAGGAGTGTCGGCATAGAGGAATACTTCATGCCAGGAGGGAATGTTGCCCTTGATTTCTTCCCAGTCCTTAGAGGTAATCGTGCTAGCCTGTAAATCACTCTCTTTCTGCTGTACCACAGCGCTCTGCTCCTGCTCTTTGCTTTTCTGTTTTCGGATGTTATCCATTAATTCCTTCAAGGAAATATCATATGTTCCTGTCATGGCATTTGGGATATGTTCTTCCAACACGGCAATATCCTGCCTGATTTGATTCAGTTTTTTCTGTTCCCTTGCCAAATCATTGCTTCGCCTCTGCTTTTCTGCCTTATTGTTTTCTGTTATTTCTTCAAGAATGTTTTCATTTTCCAGTAAATGATTGATATACTCTGCCAATGCCCCGTAAATAATGGGTTCAATCCTGTCTGCCCGAAATTGCTTTGTCTTGTCGTGGGGAACTCCCTGCCATGCGTTCTGGCACTTGTAAATGGGGATTTTACTGGTTTTGCGTTCTCCTGTATCCTTGATTGTCCAGTAATTGTAACGACTGCCATTTACCATCTTGCAGCCACAATACCCGCAGTGCAGAACATCTACCAGCGATAACATTCCGTCGTTTCGGCTGATTATGGTCACATCTTGGTTTTCCAGTGATTTTGAATATTTTTTCCCCCGAATTTCCCGTTTCTTCTGCACCTTCATCCAGATGTCCTCGTCAATGATGATGATATCTGGATTGGGTTTGTTGGCAAGAATCCATTCGCTGCTGTTCAGACTGCGGTTTCTGCCGTTTAGCCGTTCTCTGCGATTATAGGCAGTATAGCCACAGTAGATGGGATTGGTCAGGATACTGGTGATTGTTCCACCTTTCCAGACATCATTAGGGGCAAGTCTCCGGTATTGCTCATTGGTATTTAATGTGCAGGCAATTTTTGCCGAGCCATATTCTTTCGTGAGAGACAGGTCATAGATGTGCCGGACGACCTCTGCTTGTTCAGGACAGATGACCAAATGTTTTAATGCTCTGCCATGCTTGCTAATTTCTCCGGAATGTTGTAAAATATAACCATACGGTGCTTTACCGCCCATAAATTTGCCCTGTGTGACCAGTTTTTTTGCGGTGTCTTTGACACGCATCCCTGTGTCAGCGGAGGATTTTTGCGCATTACCATACCGCAGGGCTAACATTATTTGTCCCATAACATCATCAGTTTCAGGAGAAATACAGCCGTCTTTTACAGTGTAAATATCTATGCCCAGACTTTTCAATGACATGATGTAACCACCGATTTCCCACATTCTTCGCCCGAGACGGTCATCTTTGTAAACAACTAGTATGTCGTACTCTTGGTTCTTTGCATCCTGATAGGCTTCCTGCAATGCATCTCTGTCTGCGACAGAGTTTTTGTAGCCGCTCACTCCACCTTCAAAATATTCCTTGTCATCTAATATCCAGTCTGAATGATTTGCAATATATTCTTCTACGATTTTTCTTTGTGTAATCAAATCCCCCCCTTCGTCTAATTGTTGGTTGGAACTGACACGCAGCAGCATTCTGACACGCAACAGCTTTTCTGTTTTGTTTGCGATAACGTTTTTAGTTTGGTTCATAATCATTTCCTCCTTTTGATTTTGTCATTTAGTTGCAGGTATTCCTGAAGAATATTCGAGAGAATCATTTTTATATCATTCTCTACAGATGTTTCTTTCTTGGGATTTTTCGGAAACAGTAAAGTAACAATCATTCCGTTTTGTTCCATTTCGAGACTGTCATTTTCATTCTCCATGTTATGTCCTTTATAAATTTTACTTACAACAAGATTATTTGAAAATGGCTTGTCGTATGCAAAATTTTCTTCATGGCGAATAAGGGTGTTAGTCATGTTTCAGTACCTCCTTGTCCTTGGTACTATATATAACTATTTTGAGATGATGAAGTTTGTTGGGTATTTCTGTTGTTTAGGATTATATATCAAGAAATACTTGAATTTTTGTATATATCATACAAAAAATTCAAGTATATAGGTTGAAACTTTGTGGCTTTTGACCATGAATGATTTGATTTATAGAACCCCTTTTCTTATAAAGATAATACTTCTAACATATGGTTTTAGGAATGTTTGTAATTTCTTTTATCGCTTCCTGAAATATGGAGTAGAATAAATTGTTACCAGACAAACTATGTCCACCCCGAATTTTCCATAGCTTATCGGCTTTGATTGTTTGTTCTGTATAGTCAGGGGATAATATTTCATCGTCCATACCGAGAATCATATAAACTGGTTGTGGATTAGGAGCATATACCTTCATAAAACTGACAAGTTCATCCGTATAGGCATATCCCTCTACAAAAGATGGGATATATTTATCGGGTGGAATACACGGATTGACAAGTAAACAGGGGATATGGCACATATTGCTTAATAGGTAGGCATAAAACCCGCCGAAGGAATTTCCTACTATATAGTCAATATCTTCGTATTGCCTTAATTTGTTCAATATCTTGGTTGGTGAAGTTATAGCGTAATCAATTTGAGGAGAAACAATCATATCTGCCGGGTATTTTTTGAGCAGTAAATTGTAATTCGTGTTAGAAGCATTTCCGTTCAGTCCATGTAAGTTTAGTATCATAATATTCACTCTCCTTTGCTAAAGCAATATCTCACTCTTAAGCATATTTTCCAGTGTTTCCTTGGAATTAATTTTAACTTTCATTTTAATCCTCCACAATATGCAAATATTTATAAATCGTAGGGTAGGAGAGGGAGCAAAGCCTTGATAAATCTTTCTTGGTCAACTCCCCCATTTTGTATTTTGGATAATGTTTATAAAAAATGGCAGGAATATCATCAGCGGTAACAGGAGGCCTGCCGATGGTTTTCCCCTTTGCTTTTGCATTTTGCATACCGCTTTTCACCCGTTGACTTGTGATATTACGTTCCAGTTCGCTAAATACCCCCATCATTTTTAACATTCCTTCTGTCATAGGGTCAAGTTCTTTGGTACAGTCACAGGTAAAATTTCCTAACACTAATTTGATTTTCCTCTTTTTTGCCAGTTCAATGATTTCACAGAGTTGTTTCGTGCTTCGGGTAATTCGGCTTACTTCTGTGGCAAGAATGGTATCTCCTGATTGGATGATTTGTAACAGTTTTTGCAATTCTGCCCGATTAGTTTTTGTACCACTCTCATATTCCAGATAAATTGTCGTGTCTGTTGCCCCTTTTTGTTTCAATTCCCGAACCTGTCGGTTAATATCCTGCAATTCCTCATTGGTGGAACATCTTGCATATCCATAAATCATTTCCAAGCCCCCTTTTTGATGTGTTTGTGTATAATAAGATATAAATGAAAAGAAGTCAACTGTTTTATTTATATGTTCACATGAAAAATCAGTTATAATCATAGGGGATTACAACTGATTTTTGGGTCAGGATATATAAATGAAAAGAGATGCTTGCTTTTATATTATACTTTTTTATCGTATACTACTTATTATTAGGATATTCAATCAGTGCAGAAATTGAAATAAGAGGTACTATTTTTTAGTCAGCAATGCGTCTAAAGTTTTATTTGTATGATGCCTTTGGAAAGTACCTATTAAGTTGCCAATATTATTATCACGTCTTGTTTTGCTGAGTATTTTAATGGAATCTTCCTGTAACTCGTTTCCATAGTCAATTGCATTATATACTGCATTGAAACCGGTTTTCATGGTATTATCCATAGTTTTTATTGCATTTGCTGTGTATCTTCCGGATTCTTCTGTAGCCAGCCTTTGTCTGTCCCGGTCTAATAATTCTGTTGCGTATCGAATATCATGGTCGGATGTACTCATGTCATCGTATAACCATTTTAATATCCAAAGTTCTCTATAAGTAAGAGATATCAGCTTAGAAGCATCATAAAGATTGTTTAAGGCCTCATTATTGCACTGCAATTCCTCTTCTAAAAAAGTTATCTTTTTTTCTTGAATCATTTTCCAGGTATGGAGTTCTTTATTATATTCTGGTATCGTTACATCCTCGTAGTGTCTTTTTTTATCCTCGTATTCTGCATCTAATTTTTCTTGTTCCTGCTGGATTTTTTTTATCAATGCATTTTGTTGTTCTTCAGCATCTTTTTTTGCATTTTCAACGGCTTGTAAATATTCGGGGGATTTAGACAATTCTTGGTTTAATGTGTTTCGTTTTGTGTAATAAGTGCAGCAGGAAGCAACCAGCACTGAAAACACAAGTAAGGGAGAACAAAATAGTATCATTACAATGTATATAGGTTCTATTAAAAAAACTCCAACGATAATTATAATGGCTATAATCCCCGCGAAAAGAATATTTTTTTTATATTTATCGAAAATATCTTTTAGATAATCCGTATAACTATATGTAGTCTTAGGTTTTGGCGGATATTGAGGTTGAATGTTTTTGGGTTTTGAGAGTACTCTTCGTTCTGGTGGCTTTGGGGAACATCGAAAAGTTTCTGATTTTATATTTCTTAGTTCCTTTTCCTCTAATTTTATTGTGGCCGTAAGTTCCATGGCATTTTTGACAATCATAGTTTCTTCTGTTTGCGTAAATTTACTCATTTTTTTCTCCAATCTATTTATTTTATAGTTATCTTAATTGGTTACAATCTTTTATGGCTACACATATGTCACAATTCGGTTTTTCCTTCTTACAAATCTCTCCATACCCGTCTGCGCAGTATGACCAGAGTATATAATCTACCTCTGCATTGTGTTTCCCTGTCATTTCTGCCAACTTTACTATAATGTCGAACACTTCAAAGGGCGGTACGGTTTGTTCACTTGAAAAGGCAAGATAATCACTGCCCAAAATTCTGCAAATGTGTCTGTCTGGTTTTGGAATATCATAGCCGACATTCCGCAAATATTCGCATACCAGTGCGATATCCATTTGTACCATTTTATCTTTGCTTTCCGAAGAGGACAAAGCGGTGACAAGTGTTTTTAGTGTGCTATCAAGTTTAATGAATTTCTGATAATATGTATCAATGGTTCTGTATTCCTTTTCCAGTTCCAATAATTTGGGAATATTGGCAGAAAGTAAAGCTTCCATTTGCTTTCGTGTAGATAAAGTCCCGCAACCGATATCTTTGACAGCTTCTTTTAGTTGTTCTGATGTATGCTTTAATAACTGCTCCGTATCATAATTACAAAAGACTTTATCAACGATAAACATACATTTTGTGTCAGGGTCAGTATCCTTGCTTATTCTATCCCAGGATGAGCCTGAACTTAACATGGAATATACCATAGCGCGGATATGGTCTTTCAGAGTAAATGTTTCTCCTTTTTTCCTTCTTTCGATTTGTTTTTTAATAAAATTGTTATCCCACAATTTCTGTGGTGAATCTTTTAAGATGTCGTTTTTTAACTGCTTTTCCATTGCAAAGACTAAATCTGCCATTTCCTGTGTAATTTTATTCACCCTCTCGTGCCTCCTCCTGCTTTATATTTTCCTTTGATGATTTACAGTGTCCTCTGACTTCAATAAACATTTCGGGACTGATATTTAGTGCAATACAGATGGCTTTCAAATCATCCGCATATAATGTTCTTTTCCCATTCATAATTGCATTGAAAGTGGCTTTGGGGATTCCTGCTTTTTTTGCGACAGCTACTTGTTTGTATCCGTTCTTAGTTATGTACATACGGACTTTTTCATAAACCCGCATAGTAACACATCCTTTCGTCAAGAATTTCTTGATTTTTATCTATAATATCACAGTTTGTCGGTTTAAGTCAACGAAATTATCAAGGGATTCTTGATTTTTTATTGCCTTAATAAAGTTTTGAATGTATAATAGGACAAAGGCGGTGATGATGTGAAGTATGAAATTGGAAGAAGGATTCGTAAATATAGAGAAGAACTTGGTATCAGCCAAAAGCAACTGGCAGAGAAAATTGGTGTAAGTAATGGACGTGTTTCAAACTGGGAACAGGGATTGAACCGACCGGATGCCGACATGCTGGCAGGACTTTGTGAAGCCTTGAATGTGTCCCCTAGTTTGTTGTTGGGTTTAAAGTTATCTGAAGATGAATTAGATGACATGGAATGGAAAATTATACGGGCGTACAGAAAGAAAAGAGATTTGCAGAAGGCAGTGAAGATTTTGCTTGGAATTTGTACGGAATAAAATAGAAAACCCATCCTGAACAGTGATAGTTCGGATGGGCACTTTCCTATGCGACTTTTGAATAGTCAATAATTGAGATTTCCTGCATTAGTTTTTTGGATGATTCAATAATCTGCTCCAGATGTTCCACGACGTCAGCGGTATAAATTACTTCGTTGCATTCTGTGCATTTATAACAAGGTACATTACGAACAATGATAAGGCAGTTGCCTAAATCCGTAACATCTGTTGTATATCCTTTTTCTGCGGTAGAGCCACATTCCATACATAACATGACGTTCACTCCTTTCTTGTCCTAAAATCATTTTCCCAATGCTTAGAAGTGGGATAGTAAGCGGTGATTAAATATATAAAATTATTATCATGGCTTACAACAATGTGTATATATCTATTTTTTGCAGACATGCCTAATATTAAACAACTGGGTAATGGTTTGTCATCTTCGTATTGTCTAATGATATCGCCCGTTTTTATGCCATTAACAATGTCTGCAATCTTGATATCACGTTCCTCTAACCGTTGAGTAGCATGTTTTGTTAAAGCAATCTTTTTTGGCATATTCAACTGTTTTAGTGTTTCAATATCAATCAATCTTTTAACCTCAATTCGCTGTTTTCTTTTTATAATAATATCATGCCAGGGGTTATGAAGTCAATCCGTATATATTTGAGTTTACGCAAACTGAAATACTTGCATGTCATAAGTTATGTCAGTGGTAAATTTTTTTGCTGTTTTTTGCAAGTAAGTATTAAATGCTTTCCTAAACCTTATATAATTATAGCTAAACATTTTGAAAAGTGTACACAAATTATGTTGTCTCTTGATAATAGAAACTGTCTTTATATCATAGGATGACAAAGACATCTAACCGGGATGTTACGAAAATGTTTAATTATCAACAAAGAAATATTATGTAAGGAGCCAGAAGTTATGAAAAGAATATTAGAGCCCGTATATGCAAAAGCAGGATTATCAGGTGCAGGGTGCAAGGTATGATATAAAATTGTAATTAATGATACATCACATCAATTTTTATTCATTAAATATAAAATCCTCTTACACCCTGCACCCTGTTATAGAAAATGCTTAAAAATCGACAGTTTCCTCCTCTTCTTCTGCAATACGTTTGTGATTTACTGTTTGGGGAGGACATAGAATAAGGCGTTTTCCGTGTACGTTTTTTCGCTTAAATGCTATGTTATTATTATCTTCAATTTTGCAAAGCAGTTTGCCGATTTTGACACTGGTAACATGCAAACTTTTAAATTGTTCATTGAGAAGACTTGTAATTTGGGAGGCAGACAGCCATTGCCAATCGTTGATGTCAGCCTGAACATTAAAAAAGGTCATAAATTCATCTTCGCCAAAGAGCATTTGTTCATACTCTCGGTTGGTTTGATTGACAAAATCTTTTTCCTCCTGCGTCAAGAGGTATCCAGTAGGATTATTTTTATATAGCAGGAGTATTTGCCGCCAAAATTGCGTATACCATTCAGGGGACAGTGTGAAAATATGACTTAGGTCAATGCTCTCAACGGGAATTGTCCAATATCGGCGGTTTCCTGATTCATCATGTAAATAGTACCTTGGATTCACTGTTCCGCAAAAAGAAGTCCTGCGTGGGCGAATGGTTTCATAGCGGGCATAAGGTTCTCGATAGCGGTCTGTTTTCTCTGTAAGAAAAGCTTTGAGAGCAGATTGTTCTTTTTTTGTTGTGCTATCTATCTCGCCCAGTTCACAAATCCATACTTTTGTTGCTGACATCAAACTATCTTTATTGGTCATATCCAAAGTAGCACCGCCTTTGAAAAAATTATCCTGAATGGCCAAGTGCCTGAAAAACTGTGTTTTTCCAATCCCCTGTTTGCCTTGTAATACCAGTACACCTTCTGCAGTGACCGGGGCGTGCTTGGAATTGAACAGAATGGCAATGGTCTGAATCGCCCATTTCTTAAATAGTGTCTGGTAGTTGCAATCACTCAGATTCAGTATAGAGTATATGGCTGGAAGCCTGTCCACCTTATCCCACGGCTGTTCCTGCAAAAGTGACAGAACGGGGTGATAGTGGTGTTCATTGGCTATGGCGGTCAGTGTTTCCTGTACTACATTTATTGTTGCTCTCTTGTATGACATTCCATAAGCAATATCTGAAACACAAGTAACCAGAAGATTATTCAAGTCATTGTCACCATATTTTTCTGGCATACCTTGAGTTTCTATTTGGTGGCTCATTTCATTATATCTTATGGTAATACCGACGGCCCTCAAAATTAGTTTGGCAGTGGCAATGTTGAATTTGCGGTCTCTTTTGTCTATGCTGTATAATTGCTGGACTGCTACAAGGTCTTTTGGCGGCAAAGACCATTGTTGTGATGGGGGATTTCCTATATATAAGGAAGGGGCAATATAATCAGGTTGTGTTTTTATGTTATTGTTATAATACGTTACAGCCCCACTCCAGATAGTATCAAGTTCCCTTTGCTCCAATAATGGAGTACATTTCTGGGATTCCTTTTGGTAGGCAGCATATGCTTCGTTGCTGTCACCATATCTTGTCAGTGTGCGTAAGGCAAATTTGTGTAACGTATCATTCCTTCGTCCTTGTGGAATGACAGAAGGATTCTCTGACTTTGTATCTGGCGTTTGCTCGGGAGATTTTTGTTTGATGGATAAAATATAGTCCGTTATAGTTTTATTGCCATCTACATACGATACGACGGGATGTTCCACTCCGAAATTTAATTGTGCCGTGCCTGTCACAGCATTATCAAAATGTAGCTGTGGAAATAGTTTTATCAATGAATTGGCAGTATTGGTATATTCTGCTGTAGATTCCAGTATATGCGTAGGGAATATTAGATGGTACTTTGGTCTGGGAACTTTACCGCCTTTTGGTTTCAAGTGATTTCTGCTGGGATAATAGTAAAATGCTATATCGGGCATGTTTTTTTGTATATCTACGTGAGTAATCCAATCTGCTTCAAGGTCACTGTGAGTATTATCAATATCGGCAAGGATACAATCGGCTTGTATGTAATTCGCAGTTTTTCGATAACCATTCTTGAACTTAATGGTACAGTTATCCCAAGTGACCGCCTCTGCTAACTGTGTGGTGTCTCCCTCTGAAACAGGATAGGGAGTGTCAAAACCATTAGGTTTGTTTGCTTGTCCACGTCGATTAATACATGGATACAGCGTAATATTTTTATTTTTCTTTATTTTCATACAGAATCTCCTTTTTTATTTGTAATTCTTAGTTCTTTATGGTAGTATGTTTATAAAATGTGCTAATGCTTGTCCTACTTAGTGAAACTCTAACGTATAGTCTAGCTTCCCAACAATTCGGATAACCAGCTCATTTACAATAAGATTCCTGCAACCCCGAATCATATTATACGAAGTTACCACTCCGTGTAAACGCGGTTCAGGGTAAAGGATTGGATGGCAAGTACATTTGCCTGTATGGTTGCTTCCGGCCAGGTAGAATATATTTCACTGCTGGCTACATTTTTGATGTAATCACGGTATCTGACATAATAGTTTTTGGCATTCCGGTCAGAAGGGGGGCCATCATGAACTACTACATACTCGGGGATTACAACTTCACTGAGTACAATTTCCCCTGTCTCTTCCACCGTTTTTATTTCATTTTCCGGAATTTTCGGAGGATAGTCCCCCCAAAGGGTATGATCCGGAATAACAAAAACTTCCGCACTGCCCGGCTCTCCTACTGATATTGGCAGAAGGCTGGCATTTTGGATGGCGGTTTCACCGGAGAATATTTCTGCACCGTTTACCTCAACAGTTTCAAAATCCGGTGCACTGATAAACATTGTGTATTCCGAATAGGGTTTATTGCCTCCCGGATCCATACTATATTCAAGGGGAGGCGCTTCAAGTTCAATATCATTCAGTTGTCCCTGGCTGTCTGTCTGTGCTTCCTCAATGGTTTGCTCCGGCTCATTTTCACTTACGATTCGTACCGTGGCGCCGGAGATGGGACGGTTATCATTGTCTGAGACAACCCGGATATTCAGCTTTCCATAGTCCATAATTTTCCTCATTTCTAAAACGATTCAAGTCATTTATAAACAATTTATGTAGATAGGAATTTATGTGTGCATTGTAGTATGAAGTTTTTGTGAAAATACTTGACAAAAAAAATAACTGCCGTATAATTAAAATGCTAACTGTTAGAATGCTAATAATTAGCTGGTTAATAATTAGTGTATAAAAAAAGGTTTTGTAATGCAGAAAGGCGTGAGAGCGTGCAATTGGAAAAGAAACAGGTTTCATTTGGGCCGCGGGATGTAACACACCGGATGATAATGACGAATCAAATGCATCAGAGGATGATGGAGAAAAATCTGGAGGGAACAGGAATTCACAGGGCGCAGCACAGGCTTTTGATGACATTGTCCAATCATTGTTTTGTGTCTCAGATTGAACTTGCCAGACACCTTGGTGTAACGGCAGCAACGATTGCGGTATCCTTGAAATCTATGGAGAGAGAACAACTGATTTGCCGGAGGGCAAAAAAGGAAGACAACCGGGCTAATTTCATTGAAATTACTGAGAAGGGTCGGCATATTATTGAGGAGAGCAGGGAGTATTTTGATATGGTAGATGAACAGATGTACCGGGGGTTTTCGCAGGAAGAACGAAAGCAGCTGGCAGAGTTTTTAGACCGTATCTATGCGAATATGGAACAGTTGGCAAAACAGCATAATCGGAATGGAGGTCAAGATGCGACAGTATAAAAAATATGTAACGCCTTACTTATCGGCGTTTATTTTGGGACCAATTTTTATGATTGTTGAAGTTTTGGGAGAGGTTATCCTGCCAAAACTTATGTCGGTTATTATTAATATAGGATGTGGTGCCGGAGGCGGGGAGCCAAGGGGAACAAAATTTATTATTCTGATTGGCGTAGCTATGATTGTGACAGCGGCATTTATGATGCTTGGCGGTGTATTGGGTGCCTATTTTGCTGTTAAGGCGTCTGTCAATTTTTCAGCCGATTTGCGGAGGGATGTCTTTCAGAAAGTACAGAGGTTTTCTTTTGCCAATATTGAAAAGTTTTCAACGGGTTCTCTCGTTACACGGCTGACGAATGATATTACAAACATGCAGAATGTAATATCTATGGGGCTGCGAATGCTTCTTCGTGCGCCGGGAATGTTAATAGGTGGCCTGATTATGGCGTTTATTATGAATGCGAGGCTTGCCCTTGTATTCTGCGTGGTGATACCGCTGCTCTGTATCGCCCTTGTATTAGTAATGCGTGTTGCCTTTCCAAAGTTTGATATTATGCAGAATAAAATTGATGCGCTAAATTCCAGGATACAGGAGAATATTACAAACCAGAGGGTTGTAAAATCATTTGTGCGCGATGATTTTGAAAAGGAAACATTTGACCGGGCGAATAACGATTTGCGGGAAAAAACGTTAAGTGCCATGAAAGTAGTTATACTGACTATGCCGATTATGACACTTGCCATGAATATAACGGTAATGGCCGTTGTATGGTTTGGCGGGCAGCAGATTTTGATTGGCGATATGCCGGTTGGTGATTTGACGGCATTTACAACCTATGTAACCCAGATTCTTATGTCACTTATGATGGTTTCCATGATTATGATACAGGGGTCACGTGCTCTGGCCTCCTCGAAACGTATCCGGGAGGTGCTGGATGCGGAGATTGATTTGAATGATAACGAGGCGGCACATAAGGAACGTCAGGTTACAAGCGGACGAATTGAATTTCGAGGTGTCGGATTCCGCTATTACAAAAAACATAAGCACAATGTGCTTCAAAATATTAATTTTACAGCTAATCCGGGTGAGGTAATCGGTATTATCGGTTCTACCGGTTCTGGGAAAACAACGTTAGTGCAGTTGATTCCGCGGCTGTATGACTGTGATGAGGGAGAGGTTCTTGTGGATGGGATTAATGTGAGGGACTATTCGCTTGACAATCTCAGGAATGGTGTTGCCATGGTTTTGCAGAAAAACACTCTCTTTTCCGGAAGTATTATGGAAAATCTGCGCTGGGGGGATGAGAATGCTTCGGATGAAGAGGTCTATGAGATGGCAAAGGCAGCTCAGGCAGATTTATTCGTAAGGGATTTTACCGATGGTTATGATATGGAGCTGGGCCAGGGCGGTGTCAATGTATCCGGCGGGCAGAAACAGCGTCTCTGTATTGCAAGGGCTCTTTTGAAAAAGCCGAAAATTCTCATTTTGGATGACAGCACCAGTGCGGTGGATACTGCCACGGAGGCGAAAATACGAGAGAGCTTTTCCACCTCACTGAAGGATACGACAAAAATTATTATTGCACAGAGAATTACCTCTGTAGAAAATGCAGACCGGATTCTTGTTATGGATGAGGGATGTATTGTTGGGCAGGGAACGCATGAAGAATTAATTCAGACCTGCGAGACATATCAGGAGATTTATTATTCGCAAAAGGATAAAGAAGAGGAGGTGGCAGGATGAGTCAGGCACAGGGAAAAGCACCACAGGGAGGTCCGGGAATGGGACCGGGACCGCACAGAGGGCCGGGCGGAGGACCACGTGGGATGCGCCATGGAAAACCAAAAAATTCTGCCGCTACTGTTCGACGTCTGCTTGGATATCTAAAGCAGGATATACCGAAAATAATTGCATCGCTGATTTGCGTCTTACTGTTTAGCGGCGCTACTCTGGCGGGTTCCTATTTGCTCTCGCCTATTATTGACAATCTGACCAGTTCAACTAAAGCTGTCATGGCAGCTTCAGGAGCAGAGAGGAATGCGCTGATTGCCTCCGGGGCTGAGACACTGCTGCGTGGGGTGCTTGTTATGTTGTGCATATACGGCGTAGGTGTACTGGCAAACTATTTGCAGCAGAGAATTATGATTGGAGTGTCTCAAAAGGCACTAATCCGGATACGAAAAGATTTGTTCGACCATTTACAGGATATGCCGGTGCGGTATTTTGATACGAACAGTACCGGTGATATTATGAGCCGGTTCACTAATGATGTGGATATGATTGGTGAGTTATTGAATAATACGGTAATCCAGCTTGTGTCCGGCTCTGTGAGCATTATAGGGACACTGTGCATCATGCTTTATATGAATGTGTGGCTTGCGCTGATAACGATTGTCCTTGTTCCGGTTATGATTGCTGCCGGAGGAAATATTGCAAAGAGGAGTTCCAAATATTACCGGGAGCAGCAGAGTGCCCTTGGCGCACTGAATGGTTATATTGAAGAGACAGTAACAGGACAGAAAGTTGTCAAGGTGTTCTGTCATGAAAAAAAGGCGGTAGAAGAATTTAACGGGCTGAATGATGATTTCCGGAGTAAACAGATAAAAGCGCAGTTTTTTGGCGGTATCATGGGGCCTGTTATGGGAAATATCGGACAGATATGTTATGGGCTGACTGCTGCCATCGGCGCAATCTTCTGTTTGCTGGGTACGTTGACCATTGGCCGTCTTACCGTTTTTGTAAATTATTCCAGACAGTTCAGCCGTCCGATTAATGAGCTGTCAATGCAGGTGAACACGATTTTTTCTGCTCTTGCCGGCGCAGAGCGTGTATTTCTCGTGATGGATGCCAAAGAGGAAGAGCCGGATGTTGAAAATGCCATTTCCATGGGGAATATTCGCGGTGAGGTTGTCATGGAGCATGTGACATTTGGTTACAATGACGACAAGGTGATTTTAAAAGATATCAATCTCTATGCCCATGCCGGACAGAAGGTGGCATTTGTCGGTTCCACAGGGGCAGGGAAGACAACAATTACAAATCTGCTGAATCGCTTTTATGATATTCAGCAGGGCAGGATAACAATTGACGGCGTAGATCTGAAAAAATATAAGCGTGACAGCCTGCGCTCAAATATTGCCATGGTATTGCAGGACACTCACCTGTTCAGCGGCACCGTAAGGGAGAATATCCGTTATGGCCGTCCCGGGGCGACTGACGAGGAAGTGGAGCAGGCAGCGAAGACGGCAAGCGCCCATTCATTTATTATGCGTCTGGAGGATGGATATGATACGGTCCTGGAAGGAGATGGCACAAATTTAAGCCAGGGCCAGCGTCAGCTGTTAAATATTGCCAGGGCGGCAATTTCTGTTGCACCGATTCTTGTACTGGATGAGGCAACAAGCTCTGTAGACACCAGGACAGAAATGCATATAGACCACGGAATGGAACGCCTGATGAAAAACCGCACCACGTTTGTAATTGCACACCGGCTTTCCACCGTGCGCAATGCAGACTGTATTATGGTTTTGGAGCATGGGGAAATTATTGAGCGCGGAACGCATAAGGAACTGTTGGAGAAAAAAGGAAGATATTACCAATTATACACTGGTGTTGTCGAATTAGCGTAATATTTGGTAAATTTTATTATTTGTTATGCACTGGACAAAAGAACCGTTATGGTATATTATGTTTTGTAAGAAAGATGATAAGTTTTGAAAGGAGAGACACGGGAAGTATGAAAAAGAAAGCGGGATTGTTATTAACAGGGATAATGCTTTTTGTGGCACTTATCGTTGGGTTTTCATCAACGGCAACAAAGGCTACTGCCTCGGCTGATGCTTCGGTTGATGCCCCGTCAGGAAGTCAAAATCCACAAGCAACTGCTCCGGCAGAGGGTACAGTGTCCGGCCCTGCTGTTGATGTCAGCCAGATTGCAATGAATAAGCAGAAAACAATTGTAAAAGTTGGAAAAAAATCTGTTCTGAAAATCAGCGGAACTCCTTCACAGGTTGTCTGGACCAGTAAAAATCCACAGATTGCAACAGTCAGTGGAACAGGAACTGTAAAGGGAGTAAAAACAGGAAAGACTGTTGTAACGGCAAGTGTAGATGGTATTACACTTTCATGTAATGTCACTGTAGTTGCTAAAATGACAAAAAAAGATTTCAGCAAGTTTTCGGGAGAAAACTTTGTAGCATATTGCCAGCGAATGGGATATAACGGCGGCTATGCATGGAAGGGGCAGTGGAAAGGTAACAGTAAAAAGAGAAGTACATACCGAAAAATAAAAATAGGAGCCACAAAGGCAAAGGTAGAAAAGGCATACGGTGATTTCACTCTTGTAAAATGTAAGGCAAAGGATCCTTTTACAAAAATGAAAGGGTTGAAAAAGAACAAGGTCAAATATTATAACGATGAAGTATGGGGAAGATATCGAATTCGTTTCTATTATAACAGCAAAAAGAAAGTAGTGGCAATTATTCTGGCATGTAACATAGGGGAGATTAAGAAAAAAGATTTAAAGAAGTATTTATGATTCATTAAATGATTCAAAAAGACCGGTATAAATCAGGGAATTAGTTTCGCAAAGATTTATACCGGTCTTTTATTCGCCTACTGGTCGATGGCTTCCCCTTCTACCGGTTCATCCGTTTCTTCATTTTCTGTTTCCTTTTCATTGTCTGGCTGTTTTGGCGGCTGGGAGAGCAGCACAAGTACGCCGATTAAAATACTGAGGACAATGGGGGCAGCATATACAACATACTGGGCGGCTGTTGAGATAGTGTGCGCCTGGGTATTAAACCATACTATGGCACAAAATTCAGCAATAAAGACCAGGATGCCCAAAATAGTGCCGAGAGTGCGGGCAATGGCTTTCTGGTTACCGCCAAATTTTGCTTTAACCACACTATATACAAGGAAAAAAGCTACTCCGGAATCAAACAGACCAAAGAGCAGCATTCCAGGATTCATTATCAATAAAATCACCTCATTTTTTATAAAATACACAAAATATTATAGCATATTCCGGCTTTCGTTTCCACAAAAAAATATTTCAATATTTAAAAAAAGTAATTGACTTTTCAGGGGCAAAATGATAATATAACATTTGCATGCAGGAATGGCGGAATTGGCAGACGCGCACGGTTCAGGTCCGTGTGGTAGCAATACCATGAGGGTTCAAGTCCCTTTTCCTGCATTTTCTTATGTGTCTGTTCATAAATTTGCAATATTTTTATGATACTATCTATAAAGAACAAAAGCGTGAAGTCTTGGAGGCAGAATTAAAATGAATAGTGCAAAAAAAATCATAAAAAATCAGGGACTTGGCAACAGCGGAGTGACAAAGTCTGAAGAAGAGGGACTTGGTTCCCGCAAAAATAAAATTTTAATAATCATTGGTCTTTGTTTAATTGTTGGCATTAGTCTGGTTGTTGCATATATCCAGCTCCGCCCGAGAGAGATTCTTGTTGTAAAAGGAACGGGAGAGAATAACCAGTCTATCACAAATAAGGTATATTATACAGATGCTATGTATGATATATATACGGCAGAAACGCAGTATAACAGTTATGAATCCATATATCAGCAAATATACGGCACGACATATTGGGCGGCAGAAAATGTGGATAATGAGGGACGAAATGGTTCCCAGGCCGTTAAAAAACAGATTATGGATGCTCTGAAACAGCGGGAAATCCTTTATATGGAATCGCTGAAAAATAAGGTTGAGCTGACGGCTGAGGAACAGCAGAGTGTGACGCAGGATGTGAACAGTACAATGCAGAACATGTCGGACAAGCAGAAAAAGATTTCCGGACTTGATTCTGCAACACTTCAGGAGATATTTGAAAAGCAGGCGCTGGCGGATAAATATAAGGAACAGGTTATTGCCGGACTTGGTATTGATGAGGAAGCGCTGAAAAAGACGGTAAGTAAAAAAGATTACCGTCAGTATACGCTTCAGTACTATACAATAGCGAAAACAGAGACAAAGGCGGGAGAGTCTGAGGCAACGCAGAAGAGCGAAGAGGATTTGAAAAAGGCAAAGGATGATATTACAGCGTTGCAAAAGAAGGCGGTTTCTGCAGAAGATTTTACAAAGGGTCTGATTACAGATTCTGATAATAATAATATTGATGACAAGACAGGTATCAGTTATTCAACAGAAAACCTTATAGAAACCGATACTGACTTTATGACGGAAAAGGCGAGAAAACAGGTTAAAGCGATGAAGAATGGCCAGGTATCTGGTGTGATTGAGACAAAGGATGCTTATTTTGTAGTTAAAATGGTAAATAATGATGACCCTGAGGCCTACGATGCACAGTGTGAGCAGGTTGTCAGTGATGAGAAGGAAAATAAGTTCCAGGAGAAGTACCGGACAGATATTAAAATCAGCTATACAACGGAGGTACAGAGCTATTGGAAAGGCAGAGTTTCAATCGGGTATTTGACAGCAGACAATAATAATTAATGATAAAAGCGCTTGTTTGGCAAGCGCTTTTGTGCATAAATTAAGGACTGAAGGAGGAAGCCATGTCAAGTGTAAAGAGGATTTATGTGGAGAAAAAAGAAGATTATGCCGTACATGCAAAAGAGCTGAAGCAGGAGCTCTGTGGATATTTGAATATCCATACGCTTACGGAAGTACGGGTGCTGATACGGTATGATGTGGAAGCACTGAGTGAGGAGACATATCAAAAAGCGCTTGTGACAGTTTTTTCAGAGCCGCCGGTAGATCATATATTTGAGGGGGCATTTGAAAAATCTGACAGTGACAGAGTATTTTCTGTGGAATATCTGCCGGGACAGTTTGATCAGCGTGCGGATTCTGCTGAGCAGTGCGTGAAGCTTCTGAATGAAAAAGAGGAGCCTATTATCCGTTCTGCCACGACTTATGTACTTTCCGGCAATATCTCGGATGAGGACTTTGCACGCATAAAATCCTATTGTATTAATCCGGTGGATTCCAGAGAGACGGATGAGACAGTACCGGATACGCTAGCAGCGGTATTTGATGAGCCGGAGGATGTAAAGACCCTGGATGGATTCCGGGACATGAAGCAGGAAGAATTGTCCCCGCTTTACGACTCTCTGAATCTGGCAATGACAATGAAAGACTTTCTTCATATTCAGAAATATTTTCGTGAAGAGGAAAAGAGAGACCCATCTATGACAGAAATTAGGGTGCTTGATACTTATTGGTCGGACCATTGCCGCCACACGACATTTTTAACAGAATTAAAAAATATTACCTTTATGGACGGCGATTACAAAGAGCCGATACAGAATACTTTTCTGGAATATAAAGCAGCCCACGATAAGATGTATCAGGGACGTGATGACAAATTTGTTTCCCTAATGGACATTGCCCTATTGGGAATGAAAAAACTCCGTGCAGAGGGAAAGCTGGAAGACATGGAGGAATCCGATGAGATAAATGCCTGCTCCATTGTTGTTCCGGTAGAGATTGATAGGGGAAATGGGCCAGAGAAAGAGGAATGGCTAGTATTTTTCAAAAATGAGACGCATAACCATCCGACAGAGATCGAGCCCTTTGGTGGTGCGGCAACCTGTCTTGGCGGTGCCATCCGTGATCCGCTGTCCGGGCGCGGATATGTGTACCAGGCCATGCGTGTCACTGGTGCAGCAGACCCGACAAAGTCTTTGCAGGAAACATTGGAAGGAAAGCTTGCGCAGAGAAAGATAGTAACGGGGGCAGCAAAGGGATACAGTTCCTATGGAAATCAGATAGGTCTTGCTACAGGGCTTGTCGATGAGGTGTATCATCCCGGCTATGTGGCAAAGAGATTGGAAATCGGCGCTGTTATGGGGGCGGCCCCGAGAAAAAATGTAATCCGTGAAAACTCTGACCCGGGAGATATTATCATCCTGTTAGGCGGGCGTACCGGAAGGGATGGCTGCGGTGGTGCAACCGGTTCTTCCAAGGCGCACAATACCGCATCCATTGATACCTGCGGAGCGGAGGTACAAAAAGGAAATCCTCCGACAGAGAGAAAAATCCAGCGTTTGTTCCGGAGGGAAGAGGTGAGCAGATGTATAAAGAAATGTAATGACTTTGGTGCAGGCGGAGTTTCTGTTGCCATTGGTGAACTCGCAGACGGCCTTACGGTTGATTTGGACAAGGTGCCAAAGAAATATGCTGGACTTGACGGTACAGAGCTTGCCATTTCAGAATCCCAGGAAAGAATGGCAGTTGTCGTTGATAAAAAAGATGTGGACCGCATGCTTGCCTATGCGGAGGAAGAAAATCTGGAAGCAGTGTGCGTGGCTGAAGTGACGGAAAATCCACGCTTAATATTAAAATGGAGAGGAAGGGAAATTGTAAATATTTCCCGTGCCTTTCTGGATACAAACGGTGCCCATCAGGAAACAGATGTTGAGGTGGAGAGTCCGTCAAAAGCGGATAATTATCTCACAAAGACAGAAAAAGTTCCGAATTTCCGGGATGCTTTTCTGAAAAAACTGGCAAGCCTGAATGCATGCTCCAAAAAAGGACTTGTTGAGATGTTTGACAGTTCCATTGGCGCCTGTACAGTAAATATGCCATATGGTGGGAAATACCAGCTCACTCCGACACAGACAATGATTGCAAAACTTCCTGTGTTAGACGGCGTATGCGATACCGTAACAATGATGAGTTATGGTATGGACCCATATCTGATGAGCTGGAGCCCTTATCACGGAGCAGCCTATGCCGTGCTTACCTCCGTTGCAAAAATCGTAGCGGCCGGAGGGGACTATAAGAAAATCCGTTTTACGTTCCAGGAGTACTTTAAACGGATGACAGAGGATAAAAGACGCTGGGGAGAGCCTATGGCAGCGCTTCTCGGAGCCTATGATGCACAGATTAAGCTCGGCCTTCCTTCGATCGGCGGCAAGGACAGTATGTCGGGGACCTTTAATGATATTGATGTACCGCCTACCCTTTGTTCCTTTGCGGTGACAGTGGGAAATCTTTCCGATGTGATAACGAACGAATTAAAAGAGGCGGGCAGCCGTCTTGTAAAAGTGACAATCCATAAGGATGGTTATGATCTGCCGGATTATGGGTTTATTATGGGTCAGTATGAGAAACTTTTGCAGCTGATGAGAGATGGCGTCATCCTCTCGGCACAGGCTTTAGATGGAAATGGTATTGCGGATGCTGTGGCAAAAATGGCATTTGGAAATAAACTCGGTGCTAAATTCTGCAAACACCGTCCCAAGGAATACTTTTTCTGCCCGGCTTACGGAGAAATCGTTGTTGAGATTCACGAGGAAGATCTTGCGAAGTTAGATGCGGCGGGAATCGAATATGAAAAATTCGGAAAAGTGCTTGAGGAGCAGAACTTTGTCTGTGATGAGGAGAAGATTTCCCTGGATGAAGCGCTGGAGGCATGGACAGGTACGCTCGAAAAAGTATTCCCGACACGCTCCGGCGAAGGAAAAGAGTGCATTGACAGTCCGGTTTATAAAGCGGACAGTATATATGTATGCCGTCATAAAGTGGCAAAGCCGAAAGTATTCATTCCGGTATTTCCGGGAACAAACTGTGAGTATGATACAACCATTGCTTTTCGTGAAGCGGGTGCAGAGACGGAGAGCCTTGTATTTAAAAACATGACGGAGCAGAATATAACAGACAGTGTCAACGCTTTTGCCAAAGCCATCCATGACTCCCAGATTCTCATGTTTTCCGGTGGATTCAGCGCCGGTGACGAGCCGGACGGTTCTGCTAAGTTTATTACGTCCGTGTTCAGGAACGAGAGAATTAAAGAGGAGGTGCATCAGCTCCTGAATGAGCGGGATGGATTGATACTTGGTATTTGCAATGGTTTCCAGGCACTGGTTAAGTTGGGACTTGTTCCCTATGGGGAAATAACAACCCAGACTTCGGACTCACCGACACTCACGACAAACCGCATTGGACGCCACATATCAAAATCGGTTTATACTAAAGTAGTTACCAATAAATCCCCATGGCTGCAGGAGGCAGAACTAGGCGGGGTTTATGCGGTTCCGGCATCCCACGGTGAGGGACGCTTCGTTGCCAGTGAGAAATGGCTGAAAAAACTATTTGATAATGGTCAGGTTGCAACGCAATATGTTGACGTTGACGGCAATCCGACCATGGATGAGGATTATAATCCTAACAGCTCCTACATGGCAATTGAGGGAATTACAAGCCCTGACGGCCGTGTACTTGGCAAAATGGCGCATTCTGAGCGGCGTGGACGGGGTGTTGCCCAAAATATTTACGGTGAACAGAATCAGAAAATATTTGCAAGCGGCGTAAAATATTTTGCCTAAACGGAGTTGGTGATGAACACGAAAAATGAAAGATGGATACTTGCGTCCGGTTCCCCAAGACGGGAAAAGCTGCTGCAGATGTTGGAAACACCATTTGAAGTGATTGCAGCGGATGTGGAAGAAAGGGCAGAGAGTACAGAGCCGGCAGCAGTAACGGAAGAGTTATCGAGGCAGAAAGCAGAGGCTGTAGCAGATGGCATATCAGAAGGAATTGTGATTGGCGCGGATACGGTTGTGGCACTGGATGATAAAATTCTTGGAAAGCCGGCTTCTGTCGAAGAGGCAAAGGATATGCTTCTCTCTTTACAGGGGCGTTCCCATATGGTTTATACCGGAGTGACAATAATAAAAAAAGAGGCGGGCAGTTCCAAACAAAATGTGAGCACCTTCTCCGAGGGGACAAGAGTGTATATTGCCCCTGTATCCATGCAGGAAATCGAGCGTTATGTGGCTACCGGCGATCCTATGGATAAAGCGGGAGCATATGGGATACAAGGAGTTTTTGGCCGTCATATCAAAGGGATAGAGGGGGATTATTATAATGTAGAAGGGCTGCCGGTTCACAGACTGTATGAGGAGATGAAGAGGATGGGAAATATTAAGTTCTAAGGCAGTTGCAAACTTCTTAGAAGTTTTTGGAAAGAAGGTGGATATTTATATTGACAGGAGGATATACTTTGTATATACTAAAATAAAGGTATATCCATTGTATATACTTGAAGGGAGAAGTCAATGGGACAAACAACAGTACAAAAGGATGGAAAATACGTAATAAAAACAAATATAAGAAGGTGGGGAAACAGTCAGGGTATTAGATTATCCAAAGAAATATTGGCACAGATGGATTTACAAGAGAATGACACGGTAGGAATAAAAATTTACGATGGGAAAATGACCATTGAAAAAATCAATAAGACTAAATATCTTAATTTACAAGAAAGGTTGGAATCATTTTACAATAAACCGATTGACGAAATTTATATCGAAAGTACACAAGAGGTTGATGCAGGTGATCCAGTAGGGAATGAGATTTGGTAACTTATAAGCAAGGTGACATAATCGTTATGGATTTTAACCCTCAAAGGGGTCATGAACAGAGCGGAAGAAGACCAGCACTTGTATTGAGTAATGATATTCTGAATCATCATAGCTCGTTAGCATTTGTTTGTCCGATAACTAACACCAATAAAAAGCATCCGTTTCACTTAGAATTGGATGAGCGGACACAAACAACAGGCGTGATATTGTGTGAACAGGCAAAGATGTTAGATGTTGGTGCGAGGAATGCTCAGTTTAAAGAAGAATGTCCAGAGGATTTATGGAACGAAGCAAAGGAACTGATAATTAGTTTCATGTAAAAAACAAAAACAGTGATTTATTTGAAAGTATTTGGAGAATATGTATTCAGATACTTTCTTTCATACAGTTTTTCAGATTCATCAGCATTAAACCGTAAAAAATAGGGGCTAATATAGCCCCTGAAATTATTTAGTTATTTGATAATCCTACTAATATTTTATACTCATTTTCATCAATGATGTTTAACGCCCAATCCTTTGGACAGTGTATCTCAAACCGTTCATCTGACCCGGTTTTTCTGAACCAGGTATTCCACAAATACACATTGGCAAGCGCCCTTGCCTTATGCATGTCGCAGATATAGGTACAACGGCTGTCCGGCGTTCCATTCTCCTGGTAATTGTAAGCGCTGCACCAACTGCATCCTTCCGCAATTGGACAATAAAAGCATTCATCCGTAGACTGCGTCCGCCTGTCGATTTTGTTCAGGCATTCTATGCAGTTATGGGTGCATTCTGTCTGTCCAACCCCTTCATCCACATGGCCAATCCGAAGCGGTTTCCTGTCTGTTCCAAGAGATGATTCCATATAGCGAATACAGGGATACAGGTATCCATCCGGGTCCATACTGAGCATGACGCCTGTTCCACCGCACCAATTTTGCAAATCATCATCCTTCTTGGGTTTAAAAAAATTCTTGTTGAACAAGGCAAGGTAATGCGTTTCCACTAAATCATTTTTAATCCAGTAATCTGCTATTTTTTTTAATTGTCTATAGAATTCTTTTGCGTGTTCTATTTTCCATCCCTTTTCGTATACGACATTAGCGTTTATTTCGTTGTATCCAAGTTCAACCATATGAATGATAGCATCATATAGGTATGGGAGATTATCAGGAGCTATTGTGATTTTACTGCCCATATAGCCACCACGATTTATCCAGTCTTTGGCCGCTGCTACAGCTAAGTCATAACTGCCTGTTTTTCCATCCGGGAATACACGGCAGGAATCATGAAGTTCTTTATTTCCGTCAATTGTTACGGAAAAGGAAAGACGGCTGCCGTATTTATTCAGGAAATGCTGTACATCATCATCAAAATAAGCCACTCCATTGCTGCAGATGGAAAACATATGCATCGTGGCCCACGGGTGACAGAGTTCAATCGCTCGTTCTGTAAAATAGTCACAAATCTGCTCAATCAGCTTTACTTCAAGAAAAGGTTCCCCGCCGATAAATTCAATGATAATGCCGGGGGACGTGGAAACATCCACATATCCCCCAAGTTTTTCATCACCAGAAAGCAACATATCAATCAGCTTTTTAGCCGTTTCAAAGCGCATCCGCCTTGTACCTTTATTTATCTGGTAGCAGTATGTACAGGCAAGCGAGCATTTGTCCGTCACCTGAAATGTGACTGTCCTTGATAACATATTATCTTTTTCATTATTATTGCGTAATTCAGGATATAGTCTTGCAATCATATCCTGCCATTGCTCAAATTTTTTCAATTCAGTCCTCCATCACGGTGATAGTTGCTTGCAGTTCATTGAAATCAGCAATTTCCCAGTCAAAATTGATATCATCTTTACCAATTTTCTTATATACGATATCCTTGATTTTTTCACCAATTTCACGTACCGCTAAATCATATTCTGCCTTTATTTCTGAGAGCTCTTTTTGATATTTCTTAAAAGGAACAGAGTCGAAAAGCCTTGTATCCGTATCATTTTTATGCATATCAAATATACGGTCAATCAGGTATACTCTGGTATCTATTTCATATCCTAATCTCTGTGCATAATCTACAAGTTCCTGGGTAAGTTCAATTGTAAATTTTTTCATATCTCTTTCATCTCCTCTAATTTCAAAGACAAATCTGTCAATTTATCTTCGAGTAATTGTATTTTTTTTGCATATAATGGAAGTAATTCATTGTATCGTAAGGCATAAATATAGGTTGCTGCTTCATATTGATTATCTTGTGCATAGCTATATATGTCGCCAAATTCCGATGTAAAATAATCAATACCACTATCAATTTGTTGAGCGGATTCAATATCAGAAAACCCGATAAGATAAGGTTGCTGAAAATCGGATATTATTTTTATGTATTTGTATTTTGTGCAATCCAACGGTTCCCCATTTGATGTAAGGCTGATTCTGACATATTTGTATACTGCACTTTCGTCATATGTTATAAGCAGAGAGCCATCAGAACGTAGTTCATGATGTGCTTCGTTTTGAAATGGATAATCATCTGTAATCTCCAATTGGGAGAAATCAAGAACATAATTATCTTGTGATTCATCATACGGGATTAGCTCAATTCTTTTTACAACAATATTCATATCATCCGCATCATTAACAGTATCAAAACTTCCCATTGGATAATTTTTAAAATAAATGTATC